>NZ_JAGSYA010000003.1:0-667156 GCF_025685395.1 Terriglobus tenax | reverse complement strand
CCGGCGATCCCAACAGGGAGTTGCTGACACTGGAGGTCAACGCCGCCAGCGATACAGCCCTGGTGATAAGAACATTGCCGGTAATGGAAGATAGCGTATAGTTCGGGGCCGCACTTCCAGAAAGCGTACCCGTCACGGCATACGCTCCGGGAACGGAGGTCGCGGTGGCCGAGGTGCTGAACGCTACCTGGACGTTGCCGTTGTCCTGTGCAAGTACGCCGGACAGTGAGCCCGTAACCGCCGGAATCGTCTGACCATATTGCAAGACCAACGGAGTGATGGTCGCGGTGATGGCCAATGGATTGACAGTCACCACCATCACTCCACTGACCGCGGACGGATTGGAACCGTCGCCAGCAAAGGAAGCACTCAGGCTATGCGTGCCGGCATTCAGGGAGCCGAGATTCAGAATGGCGGTGTTGCTGGTCAAGGCAACCGTGGCAACCTGAGAGCCATAGTCATAGAAAATAATGCTCCCGGTTGCCTGGGTGGAACTGGACAGCGTAGCTGTCAAAGTGCCCTGGCCGTATGTCGTCGTTTGCGCAGAGGCTGTCAGCGCAAGAAGGCTTGTGCTCTGGTTGCCAAGTCCTGCGGTGGTTACGATATTCGAATTGGAAACCGCGCGGACAATATCGTTTCCTGTATCCGCAAAGGCAAAGGACACAAATGGACCAGTTGTCACACCCCGCGGCGTATCCAATGAAGCCGCGGTTGCGCTGCCATTGAGTTGATCATGACCCTGTTCGCCACTTCCGGCAACCGTTGAAATGACATTGGAACTATTCACCTGCCGGATGCGATTGTTGTTGCTATCCGCAACGTACAACGTTGTTCCGGCAGCGTTCACCGCGATTCCATGCGGAGAGGCGAGCGATCCAGACGTTGCTGCACTTCCATCCCCTGCAAAGCTAAAGGTTCCATCACCAACGATGGTTGTAATGATGCCGCCTGACACTTTACGGACGCGGTTGTTATGCGTATCGCTCAGATACAGGTTGCCCGCGCTGTCGATTGCAATTCCCTGCGGTGTATCCAGGGTCGCGCTGGTGGCTGAACCTCCATCCCCGGTGTAGCCCTGCTCCCCATTGCCTGCCACGGTCTGAATCACGCTGGACGAGGCAACGATTTCGCGTACGCGATTGTTGTTCGAGTCCGCAAAAAAGACATTCCCGTTGCTGTCGGCCGCGATGGCGGTAGGAAGATTGATGGTTGCCGAAGTTGCAGCGCCGCCATCCCCGGAGAACCCGGCAACGCCTGTGCCTGCAATAGTCGTAATGATGCCGCTCGTGCTCACCTTGCGAATGCGATGGTTACGCGTGTCGGCGATGTACAGGTTGCCAGATGTATCGATTGCGATACCTTGCGGCGAGTCCAGCGTAGCGCTGGTAGCCGCGCCCCCGTCGCCATCAAAGCCCTGCTCGCCGGTCCCGGCAATGGTCGTTATGATGCCGGCGGTATCGACCTTACGAATAATGTTGTTGTTCTGGTCCGCAATATAGAAATTGCCCGCTGCGTCATAGCAGAGTTGCGCCGGGGCATTCAGCGGAACAGTAACGGCCTGCTGGCCATTCACCAGTGCCACCTGCGGCGCACTCAGACTCACTCCCGTGCCAGACAGCACCTTCAGTTGCGCTGGAGTCTGCGCCGTTGCAACCGCAGAGGCCGCAATCCATGCAGTCGCACATGCCAGTTTCAGAATGTTCCAACGAGGAGTTCCCATCCTAGTTCTCTGCCTCAGTTTCTCTCTCCGTACTCTCATCCGCTCCATAACTCATATGGAGATACATCTCATCGGCGCCGGTCACGGAAAATCCCAGTCGGAGATACAGTGTTTCCGCTGGATTACCTTTCGCAACGCTCAATGTGTGCGAAACTCGGGCTTCCCCGCACTCCAGCTGAAGCTGCTGCAGAGAAGCGCGGCCAATCCCCTGCCGCTGATACTGCGGCAGCACAGCAATGTCTACCGTCCGGATCTCGCTTGCTCCACGATGGATCAGGTGACGCCCCACAGCCGTGCCATCTTCCAGACATAGCACCCTGTCCTCCAGCAGCGGATACATTGCCGCATAGCTGGCCTGGCGGGCACGGTACTGTATCGGCGCCAGCACCTCCCGCATCTGCGGTGGCATGGTCCTCAAAGCATCGTTCGTTGCGGTAAAGAGCTTCAACAAAAATACCTCGTCCTGCGGTACTGCCCTGCGAAATGCCGGCCGCGCTTCTATCGCTCGCACTGTATACACGACCGGCATTCTTACCTGTTAGCCCCTGGAGGGGAAGATCCCTACGAGAGCAATGATGAAGGTCACACACAGAAATGGCTGCATGACAGAGATGGGGATTGAACTACCCGCAATTCCGGATTGGAACGGTAATGCGGCTCCAGTCGCCGCATTCTTTGTGTATGACGAGATCGGATTTCCGCTGGCTGGGTCATTCGGCGTGGATTCAATTGCTCCAGTGGGATCCGAAAGGTCTGCCGGACCGCTATTAACGGGAATCGAAATAGCATGTGTGTGCATGGGAAGGTTATTCGCCAGCAGAGTTACCTTCTCGGAACCACTCACTTCTCCCAGAACATAGTTGGAGCCGGTGGTGGAAGTTCCCCAGTGCAATGGCAGACGGCCCTGAAGATTAGGCAGAGCGAAGGTCTGAACGCCGTCCCCACCATAGGTTGTTCCGAGGATAGCGAAAAGTGCGGAATTCTGACTGATGGATATCAACTGCCCGTTGCACAGGGCCCAGCCCGATGGAGCGAAGTTACCACCGAAGATTCTGATTTCGCCGAGATATTGATCTGACATGAGCGTGACTTCCTTCCTGAACTTCTAGAACTCTGCAATAAGCCTGGATGGATGCTACCGATACTTTTGCAACATGGTTCATGTTTACGGACGCGTCGGCCAGATGCCGAGGAGCGCAATGATGTAGTAGAGACCCTGCCCAGGGGACTGAATCGAAAAAGGCAAACCTGACCCCGTATTGGCGGTAACAACGGAGATTCCGGTAGTCGAGACCGAAGTGGACGTGGTAGCAGTCACAGATGGCGTACCCGTGTTTGCGCTGGCCATCGTTCCGCCTGCGGTGGAAGCATAGAGCGGAAGAGGGCCCGGATCGACACCGAGAGGGCTATTGGTGATAGCGTCTTCGATGGCCTGGGTGGTGCACAGCACGTTACCGTTCGGATCAGTAGAGGTGGCCGTAGTTGCACTGGCCGCACAGGGCACGGCAAAGGTATGGGTATGCGAGGGCATGCCAGCCAAGTGCGCATGGCCGGGATCGTTCACCATTGCGATATGGTTATGCGTCGGCATGTTGGAGAGCAGGAGCTGAGCCTGCTGGGCGCCATACTTGGTTCCCTGCACAACGGGAGCAAGAGGAGGGTTTGCGCCGATCCCGGCGCCGATGACCGAGCGTCCACGCAGGTCGGGAAGGCCGAAGGTGCTGGTACCATTTCCACCGTACATGGTGCCCAAGAGAGCAAACAGGGCCTGGTACTGCGAGACCTGCAAAAGCCGGCCGTCACATGGCGCCCAATCCGCGGGCGCGTAATCGAAGCCAACAGCACGAATTTCACCGATAAATGGATCTGCCATCGTTACATTTCTCCACAAGTTCCTGGAACGATATAGTTGCCGCCACCGTCCCGGTTTACGAGAAGGTGGCGGCGGTTGAAAGACTCTACTGGCAAGAGAATGCTGTGGTAAAGCTGGCGGCGGTTGCCGCTGACTCGTTCATCCACATCCCAGTTGCCGCACTCACAGTTCCACCGTCGATGGTGCAACTGTATCCGTTACCGCTACTGGTGGCGCAGGAGCTGGACGATGGCGTGCCGAAGGTATTGCCTCCGCTATACGTCGCCTGGAAGAGGTTCCAGGTGATTGCATTGCCGTACGAGAAGATGGTGACATAGGCGTGGCACGAGGCCGGAGCCAGGGTGGCCACAATGTAATAGTTCGCTGTAGACGAAGTGGTTGCAGCGCTCGACGTCAGAGAGAAGTTGGCCTGCGTTGAAGCAGCTCCATGACCAACAACGATCAGCGGAATGCTGGTCAGCGTTTGGCCGTCCCCAGCCGTTCCGGCCGGACCTGTCGCACCCGTTGCACCCGTCGGTCCTGTCGGCCCCTGTGGACCATTCGCGCCTTGAATTCCCTGCAGGCCTTGCGCACCCTGAGATGCAAGACGAGCCCAGAATGCAGTCGGCGTGTTGCCGGTGGGCAGTGGGTTATTGAGGTTGCTGTTCGCCAGAGAGATATAGCTGTTGAAGTAGTTGGAGTCCGAGACGACGTCACCCTTCGCATACGTGGTGGCGGTTGAGTAGACGCTCTGGTAGGCAACCGATCCGGCTGCTCCGGTAGCTCCCGTTGCACCGGTATTTCCGGTATCACCCGTCACACCCTGAATCCCCTGGACTCCTTGCGGGCCTAGAGGTCCAGTGGGGCCAATACCGCCTGTAGCACCGGTTGCCCCGGTCGAACCGGCGGGAACAAATAACTTCCAGTGGGTGGTATCGGTATCGGGCGAAGCTCCTGGCAGCGATGTTACCGGAGAGATGCAGATGTAGGTCGATCCATTGGTAAACGGATAGGTCGCAATGTCGTTGATGGCGTAGGTCTGCGTGTTGGACCAGGCCCCCTTGAAGCTGACGCCAGAGCCCGTTGCTCCCGTAGCACCGGTAGCCCCTGTTGCACCTGTGTCGCCCGTTGCGCCTGTTGCACCGGTTGAGCCGGTATTTCCGGTATAACCCGTCACACCCTGGATACCCTGAATCCCTTGCAGGCCCTGGAGACCAGTAGCTCCGGTAGCGCCCGTGACACCAGTTGCTCCCGTAGCGCCCTGCTGGGCCAGCAGCGCCCAGGTTCCGCCCGATCCTGCTACGTCGGTAGCGGGATTTACATTCAGGTTGTTGAAGAGTGCAATGTAGGAAGATCCGTTCAGATAGACAGCGTCACCCGCGGCATAAGCAGTCGAGGAAGACCATGTGCCTTTGAAGGAAACCGGAGCTCCCGTTGCGCCAGTGGCACCCGTAGCCCCCGTAGCACCCGTAGCACCTGTGGCTCCGGTTGGCCCCGTATCACCTGTGACGCCCTGAACACCTTGAATACCCTGCGGACCCTGGGGACCGGTGGCCCCTGTGACGCCTTGAATGCCCTGGATACCCTGCAGACCTTGTGCACCAGTGGCTCCCGTCGCACCCGTGGATCCTTGCTGGGCAAGAAGTGCCCATACCGTGCTATCCGATCCGGGAGTGACGTTGAAATTGCCCGTGAGCGAAATCCAGGAACTACCGTTGAGGGACACTCCATCGCCGACGGAATAGGCAACTGAGCTGGACCATGGTCCCTGGAATGTAAGACCAGTGGCTCCCGTAGCGCCGGTCGCACCTGTGGCTCCAGTTGCTCCTGTAGCGCCGGTTGCTCCCGTCACGCCAGTTACACCCTGAATGCCCTGGACGCCCGCAGCTCCGGTGGCACCGGTAGCTCCGGTTACACCCTGAATGCCCTGGATGCCTTGAACACCCTGGATGCCCTGCGCTCCGGTAGCCCCCGTAGCTCCAGTGGCACCCATCGAAGTCACCACAACATCCAGCGAGCCCGGATGAGAGGTCTGATCATTTTCCTTCGAGTCCAGCAAAACATTGGCCGCGTTCGTCGTCAGCGCGATGCCAAAATTCGTACCTGGATTTGCCAGCCACGACTGCACCTGGCTGGTGACATCAATCACCACATACTGGCCCGGAGTCGTCGCTGTGACGCTGGTAAACGCCGTCCCGATGGAAGGCGAACTTGCGCTGGTCACCGCATACTCATTCCACGCAGCATTCACCGGAGCCACGCTGATCAGTCCCGGCGTATTAACACGGTTTACATAAAAGCTAACCGTCGCCCTGGCAATCTGACTGGCCGTCGTCCCCACAGGAAGACCGGAAAGGCTAAATTGCACCAACGTCGACTGGTTGCTTGAAACGTACAGATTGGAAAGCGAACCATAGTTGAGCGTGGGGTGATTGCTATTGAGGGTGGTATCACCCGATACAGTCAATTGGCCGTATGCGGCGGTGGCACAAGCGAACCCAACTATGCCCGCGAGCAGGCGAAGAAAGCCAGAACGTTTCAAGACACACTCTCCTTCTCAGCAGTTACAGACGCAGGTCTGTCCCGTCGAGAATCAATGCAGATTACAGCTCAGCTCATGCACCGAGCCAAAGAAATGCCATGACTGCTATGGCTAAAGTTTTAGGTACGGATGAGACCGTATCTGGCTTTTGAAAAGTTGTCAAAAGATTTTTTTTGCATCTCTCTCACGACCGTTCGCCAGATCCTGCTGCGTCTTGATCACGTCAACTTACTTTCCTTGCATCGCAAATACAGAATATGGGGGGAAACTCGTATTCTTGAAACCCATCCATGCCGCGACCTTATGTACTTATATCCCAGAAAAATCTCTGCAAAATTATGAGGTCACTCGATGCTGAACTTTCCTGAAAGCACCTGCGGCGGAAGATGGGTAGCAAAGCATCTGCGCCCATACTTCCGCCGCAGGTGTTTCAGAGCCGAGCTATTCGCTAAGCTTTCTTCGCATTCGCAAACATCGCTTCAATCTCTTCCAGGGTCCTTCCCTTCGTTTCCGGCAGGAAGAAGGTCGCTGTCAGGAAGTAAACAAGGCTGCAGCCGGCCCAGAAGAAGAACATTGCCGAGTAGCCGTGCGAGGATACAACCGGTAGAAAGACGCCAGCGATCAGCGTGGAGACACCCTGGTTGATCAGCAGAGCAATACCCATGCCTGCGGAGCGTATGCGGGTAGGCATCAGCTCAGACAGCGCCAGCCACACCACAACACCCGGGCCGACCGAGTAACCGGCGATGAACAGAGCCAGGCTCAACGCGATCAGCCATGCCGTCTGCCGCGACGGCAGAGGAGCGACAAAAGCACGATGAATCTGCAGCGCCGCCGTGGGAGCCGTCGGTTCCGGAGCAAGTATCAGAGGCTCTTTTTCAGCCGAGCTCAGCGTCGCAATCCGGTCGCCATCCCCGTAGCCATAAAGAACCGTCAGGGTAGTATCACCACTATCGCGGCGAACAAACTCCGGCGAGACGGTCAGGCGATTGCCCTGCACCATCGTCCGCATCTGATCGGCTACTTCCACTTTTTTCGCTTCAGAGATGCGGAAGAGCGTTCCTCCAAAGAGGAGCGACAGAACAATGCCGCCTGTTCCCAGCATGAGCAGGAACTTGCGCCCCTTGCGGTCAACCAGGGCCACAGCAACGACTGTCATCACGCAGTTGAGAATCTTCACCACAAGATCGCCGCGCGTGGCTTCCAGCGCGGACATGCCGCCCTGCTTGAGGATGATGGAAAGGTAACCAAGAATCGAGTTGATGCCTGTGCCCTGGTTGCAGCCCAGAATCACGCAGGCCAGAACAAACGGCACAATGTGCTTGCGCTGCAGAAGCGATCCCGCGGCGGACTGTGAGGAGGAAGAGGACTTCGGCTCCACAGAGTCCATTTCACGCAGTTCACGGGCAGCTTCTTCCGGGGAAACAATCTGCTGCAGTACGGCCAGCGCATTTTCCTTGCGGCCCATGCGATGCAGCCAGCGCGGAGATTCGCTGACGAAAAAAGTCCCCAGCAGAAACAACGATCCGGGATAAATGACAGACAGGAACATGCCGCGCCATGCGTGATCCTGAGCCGCGCGAATCAGCGTGGCGTTGCCATTGGCGGCTGCAATCGCCTGCTCGGCTCCACGGCTGTAATAGACGCCGATTCCAGCCGCAGCCACAATCCCGACGGTGAGCATGAACTGGAAGATGGCCGAACCGCGGCCACGTGTTGAAGCCGGAAGACTCTCCGCCAGGTGCAGAGGAACAACCACGGCAATCACACCGCCACTCAGCCCCTGCAGAATGCGGCCGGCAAGCAAGGACCAGAATCCTTGCGACAGTACGATCAGCACAACGCTCAAGACAAACAACAGGCCGCTGACAACCATCATCTTCTTGCGTCCGCACCAGTCAGCCAGCACGCCGGCAATCAGCGAAGAGAGCATGCTGCCGCCCAGCACGGCAGCCACCAGAATCGAGGTCTGGCTCACGGTCAGATCAACGGTCTTGCCCAGGTACAACAGAGCTCCCGAAATAATGCCGACGTCGATGCCATATAGAAGGCCGCCAAGGCCGGCTACCGATAGCAGAAGATAGGTGTAAAACGCGGTCGAGGAACCAAAGCGACTCATGCACACTCCGGGCGGTGGGGTAAAAATGTACGTTCTAACCCCAAATGATCAAGTGGATAGCTCTAGGCCAGTGTATGGCAGAAGGCCGGATGGCAAGCTCAGGAAATCCAGCATCTTGTCACTGTATC
This sequence comes from Terriglobus tenax, assembly GCF_025685395.1. Taxonomy (NCBI): domain Bacteria; kingdom Pseudomonadati; phylum Acidobacteriota; class Terriglobia; order Terriglobales; family Acidobacteriaceae; genus Terriglobus; species Terriglobus tenax. Next base: position 658,795 of record NZ_JAGSYA010000003.1, on the reverse strand, counting down.
CAAAGATTGCGTTTTGTTGCTTAATATTTCGTTTAGTAGTGCTATGATCCTTCTGGTAGACAGCCCTATACGGCTGCAGGCAGGGCACGTACCCTTCTGGAGGATTCGGTTTTACATGCAGCACGACATTCAAACACTCACTGAGATCTATGGCCAGCCGACGGCTTGGCGCAACAGCCTGCAGATGCTGGCCAGCACGGATTTGCATGCCCTGGTCGCGGGTCATCCTCCCACCAGCCAAGAGTGGGTCTTTGTCGGCTGCGGCACCAGTTTTTATCTGGCGCAGGCGGCTGCTGCCAGCCTGACCTCTCTGCTTGGGGTTCCGGCGCGTGCGGTTCCCGCCTCGGAGATTCTGCTCTTCCCGGCGCTTACTCTGCCCCAGGGTGCCTCCCGTTATTTCCCAGTGCTGATCTCGCGCTCCGGCCACACCTCTGAGGTATTGCAGGTGGCCTCACTACTGCAAAGCAAGGGTGTGGAGTTTCTGGCCGTTACCTGTGACGGACGCGAGCTGGCGGAGATGACACCACGCGTCTTGAAGCTGCCGGTCGTAGAAGAGAGCACGGTGATGACCTCGTCGTTTACTTCGATGGTGCTGGGACTGCAGTATCTGGCAGCCGTGCTGGCCAAAGATGACGCGTTCCTGTTTGCCCTGGGCACACTGCCCGGCCACCTGGAGCGTCTGCTGAAGACCTACGGTCCGCAGGTTGAATCCTTTGCCAGGCAGCCGGTGGAAGACTTTGCTTTCCTTGGACAGGGCGCGCTCTATGCCATTGCGCAGGAGACCGCTCTAAAGGTCATGGAGTCCTCTTCCAGCTACGCGCAGTTCTTCCATGCGCTTGAGTTCCGGCATGGCCCCAAGTCAGTGGTTGGCCCGGAGACAGTCGTTGGTTCGCTGCTCTCTGAGTCTGCCTTCGAAGCGGAAGCTGCGGTTCTGAAAGAAATGAAGGAGCTTGGCAGCCGCACGCTTGCCATTACCAACCTGGCGACGGCCGAACTGCGCAAGTCAGCCGACCTGCTGATTGAACTGGATCTTCCCGTCCCGGAACTGGCACGCTTGATCGTCTACGTGGTGTGGGGTCAACTGCTGGGCAGCTATCGCGGCCTTGAGAAGGGCCTGAACCCGGACAATCCACGCAACCTGAGCCGCGTCGTTACGATCTGAAGATGGCCGCTTTTGATCTTGTCGTTCTGGGTGAGACGAATCTCGACCTGATCCTCTATGGGCTTGAGGAAGATCTGCCGGTGGAGCGCGAAGTGCTTGCGAGCGACTTCCGTATGACTCTCGGTGGATCTTCCTCGATCCTGGCCCATAACCTTGCGGTGCTTGGCTGCGATGTCGGCTTTCTCACCAGGGTTGGCGGCGATCCTCTTGGAGCCATTGCCCTGGACCGGCTGCGGGAAGCCGGCGTTCACTTCCCTGCCAGTGTTGTCGATGCGTCTTCCAAAACAGGCGTCACAATCCTGCTGCATCACGGCGCCACACGCCATATTCTTACGTATCCCGGCGTCATGGCCGACCTTACCGTCGCCGAGGTGGACCGCAGCTATCTTGCGCGGACGAAGCACCTGCACATCTCCTCACTGTTTTTACAAAAGGGATTGCACGAGGGGCTTCCGGAGCTTTGCCGTGAGCTGCGGGCTACAGGGACCACGGTATCCCTTGATACGAACGATGATCCTGAGAATCGCTGGGGCGGCATCCTGGATCGCATGCTGGACACCATCGACCTGCTGCTGCCAAACGATGATGAAGCGCGCAGAATGACCGGCTGCGATGATCTGGAGGAAGCCATTCACCAGCTGGCACAGCGTGTTCCCGTTGTTGCGGTTAAGCACGGGAAGGCCGGCTCTATCGTCCGCAGAGGGGAACAGCAGTGGAAGGTTCCCGCGGTTGCCGCGACACCGGTCGACACTATTGGCGCGGGGGACAGCTTCAATGCCGGCTTCCTGAAGGGATATCTTGCCCACAAGCCACTTGCAGTATGCGCGGCCATGGGGAACGCATCTGCGGCGCTCTCGACACAGCGTCCGGGGGGCACGGAAGCCTTCCGGGATGCAGACTTGCGTACACACTTTCTTGCGCAGCACATGCCCGCCGAGTAACACCCATGAATGAGCGCTGCGTGCTGGACAATGGCCTTTTACAGGCAGTGATTCTGCCCAGCGAAGGTGGCCGCGTGCAGTCACTCCGCTCACCTGCATCGGGCACGGAGTTCCTGATGCAGGCCAGGCAGCCGCGCACGCAATGGACTGCCGCAATGAATGCCAGGTTCCGCGATGGGTCCGCCGCAGGCATTGAAGAATGTCTTCCTAGCGTAGCTCCGAGCAGCGCTTTGACCGAAGGCGGCGAGGTGCCGGACCATGGAGACTTCTGGCAGATGCCGTGGCAGCTCGAGGAAGGTGCCACCTCACATCAAGCAGCAATCCACGCGCATGGATTCAGCCGGCCGCTCTGGTTTCGCAAAAAGTTCACTCTGCACCGGCATGCTCTCTCCGTTCGTTACACCGTCCTCAACACGGGGAAAGCTCCTGTGTCCTTCCTGTATGCCTGCCATCCCTTACTCGAGGTCGACGCGGGAGACCGCATTGTGCTTCCCTCTTCGACGACATCGCTGCATCTGTACTCCTCTCGCAATCAACGCTTGGGTGCTGACCACACCATGGTGACGTGGCCGCACCATGCGGGCATGGATCTCAGCATGGTGCAACCGGAGCACAGCGGCATCGCGGAGATGCTGTACTCCGGCCGCATGCAGGAGGGCTGGTGCGGGTTGTATCGTGCTCAATCCCGGTGCGGCATTGTTCTACGCTTCCATCCGGATGAGCTCCCATACCTTGGGCTATGGCTTTGCTACGGAGGATGGCCCGATAATCAGAGTGGCCCATTGCAATATGCCGTTGCGCCGGAGCCGACCTTCGCCCCGCATGGCTCCCTGCTGGAGGCGCAGCAGCATCAGGTTGCCCCTGTGCTGACACCGGGAGCGACCCGCGGCTGGACAATCACTTTTGAAGCAACGCCAGGCGCCATGGACTTCGATGCGTTCGTGTCGCACTGCCAACATCCGAAGGAGACACAGAATGTTGAAACTGTCCCGGTCCCGCATGCTCGTTGCGGCGATCGCCCTTAGCGTCGTTCCGCCTTCCTGGAGCACGGCATGGGCAGCTGCTCCCCATAGCTTTACCGTGCAGGATGGTCACTTCGCGAAAGATGGCCAGCCATACCGCATTCTTTCTGGCGAGATTCACTATGCGCGGGTTCCCCGTGCCTACTGGCGGCAGCGGTTACGCATGGCGCGCGCCATGGGACTGAATACGATCACGACCTATGTCTTCTGGAACCTGCATGAGCCAAGGCCCGGAGTGTATGACTTCAGCGGCCAGAACGATGTGGCTGAGTTTATCCGCGAGGCACAACAAGAGGGCTTGAATGTCATCCTTCGACCCGGCCCCTACATCTGCGCCGAGTGGGAGTTCGGCGGCTATCCTGCATGGCTGCTCAAGCAGAAGGACACGGTTGTACGCAGCAGTGATCCAAAGTTTATGGAACCGGTGACGCGCTGGATGCATCGCCTCGGCAAAGAACTCGCACCGCTGCAGGTTGGAAACGGCGGCCCCATCATTGCAGTGCAGGTTGAAAACGAATACGGATCGTTTAGTGACGACCATGCCTACATGGAACAGATCCACCACCTGGTGCAGGAGAGCGGCTTCACCAAGGCGCTGCTCTATACAGCCGATGGGCCGGAGCAGGTTCCTAATGGATCACTGCCCGAGCTTCCTGCTGTCATCAATTTTGGTCTTGGCGGAGCACAAAACGGTTTCGATCTGCTGCGTAAGTTACGTCCCAACGGCCCATTTATGACGGGAGAGTACTGGGCTGGATGGTTCGATCACTGGGGCGACAAACATCACACCGACAACGCAGGCAGGCAGGTTGCTGATGTTCAATGGATCCTGAGGCAGGGCTACTCCATCAGTCTGTACATGTTTCACGGAGGCACCAGCTTTGGCTGGATGAACGGCGCCAACTTCACCAAGGGGAAGTACGAACCGGACGTCACCAGCTATGACTACGACGCTCCGCTGGATGAGAGTGGACATCCAACTCAGAAATTCTTTCAGCTTCGCGATGTTATTTCCAAAGCAACGGGAGTGACACCACCCTCTGTTCCCGATGCGCCAAAGACGCAGGCGCTGCCTGCTTTCACGCTCTCGCAGAGTGCATCGTTATGGCAGCATCTGCCGGCGCCTGTGCACTCCGGCACACTGCTCAGCATGGAAGACCTGGACCAGGCCTATGGCTACATTCTTTACCGCACCACCGTTCCGATAGATACGACTGCCGACCTTGTACTGAACGGGCTGCACGATTATGCCAGCATCTACGCAGATGGCAAGCTGCTGGGCACACTCGACCGCCGGCTGAATCAGGACCGGCTCTCCGCTACGCTCAAGAAGGGCACGCAGCTTGATCTCCTGGTAGAGAACACAGGCCGCGTGAACTTCACCACAGCCATGCGTGGTGAGCGCAAGGGGATTCTTGGCAGCGTGCAACTCGGCGACACCGAACTGCACGACTGGTCAATCTATTCCCTGCCCATGCAGGACAACAGTACGCTCTTCTTGAAAAACTCAAAGAGCTGCGATGGACCTTGCTTCTTCCGCGGCAACTTCCGCACGACATCCTCCGCAGACACCTTCCTGGATGTCAGCAACTCCCACAAAGGCTTCGTCTGGGTCAATGGACATCCGCTGGGCCGCATCTGGTCTATCGGACCGCAGAAGGCTTTGTACCTGCCCGGGGTGTGGCTGCGTAAAGGAGAGAATGAAGTGGTTGTCTTTGATCTCGATCCTTCCGGCAAACCTGAACTGCGCGGCAGTGATGTTCCCACGCTGGGCGAGACGGCAGACAAATAGACAGAACAATCGATGCTTCAGCAAAGAAGGAAGCGGATTCATTCGCCTCCTCCTTCTTTTATCCGGACAAAAAGAAACCCTGCCGCGATGGATCGCGGCAGGGTGAGAGGGATCTTCGACTCAATTCCTCTAGAAGGTGTACTTCGCCGAGAACTGAAAGAATCTTGCGTCCGGCGAGTACGCCTGCAGGGAACGAGTGCTCGTGATCTGACCTCCGGCAGGCCCGTTGGTCAGGATGCTTGGAGTGCCGTAAGCCGGTGTGTTCAACAGGTTGAACACATCGGCACGGAACTGCAGCGGGTTCTCCTTCCACAGATTGAAGCTCTTGAAGAAGGAAGCATTGATGCGTTCGAAACCTGGGCCAAAGGTCTGGCTGCGGCGTCCGCCTGCGTACTGCAGAACGGTGTCGTGGCTGGAGGTTGCCGCCGTCAGCGAGCTGCCAGGCAGCGGGCTTCCGAAGGCGCAAGGGTTGAACCAGTGCTGCACCGTGCGGGTCTGCGTGGCACAGGTGGTTGCGTTTGACGTGGGAGCGCTTCCGCCCGCCGCAAACGGATCGCTCAGACGAATAGCGCCCGCGGCATTGAGGCCGACGGCCGTTGAGATGTTCGGCGTAATGCTGATGGGGTTACCCGTCTGCGCCTGGAAGGTAAGACTGCTGGACCAGTCGCCCACCACGGCATTCAACACTCCCTGGCGGTTGAGAAAGCGGCGATGCGCACCGAACGGCAGCTCATAGTTGCCATTGAAGGTGAAACGATGCCGCACATCCAGCGGAGAGTTGGCATACTCTTCGCTGATGGGAATCAGCAGCGGGTTGCGGTAGTAGCTGGCGTTATTGCTCTGTAGAACCAGGATCTGATTATCCAGAGTGTGCGCATAGGTATAGCTGGCAAGGAAGCTCAGGCCATTGGCATAGCGCTTGTCCAGTTTTGCCTGCAGCGAGTTGTAGTTTGACATGGCCCGGTTGGAAACATAGTTCATGCCGGAGAAGGTTGAAAACGGGCGCTGACTCTGTGCCGTTGCGGTGGAAGGCACCAGTGCCGCCGCGGAGTTTGCATTGAATGCCGTCGGGAGATGGCGTCCGGTCGTGCCGACATAGGACAACGCCGCGCTCATCGTGCTGCTGAACGAACGCTCCACGGTCAGGTTGTACTCCTGGCTGTACGGAGTCTTCGGGTTGGCATCGGAACCGACCGGCGTCAGCAGCGATGTACCGGCAGAGTTCAACAGACCCGCCGCGATCTGCGAGCTAAAACCGTTGGCCAGTGTGAAACCATCCGTCGCGCAGTTGCCGTAGTAGCACACGCTGTTGCTGCCATAGTTGGCCGTAAAGTTGAACGGATAGTTTTGTGATCCGTTGTTCCCCAGACCAATTGCCTGAAAGCCGCCATAGAACAAGCCATAGCCGGCGCGAACGACGGTACGGTTGTCCAGCTTGTACGCAAGTCCTACACGCGGAGCAAAGTTCGCTTTCCGCGGAGGCACCAGGTAACGGTTGTTGCTGTACACCAGCGTAAGATTGCTGGCGGCCAGCGAGGTAAGGAAACCGGGGGGAATCACAGTGTTCTGCTTGCTGGCCGGCATGATGAAGACACCAGTGCCTGCACCGGCCGCGCTGTAGGTCGACGGAATCAGGTATGCCTGGTTGTCATGCCGCTCTAATACCGGCGACTGATAGTCGTAGCGGAAACCCAGGTTGAGCGTAAGCCGCGGAGTCGCCTTCCAGTCATCCTGAAAGTAGGCCGAATGCGACCAGCGAAGGTCATCTGTATTAAGGATGTTCGAGATACGCGAGCTGTACTGCGCATCCTGCAAAAAGTCCGCAGGTCCGTAGCCCGTGTTATTCACACCCGGAATACCGGTGTACTGACCGCTGTAGGTATACGCACCACGCGCATACGGCGGCTGCAGTGCATCGAAGCGGACACGCTGGAAGCTATAGCCGACCTTCAGCGAGTGGCTGCCGACCTGCCGCGTCAGGTTGTCCAGAATCTGGTACGAGTTCTGATATTCCTGACTTGGGTAGTATGCAGGCTGGCCTGCCGTTGTGAAGGCCGTTGTTGTGATGCGAGGAATACCACCGAAGCCGCCACTGTACGGAATGCCGCCCAGACCAAGCTGCGACGATACATCAGAGAAAGACGACGAGCCGGTGTAGAAGAAGTGGCCATAGTTGTAGCCGAAACGAAACTCGTTGATCAGCTTATCGGTAAAGACGTGTGTCTCGCTCAGGGCAAAGTTCTCGCCCAGGTTGCGGCCATTGCCATCGGCCGTATAGCCACCGCCATCAATCACGGTGCCCAGCGGCGGAGGCTGGAAACTGGCCTGGTTCAGATAGCTGAAGCGAACAAAGGCCTGGTCATGTGCCGTTGCATTCCAGTCCACACGGCTGTCCCACTGCCAGGTGTTGTCCGTCGTCTTCGGAACAGCACGATAGTTGGTATACGTCTTCCCGGCCACGCCATAGTTCGGCGAAGGATACAGGTTGAGAATGCGCTGTGCCACTGTATTGATCTGCGAAGCACACAGCACGTTTACCGTACCGCCGCAGCTCTGGATATAAGGATTGGCTGGGCCGTTGATCGGCGTTGTTCCGGTCGCAGTCTTTCCGCCGGCGCTTGAGAGCTGGTAGAGATAGATCGGCGTCGACTGCCCGGTCAAAGAAGTGTTCAACAGCTCCGTAAAATCGCCTGTACGCATCTTCGCGGTTGGCACGCTGTAATAGCTGGTACTTGCCTGCACAATGCGGTTCGCTTCTACGTCTCCAAAGAAGAATAGCTTGTCCTTCAGGATCGGAAGCCCCAGCGTCGCGCCAAACTGGTTCTCGCGATATTCGGGAATAGCGGAGTCAAAGTAGTTCCGCGCGTTGAACTTGTCATTGCGCACATACTCCCACAACGATCCGTGGATAGCGTTGGAGCCTGACTTCAGACTGGCATTGACGACGGCACCCGCGGAGTGACCGAACTCCGCCGAATAGTTGCCCGTCTGAATCTTGAACTCGGCCAAGGCATCCGGTGGAGGACGCACCACGTAGGATGAACCATTCAGATAGTCCACCACGGCCGTGTTGTTGTCGACACCATCCAACAGGAAGTTATTCTGCTCGGCGCTCATACCATTCGCGGCAAAGTCGCCCTTGCCTGTACCGCGCGCTCCGACCGAAGGTGTAACACCCGCGCTAAGTTGCGCGATGTAGACCCAGTTGCGTCCGTTCAGAGGAGTCGCATTGATCTCACGCGTCCCGATAACCTGACCGGTAGAGCTCTCTTCCGTCTGCAACAGAGGAGGAGCCGTGGTCACGGTCACCGTGCTCTCGGTGGAGCCGGCCTTCAGCACCATGTCCACATTCAGCCGCTGCTGCACGTCCACATGCGCCTTCGGCTGGGTGGTGGTCGCAAAACCTTCCGACTTTACGGTAACGGAGTAGTTGCCAATCTTGATGGGCGAAAACAGATAGACACCGCTGTCGCTGGTCGCAGTGGTGAGCGTCAGCCCCGTGTCAAGGTTGGTCAGGATTACCTGTGCCTTTGCGATTGTTGCTCCCGATGTGTCCTGCACCACACCGGTAATCGCGCCCTGGTCGGCCTGTCCCCACACCGCTGTTGGCAACAGCAGACCCACGATCCCCATCACTATGAGGCATACGGACCGACATGACCGTCGAACTTTCCTGCGCACCATGACTTCCTCCGAAAGATTCCCTTCTCTTCCGCTCCCTGCCGAAGGTCCGGCACGCTCAAACGACCTGGGGGCGCGACAAAGACACGGAAAGAAGAACGAATGAAAAGAAAGTAAACGAAATCAATTGTTAGAACAAGAAGAAAATTCGAGGAAGGCATGCGAAACCTTTCGAATATACGCTGTCTTCCGTGCGATCACGCACCAGTGGCTGGTTCTGATGTTCCATAGCACTTGCAGGTACATGTACGATGGGAACAGCTAACATCATGAAAAAGAAGAATACGAAACACCCGAAAGATGCGAATCCGATGCTGATTGAGGAGCGCCGCCAGCACGTTCTGGCACGTGTCCAGCAGGAGGGACGCGTTGTTGTATCGGAGCTCTCTGAGGCGCTTGGCATCTCGCGCATCACCATCCGCAAAGACCTCGACAACCTTGAGTCGCGCGGCCTGGTGCAGCGTACCCATGGAGGAGCGCTGGCTCCCTCCAGCGGATCACTGGTCGATCTTTCGCTCAAGGAGAAGGAACAGCACCAGTCGCAGGAGAAGCAGCGAATCGCCGATGCGGCTGTAAAGCTGGTGCACGAGGGACAGTGCGTCCTGCTTGATTCCGGCACGACGACCACCGCCATCGCGCGTGCTCTGCGCAGCTTTCGTAACCTTACGGTGGTCACCAACGCCGTCAACATTGCTGCGGAGCTGGCCAACACCAACTTCGAGGTGATTCTGACCGGCGGCACATTGCGCAAGAACTCCTTCTCGCTCGTAGGTCCTTTGGCGGAGGAGATGCTCAGCGAAATCCACGCCGACATTCTTTTCCTGGGCGTGGACGGCTTCGATCCTGCTTACGGCATCACTACGCCAAATGTGCTGGAGTCCCGCGTCAATCGCTCCATGGTTAAAGCCGCGCGCCGCGTGGTTGCGGTATGCGACTCCACCAAGTTCAGCCGCCGCAGCCTTGCACTGATTGTTCCGCCCACGGCCATTCATGTTGTGGTGACAGACAACAACCTGCAGCCCGCGGACGCTGAAGTCCTGCAGGCGGCAGGCATTGAGATTCTTCAGGCCTAGACCGGAAGACAGGCCTTTGCATAGGGCCGCAGAGCCGTGCGGATGCGGTGCAACACCATCTCCAGGGGGTCTGGGGCAATGGCGCCGGCACGCACGGCATGGTGTTCTTCCGGCATCCAGGCGCTGACCAGGGTTTCAGGTACAGCTGTCTGGCGCAGGTTACCCATCAGGGTCGTAACGGCTGCCTGCGCTTCCGCAAAGTGCCAGTAGTAGCGCATGCGGTCACTGTAGCTATAGCGGCGCAGACGGCGCTGTTCCGCGGGGTCTCCGTGATAGTGCCTTGCCCAGTTCGCCGGTTCGCGCACCATGACGGATTCCAGGGTTCCTGCCAGATTGGAGCGTTTGGGCTCCTCCACAAGCTCGCGTTCAATGGTCTCCAGACTGAACAGTGCTTCTCGCATAGCGAAGGTCAGGGCGGGGCCCACCTTCAGAATGGCGAAGCCATCTCGAACCAGATCTTCGAAGCCCTGGGGATTCTGGTAATCCGTCGAGTGAGCTTCAAAGACCAGCCCCGGATGCTGTTCCAGCAGGCTCACCAGGCTGCGAGCCCTCTCGGGGATGTAATCCACCACGCTGTCGTGGTTGAACTCGACACCTGGCTGCACCACCATGCCCAGCACACGCGGCCACACTCCCCCCAGACCGTGTTTATAAAAAATCTCGCGATGGACATGCAGTGTCTTCTCTGCCGCGGCCTTTGCCGTAACTTCAAGATGGGAGAGACTCTCAGTCGCTCCACCGGGAACAGGAACCTCGGTACCGATGATGTATACCGGCCGCTCGCCCGTTGCTGCCGCCTCTGCAGCGGCGCAAAGCTGCGCGGCACGTTCGGCAATCGTCTCGTCGCTCAGCGGAGCCGTATCGTCCGCACACGTCATGCTGGCATCCAGATGCAGCTTCGTAAAGCCGGCGGCGGCGTAGCTCCGCATCATTTCCAGGGCCAACGGCATGGCCTCCGCGACTGGAAGGCTCTGCCATGGATTCGGACCAAGGTGATCGCCACCAAGGATCAACTGGTCGGAAGGGAAACCTTCCTCCGCGGCAATGTCTTCTACCAGCACGCGAAAGTCTTTCGGCTGCATGCCCGTATAGCCGCCCTGCTGGTTCACTTGATTTGAAGTCGCTTCAATCAACAGCGGCATCGCATCCTGCTTTGCCTGCCGCACCGCAGCGCGAAGCACCCAGGGGTGCGCGCTGCAGACAGAGTAAATCCCACGCATCGCACCCGCCTGTTTGCGCGATGCCACCAACTCCTGCAACTGCCGAGACATTCTTTCTTCCTTTCAGTGTGACTGCGTTTTTTTAGCGGCTTTCCAGCGTCATGACCTGGAAGGGTTGCAATACGAAACGATGCGACTGACCGGCGTTCAACGCAATCTCAGACTTACCGGCATCCGACTTCCACGGGCTGCGCATGCGGTAGTTCTGCCGCGCGCCTGCAGGCAGCTCGAACACCGCCTTCACATCGATCTCAAGGCTTTGTTCCTTGGGCGACGGGTTGCGCAGCACAAGAATGCCTCGGTTGTTGCTCCAGGAAGCCCAGCCATACATTTCACCCTTGCCAGGGTCGCCACCCACCCAGTGCGTATCGCGCAGGATCGACGCGTTCGCACGGCTCCAGCGCGCACTCTCGGCAAGCACATCCCAATTACCTGCGTTGAGCAACGACGGCGTGATGTACATCTCCTGCAACTGTGTGCCGCTACCGAAGTACGAACGAACCTCGTCGGTAAAGTCATTGCCGGGGTCATCGCCAAGATGCTTCGCCTTCTCCGCGTAGATCAGCCCATGCAGCATCAGCGAGTTCAACGGGAAGAGCGGGCCCTGCTGCACGATATTGCGATAGGTCTGCTCATCGCGATAGGTGATCCACTTCTGCCGCCAGCTTCCCTCACCATCGAAGTTATGGTCGGAGCCGGAACGCCAGATGGAGTCCGCATAGCGCAGCCAGAACGGCGACGGCTTGGTGCCGGTGGTCAGGTTCACAAACAGGCCATTCTCCTGCTGGCGAAGCCTCTCGATCAGGTGGATCGCAGCGGAGAAATCACTATCAAAGATGCTGCCTGGAAAAACCTGCCCGGCGTTGCCGGTGCCGTCGAACTTGAACTGATTCACACCATAGCGGTTGATGAAGTTCAGGCAGGCAGACTCAAATTCGCTGTAGTACTTCGGCCCGGAGAGCGCGTAGCCGTTGTTCACAATCTCGTACTTCTGGCTTTCTCCATAGGCAATACGCTGCTTCTTCTCCGTGCTGTAGCCCCCCCACGGCGACAACCACACGCCGATGCCGAAACCGTAGCTGGCAGCAGTGGAACGCAGCGGCGTAAAGCCATCCGGGAAGCCGCTGTCGAATTTCCACAGCGAACTGGTGTTGTCCCAACCATCGTCCATCAGAAAGGAATCCATGGTCACGCCGCGCTTGCGCACCAGTTCTTCGCCGAAGCTGTGCATGCGGTTCAGCACGCCTTCCGCACCAAAGCGCTCGCCAAAGCCAAGATCGTACCAGGTGTTGTAGTGCAGGAAGGTACGGTACGGATGCGCACGCTCCAGCTCAACATAGGCAAGAAAATCGCGCCGCAACTGCCCTGGCCGCGCCGTGCCGATCACGGATGAGTAGGTAATCGACTGCCCGGCGCGGAGCGGAAGGGTACGCTTCAATCCGGCCGTCACCTCGCCCTTGTCAGCAGTGCTGTACGACAACGGATGCTCGAAGCCCAGGTAGAACGGTTCATGCACGATAGGCGATCCCGCAACCGTACCGGAGACTTTCGCGCCCTCGTCATGGAAGCGGAACATCTGCACCTCAGCCAGCGGCAGGTCCTGCTTGCCGGCAGCGATAGTCACTTCCTGCCGCAGATACGCCCCTTCGCCGCGCGCGACCAGGCACCAGTGCGCGCTCGCGCCACTTGCCGTATCGCTTAGATCAGCGCAAAGCTGGCTCCCGGCAACGTGGGCCGCCGCGCGCGATACTCCCGACTCAGCTAGCAATGGCGAACGCACCGGGGCGTGTTCCAGGTGCATGGAAGAGGCTACAAGCTGGCGGCCGTCCGTAAACACCAGAACGAAGACCTCCCCCGGTTTCAGCATCTTGCCAGAGCGAAGATCCTTCACTTCGCTAATCGACAGATGTCCGTCGCCGGTGCGAACATCTGCCTGCAATGCCCGGTTGCCGAAGCTCTGTGCCGCACCTGCCGCTGAATACACCGCACTCGCCAGAACAAGACTGGTGGCCGCCGCCCGAAGTCGTAGCATGAGGATTACCCCGTGAAGTAGACAAATCGCCGCTTTCGAAATAAAACGAAAGGAAACGATATTCCTATATATCACGATCCGGAGGATGAATGGCAGGCAGCGATAAGTTTGTGGACATGGTAAGTGCAGTGGCGAGGGTCGATCTCCCCCTGGGAGAGTTCCAGCCGAAATCCTCCCTCGTGACGCCGGTCCATCTTCCGGAAAAGCCGAAGTTCCCGGTCATCGACTATCACAACCATCTGGATTCGACCGACCCCACTGAGGTCCTGCGCATCATGGATGCCTGCGGCGTCGAGCACCTGGTCAACATCACCATGCAGGTCGGCGATAAGGCTATTGCCATTTTGGACCGCTTTCACCAGGCCGCGCCCGACCGTTTTTCCAGCATTGGCTGGATGGACTGGCAAGGCGTCGACCGCGATGACTTCGTGCAGGTAACGATCAACCGCCTGCATCGCCTGGTAGAGCACGGAGCCACCGCGATCAAGTTCTGGAAAGATCTTGGCCTGGTTCTGCGCGGCAAGGATGGCTCTCTGCTGAAGATTGATGACGAGCGCTTTATCCCGATCTTTGAAGAGTGCGAACGGCTCAGCCTTCCCGTCATGTTCCACACGGCCGACCCCAGCGCATTCTTCCAGCCCATTGATCCTCAAAACGAACGCTACGAAGAACTGGCTGCCCACCCGGATTGGGGTTTCAGCAGCTCTGCCGTCAGCAAGCGCGAGTTGATTGAACAGCGAAATCGCGTCATTGCACGGCATCCGAAGCTCACGTTTGTGGGCGCGCACTGTGCCGAGTGCGGAGAAGACCTGGCCTATCTTTCCGAGCAGATGGATGCTCTACCGAACCTGATGATCGACATCAGCGCCCGTACGCCCGAGCTTGGCCGCCAGCCATACGCAGCTCGCAGGTTCTTCCTGAAATACGCTGACCGCATCCTGTTTGGCACCGACCTGCTCCCGGAGGTCGAAATGTACCGGCTTTACTACCGCTTCCTGGAGACTGAGGATGAGTACTTCGAATACCCTTCGCACGCTTCACGGCAGGGCCGCTGGAATATCTACGGACTTTATCTGCCAGAGGATGTGCTGAAGAAGGTCTACCGCGATAACGCCCTGAAACTGATTCCCAAACTGGCCTAACTCATTCCACTCAGGAGTTGCACGGTGACAATCTCTGCCTGTTCTCGCAATTTTTCTGCCTTGGCTGCCAGTCTCTTGCTGGGCACAACCGGATTTGCACAGACTCCGTTCATCAATACGCTGATGCCGCAACCGGTCGCGCTGCAACCAGCCACCGGAGACCTGGCCATCACGCCGCAACTGAAGATCACCCTCAAGGGGGCGAACGATCCCCTGCTTCGGCAGGCGGCACAGCGCATGGTAACCAAGCTGGAGCAGCACACGGCGCTCCCACTTACCACGGCACTGGTCGATGACAGCCATGCCTCCATCCAGATTGACGTCGTCGACCATTCACAGCAGCGCCCCATGGATGGTGTGGACGAGAGCTATACCCTCAACATTCAAAACGGCACCGCAACTCTGCACGCCCAGACAGACTTCGGCGCCATGCACGGGATGGAGACACTGCTTCAACTGATCCAGGGAGAAGGAAGCAGCTACGTAATCCCAGCTGTTCATATCGAAGACTCCCCGCGTTTCCCATGGCGCGGGCTGCTACTCGACCCCGGCCGTCACTTTCTTCCCATAGACAACGTTCTGCGAACGCTGGACGCAATGGCCGCCGTGAAAATGAATGTCCTTCATTGGCACCTGACGGAAGACCAGGGTTTCCGCATTGAGAGTAAGCGCTTCCCCAAACTGCACGAGCTTGGTTCCGGAGGCCAGTACTACACGCAGGATCAGGTCCGCGCAATCGTCCGCTACGCTACAGATCGCGGTATCCGCGTAGTGCCTGAGTTCGACATACCAGGACATTCTTCAACCTGGATGATTGGTTATCCGGAGCTTGCCAGCGCTCCCGGTCCATACCGCGTGGAAGAGGACAATCGCATCTATGACGCAGCCATGGACCCGACGCGCGAAAGCACCTACCGCTTTCTGGATAGCTTTCTTGAAGAGATGACTTCGCTTTTCCCCGATGAGTACATCCACATTGGCGGCGACGAAAGTAACGGCAAGCACTGGAGAAGCAATCCGGAAATTGAGCGCTTCATGCAACAACACAACATGAAGAGCACCAATGAGCTACAAACCTACTTCAACTCCCGTGTGCAGAAGCTGCTCACCCGGCATCATCGCCGCATGGTCGGCTGGGACGAAATTCTGCAACCCGACCTTTCCTCCGAGGTCGTCGTCCAGAACTGGCATGGCATTGAGTTTCTGATCGACGGTGCTCGCCGCGGCCACAAAGGCATCCTCTCGAAGCCCTTCTACCTGGACCACCATTACTCCGCTGAAGAAATGTATGCCGTCGATCCGGTTCCATCCGGCAACGGCCTGACACCGGCGCAGAAGAAGCTGATTCTTGGCGGCGAGGCCTGCATGTGGGGTGAGCAGGTAGATTTCCGAACAGTGGACTCCCGTATCTGGCCACGTACCGCTGCTGTTGCGGAACGGCTATGGTCCCCTGCTTCGGTCCACGATACGCAGGATATGTACCGCCGCCTCGCGGTCATCTCCCTTCGCCTGGATGATCTTGGGGTCACACATCTCTCCAATCCCACTCGCGGCATGCGTCAGATCAGCGGCGGCGATACCGACGCGCTGCAGATTTTTGCCTCGGTCGTTCAGCCGGTCGACTTCCACGAACGCTACAAAGAGCAGCACACCTCTGCCACAACTCCGATGACTAACATCATCGACTTCACGGTCTTCGATCCTCTTTCGCGAAATCACTTTCGCGAACTGGTAGCCGCCTACCTGCAAAGCTCCGCAAGAGAAGACATTGCACGCCACACAAAGGACCGAGCCGAGCTGGAAAACACCTTTCATCACTGGCTCTCGGCCGCGCAGCAACTCAGTATGCAGTCACAGGCAAATCCAAAGCTGGCAAATATCGCGCAACGACGCCTTCAATGGATGCAGCTTGCTTCGCTTGGCCTGCAGGCAATGGCATTGATTGAAGCAAAGCAGCCCGCCGACCCGGCATGGTTCAACGCACAGCAAAGCCTGCTCAAAGCTTCCGCCGACCCCACAGAACTCGTCGACTTTGTGGCGCTGGGCCCCCTCAACGAACTGCTCAAAGCAACCTCACAACCTGCTACCGGCTTATAGATCAACGAAAGGTATATCCCGACAATTTTCGAGCATGAAAAAGCCTCTCGGGCAGAGAAGCTTTGGTCCTTGTAACCTATTCATTTTGTATAACTTATCTTGGTTCCGGGAAGGGGGGGGCGAACCCCCACGACCGCAAGGGGCGGCGGATTTTGAGACCATAAGCCTCAAGTTCACTCGCTCAGAATCATATGAATACAGCAACTTACGAAACATCATCGTTCGGTTCCGTAAGGTTTTTTGAGGGTCTATGAATTCGATTCGGACAAAGTTTAGGCTAAGTCCATCGAGCTATTTCCCCTTCTCTCTTCGTATATCAAGCAGATCGCAATATTCACTTGCCTGGACTGTTCGTTAGCGAATTTGGATACGATCAATGACGGCTAATCCGCTGAATACTAGCCAAATTCACAGAACGGTCGCAAACCTCTGCTGGAGTTCGGCAGAGCTCTAGGCGACACATCCTAGGTAAACCTTTTGTTCAGGCTGCTCCGGCATTATTTGAATAGACAGCAAGGGTGTCGAAGGGTGCGGAGACACTGACAGGAGGAGTGCTTTGAGAAGAGGTAACAGGCTGTTCGTGACGATAATCGGTACTGATGTGATTAGTGAGTGCATTGGCGATGATGCGTCAATGGAAAAACTTATAGCCAAAGGAATCGCAGTACGCGAAGATAAGAATCCAAAGGAGGGCGCAGACTCTCCAGCGTTTTGAAGACAGTGCAAGTTTGCGAAAGCCACGATGATTGTTGTGAGCCAGAACGCGGTATCAAGGCCGAAGATGTGGCGATACACCTGGATCGGTGCCGTCCTTTATGTGCTTCTCCATTTTCTGGTGATCCATTTCAGTGCCAGCGGTTACCCGAGCAATTTTCTGGTGATCGCGCTCGCCTTGCTGAAGGTTGGCTTCTGCTTATGGATC
The DNA here is from genome assembly GCF_025685395.1 of Terriglobus tenax. Lineage (NCBI taxonomy): Bacteria > Pseudomonadati > Acidobacteriota > Terriglobia > Terriglobales > Acidobacteriaceae > Terriglobus > Terriglobus tenax. The sequence goes on along the minus strand of NZ_JAGSYA010000003.1, from coordinate 641,711 downwards.
GCGAAACAGACTCCTTTTCCCACGAAATCCCGATGGCTGCTTGTCGCCACCGGAGGATTTCTGAACAATATCGGACTCCAGATCTATGTGTGGCGCAGCCTTCTATTTGATAACCACGCGGTTCTCTCCTCTACTGCTTCCTTCCTTGTTGCTCTCGCTTCGATATCTATTCTTCTTGCCATCACTTTGAATTTCAACAAAGAAGAGGCGGTAGCTGTCCGGCTGCTTGACGCGGTGCTGTGTCTCACTCTGGGCTATCTGTTTTTCGTGATGTTATTTTCGCCCGCTGGAGTTGGGACAAATGTCCTGTCCACGAACCTGCTGATCGATGTTCAAGATGGTTTCTTTTTGACGTGCTTGGCGATACGATTCTTCGCTTCTGATACGGTGGACGATCGCCGTTTCTCGTACGTCTTCTTCTTCTATTTCGCGGCATCAACTCCATTACTTGCGGTACGCAATCGATGGAATGCGCTTGGGCCGTCTACTCTATGGGATCTGGCACTGGGCGTGCTGCCTGTCCTGTTCATGCTCCTCGCATTCAATCCGCCACCGGCGTGGGTGCGTAATCTCCGTCCGCCGGAGCGTCTTGTACATATGGCGCGCGGCGGCAGTCCGGTTTTCATGAGCCTTGCCCTGGCGCTGCTTGCAATCGCTATCTCTCGTTCGCATTTTTATCTGGGAAGCACATGTATCCTTTTGGGACTTGTCACCTACGGCCTGCGCAACGCCATCATTCATGGCAAGCTACTGGAGACGGAAAGCCGCCTCCTCACGGCCCAAAATGAGCTGGAAATACAGGCTTCAAGGGACGGCCTTACGGGCATCCCGAATCGACGCTTATTCGATGAAACGATGAGGAGAGAATGGCGCACCCTTGTTCAAAGAGGTGGCACTTTGACCGTCCTCATGATCGATATCGACCTTTTCAAGGACCTCAACGATGTATACGGGCATCAGACTGGCGATGCCTGCCTGACTACAGTCGCCAGGACAATTCAGGGTATGCTGACTCGTACCGGAGATTTCGTCGGCCGCTATGGCGGGGAAGAGTTTGCAGTGATCCTGCCTGGAACGTCCTTCGAAGGGACGCAAATAGTGGCGGAGCGATTACGATCGGGTGTGATGGAACTTGCCATTGCTCACGCGAAAAGTCCGCATGGCTATGTCACGGTCAGCATCGGTGCAGCAATCGGCGATGCTTCCAGCGTTCCCGACCTGAGCTTCCTGATCAGGGCGGCGGACGAAGCACTTTATCGAGCAAAGAGGGCGGGACGCCATAGGGTCGAGACTACAGACCTGACAGCCCTCGACAGCCTTCTCCTGAGAAGAGATGCAGAACCCGAATCCTAACAATAGATCAGTGGCCAGAGGTTCATTCTCTACCTCAAAGGCGGGCTAAAAGATGGATGCGCTCTCCATCCTTGCGACTTCACCAACCAAACCGCGAGGCGTACGATCCTCAACTGCTGATAACAGGGCAATGCACTCAGCGAGCGTGGATTTGAGCCGACATCGAGACATTAGTCCTGTGAAACGCACTTCTCGTCAGGAATGCTTCTGGGTTGGTACAAAATCGTCGATGCACTCACGGAGGTGGGCTCAATGAGTGCATCGGCATGTAAGCAACAGTTGACGACCCAGGCTGAGGAAGGTCACTGGATCACAGTCGACTTCCAGATGCCAAAGAGACTTACGGAAGTTCTCGCTGCTGATTTCGCGCCGGTTTCAACTCACAATCGCCATCTCCTGATGTCAGGGGATGAAAAGTGGCCTCAAAGAGCATCTATCGCAGCAAGGACCGAGCGAGCAGAACGGAGATGACCGCCGGTACGGCGAAGAGAAACGCGTGAATCAACGCTTCGGTGGAGGCGGCGTAGCCTGCGCGAATTCCACGTTGTGCGTCGAAGACACAAGCGACGAGCCAGAGCGCCAGAAATGTTGCCACAGTAACGGTTCGACCAATGCCCATCCAGCGGGCGCAGTAGACAGCCACCAGTGCAAGAACTGACCCAACTAGCAATGCAATCAATGTACGCATGACTCTCCTTAGGCCTGCCCTATCTCCAGGCGATCGATATTCTGATCCTCGTTCAGGTGAAACTTGAAGTAAACAGGAAAGTCTCCCCACTGGTCTGAATGAAAGTCACCATAGACGTCGAGTCCTTCGTTTGTCACGCGATGGATCTTTGTGAACCGCTCATGTCCCAGCGCCTCTACAGTAAATGTGGCAAGATCGCGTGGTGCACCGTCGTCGAACAGTTGCGCACTCGGCACAAAGAGAGACCTCCAGGTGTTTTTGTCGCCGGTATAGAGAGCATCCAACGCTGCTTGTACCACCGGATGCGATACGGAGAGTGTACTCATGGGGCATTCCTTTCATCGGTGTCTACTTCTGCGAGAGCGGAATACATTATCCCACCGAAGCGTGATTTTCGGGTGTTGATTCGGTGTACGGCGTCCGCTCCCACCTCATGGAACAAGGCGCTTAGCTTTTGGAAGCCTACCGGATAGGGTCCCCATCTGCTGCTCTGCGATCGTTCGTACTCCACGATGAGGAAGCGTTGGCTCGCAGCAGTCAGTCTCGATAACAGTTGCGATTGTTCATGGATGAAATGAAGCGAGTTCGCCATGAGTACACCATCACAACAAGGGAGCCTCAGGCTGCGACTGTTGATGTCGGCAAGAACCTTACGAATCCCGACGCCATCATGCCGTTCCGGAACCCTCTGTAATGCTCTCTGGTCCATGTCAACGGCATGAATGGTGCTTCCGGGAGCCAATAGAGATGCAAGAGCTGTAGTGAAGACACCCTCACCACATCCTAGGTCACACCAGATTTGCGGCCGCGCCCACTCGATACGTGGTGTCCGAAGGAGCGCTGCCGCCTGGTCGATGGTCATGCCTGATCTTAGCGTGTGGTGTAACCACCATTAGCAAAGATCGTTTGTCCGGTGATCCACCATCCGTCCGTTACCAGGAACTCTATGATGGGAGCGATGTCCTTGTATCTAAATACGCTAAGGGGCTTCCGACTCACCAAAACGCCCCTTGCCAGATGTTTGCTGTCCAAGCACCCGCTTTATCAGGGTCTCAACAGCGCCCTTTTCTTTTTCATAGTCTTCGGCGGACAACGATCCGCGAAGTCGGTCGGTCTCGATCGCAAAGAGTGCCTCCTTCAGTCCCTTGAGCCAAACATCTTCTGGCAACGGCTTCATGGACGGAGCACCGAGATCAGCCTGCGGTGATGATGGCGTCCTTGAGCGCAGGAACAGACCTGCGCACACCGCAAGCACGAGGGCGACGCCACTCATAACCCACCATTTGTACTTGTCTAACGGATCAGGCGTCCCCACCGGTGCGCCGAGACCTCCGCCAGGGCTCGCGGTTCCAATTGCTCCTTGCGAACTTCCATCTCCATCTGCCTGTTCCTTCGGATTGTCTCTGGGCAAAATGCCTTTGCCGCTCACGACGAAAGAATACTGCTTCCCCTGCTCCAGCCCTTTTGCCAGGAAGCTTTGCGTGTCCGAATCTCCATTCATCGGCTCAAAGTTCCCACCATTCACCTCCTTGAAGTTCATGCCCTTAGGAAGAACGATGGCAAAGTTTGCAGTTGGCAGCAGCATCTGAGCCTGAAGGGTATAGGAAGTTTGGGGTGGCAGATGGTATTCCACCTGAAAGCGCGTCTCGCCGGGACGGATGGGGAAGTCGAAGGCATAGCGGCCCAGCTTTCCCGAAGGAACAGGAGTGGAGGCAACAGGCATTCCTCCTGGCCCCATCGCAATTGAGGCTCCCACCTTAGCTTCCTCAGGAAGCTGTATCTCAAATATTTGTGGCCCAAGCTGCGTCCGGGGCGGCGAGGATTCATTCTTCAGAAAGTAGCTTTCAATCACGTGGAGACCTTGCTCATCCGTCTCAATGCGCATCATGTCAGCTTCCATGCGTAGCCGATCAACTTTTGCCGCGGCATCGTAAACCATCACATCAACCTTCGAAGCGCCGGGAGCTACCGCGGCGTAGTAGGCCGCCTTCTGATGATTCACACGAATCAGATGCATTTCCGAATCAGTTATCTCGATACGGAATTTTCCCGCCCCATCCGTCCTGGTTTGTGCGATCTCCTGCATGTTCTGCTTGAGCCCAATCAACACAACTTCGTCTCCAACAGAAGGCCTATCAGAGGTCTTGTTCAGCACAGTACCTGTGACCGGTTGGCTCCATGCAAAGAAAGTGGCCGAAAAGAAGAAAGAGCTGCAAAGACTGAGCAGGGAGAAAAAGCGAGTAGTGCGTTTCATGTAGGCTTTCCTGATTATTCAGTGGTAAAGGCTGCGCCTGAGCTGATACGAATTGATTCTCAGCGACTTGTGAACCAAAGGAGCTAATACAATCGCTGTGCCTCCGAGAATCATGGCTGCACCAATCCATATCCAGGCTACGAGCGGATTCAAAAAGACCTTGATAATTGGACGCTGCGTGTCAGGTTCCTTCCCTGCAAAGACAACGTAAAGGTCATCCCGAAGCGTGGAACGATTGGCCACGATGGTCGCAGGCTGCTGACTCGCGACATAGAATCGCCTCTCGGGGACAAGCTGCGCGATCTTGTGCGAACCACGATAGATGTTAAGCAGCGCATTGTCTGTGTCGTAGTTCAAGTTCGAGGCGCGAGAGTAATTCTCACATTCCAGACGATACCCTCCGATGTACATACTCTGGCCACGCCCAAGTTCCTGCTCGGCGCTTTGGTTGAACGCTCCCCCCGCCATTCCAATGAAGATAACGATAACGCCTAAATGCACCAAATGCCCGCCGTAACGGCGGGTATTGCGGCGTATCAAGGACGCGAACATCTCAGCAAGGGCAAAGCGATAAATGCCGGAAGAGCGCTCTCATGATGCGGCTGCAGATAGCCTGGTCAACTGCTGGATCCCACGTTCTGCCTCTTTCACTATCATCCGTAATGGTTCTCGTGACTGCGAATTCCTATCAGCAAGCGTTGGAAGATTGCTCCTTTCGGCCTATGCCTTAATGCTTGCCGTAAGAGAACAAAGGGTAGCAGCCCTCCTGGATGTGTTCAGCTTTTCCTTGGCTCAATCTGCGTTCATGTGCAGATCGTAGTGCCACCATAAATCTTCATACGTGGTCCGTCTCTTTAAGCGACAGTTCGCAAGCAGGCAGATATTTGATTTCGCGATAGCAAGTAAACTACGACCACGATCTAAATAGTCGATCGGTATTGGCTTAATCCAGGATATCTCCTTACATAGGAATGTCTCCACCCTTCTCCAAGAGAAGTCGCATGTTGAAACCAAAGGAATGAATCATGGCCTACGCAACAACGAATCCTTATACGGGTGAAACGCTCAAGACTTTTCCCGACGCCACTGACTCGGATGTGGCTTTGGCTTTGGAGCGGGGGGACACCGCTTTCAAACAATGGAAGAATACATCCATCGCAGCTCGTGTAGCAGTATTACAGAATGCGGCTAACCTGCTCCGTGCTAAGCACACCGAGTATGCCAAATTGCTGACACTAGAGATGGGCAAGCTACTGAGTGAGGCCGAGGCAGAAGTTGAGTTGTCTGCGGCAATCTTTGAGTACTATGTCGAAAACGCGGAGCAACAACTGGTGCCAGAGAAACTGCCGTCTAAGGACCCAGCCGTGACCGAAGCTTGGCTAGTTCATGAGCCCTTAGGAATCATTCTGGCGATCGAGCCGTGGAATTTTCCTTACTACCAGATTGCCCGCATCCTGGCTCCTCAGTTGTCGGCCGGGAATGTGATCGTGCTCAAGCACGCCTCCAACGTGCCGCAATGCGCCGATGCATTTGAGAAGCTGATGCTTGAGGCTGGTCTTCCAGTTGGCGGTTTCAAGAATCTGTACGCCTCCCGCCATCAGTTGGAAACCATTATCAATGACTCACGTGTGCATGGCGTCGCTCTTACAGGTTCGGAAGGTGCGGGTGCAGTCGTAGCCGCCCAAGCGGGCAGGGCTCTGAAGAAGTCCACGATGGAGCTTGGTGGCGCAGATGCATTCATAGTGCTAGAGGACGCCGACCTGGATAAAGCCGCCAAGTGGGCGGTCTTTGGCCGTCACTGGAATGCTGGCCAAGTGTGCTGCTCATCCAAGCGAATCATCGTAGTCGAGGCGATCTACGATGCCTTCCTGGAACGTTTTATCGCCGGTGTGGCTGCACTCAAGGCAGGTGACCCATTGGATTCCGCCACGGCACTTGCGCCCCTGTCTTCACAAGCTGCCGCAAATGATGTGCGACGACAGGTCGACGAGGCCGCCGCCCATGGTGCCACCGTAACCGTGATCGGCGCAGAGGTTCCCTCACAAGGGGCTTTCGTACGTCCCGTGATGCTCTCCGGTCTGACAAAGGACAACCCGGCCTACTATTGGGAGTTCTTCGGCCCCGTGTCTCTGATCTTCAAGGCAAAGGATGAGGCTGAGGCTATCGAGATCGCCAACGACTCGCCTTTTGGGCTGGGAGGCTCGGTGTTCACGCAGAACATCGACCGCGGCCGCAAGGTTGCTGAACAGATTTCTACCGGAATGGTCTACATTAATCACCCCACTGCAGTGAAGGCCGACCTGCCCTTTGGCGGCGTCCGGCGTTCGGGCTATGGCCGCGAGCTGATCGGTTTGGGGTTGAAGGAATTCGTCAACCACAAACTGATCGGTGTAACGGATATCGACGGGAATTTCTGAGATAACGCAGCGTACGGTTTAGATGAATTTTGTTTTGAAGCGATACATCACCGAGGAGTTTGGATAGGGCGTGTCTCGGACAGGATAGAAGCATGACGTTTCTGCTCGACTGCGGTTGGGAGTATTTCCACCTACTTCTCTCGGCAGATTTATGTTTCGTCCGTATCCGGCGTTCTGCACGGTTACGCTCCTGGGGCTGTTGCTGCTGGTGTTGCCCACGGCCGTAGGCGTGAAGGAGAGCGCGGGCGGGGGGAGGTCAGGTCGATCTCCTTCACCGTATTGTTGCCACTATCCGCGACGAAGACGTTGCCGCTGCCGTCCACAGCTATGCCATTTGGCCTGCTGAATCCGCTGTCCAGGATTTCAGGATCGAGACAGGCGTACCGTGCCAGCTTCTCCGCATCCACGTCGTCGCTCTTGCGGTCGCAGTGTGAAATCGCCCGCAGCTCTCGCACGTTCGCGACAATGACCTCGTGGCCGAGCTGCTCGAGCTGTTCGCTGATCCAAATCGAATGCACGCCGGCCTCCATCGCCACGCGGGCATGCGGCACGTAGGTGAACCACGTGTCGATGGGCTTCGGTGTAGTCCGAAAGCGGCCTCGATCAATCACTTCGCCTTGCTGGTTGAGAGTGCGGTAATGGCTCCAAACGTCGCCAAGGTCAATGCCGATCGTCAGCTCTACCTGGCCACGCTTACGGGGTACTTCCGCGATGAGGTGTTGCGTAGGCTTCTTCATGGGAACAGTGTGCTCCTTCGGAGGACCTGCTCATCCCATTTATCGGGACTAATGCCAGGACGCATGCATTTTCTGAGCAGAGACAGAGGGTCTATTCCGATTCCAAGTAAAAACGGCCTCACCCATGGATGAGGCCGTTCCCGTTGTGGTTGGCTAAAAGAGCAACTTCGCGCCGAACTGAAGCTGCCGGGGCGTGTTGGCCTGTGAGGTGATGGTGCCAAACGCAGTCGAGTTGACACTGGTGTTCGGTGAGCCGAACTGCACGTGGTTGAAGACGTTGAACGCTTCGCCGCGTAACTGCAACTGCATGGTCTCCCGCAGGTGGAACGCTTTGAACAACGAGAAGTCCGTTGTCACCAGGCGAGGCGAGCGCAGTTGCGAGATATACGCGGGCGCGTTGCCCAGCGAGAAGGCCACCGGCTGGGTGAAGGCAGTGGTGTCGAAGTAACGCGTCAGACGGTTGTGGATGTCCCCATCCAGGGTTGGGTTGGAGCCGTTCCAGTTGGCATACAGTGTGGGGTTGCCAAGCCCCGAAGTGTTACTGGCGGTTACCTGCAATGGTGTTCCACTCTGAAGCGTGGTGATGCCGTTTATCTGCCACCCCCCGATGAGAGCGTCGACAGCCCGGTTCATAGTCGCTCCGAATGAGCGCCCAGCGCCCACAGGTAGTTCGTAGGTGTAGGCAAGAACCACGCGGTGCGGAACGTCCTGCGAGGCCACCGCATAGTCATACATTGGGTTGTAGCTATCCTGGTGCGTTGTGTTGGAATCCCATGCCTTGGAATAGACATAGTTGCCCTTCAACTCCAGACCGAAGCTCATTCGCTTTTCCAGTTGGACCTGAAGCGCGTTGTACTTGGTCTGCGCTCCTGTCATGAAGAGCGGTTGCACGCTGGTGAACTGCGGGTAAGGCCGCAGCAACTGGGCGCGGCTGACGCGTGCCGCGGACAGTGTGCCACTCTTGATGGCACCGAAGAACGGGTTTGGCAGAAGATCGTTCAGACTGGAACCCAGTGCCAGTGCAGAGACAGGCAGCTGGTTGAAATCGATTCCGCCCTCGCGGCTCTGCTGAAGCTTCACTCCGTGGTTGCCGACATAGCCCACCTGAACATGGAGCTTCCCGGGCAGTTCGCGATCCACGTTGAAGGTGTACTGTTCCGCGTACGGCGTGGGAGTGTTCCGCAGTACGCCCTGGATCTGTCCGCCTGCGCCAGTCGCAACTCCCTGTGCTGCGCCAGGTACTGGCTGAAAGCCATTCGGGAAGGGATTGTCGAGTGTGTTGAACGGCGTGATGCCGTCAAGTGAGCCCACCCAATCGTTTTGCACACGGAAGCCGAACGGCCCGATGGTGCCTGCCGCAGCCTGTGCGGAGGGGCCATAGACCACAGCGAATCCCGCATGGATCACGGTGTTCTTGTCCACGGAGTAGGCCAGGCCGAAGCGAGGCGCAAAGTTGTTCGTGTCAGCGGAATACTGATGCCGATCCTGCCCGCCAACACCGACGAAGACCAGACCGCCCTTAAGTCCGGAGATGCCGGATGCCTGCGCGAGCGCCGGAGATGCAACATTCGGATCGAAGTAGTTTGTTCGATTGAAGCGCTCCGTTCGCGGAGTGTCCAGATCGTAACGTAGCCCCAGGCTTAACGTTAGCTTGGGTGTAATACGCCAATCGTCTTGAACATAGGCGCCATAATAAAAGCTTTGTGTCGCAGCATCCTTGAAGTTCTGGATCAGATCTCCTGTTCCGGTACCCAACAGCAACGACGCAATGCTGTTGCCCGCCGCTGTGCTGGCGGCGCTGGGATTTGGGCCCTGGGTAAAGCCGCTGGTGAAAGCGTAGTTGCCGGACGTATCGCGCGTCTCACGATCGTTGACACGGATCATGCGCGCGTCCAGGCCCGCTTTTACAACGTGGTTGCCTTTTAGCCACGTGACACTCTGCAGCAAGCTATACGACATGAACGCATTGTGACGGTTGTCTCCATTGCCAAGCTGAACGTAGCTGTTTGCCGTGACCACCGGAAAGATCGGGAGGCCGCCGCCATTGACCACAGACGATGGCAAACCAAGATCGCTTGCCTGGAAGCCGAGTCCTGCGTTCAGGTAGTCATACAAGGCGCGGGCGAAACCGATGCGAACGTCGTACACCAGATTGGGCTTCGGCGTTGCCGTGTAGCCGACGACAAAGTTGCGCATCCAGTTGCGCTGCTCAATACGATTCTCTGCCTTCGAGATCGCAGCCGGAAAGAAGGGCTGCGGGTTGTCGTCGTAAAAGCGATCCGAGTAACGGCCGAACAACGTCTGGTTATGTCGCAGTCTCGCATCCAGACGGACGTCCCAGCTATCGATACGGTTGTCCTGCGTGCTGGTGGCGAAGAAGTTGTTCTGGCCCGTGCGAGGATCACCCGCGATGTTCGGAAGCGGGTAGTAGTTCATCAAGGTCTGCCCGACGCGACTCTGGCGAGTCTTGGGAATAATATTGCCCATGAAGGGAGTTCGGATATAGCCTCCGGCTCCGTTGGAACGCGTGGAGAAGGGGTCGTAGATCTGCACAGGAACACCCGCAGAGGTGAAGGTCTGTGAGAAGTCGCCCTGTCGCTGGAGCAGTGTCGGCACAGTTGCCGTGGTCTGCGTTGCCTGCGAAGCACGCAGCAGTTCCGCAGAGACTAGAAAAAAGAGTTTGTCGTGAAGGATGGGGCCGTTCAGCACACCGCCAAACTGGTTACGCTGGAAGTTGAGCAGCGGCCGTTTATTGCGATTGGAGAAGTAGTCGTTCGCGTCTAAGCCCGAGTTACGCGCGAACTCAAACAGCGTGCCGTGGAAGCGGTTTGTGCCGCTCTTGAAGGCAGTGTTCAGGATTCCGCCGAGGCTGCGGCCAAACTCCGCGGGGTAATTCTGTCCCAACACGCGAAACTGGTTGATTGCATCCACGGACGGAAAGACTCCGACACCGGAGTTGCCGTTGACCGTGGGAAATCCGCCCGGGATGCCGTCTACAAGCACGTCTGTGTATCCCTGACGCGTGCCGTTGATCGAGTAACCCACCGAGTTGTAATTGTTCCCGACGGAACCAGCAAAGCCAGGTGTCAGCGCGATGAGTGAATACGGGTTGCGCGAATTCAGAGGAAGGTTTCGAATCTCCGAACCGGTCACCACAGAGGAGATCGTGACATCCGTCGTGTCGATCGCATTTGCATCTGCTTCCACGGTGACAACGCTGCTGGATGCTCCGGGCAATAGACCGACGTCGATCATTGCGTTCTGCGAGACGTTGAGCGTGATGCCTCGTTGCGTGTAGTGCTGGAACCCTACAGCATCCACTTCAAGCCGATAGCTGGACGGTGCGAGGTTCACGAACGTGTACTCGCCCTCGTTGTTTGTCGCGAAGGTCTGGCTGGTGTTCGTACCAAGGTCGGTGACAGTCACCGTCGCGTTCTGAATCAGCGCACCTGACGGATCGTGGATCGTGCCTGTTACGGTTGCAGTCACGGATTGTGCGTAAAACGGAGTGGGAAGCAGCGCAGCTAAGAGCAGCGCTTGTAACGAGCGCCAGCTTGAACCTGACATGAAAAGGCCTTTCCATAACGCGTGGGGACGCGTGAACGAGGGGACAACGAGGTTGGGTCATTGGGCCGCCTCTCGCTGCGAACAATTCCGCAATTGAGACAGACCTTTGCCAATATTCCTCGACAGACACACAATTGATCTTCAACACAGTGTGAAAGAGGAAGAGGCGAGCGCATGTTCGCCCAGGGCGACCACGTGCAGATGACCGAGCCGTACTACGCGGAGAAGCTAGCGAACCGAGAGCTGAGTAAGGTGGAGCAGATCGAAGGCGACAGCAACATGAATCTGAGGATGGACTAGGACCGCGAGGTGTCCTTTCCGAATGCCGGACGACGCGGGCATGATGATCCGCACGACGTCGCCGCTCATGTCGAGCACCTCCTCGTACACTCCGTAGGCGCCAGCATCCTGCCAGCCAGACCGGATGACGTTCTTGCAAGGGCGGTGGAAATACACTCTGTCCCGTCAGAGAAGGACGGAATGTCCCCTGCCAAATCAGATGAGGCGAGTCGCGAAGCTTGAGACCCTCAACTGGCCGCGAACTTCAGGGAGTGCCCGGTCGGCAGAAAGCGTTTCTGAACCGCCAAACGGCAAAGCTTCGATGACTGAAGCAGAGTTCCAGTATGCGTCTCGATCGACTTCTGCTAACGCCTCAACACTCGATAGGCAATAATCGCCAATTTATCGTTGGATTCGCCATGTAGGTGGTGGCCGCGAAGTAACAGTTCAAAACTACGGAGCGTTCCTTTTTTCAGGATGGCCTGCAGATCTGGCGGCAATTCGTCGCCCATGAGGAAGCGTGCTGCCGCCTCGTTGGCCGGGACATCGGAGCCAACGATGGTGAGTACATATCCACTATCCGTAAGATTTGGCGTCAGCGTAACGTCCGCATAGTTGGTGCTTTCCACATCGCCTTCCACCGGCACGTAGTCGGGCTGCTCTCCCTTGAAAGGGTTCGCGTTGTGGAAGGCATAGCTATGTCCGGCGGGTTTGCCTGTGTACTGGAAGTTGCTCCTGGCGGCGAAGAGCGACACCCATGGGTCGCTGCGCTGATTGCCGATCAAGATATAGCTTCCCTGTCCGAAGTCGCGGATGTGGAGATCGCGCGCATAACGCAGTTCCGCCCGCATACCAGCTCGAGTTAAAGCCTGAAGGAAGTCCGTGCCCACGGATGCTTCGTCCAGTGTAGTCGTCCGGACACGTCCCAGCAACGAGAGTAGCTGGCTGAACTTCTGGTCCTGCGCCTGCGAATCAACCATGGCTCGATTACCCGTCTGGCTGTAGACCTCCACGGGAATATCTGTGTAGAAGGTCTTCTGAATCAGCAGGAGTGACGTGTCCGGCAACACAACGGAAACCTTACCGCCTTTTGCCAGGTACGGGAACATTCGGTTGGCAATGGATGAGTCTTCCGGAGCAACCACGCGATGTGAGCGCCACCAGGACAAGGATGCTGCTGCGGCACACAACAGGATTGCGACAAGCGAGATCCACCTCCATGGACGACGTTTTAGTTCCACCAGTGGGGGCGATGGTACAGCAAAAACAGATTCTGTAACGGCGATAACAGGCTGCTCAATCGCAGGATGCACTGCCTCCTCGAAGACGATGCGATAGCTGCCGCGTGGCAGTGTGAGACGGAGCGACTCAGACGCACCCTCAGTCTCAAAGTAGGTTTGTAGCTTTTGCCTCAGATGCCCCATCTGCACACGCACGATGGTGTCGTACGCGGGGTCAAAGTCGTCCTTGCGGCCAAGCACGCGGCGCGCGATGTCCTGTTCGCGGATAACCGTGTCCGGGTGTAACAGAGATGTTTCCGCGACGAAGAGCAGTATCTTTTTCAGATACGAGGCACGCTGCATGGTGCGGCTGCGCACAAGACGCTGCACTAACTGCCAGCGGACATCCCCCGCCAGACTGCCCTCTACCCCGTCCTCGATACTGTCTGCCGCTTCCGTTTGCATGTCCAACCGCCGATTTTCCCAGCGAAGCGCGATTCCTTCACGTGAACGGACAACTTTATACGGTTAATTGTCTTGTCCATGCAAGCGGCACGCCCGAAGACTGGCTCTCGTTCCCCAAAAACCACACGAACCTGCGACGAGGATCCAGCCGAATGCAACGACGAGATTTTCTGAAAACTGCCGCCGCCACGGCCATTAGCCTTCACGCTGCGGGCCTGCGCGCCCAGAGCAAGACCACCCTGCGTCCCATTCTGCTGCGGAGCGGATGGCAGGCGGTAAATATTGGCGACATTGGCCATACGCCAGGCGCCATTGAGATTGTGCAGCGCTTCTGCCCCGGTCGACCGATCATCCTGTGGCCCAGTACGGGCGGCCTGGACCTGGGTGCTGGGGAGTTTTTGCGGCGCAATTTCCCTTCGCTGCGGATTGCGGAAGGCGTTGTGAAGGATGGCAAACCGAATACGCCAGAGTTGACCGCGGCGTGGGCGGAGGCATGCTTTCTGCTTCATAGCTCCGGTTCTGGCTTCCCTGCGCGGCGCGACGTGGAAGCGTGGAGTAAGGGTACGGGCAAGCCGTATGGCGTGTTCCCCGTGAGCACAGATCCAAGCCCGCAGGGTGTTCCCGGACCATGGCTTGAGGGGGGGACGCTGACTGAGTCTCGCGCAGCAAGCCTCGCGTATCCACCGAACTCCATCGCACCAGACCTGCGCGAGGTCATTGAGAAGAGCAGTTTCATGTTCACAAGGGACACCATCTCACTGGGCTATCTGAAGGCCCAGGGAGTACACGCTCCTCTGCTGGAGATGGGGCCGGACACGCAGTTTGGTATGACACTGAAGGACACGGCGCGCGGCAATGCGTATCTAAAGGCGAACGGTCTACAACCACACAAATTCATCTGCGCCATCCCACGGCTTCGCTACACCATTAATTCCAAGAACGGACAGGCACCCAACGAAGCGAGAGAAGCGGTCAACGCTGAGCATGTGCAGCATGACATGGATATGCTGCTGGACGTAATCGTTCGCTATGTACGTGCCACCGGTAACAAGGTGATGGTGTGCGCCGAGATGACCTATCAGATTGCTGTTGGCAAGCAATATCTGGTTGATCGCTTTCCGACAGAACTAAAAGGCAAGCTGGTGTTCCGCGATACGTTCTGGATGCCGGACGAGGCTGCGGCGGTGTACGCGCAGGCGTCAGCCCTTGTTGGGTTTGAATGCCATTCCCCCATCATCGCGCTGGTGCAGGGCACGCCGGCATTTTATATCCGGCAACCAACGGACACCTGCAAGGGGCAGATGTATCCCGACTTGGGCGCGGGAGCATGGCAATTTGAGGCGGACAGAACAAACGCGGATGAGGTGTGGCACACATTGCAGGGCATTCTTGCCAATCCTGCAGCGGCAAGAGCAAGGGCTCTGTCCGTGATGGACACTGTGCATGCAAAGCAGGCAGTCATGGGCAAGGCGTTGCAGTCTGCGCTGCTGGCCGTGGATGCGAGTACACCGAAGCACTCGTAGCGCCCGAAAGAGGACGCGATCCGACACACGTTGAAGGGCCCAGCAGCAACGGGCGAAGAGGAGAACAGACGCAATGAATACTCTCAGATCAAACAGAGCCGCACTGTTAATGCTGGCGATCGTCGTCATGAGCATGCCATACACAGCAGGTGCGCAGCTTGTGCGCGGCACCATTGCGGGTACGGTGACAGATGCCGTGGGATCGCGCGTGGCGGGCGCGAAAGTCCACATTACCAATCAGAGCACTGGGCTTTCGCAAGACATGGTAACGAATGATAGCGGCTCCTACACGTCAGGTCCACTGGAAGCTGGGCACTACAAGGTGGAGGTGTCAAAGGATGGCTTCTCCACACTGGTAAGTGGAGACATTGTGCTGGATGCCGCAGCACACGTAACACAGGACGCTGCGCTGACTGTGGGCGTAGCGACCGAAACCGTCACTGTCTCCGCATTGCCGCCTGCTCTGAATACAACCGACGCAACCATTGGCAACACGATTGACACACGCGCCTCACAACAGTTGCCGGTGAATGGGCGGAGCGCCCTGGCGCTGGCCACGCTGGTGCCAGGTGTTGTCTCGAACCTTGGCGCTGTGAGCGAAGGCTTTGCAAATCGCGGCACGTCGGTCTCGGCCATCCGCATCTCTGGTGGCGTCACAGGACAGAACAGCAATCTGCTGGATGGTGTTAACAACGTTAACTCACACACCAGCGAAATTGGCGTAAATGTAAAGTCCGATGCGATTCAGGAATTCCGCATTATGACCGGCGTGATTCCCGCCCAGTTTGGTTTTACGTCGGGCGGTGTCATCAACGTGGTGACACGCTCCGGTGGCAACCAATATCACGGCAGCCTGTATGAATTCTTTCGCAATGATGCATTGGATGCGAACATTGCCTTTCCTCGGTCGCCCTTTGGAAAACCGAAGGTACGCTTCAACAACTATGGCGGCACTCTGGGTGGACCCATCCTGAAGCAGAAGTTGTTCTTTTTTACGAATCTTGAGGGTTATCACTATATCAGCGAGACACCTGCATATATGACCGTTCCTACAGCGCAGGAATATGCCGGAGACTTCAGCGATCTGGGTGTACGTGGTTCCAACGGTGCATGCACCATTGTGCCCATCTATAACCCGAGTACAACAGGCACTACAGGCGCACGCACGCAGTACCCCGGTAACAAGATCACCAACCTTGATCCAGTGGCCGTGGCCTACACCAAGATGTTCTATCCACAAGCGAACAACACCGGCGGTAGCTACGATCCTTGTACGCATGCGAATAACTACATCAACCGTCCGCGCGGTGTAAGTACAGAGAAGCTGATTTTGGGCCGGTTGGATTACCAGATGAGCGATAAAGACAACTTTGTCGCTCGCTATGCATTGTATGACAACACGGGCAACAATCCCGGCGGCTACAGCACCTACTTCAATCGCAACGACGAATCGCAGACACAGAATGCATTGCTGACGGAGATCCATGTCTTCTCACCGAATCTGGTGAACGAACTACGCATCGGTATGATCCGCAATGGCTTTCCATTTCAGTCGGCAACAGCGGGGCAGAACATCTCCAGCAAGATTGGCCTGCCTGACCCCACACCACTGATTGGGCCAGTGATGAGCAACGGTCTGGCCACATTCAATACCACGTATGGTTTCCGCACCAATACCGGGCTGGACCTTGTGGATGACGTCACTCTCATCCGCGGCAGTCATGTAATCCATATGGGTGCCAGCTTCCGCTGGACAGAAGCGTTCAATTATCAATTGAACGGCGGTGACTCCTTTAGCTTTAGCGCAACACAGACTGCTGCTGGCAACAACACCACAACAACCACCGGTACAGGGAGTGCCTTTGCCAGCTTCCTGGCTGGTGCCGTTGCTACGGCTTCTGATAATTCGGCAGCGGGCATTGCCATGCGCAAGATTAATTACGCAGGCTATATCCAGGATGACTGGAAGACATCACGCAGGCTTACGGTGAATGCTGGTCTGCGCTATGACTTTGGACCACAGGCCAAGGAAAAGAAGAACGGTCTGAGCAATGTGGACATCACCAAACCCAATGGGGCGAACCCTGCACTGATGGGATTGGTGCAGTATGCGGGTGTTGGCTATGGCACGAACTTTGCAAAAGAGAACTTCAATGACTGGGGTCCGCGTCTTGGCTTTGTGTTGCTATTGACCAACGACAACAAGACGGTGCTTCGCGGCGGCTATGCGATTTACTACACACCCAATGCCGGCCTGGACTACACGGAAGCAGCAGGAAACATTAACGGCTTTGCCAGTCAGGCGACATCGTACAGTGCGGCCACGAAGGCTGGCCCCGCGTTTCAGCTTTCCGGTGGCCTGCCATATGCGCCCAACCAGGTGCTGGGCGCAGCAGGTGGCCAGACTGCTTTCCTGGGCAATGCAGTGTACGTGGTGCAGCAGGTGGCGAAAGACCCTTCGTCGCAGCAGTACACTATGTCGATATCGCGTGAACTGCCGTTCTCAACGGTACTGGAGGCCACGTACCTGGGAAACCATGGCCGCCATTTCCCGTATAGCTACACCATCAACCAGAACACGCTGGACCCCAAGTACTTCAGCCTTGGCAGCAGCTATCTGAATACCAGCGTTCCGAACCCATATGCGGGTATGGTGCCAGGATCGCTTGGCGCAGCCACCATTACGCGCGCAAACCTGCTGAAGCCATTCCCCTACTACAGTGGTGTATATCAAAGCTATGCACGCACACAGTCGTACAACGGCAACTATCTGTATGTGACAGCAACACGCCGTGCCACAAACGGTCTGCAGATCATTGGGTCCTATACCTATGGCAAACTGATGGATGTTCCCATTTTTGACCTGTTGCTGAATTCGCCGGGGGCTGGCACCAATTCAGTGAATGGTCCGCAGAACTGGCGTGACCCTTCCGGCGATTACAGTGTGGACGTACAGGATGTGACGCATCGTGTAACTGTCTCCGGCCTGTACGATTTGCCGTTTGGACCAAGCAAGAAATTTCTTTCGGGCGGCTCTGCGATTGACCGGCTGTTAGGTGGCTTCCAATTCAACGTGATTATGACTGCGGAATCTGGACGGCCACTCGTCATCTCTGGCGCGAGCAATCAAGGCATTGCAACGCGCCCTAACATACTACCCGGCGTGAGCGTGAAGCTTGCGAATCCATCACGTGCCAAGTGGTTCAATACCGCTGCGTTTGTGAATCCGCCGGATTACACCTTTGGCAATACGCCCCGAGCGTATGCGCCTGCACGTGGCCCATCGCAGACGAACTTTGATATGTCTGTTTTCAAAACAACATCGTTGTCCCATGGTGCTCGGCTTGAGTTCCGCGTGGAAGCATACAACGCACTGAACCACACCGAGCTTGGCCAACCCAACACAACCTTTGTTGCGGGTGCTCCGGCAGACCCAAACAACCCGGCCGCGGAGGGCGGTGCCAACACCAGCGCGACGTTTGGCACCATTACCTCGGCGCTATCTGCACGCATCGTACAGCTGGGAGCAAAGATCCTCTTCTAACCATCGTTTCCAGCAACAACGGCACGGTCATACTCAGTGGCCGTGCCGTTTGCTTTACCCATGAACGGATAACGGCCTGGCGCTCAAGTTAGTTGCGCCAGGCTCGCGACGCGCCTGCTCTAAGGTCCAGCAGCGATCCATATTCGTTGCTCAACGCTCCGTTGGATCTATGTCATGCTGTTCGAATGCTCATCCTGTCGCGATGGAGTTGGGCATGCATTGCTATTTCAAACTTGTGACACTCGCTTCACGAAGCCGCTGATGCCGAAGTGAGCTTGCTGAGCTACATGGGACTCAACAGACTCGCTTCGGCGATTGTGTGGGGAGTCACTCAGAACCGGATATGACCTGAGATGTCGAGCCAGCGTGTCAGCCCGCCTCCGTTGGAGTACCCATCAGTGGTGACTTGTCCAAACTGGGGCGACGTGGGAGTTGTGTTTGGCGCGCCATAGAGCTGTTGATTGAAAACGTCGTACACGGCAAGCCGGGTTTCCATGGTCAATCTGTTTTTCAGCTTGAAGGAACGTTGCACATTCGCGTTCCAGGAATTCGGCCCCTTCAAGCGGACCCCTTGAAAGTAGGTCGGAAACGACCGCGAATTGTTACTAGGTTGGCACTGTGGATCCGTGACAAATCCTTCGCCGGTGTAAGTGCAGACGCCATTGTTATACGTCGTGGTCACATTGCCCACATTCAGCCATTGAATGTAGTTGTAGCCACCCTTTGCATTGGCACCATCATTTACGAACACGGGGTTCTTGAGCCGGCAATCGGTTTCGCAACGAAAGTCCCCTCTCTCTCGCTGATATCTTCCGGAGCCTCCGCGTCAAATTGCAATAGCAGAATGCCATCTCTATAAAGATGGAATGACTCGATTCCGAGCACATGCTTCTCGGAGATATGACGCAGTGAAGTAGAAAACCGTACTACTGAGTCTCCATCAAGGATCTCCGCACCGAGTGAGAATGGCTGCGACGATCGCTGGAAGATCAGATCTTTGAAGCGCGACCCGTGCGTGATGCCGCCTGCTTGGAGGTCCAAAGGAGCTCGACTTTTCGCCTGCAGACCGCCGGCAATGAGGAGCTGTACCCGCGTGACTATGCTCTTGCCACCGCCATTTCTTCCGATCACCAAGGTGAGTGGCGCGAGTTCCACGCGAATGGGGTCTTTGAATGCGCGATATCTGCTGAATGTAAAGGCCTGTGGCGTCACGCTTACTCCTGTCCTGCTCGACACAATTAGCTTGATTCATCATCGCGCATTTCGTGCAGCGTGAATTGCTATGTCTAGACACAGAATCGAAGTCAGCACTTTTGCTAATCGATAAGGCCCTAAATCCGAGGGTTGCTCGAAACCAATAGCCACCAACGAAAATGACCTCTCACTTCGGAGAGGTCATTTCGCATATAAGCCCTTTAGAATCTTGGTGCCGGGAGGGGGGGTCGAACCCCCACGACCGCAAGGGTCGGCGGATTTTGAGTCCTTTCTTGATACTCGTAAGTCATTGATTAATATGCATTTATTTCGCTAAAGCTGTGCGCTGTGTAAGAAAATGTGCAAATTTGCACTTTTTTTGACTCCGCCTGTAAGCCTGTCCGTGCCGCTCAGCTATATAACAATTATTGTTATAATACTGCTGTGACTGGTAACGACCTCAAATCGGCTCGTACTGCTTCGAACTGGACTCAGGCCGAAGCCGCCCATCGCCTTGGCGTCACACAGGCCTACCTTTCCATGGTTGAACGCGGCAATAGGCCGGTCTCAGACGATCTCACGTCGGCAGCTCTTCAGGTGTTCCCTTTACCTGCAACGGCACGCCCCATAGAAGATCGTCCTGCCGCGAAGGCAGGAGAAGAGTTCTTCAAGCGAGCTCTAGGAGAGCTGGGATATCCGGGGTTTGCCTATATGGAGAGTCAGCAACTGCTCAATCCAGCCGAATTGCTTCTCCTTGCACTCGACAGCGAAGATCTTGATGCTCGGGTGACAGAAGCCTTGCCCTGGCTCCCTTTTCACTTCCCAGAGATGAACTGGAACTGGCTTACATCCGAGAGCAAATCTCGGGATAGACAGAACCGGCTTGCATACGTCGCTCTGCTAGCAAGCGACGTTGCACAAAAGCGCGGAGACACGCAGATAGCAGAGAAGCTGCACTCTCGTGTGACGGCGCTGGAACGCTCTCGCCTAGCCAACGAAGACACACTCGCCAAAAGTTCCATGTCACAGGCCGAACGCAAATGGCTGCGCACCCACCGAACTCCATCGGCAGCTCACTGGAATTTGCTCACTGACCTGAAAGCCGAGGACCTCCAGCATGTCTTCTGAGTTAAGGCCTCCCGAACCTTGGCACTCGTTCCTTCGCGATCTTGATGATGCCTTGCAAGTGCCCGCTCGCCTGGACTGCATCGGAGGGTTTGTTGTCACACAGCTATATGGACTCGCCCGCCCGACGGCGGATGTGGACGTCATCGAACTTGCACCGAGAGAGGCGTCCGAGGCGCTGATGCAGATTGCAATGCAAGGAGGCCCTCTTCATCGAAAGCATCGGATTTACCTTGATCGCGTCGGCGTGGCTGCAATCCCGGAGAATTACGAAGAACGGCTCACAGAGATGTTCCCTGGAGCATATCGACACCTCAGACTGATGGCTCTCGATCCATACGATATCGCCTTATCGAAACTCGAACGGAACAGTCAGAAAGACCGTGATGACGTTCGGTATCTCAGCCGCACGGTGCCGTTCAGCCTGCCAACGCTCCAGCAACGCTATGAAGCGGAGCTGCGTTGGCAACTTGGAAGGCCGGACCGCGAAGATCTGACGATGAAGTTATGGATGGAAATGCTCGCAGAGAAATAGGCGTTTGGGGTTCGACATGGACACCTGCCTCGTATACGAGTCAAAGGTGATTTGGCACTCCGTAGTGCCCGATATACTGGGCAACATGTTGTTACTGATTGATATCGGTGAAGAGATTTCAAAGAGGCGAAAGACTGTTGGTTTGACTCAGGCTGAACTTGCGAAGATGGCGCGCGTTAGCCGTTCGACTTTGGACGCTCTTGAAAATGGCAGGATGGGCGAGCTGGGATACATGAAAGTAAACAACATCCTGATTTCACTCGGCCTGGAGTTCAACCTTCAAGTCGCAGCGAGCAAGCGGCCTACTCTTGATGACTTGATGCTCGAAAATGAGAGGCTTTTTACTGCTTCAACAGTTTCAAAGCAGAGATGACGGGGCAGGTCAAAGTCGCGTGAAGGTAGATGGTGGCCGAGAGTAGCTCTGCGCATCGGAGCCTCATGCAGTGCGGTTTGTAGGCTCCTCACTGCGGACAGCACTGGAGGCTGACAGACGCCCTTTCAGTCAAGCGCCGGGAGCTTGGGCCTCTTTGGAAGCGGGACCCCGGCCGCCTTCTTCGCCCAAAATCCTCGACCCGGCACCGGCACTAGGAGCTTCCTACAGGTCTTAGACAGAGCCACGTCAGAGATGCCATATTGCTTCGCCAGCTCTTGCATTGGTTGTTCCCACACCTGGCGATAGAGCTGCTCCCGGTCGTAACGAGCCAAGAGTTGGCGGGAAATCCGTGGCGGAGATGCTGGCATCCTTTTGCTCTTACCCGGCGGCCCATCAGCAAAGTCTCTCAGCTTCAATCGAGTCAGCCACCAGGACTCCTTCTCTAGATGCTGCCTAAAACGCGCACTTGAGAAAAGACTCTTCCAGGTGTCCTGAGAACACACAGCGTTCGCAACAAAGATTTTGAAAAGTGCTATCGAGACCTCAGGCTCGCATTCGAGCAGAGTTCTACGCAACGAGTTCATTTCATAGGCATCGTCAGGATTCCAGATGGCTCCATGCTCGGCGAGGATACGGATTTTTCTCAGGGATTCAGAGACGGAATAAACTGCACATTTTCCTACAAGGCCGTGGATACCTATCCGCTCAAAGCGCATGAAGTTTAAACAGCGGCTAAGAGAAGCCGACCCGCCATTTGGCCTATCATTTGGTCGCGCCCCGAGCTCTAGTAAATAGACAAAAACGTCGCTCGATTGCCCAAATGACGCTTCACACAGGAGATGAGACAGGTCATCTCGCTCCCGACTGAGCTTGAACTTCTTCAAGATCTCAACATGACCGGATGAAGCCGCCTGCTCTAGAGCTGAGACATAGCTTTCTGGATCGTCCTCGTCCGTGCCGCTTGGGCCCGTCGATCGAGGGTTGGCCCCCGCCCAAAGGAGCAAGCTCACCCACTTCAAATCGCCCTCACGAGCGAAATGGCGAAGGGCACGCTCTAGCTGCTCTTGTAGTACAGTCTCAAGCTCAGGATGAGCCTGTTTGAAGTTCATGAAGGGGCGCAAAACTGTTCGGACTTTTGCGCAGAAAGCTACGGTGAACGGCAGACCCTCGATGACCTCGGCCTCGCCATCTAGAAATAGCTGGATAAGCTTTGGTTCCCAGGTCAATAAGACATCCGCAAGAGGAACGCTCTTCAGATCAGCGCCGTGTTCGAGCAAAAGAGAGACGCTGTCGAGGTTCCGAAGTGCAACCGCATCCGACAACGCCCGGTTTAGATTCGCTACGTCTCTGTCGTTGCACGCGAGTAATCGAATGAGGCTGTGGAATCCAATCTCGACAGCGACCTGGAGTGGCGTCATCCTAAATCCCGAAGGGACAGAAAGCGACTTGCCCGACGCTATCCAAGCGTCCACTTCGTAGAGTCTCCCAGTGCGGCAAAGGCGAACAAGTTCCTTGCCTTGTTCGTTTGTCAGAACCAAAGGTGTGGAGGCGCAAGAAACTGTTGGGTGCGGATACATACTACCTCCGCGCCCCAGAAAAGGGCGCATGGCGGTAAACTCTATTATCCGTTACAAGACCGCTCAAGAATCATTCTATTGATATGCCCAGCAGTACCCGCTATCTCTGGAGCTTCGAAATATGGCAGCCTTAGAACATCTCCTCCTGCGTGAAAACTTCTATTGGGCGTGGGGAAAGGTCAGACGTTACTACACAACAACTGACGCATGGTACGACGAACTCGAGGTAGCGCAATTTGAGGCCAATCTTGATGTCGAACTCGATTCAATCAGGAAGCAATTTGCAAAAGGGACTTATACCATGGCTCCTTTGGTCCCGCTACCACAGCCCAAAGCGCCCGATTCGGAGGCGCGCCCCAGAGCACGTCAAGCGTTCTGGGTCCGGGTGCGAGACCAAGTCGCGTGGGTGGCATTCACTAATGTGATAGGTCCGGAGCTCGAAGAACAGATGCCAACGTGGAGCTACGGTAATCGTCTCTACAGGCCTGTTTGGTACGACACGTCTGATTCCAGCATGTCCCTTCGCTTCGGTCCCTTTCGAAACTCGGGTGGTTTGCTATACAGACGCTTCCAACATAGTTGGCCTCTTTACCGAAGACATATCTATTTGACTGTTCGCAGAATGGGCTTAAAGAAGTACGACGCCGAAGTCGCTCTGAACGATGCGGAGCGAGCTGCGCTCGAAGCTGAAGAGCGACGGTCAAATCGCTTGCCATACCTGCAAGCCGGGTACTGGCGAACACGCACCCGCAATTCGTACTGGGTATCGCTAGATCTTGAAAAGTTTTATCCCAGTCTTCTCTCTTCAGCGGTGGCCTCGAATATCCGCGCATACTGCAAAGACGCCTCGGACATTACAGGTTCTCTGCTAGACGATCTGCTCCGCTTTAAGGTTGATTACAAGAATTGGTCTGACAAAGAGCTCATGCAAATAGGTCTTAGCAGCAAAGACGAGCACTTTTCTCACGTACCCACTGGATTGATGGTAGCCGGTTTTCTGGCGAACGTCGCCATGCTGAAGATTGACAGCATTGTGAACAGAAAGGTGGCGGACGCACAAGTGGCACACTTCCGTTATGTTGATGACCATGTCGTCTTGGCTCCGACGTTTGAAAAACTTGAATCTTGGGTGCGGAAGTATGACCAACTTCTCTCAAAACACGCAATAGGAGCGACATTCAATCCAGACAAATTCGATCCGAAAGACTTTGGAAACTACTACTCGCTTCAACGGAAGAAAATTGACTTCGAAGCCCTAGCTATACAAAAGAGAAGCGCAACGGAAGCCTCTAAGCTGGACCCTCGCTTTCCGACCCCTCTTATGACCAAGACTCTGGCGAAGATATCTGAGATCGGTCGCGTAGATTTCGACTTACTAGACAGCAAAGAAGAAGATGCCGCTCTTCATGATCTCGAACATCTTCTCTTGGCTCCCTTGCCAGAAACAGAACTGCCTGCTGCTACCCGCGCCTCATTCGCCGCAACGAAGATCGCACGCCTTGCCTCGAACAGGCAGGAATCTAAACAACAACTTGTCGCTAAAGAACGAGAATTACTTTCGATTAGTGACCGTATTCGTGCGACAAGCGAGCGATTGAAAGATAGGTCTGTTGAAGTCAACCTGAAGCGCTCGCTACGTCAACAATTAGCTGCGGATAAGGCTCTTTCATCTGGTATCTCTGAATCACTTCGTTCGATTCGTCAGTGGATCGATTCTCAGGAGCGGAAGGAAAGAGCACGCATATTCGCAACTTTGATGAAAGCTGTCAGAGATCATCCAGAGAAGTTGCGACTTTGGCAGAGGGTTCTTGAATACTGTCGGCTGACAGGCCACGACCAGCTCGTGCCTATCATCGATGAGCTGAACCGGCAGGCCTTAAAAGGGACAACGGGTTGTCGTGTGTTGCGAGCACGGTTACTCCAAACAGTGGCGAAACAGCTTCTGGTGTCCGTCCGAGTATTGCTTTCAGACGAGTACCCGAGTCGGCGACGCTTAGCAGCAAAGAGATACATCGGAGCTTGCTTCCAACTGGTTGAAAAGCTTTCCCCCTCGCAAATGCCAAAATTCTATGAAAGACGATCCGTTTTGCTCTGCCAGGCGGCTGCTGGAATCGTACGCCTCGAAATACAACATGCTTCAACAGACGAGGTCCTTTCAAAAACTGATATCGCATCGATAAGCCGCGCTGCACGAAGGGCGGAAGCGCTGAACTGGTCTAGAGTTCCTGCCGAATGGATAAGTGAATCAGGTTATTCACTCGGTACCTGGGCATGGTGGGCGGACACGAGAATTCAGCCCAAGCTAGCTACCAAACCGGGTCTTCTGTGGCAAACTGTCGCACCCAACCTCAATCCAAAAGAACAATCTGCTTGGGCTATGTTGTCGCGCTATCCCGCCGCATTGGCTGAATTCTCGCGTCAGTCAATCCCGTCTAGTCGAATGATCCCGCCTTCGAATCCAATCGGTTGGTTGCTCGAATCCGTATCTGATCATCCGCAAAGCATTAACCTGTATCCAAGAAATAGTAGATTTCGTCAATTGATCACATTTGTGACAAAGCCAAAAACTAACATGATAAGCCTGAGTGCGTGGTGCGAATGGACAAGAGCTCGTGCAGAAGTCCAGCCATTCGACCCGCGGACCGGGGAGTGGACTGCGCTCAAAATAACTCTGAAGCTCTTATCAGTGACTGAACATAAACGTGGCGCAGCTCCGATACATTGGTCTGAGTTTTGGATTCCAGCTATGTGGCTCGAGCCCACTGACTCAATTCCGCGGTGGGATACCTGGAATAGTGCGTTAGAGAAGGGCACGGTTATTTCAAGGCATATACCTGCATCGTTACACCCGATTGGGATTGATGTTCCGATAGTGGAGAAAGAGTTCCTTGATCTTCAGGAGTTTGGTCTCGTTCTTCTTGGACTCTTGAGGAGGGATTTCACCTTGCCTGCGGCATGGAACATGCCGGGGCGTGAGTCTGATAGCGGAGAAATATCTCGAGAACTCATTCGTCAAGTCGCTGCATCGTCTTGGACGACTGCGATTTTGGAAGCGTGTTTGATCCCACGTCAGAAAGAAAACTTCCTGTTTGACCACAAACTACTAAGTGGTTTCGGAGGAGACGACGATACAGCATACGATCCACCTAGGATTTTTACAAAAAGGGACCTGCGGCATTACTTAGAGAGAGCAACTGAGGTCCTAGAGCAAGGTCAGATCACAGTTCACAATCACCAACCGAGGCAGCTCATACCCCTCAGATTGGAGCAGATTTCACGGGAAGAATGGGCAATCGAACAGAATCGTGATGAAATCCCGGAGGATGACGACCAATAATGCCAAAAAGATACGTGGAATATATGCGTGTAGGCTTAGTTCAGACAAACGTCGATGCCCGCTCAGCATGGAAAGCGGGACCACGCATGACCACTGATGAGCAAGAGAGCACTTGGGAAGACATCAGGAGTGCCTTCCGCAGCTTTTCTGCCTTGTCACCAACTCCCGATATTGTCCTTTTACCTGAGCTTGCACTGCCTCGAGGTCAAATTAACAGTTTAAGAACAGCCGCTGCTTCATTGGGAAGCATAGTTATCGCGGGACTTGATTATAAGATCGAGCACGAAACCAAAACCGTATGGAATGAAGCAATGGTTATGGTTCCTGCATCGAGAAGGAGTATCCCGCCGAAAGTGCCAGCATTTGTGAATATAGGGAAAACGTTCCCTGCGCCGGGGGAGCATGCGAAGTTACAACAATCGGGATGGAGGTTCAGAGGTGACCCTAAGCTGTGGCTCTTCAGGTCCGATGATATCGGAGACTTCGGTGTGTCCATATGTTACGACTTAATGGACCTTGAAAGAGCGTTGCTGTATCAAGGCCGAGTGCATCACATGTTCGTTATTGCATACAACCAGGACACCGAATCATTTAGACACCATGCGGAATCGCTAGCTCGCACCATGTATTGCAATATGGTCATTTGCAATACAGGTTTCTTTGGCGGTTCCATTGCCGTATCTCCCTACTATGAGCCGTGGCGTCGTACTGTCTATCGACATGACGGAAATGATATGTTTGCTACTCAAGTGATCAGCCTTCCTGTGCAGAGCTTGGATGACGCTCAGCTTGCTGCGCCGACATCTTCACAGAAGCGTCTTTTTAAGAGTCTGCCCCCTGGCTGGAGACGTCTTGGAGCGCGCCCAAACCTGACGCGGCAAGACCTTCATCTTGGGAGAGCTGACAGATGATTGGGGACGATTTATATACCTGTTCGATCCCACAGCAGAGATGACAACGTGGTTTTCAGACGGAAATCTTTCACGTTTGAAGCTGTAGCGTGAGGCTGCTAAATCTACATCTGGCGTCGGTGTCGAAAAGGATGTGGAAGGGATGGTGGCCGAGGTCGGACTCGAACCGACACGAAGTTGCCTTCGGCAGATTTTGAGTCTGCTGTGGCTGCCAATTTCACCACTCGGCCATCCTCTAGATTGTACCGCAGTACTATGAGCCGATGCGCGCTCTGAGCGTCTCTTCCATCGCGCAGCCGACGAGCGGGGGCCGGAAGACAGTCGGAAATGGGTGCAGGGAGAAACCGGCGGGTTTCTCCCTGCCGCGCGATGAGTGCGCGCTAAGAAGAGGCCGCAGATTCGCGGCCTCCCCATTGCCCTTATTAGCCGAGAATGCATTTGCTCGTGAAAGCGTCTTCGTAGCCCTGCAAGCGCAGGTTGTTGTCCCATATCTCCGCCAACTTCTCGTGTCGCTTCTGCAATTCGAGAAGAGCGACGTAGTGGTCACGGATGATGGCACGTGAGACCTGCTCTACTGCTACAGAGTCATTTCGCCAAAAGTACGGAATCAGGTGTGCGCCTCCTGCGAGACCAAGCTCGAAACACATTTCCGGGTCGCGCATGGCGTCGCCGTTCTGTTCGCCATAGTGGGCGACTGCCAGCGCAGGGAGACCGAGTGGGCCTGACTCCGGCATTCCCTCGATGACCAACGGCAAATAGGGCGGGTTCTCGATTTTGATATAGAGGTTCGGTCGCCAACCTCCGGCTTTCTTGAGGATGTTGAGAATGATCTTCATGCCGCCACCTCCTCGAATTCGTCGGTGGCGGCTGTATCGCTCTCCTCTTCAATGGTCGGCTCCAGTGCGGCAAGGATGACCGCTGCCGTCTTCTGAATGACTTCCAGTGATTCGGCCAGCAGTGATGCATTGCCGTGGTACAGGTGGATGTAGTCGGCGGACGCCGTACCTGTCACCAAGCCAACGGCCTTGCCCACAACAAAGGCAACGGCCTCCGCCTCAGTCTCACGCACGGACTTGGTGGTAGCTGTCCTGCGCTCTGCCTTGTGCAGCAGTTCGTGCGCCGTCTCGTGTACCAGCGTTGAAAACTCTTCAGCTTTCGACTGTCCTGGCAAGATTGCAATACGCCCGCCGTAGCTCATGCCAAGCGCCGGGGCAATATTGGCGTTATAGACAAGGGTGATGCCGCGTGACCGAACGAAAGCGGCCAGACGTTCTGAGTTCTCGCTGGGATCGCCGGATACTTGTTGCATGTCGGGCAGATCTGCGCCGTCCGTCTGCGAGACATCGAAAACATACGTCGAACGAAAGCCACATAGCACAGCGGTGTTTTGCTTGGTGATGTCCTTCTCGGCTTCGGCATCTTTCTTCCGGCGAACGCCAATGATGGGCGCAAGGATGCGGATGCCCTTCTCGCCTTTCTTTACGGAACGGCCTAAGTTCTTCCATGTCCAGAAGCCAGCTACGCGGGTTGCATCCGGTCGCTGCCGTGCGATTTCAAGGATGTTGCCAAGCGAGTAGTTGTGAAACCGGCTCATGGCGTTGAGGTAGTCGGTGAGTGCTTCGGAATGCCCGGCCTCCAGTTGCTCGATGAGAAACTGCACGTTCTCCGCGATGACTTCGCGGGCGGTCTTGGGCTGCTCTTTGGTTTTGAGGATTGCGGTGTTTGCTGTGGTGCTCATGGTGTTGGCTCCTTGTCGGCATTTGCTTTTGCACGTCCGCGTTGAACGCGGCATGTACATGCCGAACGCCTCCTGGCGAAGGCGGGGGTAGCAAACGGAAAGGTCTTCGAGCGAAGCTTTTTGGGGGGACCGCCTGCGGGGGAGCCAAAACCCTTCAGGGCGAATGTCCTTGCAGTGCGCGAGGGGAGACCCCTTAGCAATGCGTGGATTCCTTATTCAGTGCGCGTCAGCGTACAAGAACTATAGGGAGGGCGCTGCGGGAAGGAACGGCCCGCAGAGGTGGAAGCGAAGAACGCGAAGCGGTTGCAGCGCGGAGGAAACTTCCTCCGACCAAGAGAACGACGCACGCTCCTACGACAGCGGTTCACGGTTCCTCATGATCCCACTTCCTCACAAGCTCTTTGATCGTTCCTTCCACCCGCTCTTTCGTTGGCTGCAACTCCCCCGCAGCATCCCGAATCAGATGATTGATCCCAAAACATGGAACGCACGCAATCTCGATCAGCGTCTCTGTCCCATCCTCGAACTCAATCGA
This sequence comes from Terriglobus tenax, assembly GCF_025685395.1. Classification (NCBI taxonomy): domain Bacteria; kingdom Pseudomonadati; phylum Acidobacteriota; class Terriglobia; order Terriglobales; family Acidobacteriaceae; genus Terriglobus; species Terriglobus tenax. Next base: position 612,339 of record NZ_JAGSYA010000003.1, on the reverse strand, counting down.
CAGATAGATGTCGTGAGCCTTTGGGTATGGCTCTGACAGAGAGAGCTGGCGTATCTGCTTTCCTGCAGCTTCGTTAAGTACCACGACAGCACGTTTCGGTTTAGCGCTCATTCGGGACCTCCCTCGTGATCCACGGTGGTGGCCCTGTCAACTCACCTGCCCGGCTATAGATATCGACCAAGTCCGCACCAAGTGCCTGAGCGATCCGATCCAGCCTCCCAATCGAGTAGTTGGTATGAATCTGGTTGGCCTCGTACTTCTTCAGCCATCGTGTGGACATCTTTGCGCGCTTCGCCAGTTCCTCCAGCGACAAGCCTTTCTCCGTACGCGCCTCGTAGACTGCCACGCCCAGGCAGCGTTGATGTTCCTTCACATACCGCTGAAAGGCGGCAGGATTCGTCCGCGACATCATAGAGAATCCTTGTTGTTGCCTGCTGCTCTCGCTGCCCTGGCTTCCTTCGCGAGCTCATGAAACTTTTGCTGAGCGAAGAACTCTAGCCCTGCATAGAGCTGCTTCACGAAGAGGGCTTCATTCTTGAATGGCACAGAGCGACATAGGAGGTCGATCTTCTTGCTATCCGCCCATCTGTAGGCAGCACACACCATCAAGTACGTTGCTCGGCTGGCGCTGATCCCGCGCATAGCGCCAATCTCACGGGCAGACAGACCTCCATGCACGGACTCGATCAGCATCGCGTAGGCGCGTGCAAATCTCGCATGTTCTTCAGGAGTGCCCTTTCTCTTGCATTCCGCACGACGAGCCCCGAACCAGAGAGGAGGCGTCTTCCAAGAAAGCTGATCGGAATACTTCGCCCGGATGATTGCCATGGGCGAAGGGCTGCTTGGAACACCGTGGATGCGGGAGGATTTCAGCCATCGCATGTGCGCCTCGTGAACCATCGAAGTCACCGCATCGCCGGAAACAGAAAGTCCAAGCGAGGACGCCCATGTCCGCGCCAACACATCGGAGCCCACACCTAATGCTTTGGCGATTTCGTTGAAGTCCCGTTCAGTCAGATGGGACTTTCCAGCGATATACCGTGCCAGACAGCGTTCGTGGATATCGCCGAGCCGCTTGCTTAACTCCTGATGCGAGAGTTCTCCCCGCAACATTTCAATCTGCAAGAGCAGATGGTGCCGAAAATCCCATTTCATCGGAGACCTCCTGAGAGACCTATTTAGAAACAAGGGGTTGCCGAGGCGCACGAGGGTGCGTCGTCGCGGCTATAGTGGAACCGTGACCATTAACTAGTAAGGAGAATAACTAAAATAGGTGTCGTCGTCAACCATAAATGTTGAAGAAAACCTTGACGCTTGGATTTCCCAATCTGAAGCTGCGCGAATACGTGGAGTGTCCAAGCAAGCCATCGCCAAACTTATTGCGCGCGAGCGATTGAGTGCACGCAAAATCGGTGGCCGGATGCTAGTGCTTAGATCAGAGGTTGAAGCCTTTACACCTATGCCCATTGGAAGGCCACGAAAGGAAACGGGCCCCCAAAAGGCACCCGTTAAGAAGTCGGCTGTCAGGAAGGTAACGCCTAAGAAGACCAAATAGCCTGCTCGCACCCACGACGAGAGGCGGGCGATATACGAGCTCCCAGTGTGAGTTACATCGAAATGCCGTGACCGTATCCGATGTCTTGCTTCATCTCCGGGGTCTCTATCCCAGTGCTCTTTTCCAGCTTGGCTTCTGGGACATGGGCACTCTGCTGCGACACGTCCCGTCCGAGTGCTTGCCCCAGCTTGCTACGGTCATTGGTGAAGAGCTGCGCATCCTCTGCGCCGCGCGAGACAGCTACATAGGCCATGCGGTTGTTCAGAAGGTCTTTGGCAGCAAGCTCGGTATCGACATGGACCAGCACCCGGTCTGCGGTCTGTCCCTGGCTGGAATGACTGGTCACTGCGTAGCCATGATCGAGATGCGGATGCTTGGCAGGATCGATCTGGACATTCCGTCCATCGTCCATGCGCAGACTCATCCGTCCATCCTCGATCCGCTCGACTGTCGCCAGTTCACGGTTCGCGACCTTCAACTCATTCGCGGGAGCGGTGAACTGTACGCGGTCTCCTACGGAAAAGGCACGCTCTTCTTCTCGATAGACAGAGACGCCGGACTGCCGACGTGGATCGTAGCTTCGCTCGATTCCGTCCTTGGTCTTCACAGTCACATGGTTACTACGCGCGTCCACATCGGTCACGCGAGCATACTCGCCTTTGCCGATGCCGGTTTCTTTCGACGCGCGGCTGTAGCGGACAATATCACCGACTTCATAGTTCTCCGCCCAGGTGCGGGCCGCACCGGTAAGCTCCTGTCGCGGCACCAGCGTTCGCACGGTGTGCTCGTCGTGGTTCACAATGCCGCGCACCTGCAACTCTGCATGAATGACCTGATTGATCTCCATGCGCGAACGGTTGTCGGGAGAAACAACCAAGGTGTTTTCAGGGCTCCTGGCATACTCCTTCGCAATGGCTTCGATCCGCTCTTCCCGCCCTTTGAACTCATGTACTCGGCCCTGTTGCTCTAGTCTCTGAATAGCCACACCTACATCACCCTGAGCAAGCTGTTCGACAACCTGCTTCAGCTCTGAGTCTTTCTGGCGCACGATCTGGTCGAGCGAAACCGTCTTCATGCCAGCCTGCTGTAACTGCGCAAACGGTCTACCTGCTTCGACTGCCTCATGCTGTCGCTTGTCGCCCACCAGCAATACACGGTCGTTCGGGTGCAAGCGTGTCAGGAACTCATGCATCTGTTTTGTAGAAGCAAGTGAGGATTCATCCAAAACGTACAGGCGTCTCTCGCCGATATCCGGCTTCTGGCCTCGCGCAAGATGCATCTGAAGGGTGGATGTTTCGATTCCGGCTTCGCCAAGCTTCTGTGCCGCGCGGGATGTAGGAGCAAAGCCTTGTACTGTGTATCCCTCCCGCTCCGCACCTTCGCGCACTACAGCCAGTGTGGTTGTCTTCCCAGCTCCGGCCACACCGTCCATTCCGACAATCTTCTCCCGCGAAGCGAAGAGCTGCTCGACCGCTTGCCGTTGCGAGGCATTTAGTTCAGGGTGCCGCTCCACAGTATCGAAGCGCTCCCTCCCTTCGAGGAGCATGGGATGGTGGTACCCACGCTGATTGCCATTTTCGAGGATGGCGACGATCTCGCGTTCCGTGCGGACCATCTCGGCGGTGGTGATCTGCGGACCACGCACAGAGGACGGAGCCTGCCGGAACTCACCCGATTCAAAGCGTCGATTCACCTCCTGTCGCACCTGTCCATAGGTCACTTCACCCATGCCGCGCTGCAAAGCGATGTCGTATAAAGCACGGCGGTCCTGCACGGCAGACTTCTCGAAGAGATGATCGCGGGCATAGGTGACGGCCTGCCGCGCAGCTACCTCTGGGCTTCCTTCCTGCTGATGTTGCTGGCTACGCTCACGCGCCGCTGCTACAACATGGTCCGCCTGATGGCCGAACGAAGCTGCCAACTCGCGGTGCTGCCGCTGGACTTCCTCCGGCGACAGCAATTCTTTCTTGTCGCGGGTGGAGCGCGCCGCAATCTGGGCGGCTCCGGCACCATCCAATCCCTGTTCCCGAAGATGATCTTTGATCTGCTCCCGTCGAAGGCTCGACGCTTCCAAATACTCACGCGTGTAGCCTTTGATCTCCGGCTGGCCGTACTTGCCGCGTTCGATCTCGTAACCCAACTGCTGCAACCGTGTTGCCAACTCCGCCCGGTAGATGGCCGTGGCGAAATGCTGCGAAGCATACAGTTCACGCGGTTGCAGAGAGCGCGTTTGTCCATTGTCGCGTTCGGTGACATTGAAGATCACAGAATGCGTATGCAACTGCGGTGCGGCATAGCCTTCAACGGGCCGGGCCGTGTCATGCTCGAACGTCGCTACGGCGAATTTGCCAGTCGTCTCGGGCGCGTGGACATTGCCAATGCGGGCCTGCGTGTAATGCTCCAGCTCGCCCAAGGCCACGCGAACACTGTCGCGATGTGCCAATCGCACCCGCTCATCACCGCCCACCAAGGCGGTCAGCGATACGGACTTGGGTGCGGAGAACGTCGCATCCCATCCCGCACGGTGCTCCATGCTGGTGACGTCTTTGCCATCCTTGCCTTCGTAGGTGCGCGAGACCTGGTGCTGCACCATCTGCGTTTGCGTGAACGGATGCTGGCCTTCAGTTAGCCGCGCAAAGTGTTCGTCGCCTACTGGACCAGACAAGCCCCACTCTCTTGCAAGCTGTCCTTGCCACTCGCTATGTCCTTGCTGATTACGGCTCCAGTAGTTCTGCCGCTCCGACGCAAACTCCCGCTCATGGTACGTACGTACCTGACCCGCTGACAACGGTTTGGAAAGCGTCAGCATATTGAGATTCTATGCTTGGGAAGCTACACAGGCCGACATATCAGCTAATCCGATGGGTCCGAGCGCATTGACGATTTGGCGCCCACGAACACTTCCAAACTTAGCTGGGATAACAGCTTTGATTCTGGCGGATACGGGCGCAGCGGCCTTCCGGTTGAGATGCAGGGTGAGATCCTCGTAGCAGCCACAAATCTTGAAATTGCCTACGATCAAAAGCTATAGAATTGTGGCCAGAAGTTGGGCCCTGATTTCGAGAAGGGGAACGAGATGAGTTCGTTTACAGTCTCAATTGAAAACTGCAACTGCATCGAGAACGCTAAAATCGTCATTTGTGAAGGGACTCTTAATATCAAGTACGGCCCCAATGGACTTGGTAAGAGTACGATTGCACGAGCACTTATCGCCACTGTGACGAATAACGGCTTGCTTCAAACCTTGAAGCCATTCAAACACCGGGGAGCGAGCGGGCAGCACGAGCCTGTTGTTCATGGTGCCGAGAATATCGGATCAGTTCTTGTCTTTGACGAATCTTATGTCTCCCAGTTCGTTTTCCAGCGCGATGAGGTCCTTAAAAATAGCTTCGATATATTTATCAAAACAGATACTTATAAGGCCGCGATGCAAGAAATTGAAGGCCTTCTTGCGGGTATCAAGTCTGCTTTCGAAGGCAATGAAGCATTAAGCAACACAATTTCTGATCTAAAAGAAGTTCGCGATGCCTTCGGCGTCACAAAGTCCGGTGCGCTCTCCAAATCCAGTAAGGGTTACAAAGCCTTCGGTTCTGGAAATAAAATTGAAAACATTCCGCTCCAGCTCAAACCGTTTGAAGCTTTCATCAGGAGTGAGCAGCCAGCCAGTTGGATTGCATGGCAAACAAAAGGAAACGTATTTCTGGATTTATCCGACAACTGCCCCTACTGCGCATCAGACATCCGGGAACCCGAAAAGAAAGACATAGTCAAACAAGTTGCCAAAGAATACGACACGAAATCTATTGAACATTTAAGTGCTTTACGCGCGATCATTGCAAGGCTTGGCAACTACTTTGAACAATCATGCCGGGAAAGTCTGGAGAAGATAACAAAATCGAAGATCGAGTTATCTCTGGAAGAGACAAATTTTCTGAGCGCACTTCGCGGGGATGTCGAAACGCTGATCGTCAAGCTCGAAGGGCTGCGGTCCATCTCATTCTTCGCTCTTCGTGATGCAGGCAAAATCGATGATGAAGTTGCAAAGCTGAAGATTGATCTTTCATTGTTGGCAAGACTCAACTCGTCAGAGACGCAATCCGTTATCGATCCTATAAATGAAAAACTTCAGGAACTATTAGTTAAGATTGGAGAGCTTAAGGGAAAAATCAACCGGCATAAGAGCCACATTGAGCAGTCCATTCATGAAAATCAGAATAGTATCAATGGATTTCTGAAGTCCGCCGGCTACAAGTACAGCGTGGTTATTAAGCCAGAGGCCGATTCTTACAAGATGAAGCTGGTACACCAGGATTTCGGTGAGCATCTGGAAGCCGCTGCACAGCACCTAAGCTACGGAGAAAAGAATGCTTTTGCTCTTGTCTTATTTATGCATCAAGTTCTGAGCGAGAAACCCGGACTTGCCATCTTAGATGATCCCGTGTCGTCTTTCGATAAGACGAAAAAGTTTGCAATTCTGAATGAGCTTTTCCGTGGGAAGGCCAGTTTGCGAAACGCAACTGTGCTCATGCTGACGCACGACATAGAGCCTGCAATCGATATCATTCGAAGCGTAAAAAGGCTGTTTCAGCATCCAAAACCGACTGCATATTTTCTTGCGTCAAAAGACGGTGTTGTTTCCGAGGTTGAGATCAAAGACTCCGACATCCAGACCTTCGCTCAGATATGCGATGCAAATGTCAGAGACCTATCGGATGAGGTCATCAAATGCATCTACCTGAGGCGGCATTTCGAAATCCTTAATGATCTTGGGTCTGAGTACAACTACCTCGCCAATCTTTTACACGGAAGAGCAACTCCGGTTCTGAAGTCAAGTTCTGGCGATGTTGCAATGACGACCGTAGAAATTGCAGCTGCACTGGCTGAGATTAGGAAATCCATCCCGGATTTTAATTATGATGCCGTGCTTTCTATCATTAGTGACAAAGGGGAAATGCAGCGCCGATTCCAGACGGCAACAGTTGGATATGACAAATTGCAACTCTTCAGGATATACAGGCAGGTTCACCAGGCAACCGTCGATGACAACAGCATTCTCCAGAAATTTGTGAATGAATCTTTCCACATCGAAAACGAGTATGTGATGCAACTCAACCCACACAAATTTGACAACATTCCTGAATATGTCTTGCAGGAATGCACCCAGATTATCTTGGCGAATTAGTTGCTCAGAAGACGATGATAGCGTGGACACCGGGCAATTAATCCTGTGAAACGCCGTTAGCGTCATTCGATGCCTTTGCTCTCATCCCAACTGAAGCCCTCACGTTTCACGGCAGAAGTTTCATCCAAAGGCAAGACGCCCTGAACAGCCTTTGGGGGGGCAGGAGCCTTGGTGGGCGTCGTGGTCTTCACAGTCTCAACCTTGCGCGGTCGTGGCTTTTCCAATGCTCGCTCGATAAACTCCGGCTGCTTGTTGTGCTTCTTTGCCAGGCTGAACCTTGCCGGAACGACATAATTCTCCAGCTGGATAAAGCCGGTAAGCGGAGCAAGCCCGGCGATCTCGGAAGCCATGATGAGTGGTTTGGTGGCGATCTCCATCGCAAAGCTTTTCTTTGAGCGCAGCAACCCCATGCTGCGTGACTCCTTCAGCCGCTCGACCTCGATCTCGCCGATACTTTCGGAGATCCACTTGGCAGCGCGTGGCTCGGATGTCTTCAGAAAGATTTTCGTCGCGGGCTGCGAGAGCATGGCCTCGGCGTCCTGGCCGTAGCGCTTCTCCATCTGGCTGCGTCCCTGAATCCCCATGACAACGGGATTTCCGTACTTGCGATTCTCAGTCACGGCGGTATGAAGCTGCGGCAGTTTGTTCAAGCTGGCCAGCTCGTCCAGAACAAACCAGACCGGCTTTACCGCAGGGTCTTCGCAGTAACCCATCATGCGCAGGATGAACAAATCGAGCCATGCAGAGTACAGCGGCAGGACCTTCTCGCGATAGGCGGCAGAGGATGTCAGAAAGACCCAACGCTTGCGTTCGGTATACCACTCTGCAGTCGCAAATGTCTTGCGCGTATGCTCCCACTCGGGCAGCAACTCCAGGCTATCGGCGACCATGTTCAGGCTGGAGAGAACGCCAGCACGCTGCGCGGGAGCGCCGGGATCGAGCAGGGCAGCAAGTGGAGTTCCTTTGACCGCCGCCTCTATGTATGAAGGGTCGGCCATCATCCGCAGGATGTCTCTAGGCTGTGGCTTGTTCCTCAGCAGATGAGCCAGCACCCGGCGCGGCGCATCGGTGAAGAACGCTTTTTCATATTCCTTCTCCGGCAACATCGCGGCGGCAATAGTGGTGGCTGTTTCCGGTCGGTCGATCTCGTCTCCAAGGCCCCAGTACGGACAGCGCTGATCGAGTGGGTTCAGGATGAGGTCGCCTCTTTTCGGATCGTGGAACTCGCCCAAGAAGTCCATAGCCGGGTCATAGACGATGGCACTTTCACCCCTGTCCTGAACTTGGCGGAGAATCTGCCGGATGGCTGAAGACTTGCCCGAGCCCGTGTCACCCATCAGCAGAACATGACTGGATTCCAGCCGCTTCGGAATCGAAAAGCTCGGTCCTGGAATCACCCTGCCGAGCAAGCCGTCCCGCTCCATCCGGAACCGGATTCCGTCCTCACTGGAGCGGCGGAACACGTTGAAGGCGGCCACCATCTCCGGGCCTTTAGTGCGTCGTCCGTGACGCTGTTCATGCTTCCGGCTGATGCGAACTTTATGGCCGAACGTCAGCCACAGTGTGTATAGGAAAAGCACTGCTGCTGTCAGGTAAAGCGGTGGCCGAAGAAAGATCAACCACGCACTATCCCCGTCGTAGATTGTGTCTTGGAGATATGCTTTCAGCTCTGCTGCGCGAACTTTGCCGGGTGGCAGGATCGTAATCCCGCGCCAGCCCTCCGCGATGGCCTTGGGGCTTAATGCGAATCGTTGTTTCGGATCGGAACTCTTGACCGCATCCTCTGGCAAAAGCGGCTCCGGCTTCCGCCCCGGGGCCGTCTTCTCGACATACCGTACCGTGGTCAGAGCGGTGGGATAAGGACTCAGTGTGGAGCAAGCGGCATAGGTTCCGAGGTAAAAGTTCTGGACGGGATTCATCGTCCAGCCGAGCCAGAGCGTCCCCGGAACGATGACCAGAAACGGCCCCAGCACGAAGAGCAAAACCAGCCACAGGAGCCACCGCCCACGGCTGGGAAAGCGCATCGCTCCGGTACTCATTTCTGGCCTCCGGTTCCATCCTCCCCGGCCAGAAAATCGGAGAGCAATTTGCGGGCATCGGCCAGCTTTCGGGCGTTCGCCTGGTCACGGATTTTCAGCACCGACTCGGCCAGCAGATGCTTGCTCTCCGCGTTCGCTTGGGCAGTCGCATGGAACAGGTTCAGGAGCATGTAGCGGAGTGCCACGACCTCGGAAAGCACCAGCTCGGCCGGGTCGGCAGGGTGCTCTCGCGCCGCCTTCAGCGATAGTTCCCGAAGCCATTCCGCGAGCGTTTTGCCGCTCTTCTCGGCAGCCGCTTCGACCTCACGAAGTTCCTCTGGAGTGACCCTTGTCGCGATGGTTTTTGTGCGGAAGCCGGGCTTTTCCTGTGCGCTTTCCGAAGCGCCTGAGAATGCCGGATTGGTCGTGCGGGATGTGCTCATGGGGAAGCCCGCCTTGCTTCCAAGATGCTCCACTGCAAAATCCGCGTCAAGTACAGCTCTGAGGCTGATCGCGGCTAAGTACGTTCCGATTCACCGTGTTTACGCATTTCGGCCATTTCAGGGATTCTCACGATTCCCTGCGTTTACGGCGCGGAAGAAGCGTTTCGCAAAATGCTGTTTCTAAACATGTTCACCCGCGTAAACACAGGTGCACCTGTGCAGTTCCCATTTGGGGGTGACGTGTCAACCTTCATCCCGCTGCCAGAGGCAGCGGCTCTCACCAGAAACACCAATGAACTGGATCGACGTCCCCATTACAGGTGCCAACACACTACTGCTTCATATCTTCCAGAAACTCTGATGCGGGATCAATACCGGTTACGAGAAGGTGATCGCGCGCTCTCGTACAGGCGACGTACAACAGGTGCCGTTCAGTGCTGTACACATCCTCCAGATCGCTTTCGTCAGCAACTGCCTCGATGCGTTCCTGAAGAGGAATCACCTCGTTATCACAAGCCATCACCGCAACGGCTCGGAATTCCAATCCTTTGGTCAGGTGCATCGTGCAAAGGGAAAGGCTCCCGGAAACAACTTCGACATGCTCGTCCAACACTCGATATTGGATGTCGGCCAATTCTGCTGATTTTATGGCCCTCTCCGCCTGCGCAATCGAACGTACAAACAATGCGATTTCGTGTGGCTGAAGGCCTGTTTGGATAAGCTCTCGCAACCAGGCAGCTACCGTCTGGATTTCCTTCTGATCCGATTCAAATGTCTTGATATCCGGCTTCGGTCCATTGAATAGCGATACGGCGTCCTTGCGATTCTCCAGATTTCCGTCCACGTCAGAAATCTGTGGATCGAGTAAGCGATCCGCCTGGGAACGAATCTGGTGTGAGGTGCGGTAATTGATCTTCAAAGTTGCAGCACGCCCACGCACATCGGCACCTGCTGATTTCCAAGAGAAAGGTTGCTGAAAGATACGCTGGCCGAGGTCCCCTGCAAACAACAGACCATTTGGCTTGCCGCCAACCATACTCGTCAGGAAGCGCATCTGCGCGATGCTGATGTCTTGCGCCTCATCTACGATGGCAAAATCAAAGGGCGACGGAGCGCCTTTGGCATAGTGGTGCGCAAGCACATTGAACAGCCCCGAAGTGGTGATGAGTCCCTGTTCACGCAATCCGTTCCGAACGTCTTCAAAGATGGTCCAGAGTAGCTTACGCTGCTCCTCCCTCAGGCGTGTTCTGCGCCCTAGACGGCTGACATCGCGGTACTCTTCCCACGAATCCAGTTGCCAGCCATCGACTACCTGCTCCCACTCCGTAGTCAGAAATCGCAAAGAAAACTTGTGCTCTCCGGCATTTGCGGATGATTGCCGCAATAGATCCTGAATCTGTTTGGTCGTTGCAATCTTTGACTTACCGATATTCAACTCGTACAGACGTTTTCCGATCGCATCCATCGAATACACTTCGATGCGTTCTCCGAGTCGTGGCTCGTTTGCTAGGAGCAGCCGAAGTTTGCTCTGGAGAGCATTTGCAAGTGGAACCGAAAATGTTGTCAGTAACACGCGAGCTTCGCGGTGGGTTCGTGCAAGGTGAGCGGCGCGGTGGATCGCGACGATTGTCTTGCCCGTACCAGCAGTGCCAGAGACACGAGCAGGGCCGTTGAAGTTCTTATCCACCAGTTTCCGCTGCTCGGGATGGAGGAAGACTGCCCAACGCTCCCACGGATAATCGAGCGCCAGAGCTAGTTCTTCTGTGTTGTTCATGACGCGGAAGCGTCGCAGTGCGTCGGGATGTTCGAACGGATTCGTTCCCGGCGCAACGGACTCCGGTAACGGCGGGCGAATGCCCGTTGCAAGATTCAACAAAGCTTCGGCGGCTTCTGCCGGGAGATGACCAGCGATCTCCAGCAAATCATCTTCGCTGGCGTTCAGGACTTCCTGCACCCATTCTTCCGGCACACCGTAGTTCAGCAGCGTGCCTTCCGAGATGTTTGGAAGAGCCTTACTCTTGGGGGCAGCCCGCTCTTCCTCTACATACTTCGGAACCGTGATCTCCTGTACGCGTTCGCGAATCTCCACCAGTTGCGCTGCGCCGGTCTTTGGGTGGGTTTCCATCCTTCGGCGCTCTGCCCAATGGTAGGCATCGTCGTGATGTCCGATGTAGCACAATAGCAGGCTGGTGTCGTTGCGGTGAACGATCAGCCGGAGGTCGCTTGTCACGCGGATCGACCAGAAGTTCTTGTCCTTCGCCTTGTCCAGTTTGTGAAAGCTCAGGCTCGGGTGCGCGGGGTTCAGCTGCAGGTCGAACGCGGCCATCTTCGCGGCCTTCTGCTCGTCGCCGGTCAGACGAGCGAGGCTATCGGTAAATGTATCCGCAATTCGAAATTCCATGCTCGTTCCTTATACCCGGAAGACCTTCATCACCTCGTCGCCGAGATGGTTGATGACTTTCACCGCGATACGACCAGATTCGGGTTTGTCAAAGGCGCGGGAGGTTTCGCTGTTCAGCGTGGCCCAAGCTTCTTCGTTGATTTCCGCCTTGAGGCTGGTCTTCAGCGCCTTATAAGGATCGTTTGCGCCGAGGAAGTATGCTTGGCGCACAAAGAAGCTTTCTTCGTTGTAGTCCGTGTCGATGAACCAGCAGGCGATGCCGTCCGGGCCGTTGCTGCGGACCTTGCCTGTGCTTGGCTCGAAGACATCCACTCCCAGCACCTTCACCTTGATCTTGCCGCTGCCCGTGTCCTGAATCTCAATCTCCGGCTCGCCGAAGATGACGAAGAGATTGCCCTTGCCAGTGTTCTTCAGGTCCTCGGCCATGTGCAGGTCGGCGTTCATGCGGGCTTTCAGCACACGAATGCGGCCCAGCTTGTTCATCTCCGACGAGTGCGCGTCGTAGCTGAAGGCGCAGGCGATTAGCACATCGAAGTTAGCGTCGGCGGCTTCGCGAGCCGCCACCACCAGGTCTTCGCGTGTGACTGTGCCAAACTCTGGCCCGATGAATATGCCGGCACGTTTCTCTGTGTCGTCGGCGTCGGTGTAGCGGCCATCGGCGCAGATGTGGTCGCCCGGCCACGGAGCCAGCGAGGTGAAGACGATCTTGTCTTCCTTGTGCGCCTGCTGCACACCGGCCATCTTCAGATTGTCGAGAATGATCTGTACGAAGTCCTGCGCGTCGCGAGTATCACTGTCGCTCAGGCCGGGCATCTCGATCAGATCTTCGCTCTCATCCACGGCAAGTACGCGATGCGGAGAAAGGCTCTCAACCGTGAATGGACCGGCGACGCGGACCTTGCTCTTATCCTCGTAGGGCTTGTCGTAGAGGTTTTCAAACTCGGCCTTAGCGGCGATGGAGGCGTCGATGGCTTTCTGACGGGCGATGCGCGCTTCCCACCATGCGGCGTGCGTGGCCTTGGCAGCTGCGCTCCAGCCTTCGGAGACTTCGCGCGGAATCTCCCACTCTTGCCAGCGTTGCTTCAGTTCGGCGTTCAACTTTTCGCGTAGAGGTTCAAGCGTCTTCTGTGCATCTTCCCAGATAACGTCGATTTCGACATTGTTGGCGATGGATTTGAGAGTGATGTGCGGTACGCGCTCGTAGACAAAGCCGAGGCGGACATTATCATGTGTAGCGGCTTCCGATGGTACTCGACCTGAGAGCTTGGCCTCCTGAACTTGGCCTTCGCGCGAATCGGCGAGTAAATAGAACGGATAACGCGCCCCCATGATGCGTGCCCGAGCAAGTGCAAGAGCAACGCGAGAAGTATCGATGGTGATCCAGCGACGTCCCCATTGCTCGGCAACGGCGGCGGTGGTGCCGGAACCACAGGTAGGATCGAGCACGAGGTCGCCGGGATCGGTGGCCATAAGGAGACAGCGTTCGATGACCTTCTGCCCGGTTTGCACAATGTAGGTCTTTTCCTCAGAAAATCCGGTCATCTTCACGTCATTCCAATAGTTGGCTATGGGGACGACGGGGAAATCGGCGAGAAAGCGGCGATACATTAACGATTTCCCGATTGGTCGAAGTCGTCCGCCTCGTGCCAAGTGGCTCAGTCCGATCGCGTCGGTCTTAAACGTTCCTTTACCGGGAGTGAAAGCAGCGCCGTTGTAATCAAATGAAGTGACATCTGTACCTTGTGCTGGGCGCTGGCTCGTAAGGTTGTCACAAGCAAATACGCGGTTACGATCAGTCGTAGAGGAGTTGCCACTCAATTCGTCCGCACTGAGCCTCTTGTCGAAACCTCCACCTTCGTCGAACCAGACATATTGAGTGGTTCCGGTTTCACCGAGCACTTTCATCCTGTATGCCGCACGAAATTTGAACGAAGGGCGACTCTTTGCGAACCAGATAATGTGGTCGCTGATTGAAGCCATTTCCTCCGTCGAAGTGCTGCTCGTTTTCTCAAAGACAATCTGAGAAATGAAGTTCTCATCCCCGAACACCTCATCCATCACCGCCCGGACACGATGAACATTTTCGTCACCGATCTGCACAAAAATGGAACCTGATTCAGCGAGGAGATCGCGGGCAACCGTCAGTCGATCTCGCAAATACGTTAAGTAGGAATTAATACCGTCGCGCCACGTATCGCGGAACGCCTTCACTTGTTCCGGCTCACGCGTAATGTGATCCTTATTGCCGTCTTTCACATCGCGGCTGGTCGTTGACCACTGGAAATTTGAGTTGAACTTGATCCCATAGGGCGGATCGAAGTAGATGCACTGCACCTTGCCGCGTAGGCTTTCGCGCTCCGCAAGCGATGCCATTACCTGCAAGCTGTCACCAAGAATCATCCGGTTCGACCAGTGGGCATCGTGCTGGTAAAACTCCGTGCGGGCTTCTTCACTGGGTAGGCCGTTGAAATCCGCAAAGAGATCGAACTGGGACTCGACAGCGGACTGTCCGGCCTTAGCCTGGCGTTCGAGGTCGTCGATGAGAACCTTGGGATGCACCTTCTCCTGGATGTAGAGCGGAGGCGCAGGCACCACGAGATCGGACCAGTCTTGCTCGTCCTTGCCGCGCCAGACCAGTTGCGGGTCCAGGTCACGGTTGCGGCGCTCATAAGCCACGCGGATGGGAGAAAGGTCCTCGGCGCGCATGACGGACTGGTACTCCGCCGTGGGGATGTTCTTGCGCGAGGCCTCCTCATGCACCAGGGTTTGGACGATCTTCTTCGGTTTGGGCTTTGCGGTCTTTGCCATCGGTCTTCTCTTAATTCTCTACAGAATGGTTCTCAGCGGAATTGGGTTCGGTCACGGAGTCCACCATCTTCTGGAACTCACTCTCGACTACGGAAGCAAAGTCTGCGTTCATGCCAAAGACTTCGGTGAACTCGACAAACTTCCAGCGGCCAAACTTGCCGGTGTTGTTCACGCCGGGAATCCAGTAGGTCTCCATCGTGATTTTCTTGTCTTTCGCATCTTCACGACGATATCCCTTTACCTCAACCACAAGGTGCAGCAGGTCGTCTTCGCCGTGGCCGTCTTCTACCAGCACCATGAAGTCTGGCCGGTAGATGCGGCTGTCGGAGCCGTAGCGGTAAGGCACATCAAAGCCGAGGTTGTGGTTCTTCACGTAAGAGCGCACACGGGGATGGCTCTCCGCAACGCGGCAGAACTCAGCTTCCCAATCACTATCAAGGATGACCCAGTTGATCTGGCAGCGCCGAGGATCGGTCTGCCAACGGGTGGTCTTCGATGTTGCGAAGTTGACGTGCGAGGTGGAGCCGACCGGGTTGAAGGGATCGAGCAGCGCCTTGATGGTCGCGCGGTCGCCAGACTCCGCATTGATGGCAGCCGTGATACGTTCGCAGGCCATGTCTGCCAGATGGCGATAAAGTACCTGCGCCGGATACGTGTCGCCGCGGCAGATGAGACAGGTATCCAACCACTCCTTCACGATGCGCTTGAGCTGGCCAAAGAGATGCAGCGGCGGCTCTTCACCGGGGTTGCGCCACTTGGTGTAAAGCAGGTGAGTAGTCAGTTCATACAGGATGGTGGAGGGCCGGGTGTCACGCAGATGCGAGACCGTGAGATTTACACTCTCGCCGACGATGCCGGAGTTCTGCGTCTGCGATGGGCCAGTAAGCTCCGGTGTCACCAGCAGCTTGGAGTCGTCCGTGAACTTTGCGGTGAGCCGCTCGTTGGGCAACTCCGCGCGGTAGCCCATCACACGCGGAAAGCGAATCTCCAACTTGTCACGCTCTGGCCTGACTGCTTTCACCTGGATAGTCTGGCGCGGCGGAA
The DNA here is from genome assembly GCF_025685395.1 of Terriglobus tenax. Classification (NCBI taxonomy): domain Bacteria; kingdom Pseudomonadati; phylum Acidobacteriota; class Terriglobia; order Terriglobales; family Acidobacteriaceae; genus Terriglobus; species Terriglobus tenax. The sequence goes on along the minus strand of NZ_JAGSYA010000003.1, from coordinate 596,888 downwards.
CAGCCGTCACGACAACAGGCTTTGCCGCAAAGTCGAACGGTATGCCGAGCACGTCGGCATACTCCACATCAAAGAGCCCTTCTTCGTTCAGTTCATACGACTGGCGGCGAAGCGCACGGCCAATGACTTGCTCGCAGAGCAACTGTGTTCCGAATGCGCGAACACCAAGGACGTGCGTCACGGTGTTCGCGTCCCAGCCTTCCGTAAGCATCGAGACGGAGACAACGCAACGGATTTCCGCGCCGAGGCGGCCTTCCTTACCGACGGTGTTCATGACCTCGCGCAGGATGGAAACGTCGTCGATGTCTTCCGCTCGTTCCTGGAGGCCAGTGCGCTCAACGCGTTCACGTCGGAACTGCTCGATCTCTGATGCAGCAACCTTGCGGAAATTCTCATCCAACGCTTCGCCGGACTCAAGTTGCTCGCTATCGATCAGCAAGGTCCGGGGACGCGCATAGGGATTTCCATGAGCATCGAAGTTCCGGAAAAGTTCGAGACGCCCATTTTCGAGTTGCGTCGAACCATCTTCATTGTTGCGGAAAAAACCCGAAACATAGTCGTAGACAAGCTTGGAGATGGCTGTGTTCTGGCAGACGATAATGAAGCACGGCGGAACCCTGTAACCAACTTCTTGCCACTTTTCAAAGGTTTCTTTGTAGTGGCCGTACAACGCATCCAGTGCCGTATAGAGTGGCGTCGGCAGGCTCAGGGGATCGAGTCCATCCGCTTTGCCACGACCCTTCTTCGGCATAAGCTTGCGGATGTTCGTCCAGAGTTCGCGGAAGATGGGAACCTCAGCGCCGGGGCTGTTGTCTGCCACCGGAACACGAGGGAGCTTCACGATGCCGCACTCGATGGCATCCATGAGCGAGAAATCTGACATCACCCACGGAAAAAGTGTGCCTTCGGCATAACCAGAACCACGCAGGAAGAAGGGAGTGGCTGAAAGGTCAAGAATTCGCTGAACGCCGATTTTTCGTTTGACGGCCTCCAACCCATTGATCCAAAGTCGAGCTGCTTCCTTGTTGCGCTCTGCTTCTTCCTTGTCCTCGCGGGTAAGGTCTTCTTCGTCTGGGGAGCCAGGCTTTTCTTTGTAGCAATGGTGGGCCTCGTCATTGAGCACCATGATGTTCTTCAGGCCCATCAGGTCGGGCATCACGCGCTGAAGCATTTGGCCTTCGGTTTCGAGGGTATTGATCGCATCCCCATGGCGGCCCTCCAGTAGAGCCCGGTTGCCCTTGGAAAGCTCCATTCGCTCACGCAGTTTGAATGCGTGATAATTCGTAATGACGATCTTCGCTCGCTTGATATCGTCGAGCATGTCAATCGGTACAAGCTCGCGGCTGGCATAGTAGCTGTCTAGGTCGCTGGGCTGGAGGACACGCAAGCGGTCCTTAATGGTGAGTCCCGGCGTGACTACCAGAAAGCCTCGCGTGAAGCTCGTGCTGCCAGAACGGCGTACCGAATTCACCGTTTGCCAAGCGATCAGCATGGCCATGACAGTCGTCTTGCCCGCTCCCGTAGCGAGCTTAAGAGCCAGGCGATTCAAACCTGGGTTGGCGTTTGCATTGGCGGCAGCGACATGCTCAACAAATTTCTTCCACGCCGGCCGCTTCGGCGCAACTTCGGTCAGCCAGATAGCCGTCTCGACAGCTTCTACCTGACAGAAGAAAGGGCGGATGCTTTGGAACGAATGATGCCTCCAGTGCTGGAGTAATCGCGCCGTTTCAGGTGTCACCAACCAGTCGGAAGGACTGGGCAGACGTCTCCACTCATCAACCTGTTGCCGCAATTCGTTGATGATTGGGATGGTTTCGTATCGTTGTGCACGAGTGGAGACGCCAGTATGGTCGCCAAACTCGATATCTTCCTGAATCGCTGGTTGCCGATGCTTGCGAGGTTTGGGGATGGGCGTAACGAATTGAGCAATACGGCGCGACTCGATGATTTGCTGAGTCGGCTGGCCGCTTTCGTCCATCTCCCAATGGCGCGCTGGATACTCGTAGGGCGAGTTGAGAATCGGATGTTCAAAAAAGCTGCTCGGCATCGTTCCGTGGCTTCCTCTTGTTGCCTACTTTTCTGGCTGGTGTGGTTCCATTTCAGCTAAGGCATCTTGGAATGCGCGGTCGTTTAATACAACGACTGGCGTTTCCTTGATGCGATCCTTCTCCCTGGCCACATCGATACGCAATCGCTTATTGAAGTAGTAGAGCAGCGCCTTCCTAACAGGTACTGCCACCTGGCCATACTCCATGCAATAGTCCTGAGCAACAACCTCTTGTTGTTCAGGGCTTAATGCGGGGTTGGGGACCAATACAACGCTAAAGTATTCGTTCCAGTATCTATCTTGGCTCGCCTTAATTTCTGTGGAAGTCTCTTCTCCTACTTCCAAGCAACGCGAGAGCAGGAAATCTTTGAAGTCTTTCGTCATCGAACAAAAGGCTCTAACGTGCCAGCGAAGTCCGTCATGAGCGAGCGCATGAGGTGCGATCCATCTCCACATGGGGCCAGGACGCTTCTCGTTCATCGACTGATAAAAAACCTGAACGGCGGTTCGGTGCTCTATAGCGTGAAGCACAGAGCGAAGAACAGAAACATTCACTCGGCGGGTCGGAATCGGAACGATTTCCGCAGGGGGAACCACCCCAAGCCATGTTTCCCCTACTGACAAATTGCGATCGGCAACATTTCTGAGCTGACTAAGGAAAGTATTCGAGTTCGGTTCGATGAACCGGGGTACGAAATCTGCGGACGCAGAGTAGCGTTTTGCGGACACGTCGTAAGCAAGATTTCCGGGTGCGAGGGATTCATAAAGGCTCAGGTCTTTTGAGGCTTGGGGAGTTGAGATCGCAAACCGCTCCATGATGTCCGCCCGGTTGATGCGGCCTTCCCAGAAAAGTCGAAACTCGATGAATTCAAGGCGTTCCTTGACACCACGCCGAACCTCAGAATCTTGGTCACCCATTTCATATTTATACGTGATTGTACCAGTTATCCACAAGCATTAGCATCCCAAATGCAATCTATTAGGATTGAAACTATACGCATACGAGAATCTTTGCTATGCTGGTTCGAAATGATGCTCCTCACGTTTGTTCGAGTCTTCTAGATCAGAACTCGCTGGCGAGGGCTTTGGAGGACTAATGAGTAGGACGCATATCGATCACAGGGAAATATGTGCTTTCGCTGAGGCTCGCATAAATCTCCCCCGAGAAAAGGCAAATGAATATCGAGCGCAAGCGGCAAGATTGCGCGAGAAGCTGGAAGGATATGTCTCCGACCATCCCGACTTCTCACTCAAGAAGATGCTGATCTCGGGGAGTTTGGCTAAAGGAACTGCCCTACGGTCGCTCAACGATATCGATGTCGCCTGCTACATCAGCGGCGCGGAAGCGCCTCACGAAATCAAGGCTCTCCTGGACTACCTTGCGGAAAAACTCCGTAAGGCGTTCCCCAACTTCTCACCTGAGCAAGTGAAGCCGCAGACGTACAGCGTAACGGTATCGTTCAGGGGATCAGGCCTGGATGTTGATATTGTGCCAATCCTCTACGATAACGATCCGCAGTGGTACGGCAATCTGGTGAGTCAGGACGACGGCCACCTACTTAAGACGAGCATTCCTCTTCATCTCAGCTTCACCAAGAAAAGGAAGACGGCACACCCGAATGATTTCGCCCAAGTAGTGCGTTTGGCGAAGGCCTGGGCGAAGCAGATGAAGGCCGAGCGCGAGGGATTCCGTTTCAAGTCATTCATGATCGAGCTGATCTTTTCTCATCTGAGCGACTTGGGCCATTCATTCAGTGATTATCCGGAGGCGTTACAGAGCTTCTTTACGTTCATCGCCAAGTCAGGGCTGCGCGAAAAGATCATCTTCGAAGATTGCTATAAAGCCTCGACTGTTGGTTCCTTCACTGAACCGATGCAGATCATCGACCCAGTAAATGCCGCTAATAACGTGAGCTGTCTATATACGAAGGCACAGATCGACATGATTGTGGAAGCCGCTCTCGATGCTGGCGATGCGATTGACGCCGCGCTATTGGCTCCGACCAAGGGCGAAACGGTCTACTACTGGCAGAAAATTTTCGGTTCTTCTTTTCAGGGGTGAGGATATGGGAAGTTTTTCGATTGCGTATGAAGTCACATTTACCGCGACACACGCGAAGCACCTTGCTTCCAAGGTGTCAGCAGATCTGAAGCGGATGCAGCGTTTTTACAGTCAACCGTCAGATAGCTGGATTGCTCAGCATGAGACTGAGTTGATCGAACTCTTGAAAAACGGCTACCTAGATACGATGACGCACGGGTTTCAACGTGACGGGAAGTGGATCGAACCTACCCTCCGCTACAAAGCTCGTGACCTCGGAGGTATGCAGTCAGCCGATGATGATCCTGGAAAAGTCCGTCCGGGCGCTGATGTCAGCGGTGCCACCTTTAATAGCTACGCCACCTACACGGCTAAATGGAATGCTCTTAGCCCGGCGGAACGAGATGCCTTCAAGAGAAGCCAGCCTTTCTATCGAGGCGGATCTGAAGAACCGACAGTGGCGGGTTACTTGGAATCCGATCGTACGTATTCATCGGGCGGCAAAGCCCTCAACAGGTCCACAGTACGGAGCTACTAATGAGCCAGCTATCGTTAGACGAATTATTCGAGCGTCGTATGACGTATCCCGACTTCGAATATAGAGAACGACTAGATCGCCTCGTAGGACTCGACGACTACAAGCTGCGCCTGACGAAGATACTTGGGCTCTTGGTCAATTCCAAGCATCTTCACGATTGGGCTAACAAGCACCATCCTCATGCGGAAAGGCTTGTTGCACTTGTTACAAGTCGCCCCCCTCTGGTCATCTTGGCCGGAGATGTTGGTTCTGGCAAATCCGAGCTGGCCGAAACGATTGGTGATGCCGTTGCGCGGCAAGAGCACATCGAAATCACCCTCCTCCCTCTGAGCTTATCGACGCGTGGGCAGGGACGAGTAGGAGAGATGACCCAACTCATCTCTGCTGCGTTTGATCACACGGTGGCCGAGGCAACAAAGCTGAAAGGCAATGGCGGAAAGACGCGGGGCGGGGTCATCCTACTGATCGACGAGGCGGACGCGCTAGCGCAATCCCGAGAAGCGGCTCAGATGCACCATGAAGACCGTGCTGGCGTGAATGCTCTGATCCGTGGGATCAACCGGCTTGCCACGGGCAACCTGCCAGCCGCGGTCATCATGTGCACCAATCGTCTCGGAGCATTGGACCCTGCTGTACGACGGAGAGCAGCAGACATCCTTGAGTTTTATAGACCCGACGATGCGCAGCGGAAGGCTGTATTGAGCGGTGCCCTAGTGGAAGCAGGGTTCTCCGCACACGATCTCGATGCGATAGTCAATGCTACGGGACCGAATACGAAGCACAACTATGGGTTCACATTCTCAGACCTGACCCAACGATTTCTTCCCAACCTCATCTTGGACGCCTATCCAGATAAAGCCATCCATCCAAAGAGGGCAATCGAACTCGCGAAGAAAATGGTTCCAACGCCACCATTCAAGGAGGTACAGCAATGAGCGAATGGTCATTAGGGCAACTTCTATCGACCTTGCATGAAGACATCCATCGAAGGCTGGAAGCGTCGCGAAAGTCCTTCGGTCATTCGACGACGAAGGGTAACGCAACAGAAGGAGTATGGCTCAAACTTCTCCAGCAGTACCTTCCGCAGCGCTATGCTGCTGAGACTGGCCACGTAGTCGACAGCGAAGGCTCATTCAGCGATCAGATCGACATAATTATCTTCGATCGTCAGTATTCACCCTTCATCCTAAAGTATGAAGATCAACTCGTCGTACCAGCCGAAAGCGTCTACGCCGCCTTCGAGGCAAAACAAGCAATTTCAGCCGAACAGGTAGCCTACGCACAAGCGAAGTTGAGCAGCATCCGACGCCTGCACAGGACAAGTTTGCCTATTCCTCATGCCGGTGGAGTCTATCCACCTAAAAATCCCATCACTATTCTGGGAGGGCTGCTCACGTTCGAGAGTGACTGGTCCCCATGCTTTGGCGATCCGATCAAAGCCAGCCTACAGAAGGATCAGCATCTCGGGCGACTGGATATTGGTTGTGTCGCATCGCACGGCCACTTTTTCCGTGATCGGACTTCTGCCAGCTATGCTTTTGTTAGAGAGGGCAAGCCTGCAACGGCGTTCCTTTTGAAGCTCATCTCAGAACTTCAATTTAGCGGGACAGTTCCGATGATTGATGTTATGGCCTATGCCAAATGGCTATCTCAATAGCTTCGATTAAGGGTTGTTAGTTTTGGCACACGCTCGTGTGCAGAGACAGCACCGGATCAAAACGGGCCGGAGCGGCCCTGATCCGGTGCCAAAGCAAACCCGGATGCTTCCATCCGGGTAGACCAACTACATCGCTTCGGCTAACGGCTGCGGCTCTACTCGCTTGGGACCCTTCTTTGCCACGTCCTTCTTTGGACGTGGCCTCATCACATTGATCGCAGAAGCATCGAGTTGAGTCTTTAGGTGAGCGGCGTAGTATTTCTCGATCATCTCTACACTTGTTCGGCAGTTCTTTGCGATCTGGTAGATGTCGGCACCTTCAAGCAGCCGCAAACAGATGTAGGTGTGCCGAAGACTGTAAGCCGTTCGCGGCCTTCCATCACGATCAACCCGCAGTTTCTCTTCTTCAAGAATTGCGTTGAACAAGTCACGCGACCACTTCGGAAACAGAAGTTCAGTTGGTCCTGGTTGCTGCCATTCGCCGTTTTCCTTACGGCTTCCTGTCCGTCCCGGTCCACCGTCAGGACGAGGACGGGTCTTCAATCGTTCGAACGGCCTCACTGCTCCTGCTGTGCTCTTGCAGAAGCCAATACCTCTCTTGCCTCGAACTTCGATCTCCAAGATCGTTTGGCCGCTGCCTTCATCTTCGATGACCTTCACATCACGAAACTGAAGGCACATCGCTTCATCGGGCCGCAGTCCGGTATTCGCAGAGAACAGAACATAGTCGTGAAGCTGCTCCGCTTCCCAGCGGAATCGTGGCTGTTTCGGGTGTTGCGCCCGTTTGCGGGTCGCTTCGTAAAGCTGCTTATACTCTTCCGGTGAAAACCATGCTCGATGAGAAATCTTGGCCGACGCCCGATAGGGCGCAGACATGTCCGGCATATGGTCGATCCATCCGTGCCGTAATGCCGTTTTGAAAATCTGTCGTAGCGTCACGATCTCTTGGTGCATCGTGCTATGCGCTGGAGGCTTGCCACGGGACGCTTTGGCTTCTTCTAGTCGATGGATGCGGTATTCATTGATTTTGCCCGCAGTGATTTCGGGAAGAACCATGCTGCCGAAGAACGGCACAAGATAACCATTCGTACGCGCATGCTGGCCACGCGCGTAGGTCGCGTTTCGCTGTCCCTGCGTCATGATGTCGAACTCGCGCAGATATAACTTCGCGGCATCGCGGAACATCCTGCCGGTCTTCAACTCACCGTCGCGAAGTTTACCGCGCAGTTGCAAGTACCAGTCTTCAGCAAACTCTTTTGCTTTCGAGAGGCTGTCTTCTTTGGTTGTCGTGCGCCGGTTCTTCCCAGCTAAATACGTCGCGCATTGCCAGCTTGAGCTATTGGGACGTTTGTAGACGTGGACCTTGCCACCGAGGATGGTGTGGTGTTCGGACATGCGAAAGCACCTCCTGACACCTCCAACATACACCAAAGTGTGAAAGGGTTGTGCAACAGAAATCCTTAAGGGGATTTTCGTATAAGCCGTTTAGTTTTAGTCATTTGATGGCACTCTAAACGCTGTCTTGGACGATTTTGAGTCCGCTGCGTCTGCCAGTTCCGCCATCCCGGCGCACTTTTGATTTTACAGCCAGCCGCGCTTTCTGAAATACCAATACGGCACAATTGCGGACAGTACCATCATCACAATCGCCATTGGGTACCCCATGTGCCACCTCAACTCCGGCATGTGCTCGAAGTTCATGCCGTAGAGCGACCCCACCAGCGTTGGTGGAAGGAAGATGACTGCGGCCACCGACAGGATCTTGATGATCGCGTTTTGCTGAATGCTGATCATGCCAAGATTCGAGTCCAGGAGGAACTGGATCTGCGACAGCAGGTACGCATCGTGTTCCAGCAGTGATCTGATGTCTCTCTGCAAGGTCTTCAGGCGAAGGGCTTCGCTGGTGGTAGGCTCTTCCCCGCCCTCTCCGCCGGCGACGAATACGGCCGCCCTGGTAAGGCTCAGCAGGCTTTCTCGGGCACGGCCGGCAAGGTCGCCGCTGCGGCCAATCTGTCGCAGCATCTGCGCCAGGTCCTGCTCCACGTCCTTCTTCACTGAGGTCGCGTCCTGCGCAAAGAGTTCACCGGCCAACTGGTCCAGAGTATTGCCAATCTCTTCCAGTATGTCCGCGACGCGATCGACCACCGTCTCCATAAAGGTCAGCACCGCCTCACGCGGGCGCTCAATCACCTTCGGGTTCTTGTCTACACGGGCACAGAACAGCTTGAACGGTGTGGGATCGGCATAGCGCAGCGTGACAAACTTATCCCGCGTTACCACCATGGTCACCGCCGCCAGCTTGGGTTGCTGGTCACGAGGTCGGCTCAGCAGGCGAATGGTGATATACGACGCATCGTTCTCGCGGTACAGGTTGCTGCTGCTCTCAACCTCCACCATCTCTTCCCGCGTAGGAACAGACAGCGCAAGCGCGCTCTCGACCGTGTGTTCCTCTTCCTGCGTGGGCGACAGCATGTCAATCCACTGCGCTTGGTGTAGGGGAACACTCTCTCCCGTCTCATCCACACGCAGCTTCCCGGCTTCCAGCCGAAACGACCGCAGCACGTTTACTGCACCTTCCCTTGCGGACGCAGCTTTTCCAACTCCACTGCACAGGCAATCGCATTCTGTGCAGCCAGCTTCAGGTTGTCCGCCGCAAGCCACAGCCATACGCGCGACACAGCCTGTCCCGCGTCCTCTGGAAGACGCACCAGAATCTCCTTACGGCCAGCAGCGGATACATTGCTTGGCGGCTCGGCATCCCCCAGCAGGACCTCCACGTGTTCGCCTTCCAGCGCCCGCTCCAACAAGGGCAAATCCACTGGCTCGGCAAACTCCACCAGAACGCTGGCTGTGTAGCCATGGAAAACGGGGGCATGGACGACCTGCAGCGCAACCTCCGGCAGACGTCCTGCTGCCAGCAGATCAAAGTGCTTGCGAATACGATTTTCCGTGACGGACAGCCGCTGCAGCGCGCTCTCCCCAAACTCCGGTAACAGGTTGAACGCAGCCTGCGCGTCATACTGTTCCTTCGGCAGATTCTGGAAGGAGAGCAGGTTCAGCGTCTGCTGGTGCAGCTCGTCCATCGTCTCTTTGCCCAACTGCGAGGCCGGCTCGTACACCACCGCAGCCAGGCTCTTCAGCGGTAGGCTTTTCCCTGCACGGGCGGCAATCAGCGCCAGCATCAATGACGCCGGATGAGCGGCAACCACCGCAACCGTGCTCAATCCCGGAAGCGTACCCGTCCCCTTCGCCGCCAATGCCTGCTCCACCCACGGAGCCTGTACCAGCGTCTCCGGCTCGCTTTCCAGCGCATAGCTCAGGTCCACAATATTGGCGCCAGCCTTCCTGGCGAAGTTCCAACTCTCGGCAGTCTGCGCAGCGCTGCCGGCAAAGAATACGACATCCAGCCCCTCAAACGCATGGGCATCGATCTTCTGGATAAAGCTCATCTCGTCATCGGTGGCTTCCAGTTGCCCGGCCAGTTCCTCATGGTCCAGCAAGCGAACATCCGCCGCAGCCATCACACTCTGACCAAGTTCTTCATGCAGGTCTTTGCCTGCCAGGCTCGTCACACCGGCAATGCCCGCGTGGTACACACGTTCTTCCATCTTGCTTCCTTCCTGTTGCTGCTAATTCGATGCAGCATGCGAGGCGCGGCGTCGCATCCAGCCATAGCTCACGCGCGAGAATAGCCCGTATACCGTATATCCCAGTCCCAGCGCAATCAGCACATACTGGTGGAACAGGTAAATCGGAACAATCGCCAGCGTCAGCAGGATCAGCAGGCGAAACGGACGTCCGTGGCTCAGGTTGATCTCCTTGCCGCTCCAGAAGCGCCAACGGCTCACCATCAGAAAACCGACAAAAGACACAAACGTCAGCCACAAAAGCGCAACCCAGATATTGTCTACCGGGCTGCCATTGAAGCAATGCACCACGGAGACCACGACACCCGCCGCGGCCGGAATCGGCATCCCAACAAAGTACTTGCGATCAGGTCTGCCAGGATTCTGTGGCTGCGGATCTTTCGTAATGTTGAACCGCGCCAGGCGGCTGGCTCCGCAGATCAGGAACAGGAAACATATAAACATTCCCAGGTCCATCACCTTCTGCCGGAAGACCAGATTGCCCAGCTCCGGCAGCATACGGAAGCCCCACAGGTAGGCCAGGATCGCCGGGGCGACACCGAAGGTAATAACATCCGCCAGGCTGTCCAGTTCCTTGCCAAACTCGCTGGCCGTATTCGTCATGCGCGCAATGCGTCCATCCAGCGCGTCAAACGGCATGGCAAACGCAATCGCAAGCGCGGCGCGGTCAAAATAGTTATGGTCCCCGGTCGTCACCGCCTGCATACTCTGCAGAATCGCGTAGAAGCCCACCGCAATATTGCCCGCGGTGAACAACGACGGAAGGACGTACATCGCGCGGCGCGGCTGCTTCCTCCGGCGCTCGATCACTTCAGCCATCAGGCCTCCGGTGCAGCGGGCATCTCAGCCAGCACGGTCGACCCGCAGCTAACCCGCATCCCCTTCTTTACCTTCAGCACAGCCTCAGAGGGCAACAGAACATCCACGCGCGAACCGAACTTGATCAAGCCTATACGCTGTCCCCGCTCCACCCGGTCGCCCGGCTTTACGTTGCACACAATGCGGCGGGCCAGCAGACCCGCAATCTGCTTGAAGCTGACCTGGTACAGCGGATTCTCCACCGTAATCAGCGACTGCTCGTTCACAACAGCAGAATCCGGAGCCATCGCATTCTTGTAGAGGCCCTTGCGGTACTCCACCTGCGTGACCGTGCCTTCAATCGGCGAACGGTTCACGTGAACATCAAATACGTTCAGGAAGATGCTGATCCGCAGACGCGAACCGGCGGAGGTCTCAATCCACTCCGCCTCCGTTACCTTGCCGTCCGCCGGGGAAACAATCAGGCCTCTGCCCTGCGGCACGGTACGCGACGGATCGCGGAAGAACCACAGGAAGAAAAGCGCCAGCAACACCGGAATCGTGACCAGCCAGGCCGAGCCAACCAGGAACCAAAGTAAAACGGCGACGACCACAAGGCCGAGCGCATAAAGAAGACCGTCACGCACCATAAAGTTCTTCCGATTATAGAACCGCCCCGGCAAAAGGACGTTGCCTGCGGCCTGCTCTTCACACAAAAGACATGCCTTCCGCCTCCCGGCCTTCGAAAATTAGCGAAGCGCCAGTTGCGGCAGTACACAAAAACAGCATGGCGTCCCGGGTGGGAGCACCGTTGTCACTGTTCAGGAAATGGTGAAATACCCGGGGACAGGAATCAGTCCCCTCGCAGATGCTCCATCGCATCCTTCAACTTCAGCTTCATCTTTTTCAGCCGGGCCTCTTCCCACTGGTCGTAGGGCGAGTGCAGACGGTTGGTGACAATGTGGTTCAGACGTTCAGAGTAGCGCGCGTGCTCCATCTCGAGACGAGTCAGCTGCTCATGACGGAACGACGTGGGGGTGTGCGCAGGAAGCATGAAAACCTCCTTCAACGGATGCCAAGGAATTTACTCCTGTCTTTTTTCCGGGGCAACCGCCTCCTGTGGAAACCGCACAGACATCAGAACGGCATCTTCCACCGGATCGCGATAATACCGCCGCCGCAGACCTTCTTTTTCAAAGCCCAGCTTCTGATACAGCGAGATCGCCGGTAAATTCCCGGTTCGGACCTCCAGCAGCAGCCGCACCGCTCCCTCCGCCTGCACCGTGGCCATCATCTCCCGCATCATCGCCTCACCCAGCCCGGTCCGGCGGTATTTGGCCGTCACCACAATCGCCTCAAGCTCAGCGGTCGTCTCCCCGGGAATCCGCACCATCGACACGACCGCGCACCCAGCCGCGACCCCATCCATCTCCGCAATCAGGACAACCGCATCGCTGTGCAGCAGCTCCAGCCAGTGAATCTCCGTCCACGGCGGCATGCCCGGCGCGGCTGTCTGCAGAGAAAACAGAGCAGCAGCATCCTGCTCTCCCGCCTGGCGAATCATGCGTGGCTGGCCCGTCCCAGCGCCCGCTCCGCATCCGGACGCCGCAGGTACAGCGCGTCCACCGCCTCGGCTCCCAGAACAAGTCCGGCAGCCAGTGCCGCGAATGCCAGCGAAACCGCGTCCTTTGCCTGCGGCTCCGCCACACGCAGCAGCGAAAAGGCATCCAGAGCGTCGGCCACACGATCCTCACAGACCGCAACCGTCGCCCCGGCAGGCACCTGCTGCAGCATCTCTTCCAGCGTCACCAGTTCCTGCCGCTCGGCCGAGCCCAGGTAAAACTCACCCCGGCCCGCATCCATCGCCGCAAACTGACAGGATGCCGTGTGCCCCATGTCCGGATTCCCGGACATGGGCATATGCCGCAGCACATCCAGCCGCGAGACCGGAATCAGCCCTACACCGGCGGCCTCCGATAGCCCCTTGGCCATCGCCACGCCAACCCGCACCCCGGTAAACGATCCCGGCCCGTGCACCACGGCAATGGCCCCCAGGCTCGTCAGCGGCCAACCCGCCTGATCCAGCAACCGCCGCACCGCGGCCAGCCCATGCGATGCCGCCATGCGCGGCGCAAGCTCTTCCTGCAGCAACAACCCGTCCGAAGCAACAGCCACCGATCCGCCCTGCCCGCAGGTGTCGATCACCAGCAGACGATGACCGCTCACCCCAGCACCTCGCCGGACTTCACCTGGTAGCCGTTCAGAAAATCCGCTGCCGCCATGCGCTTCTTGCCCTCAACCTGCACCTCACCCAGAGCCAGCATGGAGCCATTGGCGCAGGCCACCAGCAATGTTTCCCCATCGACGCGCACAGCTCCCGGCTCACCCACTCCGGTGACCACGCGCATTGCATGTACCGTCAGCTTCTTGCCGCGAAACACGGTGAAGCACCCCGGCCACGGCTGGAATCCGCGCCAGCGGTTCACGTTCCACTGGGCTGTCTGCGTGTACTGGATCCGTCCATCCTCGCGCGACAGGATCGGCGCCAGCGTCGCCTCGGCTTCGTTCTGCGGCACCGGTGCAATCGTGTTCAGTTCCAACCCACGCAGCGTGTCCACCATAAGCGACGCGCCAATCTCCGACAGGATCGGGAACAGGTCCACCGAGGTCTGCTCCGGCCCAACCGGAACCTCGCGCTTCAGCAGCATCGCCCCGGTATCCAGCCCTTCGTCCAGCAGTATGGTAGTTACCCCCGTCACCGTCTCACCGTTCGCGATGGCCCACTGGATTGGCGCGGCGCCACGATACTTCGGCAGCAGCGAGGCGTGGCCGTTGATATTGCCATACTTCGGCAACTCCAGCATCCACTTCGGGATAATGCGCCCATAGGCGACCACCACGATTACCTCCGGGGCAATCGCCTCCAGTTCGCGGCGGAACTCTTCGTTGGTCTTGATCTTTTCCGGCTGCAGCACCCGCCGCCCATGCGCAAGCGCAAGCTGCTTGACCGGCGGGGCCACAATTTCCTGGGTGCGGCCCACCGGGCGGTCCGGCTGCGTGACCACCAGCGGAATCTCGTGCCCGGCGTCGATCAGCGCCTGCAGGGTGGGTACAGCGAACTGCGGTGTACCGCAGAAGACCAGCCGCACTGCTCTACCACTCCCCGTTTTTCTGCATCTTGCGGATGCGACGGTACACCAGGTCGCGCTTCAGGCGGCTCAGGTGATCGATGAACAGAACACCGTGCAGATGGTCGATCTCATGCTGGAAGGCGCGCGACAACAACTCCGTCCCATCGACCTCAAACCATTTACCATCAACATCTTGCGCGCGAACCTTCACGTAGACGGCGCGGTGTACCTTCTCGCGGATATCGGGCAGGCTCAGGCAGCCTTCTTCCTCGTGCTGCTTGCCGTCCTTCTCAATAATCTCCGGGTTGATGAGCACAATCTTGTCGGCCGGGTTCTTCTTGAACGACAGGTCGATGATGCAGATGCGCTTGGAGATGTTGATCTGCGGCGCGGCCAGGCCAATGCCCTGCGCGTCATACATGGACTCGAACATGTCCGCGACCAGCTGCTTCAGCTCCTTGTCGAAGACCGTAACAGTCTCGGCGGGCTTCAGAAGCACGGGATCGGGGTACTTAATAATGGAATAAATCATCGTCTTTTCGCGTTTAAACCGGCTTAAAAGTTACGGATTTGCTCACAATAGCCGTCAAAATTGCGCTTCAGTTCCTTCAAAGAATCGCCGCCAAACTTCTCAACCACCAGCTTTGCCAGCGTCAGGGCCACCATGGACTCCGCCGCAACCCCCGCTGCCGGCACCACACAGACATCCGAACGCTCGTAGGCCGCCTTCACCGGCTCGCGGCTTTCAAAGTTCACTGAGCCCAGCGGGCGGCGCAACGTCGAGATCGGCTTCAGGTAACCGCGCACAATCACGTCCTCGCCGTTCGAGATGCCGCCTTCCACTCCGCCCGCATTGTTGTGGTCGCGCTCAAAGCGGGTGAACGGTCCGTCCTGCTCGCCATAGGCAATGGCGTCGTGAACCTCTGATCCCTTGGATTCGGCGGCGGTGACTCCGCGGCCAATCTCGACAGCCTTCACCGCCTGCAGACTCATCACCGCCTGGGCAAGCAGGCCATCAAGGCGCTCATCCCAGTTCACGTGGGTCCCCACGCCCGGCGGAAGGCCGTGCGCGACCACCTCGAAGACGCCGCCGACGGTGTCGCCCGTACGCAGAATGCCGTCCACTTCGCCCTTCATGGCCTTCTCGCTTTCAGGGTCGGCGCAGTTCAGCAGAACCTCGGTCTTCGACTGCAGGGCGAAGATCTCCTCCCAGGTCACCGGGCGCTGCAGCTCAGCCTTGCCGACGCGGATGACATGGCTTGCCACCTCGATACCGAGGGCACGCAGCAACTGCTTGGCCAGAGCTCCGGCGGCAACGCGAGCCGTGGTTTCACGGGCAGAGGCGCGCTCCAGGATGTAGCGGGCATCGGGAAAGTCGTACTTCAGGGCGCCGGCCAGATCGGCGTGACCGGGGCGCGGCGAAGCAACGGCCTTGTGCTTGGAGAGGTCACCCTCTTCCACCGGGAGGATCTCGCCCCAGTTCTTCCAGTCGCGATTCTCAATGGTCATGGCGATCGGCGAACCGATGGTCTTGCCGTGACGCACGCCGGAGAGGATGTGCGCCGTATCGCGCTCAATGCGCATGCGGCCACCACGGCCATAGCCCTGCTGGCGCCGCCAGAGTTCATGGCTGAGGAACTCCAGATCGATGGGCACGCCGGCGGGCATTCCGCTTACCAGCGCGACGAGACTTTCGCCGTGACTTTCACCTGCTGTGGAGAAACGAAGCATAAACTACGATTTTATCGCGAGATGGTGGCATGGTTGGATGGATGGTATTCAAGCGCAAGAGCATGACCAATTTGCCGCCTGCCCGTCCTATTGTCAACTGAGGGAAAACCGGATGAAACCAAGATGTTTTGTCGCAGCCGTGCTGTTTTTGGGAACTCTTGCCTCCGCGCAGCAGACACCTGCGCCTGCCGTGAAGTTCGAGGTGGTCTCCATCAGCCCGGTTCAGGTCTCCGATGAGGAGGATGCCTATTCGCGCATGACGCCCAACGGATATCTTGCCCAAAGCATCGTGCCCCAGATGCTGCTGCGCATCGCCTACAACATGATGAACGCAGACAGTGAGCGTTTTCTCAATCTTCCGGAGTGGGCGACGCACGAGCGCTTCAATATCCAGGCCAAGGTCAGTGATGAGGATGCTCCGGCCTTTCAACGTCTCAGTATTCAGGAAAAACGCGCCATGCTGCAGGCCCTGCTGCGCGAACGGTTTCACCTGCAAGCCCACGAAGTGGAGAAGGAAGGCCATGTTTACTTCCTGCTGCCGAGCAAGGGCGGCCCGAAGATGGAGCCGTCAACGGCCAAAGAAGGAACCGTGCCGACCCTGCAAAACAGTCCTGGCCACATCTCCGCCAGAAATGCGGACATGAAGAACCTGACCATGAACCTGACGCAGATTCTGCAGATCACCGTGCTGGACAAGACCGGTCTGGAAGGCCGTTACAATTGCGATCTGAAGTGGGCTGCGGGTAAATCAACCTCGGAGACGGCTGATACGCCTGCGGAAGGGATCTCCATCTTCACGGCGGTGCAGGAGCAGCTAGGGCTAAAGCTGGAGTACACCAAGGCTTCCATCATGATGCTGTCCGTGGACCGGATGGAGCGGCCCACGGGAAACTAGAAGGTATCGCCGATTTTGCTTGTGACGAGCACGTCGCCCTTCAGTTTGAATGTTACGAAGATATTCTTCGAAACCTTGATCTTTCTGCATTGAGGGATGAACGCGTCGACCGCGGACATGGCCATTTAAGCGTGCCTGCATAGGCTGAAACGGATAGCGAGACCAGCAAAAGAGAGGCGAACTTATTCACTACTCCTCCCTGAGGTACGCGCGTGAATCGACCAGTTGCCGATCCATGCTTCTGATCCACTCCGTCACGGAGTCCGGCCGGGCTCCGTTGGCTACGTGATTCGCAAGCTGGGTGCGCAGGTTCTGCATCTTGGCTTCCAGGTCGTCGATGGCGTGGAAGACCAGCGCCTCCGCAAACATGGGCAGCTTGGGGCTGCCGAACTCCAGCGATCCGTGGTGTGACAGGATCATGTGCTCGACCAGAATGCGGAGACGGTCCGGGAAAGGCTCCACCTGCGAGACCTGGGCGAGTTTGTCGCGGAGCATGCCCATGGCGATGGAGATGTGGCCGATCATCTGGCCCTCAGCAGAATAGCCAAAGCTGGACTTCCACTCGAGTTCCCGGGTCTTGCCGATGTCATGCAGGATGGCCGTCGTGCAGAGCAGATCGGGGTCGACCTCAGGGTATTGCGGAGCGACACGCTTGCACATGCGCAGAAGGAAGACGACGTGCTCCAGCAGTCCGCCAATCCATGCATGGTGCAACACCTTGGCTGCGGGCGCGCTCATGAAGGCGGGGCCGATGGTGGGGTCGTCCAGGAAGGCATTGACCAGCCGCTGCAGGTGCGGATTGGTGAAGCTATCGACGGTGGCGCGCAGCTCCTGCCACATCTCCGCGATGTCGTACTGGGTGTGCGGCAGAAAGTCGGCCGTCTCCACTTCGCTTTCGGCGGCCAGGCGCAGCTTCTGAAGTGTGATCTGGAACTTGCCGTTGTACTTGGTGATCTGCCCCTGCACCTTCACGTAGCTGCCGGGCTGGCAGGTTCGCAGACCATCTTCAAACTCCTCCCACATGCGCCCGTCCAGGGTGCCGGTCTTGTCGGCTAATGTGAGGACGAGATACTGCCCCCCACCACCTTTCTTGTCGCGGGCAGAGATGGAGGCCAGGGCGAAGTAGGTGGTGATGGACTGGTTCTCATACTGTGGGGCGTCGGCGATGAAAAAGCTCTTCATGGATAGGGATTAGTGTAGCCGGTAGCGACAAATGCAGGTCCTTCTGCTCAGGATGAAACCAAGGAAACGGGTGGCCCACATCTCGATTCTGAGATGTGGGTTTGCAGGGATTACAGCAGCGGCACTCCCCTCCCACATCTGGCGATCATGCCACCAGATATGGGCACCCGGCTTTGCATCGCCAGATGAAGCCCTGCCTGAAACAAAAAGCCCCGGATCTCTCCGGGGCTTTTTGTTTCTGTCCAGCTTTACTTATTGCTGGTGTCGCCGGTTCCCGGCGGTACGGGGCTCTTGTAGGTGCCGTCGCCGTTGCGCTGGCTTTCGACTTCCTTCTGGGTCTCTGAAGGCGCCTGGACGGTCTGCTGAATGCGCTTCTTTTCCTCGCCCTTCTTGCGCTTGACCTTCTTCTTCTTGAGCGTGTCACCCTTCAGGCCCAGTGCGGAGGACTGTACCTGCTGGGTCTTGACCTCTTCTTCCGCGGGAGCGTCCGGCAGGGCCGCAGCCTTTTCCCGGGCGAAGGCGACCTTGCGGTCGGTCTTGGCCTTCTGAAACTCCTGCTGCTTGGAGGAATAACGGGTTTTATGGTCAACGACCGGAGCCTTTGGCGCCAACGGATCAGCGTTATTGGCCGCCGCGGCATCGGCTGCAGCCAGAGGATTCGCATCCGCCGGAGCAATCGCCGCTCCCGGAGCAGCTTCCTGCGTGCCGCTGGCTACCTGGTCCTCAGGGGCAGCAGGCAGAGCATTACGCGGAGCCTGTCCGTAGCGAACCTTCTCACGCTTGATCTTCTTCGGCTTGCCGTTCTTGTCCAGCTGAAGGGTGGCAGGCTGGGCATTCGGAGCCTGTGCCAGACGGCCGGTCTTCGTCGTATCGAAACGCGACTTTTCCACCTTCTTCTTCGGCGCCGGCGGCGTATAGGCCGTCATGACGAACGAGGTCTGGCGAGGCGATGCGCCGGAATCGACATACCCTGGCTTCAGGTCAACGTAGGCATCTTCACGCGCCTTGGTCAGGTAGGCACGCAGAGCCGGGTTCATCTGCTCGGAGTACATGGCCTCCTGCACCTGGCCCTCCACCTGCTCCAGCGGAGGAACACCGGCGGGGATGTGCTCGAGGACCTTCAGGATGACGAATCCCTGGCGGGTACGGATGGGAGCGGTGTTTTCTCCCGCTTTCAGAACGAAGGTCTTGTCTTCCAACACCTGGGCCAGAGCACCGCGCTTGAACATGCCCAGTTCGCCGCCCTGTTGCGCGGTGGGGCCGCCGGAGACGGTCTTTGCCAGCTCGTCGAACTTCGCTCCGGCTGCAAGCTGCGCCGCGACTTCATCGGCGCGCTTCTGCGAGGCGGCAAGTTCCACTTCACTGGGCGTGGCCGGAGTAGGAATCAGAATTTCGGCAAGATGAATCTGCTCCGGCTGCTGGAACTGATCCTTGTGCGCGTTGTAGTAGCGCACTTCGTCGGCGTGGGTCATCTGCAGCTTGCGGCTGACCTCATTGCGGACAACTTCGCCGGTAATAATGTTGTTGCGGATGGAGGCCTTGAAGTCCTCAAAGCTGACACCCTGCTCACGAGCAGCCTTTTCCAGCGCTTCCATGGAGTCAAAGTGATTCTGCTTACGGATCTCGTCCAAACGGCGGACGACTTCGGCGTCCGCGTTGATGCCAAGCTCCTTGCCCTTGGAGATGAGCAACTGCTGGTCGATCAGGTCGCGCAGCAGGTCCTTGCGGCGCTTTTCAGCGTCCTCGGGGGAGAGCTTGTTCTGGCCGATTTCGCCCTCGAGCTGCGCCTGGGCGCGCTCGTAGTCCGACCGGGTAATGACCTGGTCATTCACACGGACGACCATGTCCTCGACCACCTCGGCATCGGGCGTAATGGCCTTCGGTGCGGGCGAATACGCCGGCTGACGCTGGGCGATAGGGCTGACGTAACGCGGCGCGCTGGTCTGCGCGAAGGCCGAGACAGCCAGAATTGCCAGGCTGGCGCTGCCGGTCAGAATAGAGGTGCGAATGGTCATAAGTCGAAGCGGATTCCCTGCCGATTGAACTGCCATACCATGATTCGACTGCGAACGGACGAAATCGGGTATCGACACCGCTTATTCTACGCGTTGCGAGGGTAATTTGGGCGACCCTTCCGGCTCACCTTCCGGTGCTATACTCCGTCATACGCGGGAGATAGAGCGGCCCGCCTATTGAGCTGCTTTTTTCTTACCTGTTAACGAGGTACCTGCCAGATGGCTCTTCGCACCCGCCGTGCCGCCTTTTCCGCCACCGTTTTTCTCGCGACCTGCGCGCTTGCCGGTTCGTTCGTTAACCAGAAGGTCGGAGCGCAACAGGCGACCGACGAAAACAAGGTCCGCGACAGCCTGAAGAGCTTTACCGGCGTCTACTCGATCGTCGAGCAGAACTACGCCGACCCGATGACGGGCGACCGCATCGACAAGGCGATCTACGACGGCGCCATTCCCGGCATGCTCCACACGCTGGACCCGCACTCCAATTTCTATGATCCGAAGGCCTACGCGCAGATGCGCGAGGACCAGCACGGCAAATACTACGGCGTGGGTATGTCCATCCAGCCGCAGGGCGGCAAGATTATCGTTGTCGCGCCGTTTGAAGGCACACCGGCGTTCAAGGCCGGCATTCGCCCCGGCGACCAGATCGTCTCCGTCGATGGCAAATCGACCGATGGCATGGATTCGGCAGGCGTGGCTACCCTGCTGAAGGGTGCTCGCGGAACCCACGTTGCCGTGGTGATGGCCCGCGAGGGTTCTGAAAAGCCTTTGACCTTTGACCTGGTTCGCGATGAGATTCCGCGTTACTCGGTCGACCTGGCCTACCTGATCAAGCCGGGCGTGGCGTATGTCCATGTTTCGAGCTTCATGGAGACCACCAGCCGCGAGGTTGGCGATGCGCTCGACAAATTTGAGAAGAATGGCAAGCTGGACGGCCTGGTTATCGACCTGCGCGGCAATCCCGGCGGCCTGCTGAAGGAAGCGGTTGCCATGAGCGACAAGTTCCTGCAGAAGGGGCAGATTGTCGTCAGCCAGAAGGGCCGCGCCTTCCCGGATGAGGTCTACCGCGCCACCCGCGGCGAGCAGGGCAAGCGTTACCCGATCGTCGTCCTGGTGAACCGCAATACCGCTTCGGCAGCCGAAATCGTCTCCGGAGCTCTGCAGGACCATGACCGCGCCCTGATCGTGGGTGAGACCACCTTCGGCAAGGGCCTGGTTCAGACGGTAAGCACGCTGAGCGAGAACACCGGCCTGGCGCTGACCACCTATCACTACTACACGCCCAGCGGACGCCTGATTCAGCGCAACTACGACAACGTATCGCTGTACGACTACTACTACGTACGCGACACGCCGAAGGACAGCGCCAACCGCGAGGTAAAGCTGACCGACAGCGGTCGCACGGTCTATGGCGGCGGCGGTATTACACCGGATGAGAAGGTCGACACGCCGAAGTCCACCCCGCTGCAGGATCGCCTGCTGATTGGCTATGCCTTCATGAACTACGCCAAGCACTACCTGGCAGCGAAGCCGGTCACCAAGGAGTTTACCGCGGATGACGCGGTGATCAGCGACTTCAAGAGCTTCCTGAAGACCAACCCTCCGACGCAGAGCCTGACCTATACCGACGCCGAGTTCGATGCGGTAAAGGACTGGATCCAGGCCAATATCAAGGCCGAGCTGTTCACCTCGCAGTTCGGACAGACCGAAGGCCTTCACGTCCGCGCTGAATGGGACCCGATGATTCAGAAGGCCGTCGGCTACCTGCCGCAGGCACAGGCGCTGGCCGACAAGGCAGCCAGCGTTCAGAAGCAGGCAGCACTGCGGTAAAGCTTCCACAGAAATCAAAAGATCGCAGACAAAGGGCGCGTTGAGAGACGCGCCCTTTGTCTGCTAAACTAACTCTCGTTGGTTGTGCCACCGTCCGCGCCCACCAGATGCGCGGATTTCTCTTGTGGGGCTGTAGCTCAGCTGGGAGAGCGCCTCGTTCGCAACGAGGAGGTCAGCGGTTCGATCCCGCTCAGCTCCACCAAATCAGCATCTAGCAAATTCCAGAGCCTTACACGAATCTCGACTCAGTCGGATGAATCGGCTGATGCGTTGTAGTCGTACTCCGGCATCGGCAATTCGCCTTCCGGCTTTGTGCTGAATGCCTCCGCAATCTTTTGCTTCCGCAATTCCGGACGTACCGCACATATGTTGGAACTTGGACCCTTAATCATCCTTGTGCTCGCCTACAAGGCGTAGTGCGGAGAGTTCCTTGTTTCCAAATACTTCGTCGACCAACCCGAGCCAATAAGCGTCTACGGCAGTGAGTTCGTTTTCATCCTCTTGGAGTGCATGACAAAATGCCACAAAAAAGGACAGCACCGGCTCCAGCAGAGGCCGCACCTTTTCAAGAACGGCTTGCTTTTTGGCTACCTCATCCTCGATCGCGTTGATTTCTTTGTACTCTTCAGGTAACAACGCAAAAACGCCATAGCGGGTGCACCAACTCGGCAGCCTATCGGACTTCTGGATCTCGAGATATTCATTCAGGATGAAGAAATCGTCGAGGACTTGAGCAATGCCCCCCACACTGAATGTCCAGTCATCATCATTCTGCTTTTCCGCCATCTCAAAGTCGATGATCGCTTTGAGATGAGCACCTTCGATCTGGCGCTCTGGGGCCGCTGCATCTATGGCAGCATTCTGTTTCACATACGAGAGTAGCTTGCTGTACCGCTGATACCTCGTCTGCGCTCGCAAGAAAAGTTTCTGTGCTTTTGACGAAAGCTTCTGGCGAATCGCGTAAAGGAAACAGTCTGCGCTGCTGAGTTGCGGGTCATTGAGTTCAGTTCTGATCTCTTGAAAGCTCGTTTTCAGGATTGCAAATCGCCACATGAAGCGAAATTCAATCTGTCGAGACAGACGCATTGCATATCGATCGTTACTCAAGCGGAGCCACTGCGACATCATTGATGTGAGTTCCGCGGTGGCATCTCTGAGGGGAGTTCTGATGCCGTGGTAGAGAATCGAACTTCCCGGATATGCAACGGCATAGTCTCCGGATGCAAGCAGGTCAGCAGCAGCGCTGGCCGCATGATCGGTGACAACCGTTATGAGCGAGCAGGGAGTTTGAAAATCTTGCCCAGGTGAATTGACTAAGCGAAGGATCGCCTCCATCGTGGCAACCCGGCCGCCGGGGCTATTGAGAATGTAGATAGTGATAGGCTGACGACCCTCTTGCAACAACCTCAGAATCTGAGGTGTCAGTTTTGAGAGTTGTTCATCGTCTATAGCCCCGTCCAAATACACTGCTCTTTGTGGGTTGGGCCGATAATCTGGATCCGGGATGATCAAGCCTATTAGTCAGCCGGCATACGCAAGTGGCGCTGCGGTTTCCGGCTCTCCTCTTTTTTCTCTGCAAGTTCGTCCTGTACATCTCGCAGAAAAGAAGAGATGTCCGAACCGTACTTCCGGTACACTCTGGCGAAAGCTTCGACCTGGCGCTCTTGCTCGAGAGACGTCTCTTCTTGTTCCTTCTCTCTGCGGGCGGCGACTGCACTTGCCGCCATCTCGTACTGAGTCGAGCTAATCATATGGAGCACTCCTAGCGTCAGCTTGAACAGCAGAATGACGCCGATTACGCAGTTGAACCGTTCTAACCCGTCCGGCGATGTTTCGCAAGACCAAAATGTTGCACCACGCGCAACTTCTAAGATTATCGCGAATCTGGTTTGGTTTTCCTAATCCGTATCTCACTGAAAGTATGGGGCCCACCGGATTCACAGCAGTACACTGAGGAAAATGGTCCCGGACCGCGCTGCCCCATATGCGTGTGCACCGGGTTCCAGCCCGATCCGACAGATTCCAATATATGTATCGCACTGAGTGTAGGGAATGTCCGCAGCGAGCGGACATTCCCTACCTGAACCATCCGGCTAACTGAAGACTACTGGCGGGGAATCTCGGTTCGAGATTATCGCAGAATAGCCACTTGTTTGAGTTGGGGCGGCGCGAAAGATGTAGGACCACCTCAACCGAAGAAGGGGGCACCTTTGGGGGCAACATCCAAGCAACAAGAATAATTAGTCATTATTTTTGTTACGCTTACACCAGTGTATTCAATGGAGCTCAGCTCCACCAAATCACCCTGACAATCTATTTTTGAGAGTGCGGGCAGCATTGTGCATATGTCCTTGCCGCTTGCTGCAAAAAAATCGACCGCGAAGCGATTGTCTGCTTCACGGCCGTTCAGGAGTATTGATTTTTGGGGGGTGCTCAGAAGCTTTGCGCGAAAGCCCTATCTGCCGATGCTGTAGTTCACCGTGATCGTCGTCTCCACCTCGGTGGGCTGGCCGTTCAGAAGGTAGGGCTTGTACTTCCACTGCCGTACCGCGTCGGTCGCGCTCTTGTAGAGCTGCTCCGGGCCGCTAACGACCTGAAGTTCTTTGACATCTCCCTCCTTTGAGATCACGGCCTTCAGAACAACCGCTCCCTGCACGCCCGCGGCGCGTGCTTCCGCCGGATACTCCGGGGCGACCTTGGTAAGAATGTTGCCGGCCATAGCTCCGGGTGAGACCGCCCGTGGCTTCGGCTTATCCTCTTCAACCGCCGATGCAGCGAGCGACGAAAGCTCGACCGGATGAAGTTCCGGCTGCGCGGGCGGAGCCACCTTTGCCAGCAACAGCGGGGGTGCATCCACGGGGATGGTACTGATGAAGGAATGCTTCCCTGCGACCTCCGCGATACGCAAAGCGGCCTGCGAGGTGGAGGTGGGTGAGAGACGTTGCGCCTGCACGGTATGGAAGCCGATGCCGGTGGCGATCAGCATGAGTGCAAACGCGCTGACCGCGGCGGTTGGCTGGACCGGGGTGTCGTGGCGATGAAGAAGACGTTTGATACGCATCGTGAGAAATCCTCCATGGGTGCTAAGTGTGACTGCGGGTGCGGTGAGACGTCGTTCGGCGAGCAGATACAGGGCCTGTGCGTAGGTGACGGCATTTCCCGTCACCTGCACGGCCGCATCGTCGCAGCAAAGCTCGCGCTCTTTGCGGATCTGCCGGGAGATCCACCAGACCGCAGGGTGATAGAAGAGCAGAGCTTCCACGATGGACTGCAGCACGCCGACCAGGTAGTCGTGCCGGCGGATGTGCGCGATCTCGTGGGCAAAGATGGCTTCTATCTGTGTGGTCGATAGCCCTGCCAGCGAGTTGAGCGGCAGCAGCACAACCGGTCGGAGCCAGCCGATCACTACCGGCACCTGCACCGAGGCCGATCGCAGCAGGCGCACAGGACGCGAGACACCAAGCCGTCGCACCACACTCTGGAAAAGCTCACCCTGATCCCGCGCAACAGCAAGCGAAGCGCTTAGCGCCATCCGCCGCGCTACCAGCAGACCCACGTTCAAACGCAGAAGGAAGAGAAGCACACCGGAACCCCACAACGGCAGGAGATACGGAATGGCCCGCTCCAGTACCTGTTGAAACTGTTCCAGGGGAAACAGTGCGGCATCGTGCGCGGCACTCCCGGAGACCTCAATCGTTGTGTCAGCAACTACGTTCTGTCCATCCGATCGCGCACTGGTCGCGATGCGATGGAAGGTCACGGCAAAGACTCCAAGAACAAGCAGCATGGCAACGCACGAAGCGATGTAGCGTGCCTGGGGCGGTCTTCCGGCAAGCAGGTAGAGTATGCACGCCAGCAGCAGAGCGATCAAAGAGGCCTGCCAACAGAGATGCAGCAACGTCCAGCCGAGGACATGTGCGAACGAATGAAGAGCCGGGTTCATAGCTTCCCTTTCTCAAACTCGTCGAGCATGCGGCGGATCTCGTCGAGTTCTTTCGCGGAAACAGGTTTTGAGGCGAGCGCACCGAGCACCAGGTTGGCAGCAGAACCTTCAAAGGCCCGCTGCAACAGGTTTCCGGCAAGCTGCTGTTGCGTCTCCTGCTTGGGGACGCTGGCCTCATAGACGTGCGAACGGAATCGCTCACTGCGTGTCAGCAGCCCCTTGGCTACCATCACCTGCATCTGCTTCAGCACGGTGGTGTAGCCGGTATTTTTCTGGCTGACGGCTGCGTGCACCTCCCGCACCGTGGAGGGTCCGGCGCTCCACAGAACGTTCAGGATCTCGAGTTCGGCTTCAGTAGGCAGCGGAGCCGGTGGCGGGTTCTTCTTCAACATCATGGTGGCAAGCTTAGTACGACAACTATCGTACGTCAACGATAATCGTCGTAATTTCTTCCCCGGACGATAAAAAGGCCCGCCCCAAAACAGGGACGGGCCGAGGGGTGTGAACGCTGTGGTTGCTAATACAGGGCGGAGAAAGAGGCTGAGGCTTTGTCCAGATCTGCCTTCGTCAACCTGGAAGAAGAGAGCAGCACACGGTAGGTAAAGGTCACCGTCTGCCCTTTTTCCACGGTGAAGTTGAAAGGCTCTACCTTGGGGTTGAAGATGTGAGCGCCCAGAGGATTGGCCGCGAACAGGCCATAGCCGCGGGCATGCCAGTAGGTGGGATAGCCGGGATTCTTCGGATGGTCGAGGATGGCGATGGTTTCCTGCCTGCCATCGGGCGTGTGGCCGTTGAGCAGGCACCACTTGCCGCGCGTGGACCACACCTTGTCGCCTTCAACGCCTTCACTGGTCAGGTAGACGCCCGTGGCGATGGAGTTGTCCACGGATGCCACCTGCGTGGGTACTCCGTTGGCATCCATGAAGATGCCGCCCTTTTCGGTCGGCGACTCCAGCCAGCGGGCCACACGAATGCCGAGCACGCCTTCCTTGTCATCGTTGAAGACCAGCTTGTCGAGAGCTGTGAGCTTACCAATGCGGTCAATGTAGCGGACGCCATCCTTTACGCCGAAGACATACTCCGTCGTCTCCTTGATGACGTCTTTGCCCTGCCCATTGGTCCAGGTGGACTCCACCGTCAGGTCGCCCTTGCCCTTGCCACTGTGGCTGCTCACGATGCGGGTGTGGTGGATGGATCCCATCTTCGGCTTCTGCTCCGGCTTGATGGCGCCGGAGTTGTTCCAGAAGTCGAAGCCATTCACGTTGCCGTAGTTGAACCAGAGACCGGCGTGGTGTGGGTGGTCAGTACGCTCGTTCTTCTCCGGCTTCAGCGGATAGCCGCGCGTGACGATGGTGCCGTCCGGCGCGGTGAGCGGATAAAGCACCGGCTTCTCCAGCGTGGTGGGCCACAGGTAGCTGGTGAAGGGCTTGCCGTCGATGGTGACATCGACCTTGCGCGCACCTTCCTCGGGCGCGACCTTGACCATCTGTGCAACCGAGGCAATGGGCACCAGCAGCATGACCGTTGCGAACAGCTTATGCATAGACCTTGCCTCCGGCCATGATCTGCTGCGTCTTCGGGTTGAAGGTGACCTTCGCCCCGGTCTGCATGGCGGCAATACACATGCACAGCGCCACCGAGTGCGAATAGCCCGCATCAATGCTGGCGTTCGGCGTCTTGCGGCTGCGGACGCATTCCATCCAGTTGTGCATGTTGGCCGTGGTCATGGGGTCGCCACCGGTGTTGGCGTCGGTGGAGACCTTTTCCGCCTTGTCGGCCAGCGAGAACTTGGGCAGCTGGTTAGGCTGCATCTTCATCTCGGCGGCCATCTTGGCGGTCAGACCACCCTCGGGCGTGACCTCCTGCGTGTCCATGTTCAGGCTGCCGCCGTTGGAGTAATAGATCTCCTTGATGCCGCCGGCGGAGTTGGTCTGGCGCGAGCTGTACTGCACCTGGAAGCCCTTGTTCGGGTCGTCATCCGGGCCGTAGTCGAAGACGGCGGTAAAGGTGTCCCAGTTGCGGCGGCCGTCGTGCCACTGGTAGATGCCGCCGTTGGCGACGACCGAGCGCGGATGCGGATGCCCCGAAAACCAGTGCACGGTGTCGATCTGGTGGACCAGCCACTGGTCAGGGATGCCCGAGGAGAAAGGCCAGAAGAGGCGGAACTCCAGGTACTTGCGGGCGTCGAACGGCTCATACGGGCGGTTGATCAGGTAGCGCTTCCAGTCGGTGTCGGCTTCCTTCAGCAAGGGCACAACGTCAGGGCGGCGCCAGCGGCCCGGCTGATTCACGTTCCAGGTCATCTCGACCATGTTGATCTCGCCGAACTTGCCGGACTTAATGTACTCGTACGCCTTCTGGTAGGAGGGGGTGGAGCGGCGCTGCGTGCCTACCTGGAAGACCTGGCCACTCTCTTTGACGGCCTTCAGCAGCTCGCGCGCGTCGGACATGATGTCTGCCGTCGGCTTCTCACAGTAGGCGTCCCGGCCCGCCTTCACGGCCTGGATGCCGTGCTGCGCGTGCTGAAAGTCGGCGGTAGCAATCAGAACAGCGTCTACATCTTTACGGGCGTAGAGCTCTTCATTGTTGCGGCAGATGGCGATGTCTCCACCGGAAAGCTTTTTGAGCAGTGCCTGGCCAGACTCACGGCGCAGCGACCAGATATCTGAGACAGCGGCCCACTCAAAGTTCATCTCCTTCTTACAGGCTTCAAAGGCAGGAATCAGCGCCTGCCGCATGCGGTCACCCGCACCCACAACAGCAGTACGGACACGGTCATTCGCTCCGACAACAGCGGCATAGCTGCGGGCGTTCATCGAGATGGCAGAGGTGGCAAGGGCGGCGGTCGAGAGCTTGAGGAACTCCCTGCGGTCAGTCTGAGATGGGGACATAAAACGTTTTTCTCCGTACGCAGAATTGGTAGGAACTGCGGGCGCACGGAAGTTTACAGAGGTGAGACCAGTCTTGTCTTGTCTCAAAACAAAATGTCAATCACTTAGGCTCGTCCTGTACTTTTTTCGTCCAGAATCATGGCCTCCGGCAGCTCAGGTTTTTCGGTTTCATTGGGAAGTTGTCGAAGCAGGAACCTGTCCGTTTCTATCCGCATGGCTTTTTTGACATGAGGCCAAGTCACCTGATGTACTTGAAAAATATCAACCATTGATCAGCAGATCGCGTAGGCCGTAAACGGTTCATCTGTCGACGCTTAGCCTTGTTGCGCAAGCAACAGGGGCGCGGCTTGCTGTCTAGAAAAGTGGCTTTCATACTCATGAACAAACTCCTTGTTGTTTCTGGCATACTCTTCGCTTCCTTGCTGCCGTCCGGGCAGTCAGGAAGGGTTTATGCAAGTTCGTCGGCCCATAACCTCACTCTGGCAAATGCAATCCAAAGCACGGATAAAGAGGGACGCACCGTTTTTGTCACGCGCGTGACCGGCGACCTGCCGGGCACCCTGACGCTGCGTCTGAACCTGTCTGCAAACGGAACCATTACCGGCGGTGAATGGGCGCTCAATGTCACCTACATTGAATTCGGCCCGATCTCCGCAGATGGTGATCATGAGGAGTACCTGATCACCCGGGGCGTGCTGAAGGGCTCTGTTACCACCGGCGGAGCCATCGTCAGCTCAACCGGCAAGGTCACGGACCTGAGCGGCCTGCAGCTCTCTATTACTGGAGCAACCCGCGAATTTTCCCAGGTGTCTTCTGGCACTGGCAGCGGCGGCGGCAGCCAGCTCAACGTCAGCGCCAGCTCCAATGGCTATCTGTCACTGAACTTCTAAGGGCCCAGAATGAAATCCTTGAAATACTCTGCTCGAATTCTCTCTGTTCTGCTGCTTTGGGTCGTAGCTTTTGGAGCATCACCTGCATTCGCATCCCATCTTCGCGGAATCAGCCTAACCTACCAACCCACTTCCACACCGGGCACAGTCCAGTTCACCTTCCTGTACTCCTACCGCGCATCTTCCGGATGTAATGAGCATCAGCCCTGCGAGGTTGGCGATACCGTCGACACCGAAATCGATACGGGAGACGGTAATTACGAGTATCCGACGGCCACGGTCACGTCAGTGAACAGCGCGGACGACTACATGATCTCCGTTGCTGTATTTACCCATACCTACACCGGCACTGGCCCTTATACAGCCCAGTACAACGATTGCTGCCGTCTTTCGAACCTGAAGTCGGGAGCCAGTGGCGATATCGTGCTTTCGACAACGGTTTCTCCGTTCTCGACCAATCACCCTCCGGTTGCCTCCATGCCGGCGATTCTGGGTGTACCTCTCACGGCAACTCCGAGTTTCCAGCTGATCGCCAGTGATCCGGACAACAACACACTGCATTACCGGCTTGGCACGGCTGAAGAGACCTTCGGGCTCTCCTCCTATGACTGCGGTAATGAACCACCACCTGGACTGAGCGTCAGCCAGTCGGGTGTCGTCACCTGGGACACGTCGCAGATCGCCGCCTCAAGCTGCAGTTACGGCACCCCCCAACTCGGAGATCTCTGGCCGGTCCACTTCATGGTGGAAGACGTCGACAGCAATAACAACGTCCTGTCGTCTGTGTCCGTTGACCTCATCCTGAAGTTTGTCGATGGCACGAATCCTGCTCCAACCCTGGCTTTTGACCAGACCAGCCCATTGACGGTTGCTCCTGGTTCAACAATCAGCTTCAACGCTACGGCAAATGACTCTGCCACCAATGCACGTGTCAGCATTACCGTTGCCGGGCAGCCCGCAAATGCAACTGTTACCAATCTGAACCAGCTCCTGTCTCCGCCGTTGGTCAGCAACTTCAGCTGGACACCGACCCTGGCCGATGCTGGCACCTACGTTGTGGCTTATACAGTCACCAACGATACCTTCCAGCAGACGCTCGGCTCCATGACCATTACCGTTCCCAGCGTCCAGCCACCAACTCTGTCTTGCCCTGCTTCGGTTACGGGTCAGTATGGTTCCCCGGTCAGCATTCCTCTCACCGTAACGGACTCGCAGGGGCATGCGGTCACCGTTGTCTGGACGCTGGACGGCAACGTCGTGCAGACGGACAACGTCGCCGCAAGTTCGTCTGCCAACAACCTGTCCTACAGCAACACCCTCAGCGTTGGATCGCACGTGCTGAGCATTGCTGCGACGAACACGGATAACCTGACCTCCACCTGCACCCCGCCTGTAACGATCAGCAAGGCAGACCAGACGATTACGTTTGCCGCGCTGTCGAACGTGAACTATGGCGACACGGACGTAGCCCTGTCGGCACTGGCATCTTCCGGCCTGGGAGTCACCTTCTCGGCGAGCGGAAGCTGTTCGATCATCAATGGCTCCATCCATGCGAATGGCGCTGGCAGTTGCTCTGTGACGGCCAGCCAGGCCGGTAATGGGAACTACAACGCAGCCGTGGATGTCACGCGCTCCTTTACGATCGGACAGCGTGTCCTGACGGTTACGGCCGCCAATGCAACCCGCGCCTACGGCGTGGCCAATCCTACCTTCACCGGCACGCTGACGGGCGTGGTGACTGGCGACAACATCACGGCCAGCTATGCCACGACCGCCACCACGACCTCGCCCATTGGAACCTATTCCATCCTTCCGACACTGACCGGCGATTTGAGCAACTACAGCGTTACCAGCAACAACGGAACGCTCACCGTCACCAAAACTACACCCGTACTTTCGTGGGCGCCTCCGGCTTCCATCAACTACGGAACCAACCTGAGCAGTGTTCTGACAGCGACAGCTTCGGCTAACTCCGTTGCCGTTCCTGGCGTGTTCACCTATACGACCTCGACCGGAACTGTGGTTTCCTCTGCGGTTCTTCCCGCAGGCAGCTACACGCTGAATATCACGTTCGTTCCCACGGACACGACCAACTACAACAACGCCACCGGATCAGCCTCCCTGGCCGTCAACAAGATCAATCCGGCCGGTGTGGCTCCGTCCACCTCGTCCTCCGTTGTCCTGTTGAAGAACAACGTAACCTTCACCGCAGGTGTCTCCTCCACGGTCAGCACTCCGACCGGATCGATCACCTTCATGAATGGCTCGACCGTGCTGGCAACGGTTCCGCTGACCAACGGAACAGCAACCTATACCCTCAATTCGTTAGCTGCGGCCACCTACTCCATTACCGCGGTCTATAGCGGTGACAACAACTTCAACGCGCTGACCAGCAGCCCCGTGACAGAGACGGTGATTGACTTCACCTTCAACCTGACCGCGAGCGCCACCAACTCCACCACGCAGATCATCTACCCGGGTCAGACGGCAACCTATGTTCTGACGCTCGCTCCGAACAGCCCGGCAACCACCTTCCCGTCCGCGGTCAACCTGTCGGTCTCGGGTCTGCCGGCTGGGGCGACCTACACCCTGTCGCCCACCACCATCGCGACCGGAGCAGGCACCACGACGGCGACACTGACCGTTACCGTGCCAAACTCCTACGCAAAGAACGACACACTGAATCCGTCGAAGACTGCGGCCATTGCTCTTGCCTTGCTTCTGCTTCCCTTCTCGGGACGCATGCGGCGCTCGGGTAAGCGCTTTGGACGTCTGCTGACGCTGCTGCTGTTCATTGCAGCAGGAGCGATTGCCACAACCGGACTGACCGGCTGCGGTACAGCAAGCGGTCTGTATGGCCACGGCGAGCAGACATCCAGCTTGACCGTCACGGGTACCTCCGGCAACCTGTCCCACTCAGTCAACCTGACCCTGAAAGTTGAATAAGGAGAAACGATGCGCAATTTTGTACGTTCCATTTCCGTCTGCGCTGCGTCGTTGATGTTCGGGGTGGCTAGCTTCGGACAGACGGCAACCAAAACGGCAGCGAAGGCGACACCGTTCGCCAATGTTGCCGTTACCTACTCGCTGGAGCGGAGCAAAGCCGCGGGCACGAGCAACTACTTCTGGATGAACGGAGCGACCGCCGAGGCCGCCTTCCGTGTCCGGGATAGCTGGTCGGCAGCGGTCTCCGCCTCCGGCGCCACCACCCCTAACGTCGGTTCAAGCGTTGGCTTCAACAAGTTCACGCTTGCAGGCGGACCGCGTTACACCCTGTACAAGATGCCGAAGTTCGTTCCCTTCGGACAGGTGCTGTTCGGTTATTCCCATGGCTGGAACAGCCGCTTTCCGGGCCAGCCGGGGAACCTGCCGGCAGCCACCGCGAATGCGTTTGCCTTCGCGCCTGGCGGCGGTGCAGATGTCCCTCTGAAGAATGGCTTCGGTCTCCGGGTCGTTCAACTGGAGTACGTCCGCACGAACTTCCCGAATGGAACCAACAAGACACAGAACGACATGAAGCTGTCGTTCGGTCTTTCCTGGCACTCTCACTAAATTCGCACACAACCAGAAGGCCCGTCTCACAGGAGGCGGGCCTTTTGCTTTGTCGCAACACAAGGCCGCCGAAGCATCGCTCCGGCGGCCTTTGCAGAGTTGCGATGGCTTATTTCAGGTCGCGATAGATCTTGCGGGCCAGCAGATTCTCGATCTTCTCCTGGCGACCGGAGCGCGGCTGGGGCTGGATGGCATCCTTCTCAGCCTTGGCGGCGATCTCGTCCAGCGTCATCTTACCGGTGAACATGGCCTGTGCTTCGGGGGTTTTCCATCCCGCATAACGCTCGGCGAGGATGGCGTCGTACTCCCCGTCTTCAATCAGCTGCGCCGCAGTAAGGAAGGCGCGGGCGCACAGATCGACGCCGCCAACATGCGCGTAGACCATGTCTTCCGGCGTGAAGCTCTGGCGGCGGACCTTGGCATCGAAGTTGCATCCGCCAACGCCCAGGCCACCGGCCTTGATGACGTGGTACATCGACATGGTCATCGTCCACAGGTCGTTCGGGAACTGGTCGGTATCCCAGCCCAGAAGAGCGTCGCCGCGGTTGATATCCAGCGAACCGAGGATGCCGAAAGCGCCTGCGGTAGCAATCTCGTGCTCGAAGCTGTGGCCGGCCAGCGTTGCGTGGTTCGCCTCAAGATTCACGCGGACCTCGTTCTCCAGGCCGAAGCGCTTCAGGAAGCCGTAGACGGTGGCCGTATCGAAGTCGTACTGGTGCGAGGTCGGTTCCTTGGGCTTGGGCTCAATCAGGATCTGCCCCTTGAAACCGATCTTGTGCTTGTAATCGACAACCATGGAGAGGAAGCGGCCCATCTGCTCCAGTTCCTGCTTCATGTCGGTGTTCAGCAGGGTCTCATAGCCTTCGCGGCCACCCCACAGAACGTAGTTCGATCCGCCGAGCTGCTGCGTCGCGTCCATGCAGTGCTTCACGGTCGCCGCACACCAGGCGAAGACCTCGGGGTCAGGGTTGGTGGAGGCGCCGGCCATGAAGCGCGGGTGCGAGAACAGGTTCGCCGTACCCCACAGCAGCTTGGTCCTGGACGACTGCATCTTCTCACCCAGGTAATCGACGATGGTGTGGAAGTTCTTCAGCGTTCCGGCCAGCGTCTCTTCTGCGGGAGCAATGTCGGCGTCGTGGAAGCAGTAGAACGGCAGATCCAGCACGCGGAACAGGTCAAACGCCGCGTCAGCCTTCTGTTTTGCCAGAGCGATAGGGTCGCCGGCGCCCATCCAGGGGCGGTGGATCGTCGGTCCGCCAAAGGGATCGCTGCCCGTCATGGCAAAGGAGTGCCAGTAGGCAACGGCAAAACGCAGGTGCTCGCTGAGCGGCTTGCCCATCACCACGCGGTCCGCGTCGTAATACTGATAGGCCAGAGGATTGGTGCTCGCTGCACCTTCATACTTCACCGTGGAAAAGCTGCTGAAGACGGTCTCGGACAAGTGGTTCTCCAATCTGCTGTTGGGTAAAACGTGAACTTATAACTGCGGGAACTGAACTTTGAGTACAGCGTTATAGCGATCCTGCGCTACGCGGTATGCAGCACGATTCTCAGGCCGCGGGCGTGCTGTCTTCTCTTCATCCACACTGACAAGATGTGCAGAGAGTGCGGCAAAGGTGGTGGGTGTTCCCTGCTGGCTCTTCCAGGCGTAGATAGCCTGAATGGCCGCACCCAGGCAGCCGGCTTCTTCTTCAATAGGCACCTGGATGGTGGCCCCGGTGGCGTCGGCGATCATCTGCCGCCATTCCGCCGAACGCGATCCGCCGCCGATGACCTGGATCGTCGTCGCGGGGGCACCCTGCAGGATCAGCTCCAGGCCGTTGAGCACGCCGAAGGTCACGCCTTCGATAACGCTGCGCAGCAGGTTGGCCGCCGAGTAGTTGGTGGCCGTAATGCCGTGCAGGCTTCCATGCGCCGTGGGCAGGTCCGGCGTGCGCTCACCATTCAGGAAGGGCAGGAAGGTAAGGCCATCGGCTCCTACTGTGGTTGCCGCAAGGATCGGATCAATATCCTCGACGCTCTTGCCCAGCAACTGCAGCGTCTGCGTCAGAACGTTGGTGGCGTTCATGGTGCAGACCAGCGGCAGCCACCCGCCTGACGACGAGCAGAAGGGCGCGACGCTGGGATCGATGTTCGCAAGCGGCTTGTCCAGATACGAGTACACCGTGGACGAGGTACCGAGGCTGAGCGTGACCACGCCGGGATGCACGTTGCCGGTGCCGATGGCGCCCATCATGTTGTCGCCACCGCCGGTGGAGACAACGCATGCGGGCGAGAGCTTCAGTTCGGCCGCGACCTCGGGACGGATAGTGCCGACAATCTCCTCAACCGTTACGAGCGGCGGCAGAGCCGCCGCCAACTGCCCGGTACCGCCATCAATTTCGTTGAGGATCTCGGCAATCCACTGGCGGGTTCGGATATCAAAGAAGGCCGTTCCGGAGGCGTCACCATACTCGGCGCAAATCTTTCCGGTAAGCCAGAAATTCAGATACTCATGCGGCAGCAGGATATGGCGGATACGTGCGAAGTTTTCCAGCTCATTCTCCTTGATCCACAGCAGCTTGGAGACGGTGTAGCCGGTCATGGGCAAAATGCCGTAACGTTCCATGACCACAGCCTTGCCACCGAGGCGCTCAATTAACGCAGCGTTCTGCGGCGCGGTCTCGGTGTCGTTCCAGAGCTTGGCGGGACGGATGACCTGCTTGTTTTCGTCCAGGATGACAAGGCCGTGCTGCTGACCGCTGACACCAAGCGCGAGAACCTCCGCGCCATGATGCGCGACTGCCTGGCTGACACTGATGCGTAAGGCATCGACCCACCACTGCGGATCCTGTTCGCGCGCTCCGCTGGGGCGCTCCATCAGCTGATGCTTCGCGTAGCCGCGTCCGCGGACCGCGCCTTCTTCCGTAATCAGGAGCGCCTTTGTGCCCTGGGTTCCGCAATCAATTCCCAAGTACATCGCTAAAACTCCCGTCGGGCGTGAAGTTGGAAAGAAAGGAGGCCTTGGGGAGCCGTGACTTCTTTATTTTCCGTCCAAAAATATATCAGCATGTTCTTCCCATGGTCAATGAAATCGTTTTTGGCTCAATCCCTGCGGACTGAGTCGTGGGTGGAGCGGTGGTAGCTGGCGTGCCGCTGCATCAGCATGGCGGCGCTTCCACTCAGGCGAGCGAGCTCAGCATCGCCTGCAGCGCGCAGCAACGGTGGCGGACCGGCCAGCATGGAGGCAGCAAGTTCCTGGGCAACAACGGGACCAAAACGATCCCATGAAGCGGTGATGTCCCCCACGACCAGGATCAGCTCCGGAGCTACCGTGGCGGTGATGAGACGCAGCCCACGGCCCAGAGCGCGAGCCTGCTCGGTGAGTGCCTGCACGGCCTGCTCATCGCCTTCTTCGGAGAGCTGCAGCAGCTCGTAGATGTCCTTCACCTTGCGGCGGCTGACGTTGTTGAAGGCACGAATGGCAGCACGGGAGGAAGCGACCATCTCCCAGCAGCCTTTCTGGCCACACTGGCAGAGAGGACCGTTGGGGTCGACCGATACGTGGCCGAACTCACCCGCCATGCCGTTGTAGCCGGAGTGCATGTGGCCACCGGCAAGTATCGCCGCGCCGACGCCCTCCGCCACTGCAACCAGGGCAACATCCTTCGCTCCCTGCAGGCGGCCAAACCAGAGTTCAGAGATCAGGCAGACATTGGCGTCGTTATCGATCTCCACCTGCAGGCCGGAGACATCTTCCAGAGCCTTGCGCAGGTCAAACTCGTGCCAGTTCATGTTGGGCGCCAGCAGCACGCGCTGTGTCGCCGGCTGAACCCTGCCCTGCAGACTGACGCCGATGCCTTCAAACGACTTGCTTGAGTGCTCATCCCGCAGCGAGCGCATCCGCTTGCCGATCTGCGTGACCGTCTTGCGAAGGTCAGCAGAGGTGGGAATGGTCTCGCGCGAGAGAAAGCGTCCGCTCAGGTCGACCACCGCGAGGATGACGCGGTCAGGGCGCAGATCAAGAGCGAAGGTGACCTTGTCTCCGTTGACCGAAAGCATGGTGGAAGGACGTCCGCGCGCAGGCTTGATGACCGCGCCTTCCTGCACCCAGTTCTCCTGGATCAACTGCTCGACAATGGCTGAAACGGTGCTTGGACGCAGACCCGAAAAACGCGACAGGTCAGCGCGAGCCAGTGGCTGCTTGAATCGGATGAGTTCCAGGATGATGTCGCGATTGATGTCGCGCGCCATCTCGCTGGAGGCAGGCTGAAAGGACGCCAGATCGATCTGGCGTACTCCGTGTGTCTGCCGTGCGTGAGGTTTCTTCGACTTCAGCGAACTCATTAAACCGTTTGGGTACCGCAATCATGGTACGACAGCCGCCCAGGGAACTGATAGCTACTTGAGCGGCGTCCATGCCGACTGTTTTGAGGAGGACGCGAGCGCCGCCTCAATAAATCGCAGCCCCTTTACACCATCCTGGCAGGTAGGCAGCAGCTTGGCGGTCACCGACGGTTCACGCTCTTCCAGGCGCGCGGTGATCTGCTCGGCCAGGTCATCGTAAAGCTGCGCGAAGGCCTCAAAGTAGCCTTCAGGATGTCCGGCAGGCAGACGCGCCGCCGCGGCATTCAACTGTCCACCGCCACGGCTCAGAATCTGCGTGGCCTCACCCAGCGGGGTGTAGCGGGCGTAGTTCGGGTTCTCCTGGTTCCACTCCAGCGAGCCCTTTTCGCCATAAAGGCGAAGGTTCAGATTGTTCTCATTCCCGATGGCAATCTGCGAGGACCACAGGCTGGCCTTCGCTCCGCCTTCGTAGCGGATCATCGCCTGCACGTTGTCATCCAGCCTGCGGCCTTCGACAAAGGTGCTCAGGTCACAGGAGAGAAACTCTGCGTCGAGGCCGCTGACGAAGTATGCCAGGTGATAAGCATGGGTTGCGATGTCGCCCAGGCAGCCGGCCGGACCGCTGCGCTTGGGGTCGGTACGCCACTCGGCCTGCTTGTTCGCTCCGGTCGTCTCCAGCGGTGTGGCCAGCCAGCCCTGCACATACTCGACGTTGATCATGCGAAGCTTGCCGAGAAGGCCGCTCTCCACGATGCTGCGCATCTGGCGCACGACCGGGTAACCGGAGTAGGTGTGCGTCAGGCCGAAGATCAGCCCCGAACGCTCTACATCGTCGGCCAGCTTCACTGCATCTTCCAGCGTGGTGGTCATCGGCTTGTCGCACATCACGTGTATGCCAGCGGCAAGAAAGGCCTTCGCGATGGCGTAGTGCGTATCGTTCGGCGTAACAATCGCGACAACGTCAATGCCGTCCTCGCGTTTCGCTTCTGCTTCGGCCATTTCCGCATAGCTGCCGTAGGAGCGAGGGATACCAAGCTCCGCAGCATAACTGGTGGACTTCTCCGCGTTGGAAGAAAGAGCCGCGGCGACCAGGTCGAACTTGCCGTCAAAACGCGCGGCAATACGGTGGACTCCGCCGATGAAGGCCCCCGGGCCTCCACCGACCATGCCCAGGCGCAGCTTCCGTCCGAGCTTCTTCGTCATGCGTCCTTCTTTCCAAGGCCCAGCAGGTTGTCGAGCATCTGCTGGTCGGTGGCAGCCCCGGCGAAGTCGTCAAACGCCTTTTCGACAGCCTGGATAATGCAGCTCTGGATGAAGGGTGCGCCTTCGCGCGCACCCTGCTCGGAGCTCTTGATGCAGCACTCCCACTCCATCACGGCCCAGCCGTCGAAGCCATACTGCGTCAGCTTCGAGAAGATGGCTTTGAAGTCCACCTGGCCATCACCCAGCGAGCGGAAACGTCCAGCACGGTTTACCCAGGACTGGAAGCCCCCGTAGACACCCTGCCGTCCGCTGGGACGGAACTCGGCATCCTTCACATGGAACATCTTGATGCGGTCGTGGTACAGATCAATGTATTCCAGGTAATCGAGTCCCTGCAGGATGAAGTGGCTGGGGTCATAGAGCAGGTTGCAGCGCTTGTGGCCCTTGACCAGGTCGAGGAACATCTCGAACGACGAACCGTCGTGTAGATCTTCGCCAGGGTGGATCTCGTAGCAAACGTCGACGCCCTGTTCATCGAAGAAGTTCAGGATCGGCGTCCAGCGCTTGGCCAACTCGCCAAAGGCGGTTTCTACCAGACCGGCAGGACGCTGCGGCCAGGGATAGAGATACGGCCATGCCAGGGCTCCGGAGAAGGTGGCATGGCGGTCGAGGCCGAGGTTTCGGGAAGCCTTCGCCGCAAAGTGGAGCTGTTCAATGGCCCACTCGGTACGGGCCGTCGGCTTGCCATGGACCGATGCCGGGGCAAAACTGTCAAACAGTGCATCATAAGCCGGATGCACGGCTACGAGCTGCCCCTGCAGGTGCGTGGAAAGCTCAGTAATCGCAAGGCCGTGCGAGGCTGCGACGCCCTTGATCTCATCGCAGTAGGCTGGGCTCTCGGCAGCTTTTTTCAGATCGAACAGACGTCCGTCCCAGGTGGGAATCTGCACGCCTTTGAAGCCGATTCCGGCGGCCCATTTGCAGATCTCGTTGAAGGAGTTGAAGGGGGCCTCATCACCAGCGAACTGTGCGAGGAAAATAGCGGGTCCCTTGATCGTCTTCATAAATGCGATGTTGTCTCCCGCCCCATCTTACTTCTGCGATGGGGGTGCTGGCGCGCCGGGGCGCGGAGGCGGGGGCGCGTCATAGACATTCAGCCCCTTATGGTAGTTTGGGTCTTTGGCGGCCAGGTCGGTCCGATAGCTCACGGTGTTGGCGCTGGGAAAGGTTGAAGGCAGTGCCTGCGTCACCTTGCCGGTGGCCGCCCACTCCACGCCACGCTGCAGCGTGACGACGTAGTCCACCGAGCTCAGCGCGATGACATCGTGACCCAGCGTGGTGTGGAAGACGCGTCCTTTACCGAAGCTGGAGACCATCAGCATGGGCTCGTCATAGCCGGTGCCATGGTTGGCTGGGTCAGAGTAGGCGGTGGCCAGCACCGTCATCCCGCCAGGACCGCGCAGGTTGGCATACAGCTCATCGCCCTGGTGCATCCACAGCTTCGGGAGCCCCTTCATGATGGGGTGGTTCGGGTCACGCAGAGCCATCTGGAAGGGCAGGCGCAGACCGTGCGACCCGGCGCGGCCGGGCTTGTCATCCGCCGTCAGTTTGCCATCCTTGTAGATCCAGTGCGGTCCGTTCTTCTCGGTGCGTCCGCGCCAACCGCCCGTGCCGATCATTTGGCTGAACGCGACCCAGTTAGGGAAGGCATTGTCGGCGGCATGCAGGGTCACGAGACCTCCACCAGCCTTCATGTACTTCTCGAAGGACTCCTTCACCTCAGCCGACCAGCGCTCGTCAGGAGCGTCGTAGTTGAAGAGCACAGCCTTGTACCTGGACCACTCGGGGTGAAACTGCGAGAAGTCGCCGTCTTTCGGCGGGGCGGTGAGAACGTCCACGTCAAAGAGACCGGTCTCTTCCAGTTCCTGCTTGATTACCGGCGTCTGCGCAGCCCAGTTGTGATACGGGGCGGCGCTTTCGCCGTCAAGAATAAGAACGTGGATCTTGGTCGCAGCCAAGGCTGCCGGTGTCAGCGATACCAGACCGATTGCAAGCGCAAGCAGGCACTTCTTCATAGCAGAATCCTCTTCTCTACTTCTTTGCTGCAGCAGGAGCCGCCTTGGCCACCGGGGTCTCCGGAAGGCGCCACGCGAACAGAACGTTGCCGCCACTCATCAGGACATACTGATGGCCATCGAGCTCATAGGAGATAGGCGAGGAGGCGATACCGCCACCCGCACCAGCATGCCACAGCGTCTTGCCGTTTGCCGTATCCAGCGCCAGGAAGTTGCCCTTCGAGTCGCCCGAGAAGGTGAGACCGCCAGCCGTCGTCAATACACCAGACCCACCACGGTCACCCAGTTCATGCGACCAGCGGATCTTTCCGGTCTTGTAGTCGATAGCTTCCAGCACTCCCTTGCTCCACAGGCCATAGTCAGCTCCGGCCCAGCCATAGGCGCCGTCTGCCGGCTTATTGAAGTAAAGGCTGTAGCTGGGAGAAGCGCTGACGATAAACAGGCCGGTCTTCGGATCGAAGCTGGGCGAACGGTAGTTGGTCATGCCGCTCTCGTCGGGAGCGATCAGGCGGCCATCGGGAGCCGGTTCCTTGTCCGGGTTCGGAATGGGGCGACCGTCCTTGTCGACCCCTTTGCTCCAGTTCACCGGACCGAAGGTCGTCGTCAGCAGGTTCTTACCCGTGGCGCGGTCAATCACGAAGAAGTAGCCGTTACGCGAGGCCTGCATCAGCATCTTGCGCGGCTTGCCGTCGAAAAGACCGTCGGCGAGGACAGGGATCTCGACCGCATCCCAGTCATGCGTGTCATGCGGCGAGGGCTGGAAGTGCCACACCAGCTTGCCCGTCTCAGGATCGAGCGCGAGGATGGTGCAGGTATACAGGTTGTCGCCGGGACGCACCTTACCGTTCAGAACGGGCGACGGATTCCCTGTGCCGAAGTAGATCAGGTTCAGCTCCGGATCATAGGTTCCGGTCATCCACATATTGCCGCTGTAGGCTACGCGGGGCGTATCCACGGTCGGCGTGGAGAAGAAGGTCCACTGTGTCTTGCCGGTTTCAGGATCGACAGAACGCAGGAAGCCCTGCAGGTTGTCGAAGTCACCCGAAGCGCCAACCAGCACATGGTTGCCGACGATCAGCGGAGACATGGTGGCCCACTGACCCTTCTTTGAGTCCGCCACCTCCACATCCCACAGCACTTTACCGGTCTTCGCATCCAGTGCCTGCAGGTGTGCGTCCGAGGTCATGTAGTAGAGCTTGTCTTTCAGGATAGAGACGCCGCGCTGGCCGATGTGAAAGGCCTTGGTTGGCGGCGCAGCGTAGTGCCACAGCTGGTGGCCGTTGCGTGCATCGATGGCCCACACGTTATCCGGCAGGGTGAAGTACAGGATGCCGTCCACCAGAATCGGGGTGGCCTTGATCTGTCCGTTTTGCTGCGTCTGAAAAGCCCAGCCCAGCGTGAGCTTGCTGACGTTCGTGGTGTTGATCTCCGTCAGGGCGCTGTTGCGGCGGCCGGAGTAATCGCCATGGTAGCCCGGCCAGCTGTCCTTGGGCGGGTTCTTCAGCATGGTGCTGTCAACGTTCTGGGCATGCAGGCCGACGGTGGTCACAGCCACCGCGGCCAGGGCCATTGCCCGTACACTCTTCTTCCAATTCGTGCGAACCAGTTCCAACGTTGCGCTCTCTTTCCTTATTTAAGGGTTTGGATATACGCGAGAACGTTATGCACGTCGTCGTCGCTGTACTTGCTCATGGCGTCTACGTGGGCATCCAACGGACGGTCAACCTTGGCCGTGATGGAACTGCGCAGCCAGGAGCGGTAAATCCCGACGGAATCGCGCACGCCGAGGGTGAACTCGTCCTCGTACTCAACAATGCCGGTTATCGTCTGGCCGGACTTCGTCTTCACGGTGGCCTTGGGCTTTACGTCGCGAGGATAGAGCATCTGCATCTCGAGCTTCAGGCCACTGTATTTGGACGCGATACCGGCCAGGTCACCTGTAGCCGCATGGCACTTCACGCATCCGCCGGTCGTCTCAAAATACTTCTTTCCGGCCTCGGCATTGCCGGTGTGCAGGTCAGACTCCTCCACACCACGGCGATTACCGGACTGCGAAAGAGCATTGTCCTGCTGGGTATGGATAAACGCGACAAGATTCAGGATGTCGGCATCCGACAGGCTGAAGCGCGGCATGCCCTTGTCCAGGCGGCCGTTACGGACAACCGCACCGATACCTTCGCCGTTCTTGTCTGCCGTTACCAGCTTGGAACGTGTCAGGTCCGGACCGGTCTCACCGCCCATCGCATCCTTGCCATGGCAGAAGGCGCAGTTCTGTACAAACAGCGCAGCGCCGCTTTCCGCCTGCTCCCTGGTGAACTTGGCGTGCTCTGGCAGGGGGCCTTGCGAACCGACAGTCCAGGCAGCACGTGGCGGTGTTTGCGGGGCCGCCGCGGGAGCCTGGGCCGTCACGCGGCTCATGGTAAACAGCATCGCCGGGGCTGCTATAGCGGCAACCAGCAGAATTTCTCGGGAACGGAGCCTCATCGAACCTTCGCTTCTTGTGCCGCGCTGTTCCCTGTTAAAGGAGATAGCGGCGGGTAAATGATTGATTTATTTTCCGACTCGAATATAAGAGCGGCTTAAACCGGGTGTCAAGCCAGGATCGGTCCACAGAAAAATATGGCCCCGGGGTGTGTCTCCCGGGGCCAGTGGAGGTTAGAAGTTCAGCCGGAAAACGAACTCCATCGTCCGCGGGTCGGTTGCGCCCGTGGAGCTGGTTACCTGCCCGAAGGTCGTAGCACCCAGCGTGTTGGAAATCGTGAACATGGACATGTGATTGGGCACATTGAACATCTCAGCACGGAACTCCGCGCTAACCTGCTCATGGATCCTGATGTTCTTTTGCAGAGCGGCATCCCAGTTGTTGAACAGTGGTCCCTTGATAGCGTCATAACCCAGGTTGCCGTAGGTTCCGGCTGCCGGAGTGGCGAATGCAGCAGCGTTCAGATACTGCTTACCATTCTTGGCATACGGATTTCCCACCAGGTTCGGGCGCTGTGCAACGTTGGCCGTGGTGACCAGGTTGCCGGCAACCGACTGACCGGAGGCCTGAACGACGTTGATCGGCAGGCCATTCGCAATACGAGTCACACCGGAAATCTGCCAATCTCCGATCACACGCTTGTACCATTCCTTCCCGTTCCGCCAGAACGGAATGGGGTAGACATAGCTGGCGACAAAGATCTTCGGCTGGTTGAAGTTTGCCGGGCCGTAGTCCGCTGCCAGGTTATTGCTGTCCTGCGGCTGGTAGTCGAAGGTTGAACCCATCGTCAGGGCCTTGGACCAGGTATAGGAGATGGTTGCAAGTCCACCCTGCTTAAAGCGAGTCTGCATGCGGAACTGCAGCGAATTGTAGTTCGCGCGCGCCCCGTTGGTGTACTGGTAGATCTCACCATAGCCACGGTAGGGGCGAAGCGCGTTACGCTGTACTCCCGGATTCGCCTGCTCCGTGCCGGCAGCAGCCTGGTTCAGGTTCTTGCGATACGTCAGGTTGGTGGAACGCGAACCAACATAGTTCAGTTCCAGGGATGTGTTGTTGAACAGCTTGTGCTGGATGCCGAGGCTATAGTTGTGAATCCGCGGCGGCGCAAGGTTCATATCGGCCGAGTTAGAGATGTTGGTCGGTGTCGCCGCGGTTCCGATGCTGCCGAGGTTATCGGCGTTACCGGCGC
This sequence comes from Terriglobus tenax, assembly GCF_025685395.1. NCBI lineage: Bacteria > Pseudomonadati > Acidobacteriota > Terriglobia > Terriglobales > Acidobacteriaceae > Terriglobus > Terriglobus tenax. Next base: position 552,825 of record NZ_JAGSYA010000003.1, on the reverse strand, counting down.
TTGCCAGCGAAGCCACCGCGGTGAACGGAAGTTGCGATGCCGCGCCATAGATGTAGTTCCCCTCAACGCGCTCATACGACATGCCATAGCCGCCATGGAGCACGGTTGACTGCTTGCCGGTAAGGTCATACGCAAAGCCCACGCGAGGCGCGAAGGTGTTGTACTTCGTGTTGACAATGCCACCAGGCCGGCCACGGAACAACGCCTGTACCGCCGGATTGTTGTAAACAGTCGGCGATACAACCTGCTTTGCCTTGTCAGAGAAACCGGTCCCGGGCAGCACAAGGCCGTTGTACGGCGACGGGTTGGAGGTAATGCTTCCGTTCGATCCGATGGTCGCTGCCTTGGTCTGATCGAACAGCGTGGGATCAAAGAAAGCGGTGTTGTTCGGCCAACTGGAGATGGGAGGCATCAGCTGCCAGCGAAGTCCCAGGTTCACGGTCAAACGACGGTTGACGGTCCAGTCGTCCTGTACATAGGTTTCAAACTGCGGGAAGCGTGCCTGCACCTGAGGAATGTTGCTGCCCTCCGTGTAGCTTGCGAAGTTGCCATTCACCAGGTTGGCCAGCGAGGTAAAGGTGAACTGGCCATTGAGTGCCGGAGGAGCTGTCTGGTTCTTACGAGCGCGCCAGAAGTACCCGCCAGTCTTCAGCGAGTGGTTGCCAAAGACCATCGAGAGATCATCCTTGATGGCGTAGATGCGCTGGGAGTTATCAAATTGCCGCGGAGTAACACCGGGGTTGCTGTATCCGGAGATGGTGATCTGCGGAATGATGTTGGACGCGCTGTAAAGCGTCTGATAGGTCAGTCCGTAGTCAGAGCGAAGAATCTTTGCTCCTCTGAACTGCGGATTGGCCCGGATGTTGCCGCCTTCATTGATGATGTTGCCCGAATACGAACCGGTAAGAACATTCACGATCTTTGAATTGAAGGTGTGAGTCCAGGACAACGACGAGGTCAGGCCCGGAATCGTACGGTCATAGATCACGAAGTTGGTCGGGTTGCCGACGTTCATGACGTTGTCATGGACAAAGCGCCCGCTGATCTGGTTCTTCTCATTCAGGTTGTAGTCCATCTTGATGAGCCATTCAGACTGGTTGTTGTTGTTCAGGCTGAGATAGCTGTAGCTGCCCGAAGGGTCCGTCAGCACGGTGGAAGCAAGCGCGCGTCCGGTCGCGGTCGAGCCATTGGTAATGGCAGTCTGGATCGCTGCCGGCGTCGGCACAGCGATAACGGTCGCCGTGGAGTTACGCAGCCGCTTGAACTCCTGCGCGGCGAAGAAGAAGAGCTTTTCGCGGTTCTGGTTGAAGACGCCAGGGATCCAGACCGGACCACCGAGTGTCCAGCCGAAATCGTTGTAACGAAGCGGAGCTTTGACCGGGGTTTGATTGGCCAACTGCTGGCTCAGGAAGCGATACGGGTAAGCCTGGATCGCGTCATTGCGGATGTGCTCGTACGCGCTGCCGTGGAAGTCACGGCCGCCGCTCTTGATAGCCACGGAGACAGTCGCACCCGAGGTGCCGCCGTAGCTGGCGTCGTAGCTGGAAGCGACGTTGCGGAACTGCTGCAGAGAGTCCGGCGAGATGTTGACGAAGTTATTACCGCCACCGCCGTTGTCCTTGTTGTCGACACCGTCGATGAAATAGTTGGCCGAATCGGTACGGATACCGTTGACCGATTGCGAGTTGCCGTTAACGCCGTAGGTTCCAAAGATATTGAAGCCGCTGGCTACTGTTGTAGAAACGCCGGGCTGCAGTGTCAGCAGCTGGACGTAGTTACGCCCATTCAACTGAATCTGAGTGGCCTCCTGGCTGGTAACAACCCCACCAATTTCAGCGGTTGTCGTCTGGATCATGACAACGCCGGCCTGCACCTCCACGGTTTCCGTGGCCTGGCCAAGCTCAAGCGTGACAGGAACCGAGGGCTTTCCGCCCACGTCCACCTGGACCCCCGCGATCACCGACTTCTTGAAACCGGAAACGGTTGTGGTCAGGGTGTACTTGCCGACAGGCAGGTTCAGAACAACGTAGTTGCCGTCTTCGTTGGACTTCACCGAGCGACTGTTGCCGGTCGCGTCATTGGTAACGGTGATTTCCGCCTGCGGAACCGCCGCGCCCGAGGGATCGGTGACAGTGCCAGTGATCTGCTGGCTGTCCACGGCCTGCGCGATGGAAATTCCTAACGACGAAATAAGTAGAACGAAGAGCACGATAAGTCTTCGCTTCATGGTTTGCCCCCTCTTAAAACAACGTCCTGCGACTGGCCTGCGTGGAAGTTGTACTTCCCTGCGCTGCAGGTGCAGCCTGTTTTTTTGAATCCGTCTTTTGACGGCTTTATTACGCGGGCAAAAATATATAGGCAAGAGACAAACGACTGTCAACCGGAAATTTTTTGAGAGGGAAAGAAAATCAGGCCCTGGAATGAATGAGTCGTCTCACCCCCTTGGGGTGATTCTTTGCCTGCCGGCAAACAAATGACATTCGGCACAGCAAAAACTCCAACTCACCCCTTGGTATGGACCGAGGGGATGATGTAGTCTGACTCGCACCCAGAACACATGCTCTGTCCTGGGACTCAGATCAAAGAAGCTGTACCAGGTACGAGGTATCCGTGATGCGGTTCCGTCGGCGTGGGTTAGGTATCTTTGCGGCAGGCCTTCTGGGCCTTGGGCCGGTTGCGTTCTCCCAAACCAGTACTGTGCTGATTCCCGGCCCTCTGCGCTCGTTTCTTCGTATGGCGGGCGTCAGTCAGCAGGCCGCTCCGGAAGATGTGCTGCCGCTGTTTGCGCGCAGTGTTTTTATCCGCGGATACTCCAGCGGACGTCCCTCCGAATACCTGATCCTGCTGGACCGTTACATTGCCCAGGCGCGGGAACTGCAATCCCTTGCGGGCCATGACAACGTGTTGCGCGTGACCGGGTGCGCGGATGCCGCTCCTCTTCTGCAGGTGCTTGGCTACCGCATTCGCAACGGCTGCGGGCAAAAGAATACACTGCTGGCAACGGCTGATCCTGACCGCGCTTTTCTGACCATCGATTCGGGCTTTCCTCTCCCAGAACTGGAGGAGGCATTGCAATCGGGCAAACCCTTTGCTATGCCATATGGCTACTCACAGGTGCCAGGGCTGCTGCGTGAGGCTGACTGGTTTGGCATCAGTACAAGCCGCCGGCGCGGTATCAGCGGCCTGGTAGACGCCCTTGTCGATGATCCCGCAGTGGCACGTCTTTACTGGGCGATGAGCAAGCTGGATAACGAGACGCGCATCCTTCTGCTGCGTCAACCGGGGTTGCGACGCCTTGCTCCGGTAAGCGCCGTGATGGACTTTTACGGCGGCCAACTGGCCGTGCGCAATGGCCGCGTTGTTGTTCCGGGCGGCCCGGCGAGCGATGCCGCATGGAAGGACATCGTCGGCGCCAGCCCGCAGTCACCTGGCGATTTCATTCTGCATCTGCTGGCCAAGGACCGCGGATGGATGGCCGCCTACTTCGACTCCATCTCCCGCGCCAGCATGGAGGAACAGGCTCATCTGACCGAACCTGCGCGGCTGAAGCAGATGTACGAAGCCTTCCGTCCGAAGGACTCCGACATGGCCGCAACGCGCGGCGTCTTCCGCAAGGCGCCGGATATGCTGGTGCTCTTCTCCCGGGCGAACTGGGATGCGGATGGATCACCGCATATTCCTGGCGACATCAACACCTGGAAGTCGGTGCTGCCGGAGCTTGGCCACAGCCGTTCCATGAGCGACTGGATCAAGCGTTCGAAGAACTGGAACCGTCCGGACCAGGTGTTTGAGGGCATGGTTGCCATCTCCCGCGTGGATGCCGAGAACGGCCCGGTGCAGCTCTTCCTGCAGACCAATGCGATTGACCGTGCTCGCGGCGGAGCCACACTGTTGACGCCGGAAACGATCCGGCTGATGGCCGCGCACTTCTCGCAGTATGCCAACTGGCTTCCCTTGTTTGCTGAGTTCCCCGAGTTGGACGACACCTCTATTCAGCGTTTTATCAACACCGCGCAGGCAGTCAACGGCATCTCCAATGAGACGTTGCGCGGCAACGCTTTGGGATCGTTCCAGGCCGTCGTTGGCATCTGGCAGATTCTGGCGCGGCAGGGCGAGATCCAACCAGCCACCCTGAATGCAGCGTGGCAGCAGATGCTGGATCCCTTCGCAAAAGTGCAGAACGATACGGATCTATTTGATCGCACCCGCGAGTCGCTGTCGCAGATTGCACAGTCAGCGACCGGCAAGCCGAACTGCACGCAGGACGAATGGATCAGCCTGCTGGGCGGACCATCGCAGGAAGGCCGCGAGGCCCGCTCCATGCAGCAGGAGATGGCAGGCCGCATCCATACCGTCATGGCAGACCAGCGGCTGGTCTCGCTGGACACGCTGTTTGCGTTCAGCGATGGACTGACTGCACTCTCGCAAGGCACCACCACCGCGGACAAGCTGTTGCCCATGGCGGAGGAGCTGCGCGAGTTTGAGATGCCACGCGCCATTCTTACCACGATGGAGCGCGTTGAATGGGCGCCTCGCGGCTACTCCATTCGTCATGCACAGTTGCAGGCGCGCACGGACATGACGCGTCTGCTGAAGTCGAAGCCAGACAAGCAACAGGCAGACAGCGCGCGCGGAACCCTGTCTGCGTTTCTGCGGGACACGCTTGTAGGCCTGAATTATGCCTACTATGAGCCGCCGGGCGCGCAGATGCTGCACCATAACCCGGTCTTTGTGCGGGCGCACGACTTTACCGGCACGACCGTTTCAAGCCCTGAACGCGCGTGGATGATTGCGGAGTTGTTCGGCACCGGATCGCCGGCAAGTGGAGGGGCGTACCTGGCTGGCTCCCTGGCGGACCTTCCCTTCGCTCTCGCCAAGTCCGAACAGGACTTCATTGTTCCGGAGAATGTTCAGGCCCTAGTGTGGCGAGAGCTTGTGCCGGAACTTCTGGTCTCAGCCACCTTGCCACGCTGGTGGGCCATCACGCCGGAAGAGATGCATGCGACCGCGCTGTACCAACGCTCGGCGGAGGACTTGCTGAAGCTTGCGAAGAGGGATGACACCGTACGCACGCGCGTGATGGGCATTCTGGACGACCGCCTGACGATTGCCCAGGTGCTGACCGTGGAAGATGCGTGGAGCAGCAAGACCATGCCGGCTCCGGAGCTCTCTCCCGGCGACCTGTTCTACCTGGCTGCGGCTTACCGTGCCCGGTTTCCGCAGGAGCAGCCATGGAGCGCAACCGCAAAGGATCTGGACATCCTGGTGAAAGCACACCCGGAACAGACTGCGCCGGCGCGCATTGCACGAGACTTCGGAACGCCGCATCCGGCCATGGCAGCCAACTATGGACGCGAGCTCTTGCCCATCAAACCCTTCCCTTTCTTTGGTGGATACTCCAGCCGCCTGTTTGGCGAGAGCTGGGACTCGAACAATCTTTACTGGGCAAGGATCGCGGACGAACTGGGCTATCAGCCCGTGATGCTGCATCGCCTGGTACCGGAGCTGACACGCCGTATGACAGCAAAGATCTTCGCATCGCACATTGAGGACTGGTCGGCGCTGGGCCGCGCGATGCATGAAACAGGGGAAGACTTCCGCCGCAGCATCGCCGCGCAACAGGCCGCGCCGGAAGTCGCCCGCAATGCGCAATAACTTCGACACAACGATGGGACACGGGTCATGTTAAAGAAATTGCTGACTGGAACGTCTTTAGGTCTTGTGGTCTTGCTCCAGGGAGGTCTGAGCGCGCAGGAAGAGAACTCCCGCATTCGCATCAACGTCGTGCTGGTACAACTCAGCGTCACCGTTACAGATGCGAAAGGAAACTATATTGGCGGCTTGAAGCCAGAGGACTTTGTCGTCACCGAGGATAAGATTCCGGAGAGGCTGGCCGGCTTCGAAGAGGGTGTCACGACACAGACACGCGCCACGGAAGAAGCCGCACCAACGGGTCCTCCGGCACCTGTGCCTACCTTCGGAGAGGCGGCGCTGCCTGCCTCCACGGTTGTTGCAGGGCCACAAGCCACGGGAGCGAACGTCTTCATCCTGTTCGATACCAGCAACTACATGTACCGCGGCTTTGTGTTTGCGCAGGATGCAATTGCCGATTTCATCCGCTCCCTGGAAGGCGTCAGCAATGTCGCCTTCTATTCCTACAGCCGCAACCTGTCCAAGATTACGCCGCTGACAGGCGACCGTGGCGCTGTGCTGCGGGGCGTTCGCAATACTGTCGCCGGAGACGACGAAGCGCTTTACAACAGCCTGCTGCTCACCCTGAAAGATGCCGCCCCGTTGCGCGGACGCAAGGCCATCGTGGTCTTCTCCAACGGACCGGATAACGCCAGCATGGTGCCGCCGGAAGATGTGGCCGAGTTAGCGCAGTCCACCGGCACCATCATCTACATGATCAGCACGCGCGACGCGTTGAACGATGAAGCGTCCATGACGGTGTTTGAGCGCATCAGCAAGGCCACCGGTGGGAAGGCCTACTTCTCCAAGAGCTGGAAGGACGAAAAGGCCGCCTTTGAATCCATCCGCGAAGACCTGGCCCATCTCTACTCACTGAGTTACTATCCGGCCCCTAACCCTAACCAGGGATGGCGCACCATCACCGTGCGGCTGACGGGAAAGAACATGCAGAAGTTCAGGATTCGCACCCGCGAAGGCTATCGCCTGCAGCAGACGTCGCAGGTTGCCCCCATAGCTCCACCGGCACGAGAATGGCCCGGCGTACCACTGCCTCACCCTCAGCAGCCATAACAGGGTAAAGGCCGGGGATGTGTCCCCGGCCTTCCTGCTTCCCTGCCTAGTCCAGCTTGCGCAGCCAGATGTTCTTGATCGAAATTTTGCAGGGCTGGCTTTCGATCTCAAAGCCGATCAGGCCCGGCTGATTGTTCACCGACTTCGGATCATCGTCAATGTAGATGGCCATCAGGTGGCCGTTGATGATGTGCATCATCACGCCGCCGCGGGCAATGACCTCATAGTCGTTCCAGTCGTTAATTTTGACGTAACCGCCAAGCGCCTGCCGGTCGCCGATCTCCGCCACCAGGCGGTTCGGCTTTCCGGGCAGACTCTGCGTCACCTGCCCGCGCCATGCCTGGATGCCCTGCATCGTGTTCTCTGAATACCACTGGCCGGTGTAGGTAAAAGCCTGCGGACGCACGGGAAACCAGAAGTCTGCCTGCGGACCGGTCATCATGTAACGCAGATCATACGGCGGCTGTCCGGCGGGTTGGGCCCGCGTCCACGGAATACCTGTCTGGCTGCGATACTGAATGCCGCCACCGCCGCCCTTTTCCACCTTGATCTGCAGCTTCAGGTCGAAGTCCCGGGTCGTGGCGCCGCGGTAGACGATATAGTTGTTTCCTTTGCGCTCCGTCTCCAGCGTCTCACCCACCATCACGCCATCGTCTACATGCCAGATGGTGGCGTCGGCATCCCAGCCGTTAAACGACTTGCCGTCAAAGATCTCCTTAAAGCCGGTGTGTTCATTGATGTCATAGGGATCGGGCTCATGGAACTTCGGCATACCCGGGAGAGGCTTGCCATCGGGCCCAAGCTGAGGCCGGCGGGCAGCCTCAGCGGGAGCCTGGGCAATGGCCGAGGCGGAAAACAGCAGAAGCAGAGAGAGCGACAGCAGGCCCGAGGTGCGGCCACGAAGCGACAAAGCCTTGCGGGAAGGCAAAGATGCCATGGGTACAGTCCTTTCCAGAAACAGTTTCGGGAACCGCTGGCATAGTACTGCGCCGAAGACAGGCTTGACGAGCATGGCTCTTACGCCGGTTCAGGGAAGCTCTACCTCCAGGTCATACACCTCCACGGTTCCTTCCTGGAATGCTGTGATCACTTCGTTCTTATCGGTGACGCCTAGAAACCGCGTGGAGCGGTCACCCACATACCGCTCCGGAAGAACAGTCACCTCAGTCAGGGCATGCCTGGAAGGCGAAAAAGAGAAGAGGGCGTAGGTATCACCCTTCACCGCGGTGAAGAAAAGATGCTCTCCCTTTCGGTCCCATGTACTGCCATCGATCTTCATGCCGGTTGCGGCAGAGGACCACTTCTTCTGGGTGAAATCAAAGATCATCAGTTCGTCTCTCCCCTTCTTCAGAGCAGCGAGGTAGCGGCCGTCCGGAGACCACCGCGCGAACCACATTCCCTCCGACTCCGGAAGTTTCTCCACGTGCTTATCCCTGGTATTCAGAATCGAGATTCCCTCCGCAGACCGGGCCCCTTCATCCGGCATCCGGTCAAACGCAACGAAGTCGCCTCCCCCGGAATAGGTGAGATCGAACAGATCGCTTCCTCCATCGGCCAGCAGCTCCGGAGAGGTTCCCTGTGCATCAATCTGCATCGCTCTCCAGGCATCATTCTTCTTTGTACTCAGATAACTCAGGCGGCTGTCATCCGGAGACCACTGCGGCGAACGCGCCTTTTCTCCTGGGGCAGTCAGTTGAACCCGCTCTGAGCCATCGATGCGGCTCTTCCAGAGCGACTGATCCGGCGTCAGGACATACGCAATCCAGCCGCCGTTGTGGGAGTAGCTGATAGAGCTGATCGACAGACCGTAGAAGACCGGGCTCCGCGCGGCGTCAAGCTGGACAAGCTGGCTTCTGGTCTGCTCCCCCAGGGCGTAGATGTGCTCCTTGTGTTCTCCCAGTACAGGCGAACGCCAGAAGTCGACGGGGCCCGACGCGATCTCCCAGGATCGCGGCCATCCCTTCCAGGCCAGGCGGGGTTCGCGACGCACCCAGATGGAGGTCGAAACGGAATCTCCCACTAGATAGACAAAATAGTTGCCGTCAGGACTCCAGGAACCACAGCAGGCCCTGTGCTCATTGGCATCGCCTGAAAGAAAGGGCCGTACCACTCCGGTAGCAACCTCCAGTTCCTGGATCGTCTGCCGGTCTCCGGATTCATGCAATGAGAATCGAATCCGGTCTCCGTCCGGAGACCACGCAAGCCGAAAAGGAGTTTCGGGAAGCGTGGCAAGAATTCTCTGATTCTGTCCTGTTGCATCGGCCATGGCCAACTGACGCCCTTCAATAAAGGCAATGTGGCTGCCGTCAGGGGCCCAGGAGGCGGAGTGCCCCGAAAGGCTTCCAAGAATGTGGTACCCCCCTTTCAGCGAAACGGCCGCGACCCGCTCAACAGACTGATCATCGGCGGGCGAAGCAATCAGGATTTCATCCCTGTTCGGATCATCTCCCGTAGCCTGCGCTGTCTTGAACGGCAAAATCTGGCGGTCAACCGTGCCACCATGAATGGAAACATCCGCCAGCACAGACTGCAGATGTTGCAATTCGGTAAACAGCACCTCTTCCCCGCGTACGATCAGGGGCGCCTCTACATCTTTTCTCAGACCATCCCGTGTCAATTGCCGGGCTTTTAGCAGGTTTGCCCGATCATTGACGGATAACATTGCAATGACTGCCAGCACCGCAACTCCTAGCCCGGCAATATTCGGGCTGAACCTGCGAGATATACCACTGCGCGCAGGCCTATCCCGTGCGTGTCCCAATGTTAGCTGCGGGACATAAATCGTATCTGCCCCCGTAAATTCAGCACTGAGGGTTTGATCCAGAAGACCTTTGTTGAGCGGTAACCGTATCTGGTCTGGATGCAACGCCGCCATAGAAATCCGGTAACCACGCTTGGGTACTGTTTCTATGTATTCCTGACCATTTGGTAACTTCCCTAAGGCTTTACGCAACAGGAAAATTGTCTGCGTTAAGTTGTGCTCCTCAACAACTACTTCTCCCCACACTTCGGTAAGGAAGGTCTCCTTTTCGACAATCTCTCCATTGGCTTTTAACAGAACTGCCAGGGTTTCCAGCTGCTTGGACGGAAGATTAATAATCTCAAGTCCACGCATGACAACCATCGGTGAGGCCTCAAATGTGTATTCACCGAAGAACGTTATGTTGTTCATTTCACAGCACCTACATGGGATCAATCTGGAATCAAAATGGATTTGACGTCAATCAACCAAGGACTTGAGGACAATGTGCGCCGCCAAATACTACAGTTCGCCCAATCGCAATTGAAGGGATTTCACGGAATCAAGGGATACGCCTCTTAGGGAGTCTTCTATCTCTCTCCGCCCACTTCGATTGTTTTTGCGTTTACTTTCTCCCAAGGGAGTTTCTCTTATGCCTGCTGCTGGTCTACCTTTATCGGTTCACAGCTCCTATGTCTATCCGACGGTTGAGTTGCTTCGCCGGACGCACCTCTGGCGCTCCTACTTCCCTTCCATCCTCACAACGTTGCTTGGTGTCATCACCCTCTCACTCAGTTGGGTACACCTTGTAGATTCCGCTCCGGCTGCTCCCTGGTTCATTGCAATGAGCATTATCCAGGTCGCGTGGCTTGTATCTCTCTCCGAAGTCTGGATCCAGAATACCTACCTGGTCCTTCGCAAGGAGATCTTTACGGCAGCGGACTACCCTATGCCAGATTCACCTCCGCAGACACAAAACTTGCCAATCGTCAGCAGACACTAAGCTCACTGGACGATAGCTCTACCTTAACGGCATAGGTGCAGACGTGTGTATACGCGTCTAACCTTACGCTTCTTTCCCCTGACTTGAAAGTGATTTATGTCACTTAAGCCTCAGATAGGAATCCTGGATGCTACGGACGAAACGAATCATACTCTTAAGTAAATCAAAATCATTTATCGACCTGGCTGATGCAACCTTTAGCTCGGAAGGTCACGAAGTTATTAAAGTTGAGCTACTCCCGGAAGCAGTTGCGCTCGCCAAGGAAGGTCATTATGACGGAGTGATCATCGATGTATCTTCCCGTCCGCCACGTGACCGGGCTTCCCTGGCAGCGCTTGCCGATCAGCTTGGCAAGCACCGTATCTGGCTGGCTCTCCCCCTGGGACTAAGCCCATGGGCCACCGATGCTGAACAGCTCTCCATACGGAACTTCCTGAAGGTGCCGATGCAGCGCACCGACCTGGAAGAGGTGATCGCGCAGATCTCCGAAGCTCCAGCAGCCGAACTCCATCGGGAACGTGCGGCAGAGACGCCTTCCAGGCCCTTCCACCTGGAAGACATCCCCCACAACCGCTACTTCCTGGCCGCCAGCCCGTCCATGATGAGGATCTACGAGAACATCCTGCTGCTCGCCGCAGTGGACGTCCCTGTCCTGATCCTGGGCGAAAGCGGGGTAGGCAAGGACGTTGTCGCCAACCTGCTGCACAAACACTCTCGACGCTCGCCCTATACCTTCAGCTCGGTGAACTGTGCTGCCCTGCCGCCTGACCTTCTGGAAAGCGAGCTGTTCGGCTATGAAGCCGGCGCATTCACGGGAGCGGTCAAGGCTAAGCCGGGTAAGTTTGAGTTAGCCGACCGCGGGACTCTTCTGCTGGACGAAATTGGCGAGATGAGCGCCCCTATGCAGGCGAAGCTTCTCCATGTTCTGCAGGATGGCCGTTATTCCCGTTTGGGCGCCAGAACTGTCTCCACAGCCGATGTCCGTGTCATTGCCGCCACGAACGTCAATATAGAAAATGCAATCTCCGACAAGCTGTTCCGCGAGGATCTTTACTATCGCATCAGCGCCTTTACGATCAATATTCCGCCGCTTCGCGAGCGCCGGGAAGAGATCCCCTTCCTTGTGGAGCAGATGGTCAAGCGCCAGTCTGCCCAGTTCCACCAGGATCCGGTGTACATCTCTCCGCACATGATGTCTGTCCTGCAGGAGTACCACTGGCCTGGTAACCTTCGTGAGTTGGCAAACGCGGTAATCCGCATTCAGATACTCAAGGGCAACGAAGCCTCCATTGCGGACATCGAGAGCAAGGTTCTCGGTAAACCGACGCTGGTACAGGCCTGCCCGGTTGAGATCAGCGGACCTGACGGCAATGTTGACCACATGCGCTCGATCGTACGTAACTTCAAGGACCAGACCGAGAGCCGTTTGATTCAACAGGCACTGGAGGCTGCACGCTGGAATCGTCGTCACGCTGCAGCAGCACTTCGCATCAGCTACCGGACCCTGCTTTATAAGATCGACCAGTACCACCTGAAGGAAGCAAAAGCTCCGCTCCGCATGTCAACGGGCGGATAAGTATCCGCCCGTCTTTTTACACGAGATGTAACTTACTGACTTAGACGAGAGCGAGTTTCATACTTTCCTGAGCTTCCAACTGCTTCTTTTGCCAGGCGATCGTCCGCATCAAGCCAACTTCCAGAGGGACCTCGGCACGGAATCCGAGAAGGCGCTCTGCCTTACGGATATCCGGCACCCGGCGGCGGACATCTTCATACTTGCGGCCAGCGATCTCGTCATACGGAATCAGGTCGATACGCGGTGCTCCCTCTTTTCCGCACAAACGATGAATGCGCTGCGCGAGCTCAAGGATCGTGATCTCAGCGTTGTTGCCGATGTTGACGATCTCACGATTTGCCCTGGTCGACTCAGCCGCCGCAACAATACCGCGCGCCGTATCTTCCACAAAGGTGAAGGAGCGCGTCTGCAGTCCATCGCCGTGGATCGGGATAACTTCGTCCTTGAGGATGGCGTTGATAAAGACAGACTGCGGGCCGCCCCACCAGCTGAGGTTCTGGCGTGGACCATAGGATCCGAAGATCCTGAGCACCGTCGCATCAATCCCTGAGTCCTCCGCAATGGCAAGTACCAGGTGCTCATCAAACATCTTCGACGCGGCATACGCCCAGCGCGTAACGGTGGCCGGCCCAAGCACCGAGTCCCCGTCCTCGGCGAACGGAACGGTCGGGTTCTTGCCGTAGACATCCGAGGTAGAGGTAATGACAAAGCGGGCGTTCTGTTCCACAGCGAGTTGCAAGGCATTGTGCGTGCCGTGAAAGTTCACCAGTAGAGTTTTCTTCGCATTCTCATAGCGCGGAATCTTGTAGGCGGCAAGATGAAGGATGACATCCACCCTGCCGGCAGCCTGCTGCAATGCGTCAAAATCGCAGACGTCCAGGGCATGGAACTCAAACCCTGGCCGGTGACGTGCCGATTCCAGGTTCGCCGGATTGCCGTGCGACATGTCATCAACCCCCACAACGTCATAGCCCTTATCGAGCATCAGGTCGGTTACGTGTGATCCAAGAAAGCCAGCGGCTCCCGTAATAAGTACTCGCTTTGTCATGCTGCCCTCACCATTTCCAGAATTCGATCAACACTGCGCTCTCCGGCTTTTCCTTCGCCGAACTCAACCAGCTTGCGCGGCTCACTGGTAGAACCGCGGCCATACTGCACCAGCCGCCTGGCCGCATCCAGAATCGTTTGCGTTTCATTGCCCACCAGCAGATTCCAGCCACCGTGGAGCGTCTCAATCCATTCGGTTTCATTCCGCAGAGTCAGACATGGAACGCCCATGAAGTAGGCCTCCTTTTGCAGGCCACCGGAGTCGGTCATGATGAAACGTGCGTTCTGCTGCAGGGCAAGCATCTCCAGGTAACCCACCGGCTCCACGATGTGCACATGCTCCCCTAAAAACAGGCCGGCGTTGTTGGTCATCGCAAGCTGCTTGCGTAAACGTGGATGCATCGGGAAGATGATGGGAACATCGATCTTCTTCAGCGCTTCAAGGATTCCCGCAAGTCGGGATGGATCATCGGTTGTCTCTGCACGATGGATGGTCACCAGCGCGTATTCCTGGCTGCCAAGACCAAGATCGCGTTGTACTGACGAAAGTTGCCCTACAACGCCGAAGCAGCCAATCGCATCCAGCATCACGTCGCCAACAAATACCGCGCGATGGCCAAGCCCTTCCCGCTTCAGTTGTTCCACGGCGTTATGCGTAGGACAAAGCAGCAGATCCGAGACATGATCGGTGACAACGCGATTGATCTCTTCCTGCATCATGCGGTTGAAGCTGCGCAGACCGGCCTCAAGGTGAATGACAGGGATATGCAGTTTAGCGGCGGCAAGCGCGGATGCGATGGTTGAGTTGGTATCGCCATAGGTAATCAGTGCATCCGGCGGCCACTCCAGCAGTTCCGCTTCAATTGAAGCCAGCATCACGGCCGTCTGTATTCCAGGCGTTCCGGTCCGAACGGCCTCAAGCAGACGCGGCTTCGGCAGGCCAAGCTCTTCAAAGAAGACAGCCGACATCATCGGGTCGCTATGCTGCCCCGTATGGATGAGGCGATGTTCAATCGAACCGGGATGCAGACGGTTGTACTCATCAATTGCTTTGACAAGCACTGCCATCTTGACGAACTGGGGCCTGGTACCACCAACTGAAAGAACCTTCACTGCGACTCTCCTGAGTTTTTCTCGCCGTCATATGGCAACAGCTGTTCCAGATCGACTGGACGAATGACACGTGCCGGCGAACCCATCACAACCATGCGCGCGGGAACGTCGCGCGTCACGATGGAACCGGCGGCAACAAGAGCGTCTTCGCCGATGAGGATTCCTGGTAACACAGTGGAGTTTGCAGCGACCCGTGCACCTTTCTGCATCGTCACGCCACCAAAGTGCTTGAAGCGTTCCTGGGTGCGGCCAACAAAGTTGTCATTGGTAAAGGTCACTTCAGGAGCGACGAAGCACTGATCGCCGATGGTGGACTTCGCCGTGATGTAGGCGCCGGTTTCGATCTTGCAACACCGGCCGATGCTTACCTGGTTCTCAATGGCCACTCCCCGGCCGATGATCGTAAGCTCGCCAATTCTGGTCTCCTCGCGGACACTGGCAAAGTCGGCGATCAGTACTCCGTCTTCAATAACCGCTCCTGTGTAGATGATGGAGTTGCTGCCGACCAGGCACCCGTTGCCGAGAAACGCAGGACCGTGATCTTTCGTCCCGGTCATAGCACTGGCTTTCGACTTCATGGGTTTCTTGCCGATAATCACACCATCATCAATGCGTACATCTTTCCCAATGGACGCGTTGTCGTGCAGCACAACATGGTTGCCGATCACCGTACCTTCGCCAATGTTGACATGTTGGCCGACCACAACATTCCGGCCAAAATGTACATTGGGGTAACGTCGGTTTCTCTCCTGCTCCAGCAGAAGAGCGTTCTCTGACGCAATAAATTCCGAGCTCATATATCCTTCAGTTTCTCCAGTTCGCAAACGCGAACTGGACGTGCGTAAACTAACGACTTCCAACAAATTTCATGAACCTCTCGATGTTGTTGCTTTCTTCTTTTTCTGGCTGGGCTCCAAGGAGGTGACAAAAAGAGGGGTACCCATTGTTCTTGGCAAAGAGGCAGTCGCTCAGCAGCCGCAGGTGCTCACGGATCGTACGGAGGACGCGCATCTTGCTGCAGCCTGCAACACGGCGGTGCAGCGTCATCGGAACCTCGTGGATCCGGTAACCGAGATGCGATGCGCTCATCAGGATCTCGACCGTCGAAACAAATCCGCTGCTGCGAAACTGCGCACGGCGGATAAAAGACCCTCGATATGCCCGGAACATGCTGGTGTAGGTATAAAGCTTGACCGGTGACACCAGGCGATAAAGCAGGGAGCAGTTGCGGCTGAGAGCAAGCCGCCATGACGGCACGCCTTCCACTGCTCCATGCGGATGGTACGGCGATGCAACAACGACATCTGCCTTACTTTCGGCAATCAGATGGACCATCTGCACGAGGTGTTCTGCGCGATAGCTGCAGTCCGCATCCAGGGTACAGACGACGTCAGCGCTAGCAGCCGCCTGGAAGCCTGACTGGAAAGCAGCTCCGATGCCCCGGTTTTCTCCGTGAGCAATAATCTTGTAGGGTGCACCCTCCGGTACCGTCCGCGGCAGCAAAGCCGCGGTACGGTCCGTACTTCCGTCATCGACAAAAAGATAGAAAGGGCTGTAGCGATCCTGAAGACCGCGCTGTAGTTCGGCCAGCCTGATCCTGAGAACCTGCAATGCCTCCTGCTCGTTGCAAACGGGAATCACTACAGCAACGCGAGGACGGGTGGGAGTGTGCCGTGGAACCGCCATTCGTTCTTCCTTTCTCTGGCTGACCTTCATTGTTAGCAGCGGACGATCTTGGAGGAGAGGATGCCGCTTGTTGCGTTGCGCGTATCCACGACCAGTTGGGCATCGCGAACAATCGCTTCGTAGTCGTAGTCGGAGTGATCCGTCGCGATTACGACGCAGTCATACTCCGACACACGCTCCAGCGGAGTGCAGGTCATGCCCAGGTCATAGTGGCGGCCCCGGCCAACCGTGGCGAAGTACGGATCGTTGTAGTCCACGGTCGCCTTCTCTTCCTGCAACATTTCGATAATTTCAAGCGAGGGAGACTCGCGCAGGTCATCGATATCCTTTTTGTAGGCGAGGCCGAGGACCAGGATCTTCGAACCGTTCATCGACTTTCGGTGCGCGTTCAGCGCTTCAGAGATGGACTGCACCACGTAACGCGGCATGCCCTCATTAATCTCGCCGGCCAGCTCAATAAAGCGCGTGTGGAAGTTCCACTCGCGAGCCTTCCAGCTCAGGTAAAACGGATCGATCGGGATGCAATGGCCACCCAGTCCGGGGCCGGGATAGAACGGCTGGAAACCGAATGGCTTGGTCGCGGCGGCATTGATGACCTCCCAGATGTCGATTCCCATCCGGATAGAAAGCATCTTGAGTTCGTTTACCAGCGCGATGTTGACGCAGCGGTAAATGTTTTCAAGCAGCTTGGTCATCTCTGCCGCCTGCGTCGAGGAAACGGCCACGGTGCGGCCAAAGATGTTGCCGTACAACGCGCCGGCAAGCTTGCCGGCAATGGCACCGTGTCCGCCGATCACCTTCGGAATGTCGCGGCGCGCCACGGTATTGTTACCGGGATCTTCGCGCTCCGGAGAAAACGCGACGTAGAAAACGTCGCCGTCCGGGTCCATGCCTTCTTCAAAGGCCTGCAATCCCTCTGGGCAGCCTTTGTTAAGGATGGGGATAAGGACCTCTTCGGTTGTTCCCGGATAGGTTGTGCTCTCAAGCACAACCAGCTGACCACGGCGAAGCCAGGGTGCGAGAGATTCAGCCGTCTTCTGAATGAAGGACAGGTCCGGGTCGCGATGCTCCGTCAGCGGAGTTGGCACGCACAGGATGACTGCGTCCTGGTCACTGATCTTTGAGAAGTCGCATGTCGCGCGGAAGCCCTGTTCGCGGGCCATCTCGATTTCAGTGGAAGGGATTCGGAAAATGTAACTCTTCCCCTGCTCAAGCTGGTCCACCTTGCGGGCATCGATGTCGAAGCCCTGCACTGTGAAGCCAGCTTCTGACAGAAGAAGAGACAGAGGCAGACCGACATATCCAAGGCCAATGACACCGACCTTCGCGGTCTTCACTTGGAGCTTGTCGAGTTGACGCTCCGCCTGATGGGCGTGGGTGGAAAGAGTTACTGTGTTCATGCCGTCGAAACAGTGCACGGGATATGCCAAACGCTTCCCGTACTGCCGCATCGTTGTAAATATCGGCATCTGCACGGCCTATCGAGAGCGATTCGTCTCTCTATCTGTGCTGTAGCCCATCACCATGATCACTGCAAAAAGTGTGCAAAGCTTTGCGCCCTTCTCCCCTGCAATGCGGAAACAGTCCTCAACTCCGCCCCGAATATACGGGGATATGTTGGCCTTGCGATTGCATTGACAGGTTGCACACGATTCACAGAAGGAGATTCGGACGATGATGGGAACCCGATTGAAGGTTGGAGTCATAGGCCTTGGAGCCTGGGGATGCAATGTTGCACGCTGCCTGTACGAAATGCCAGAGTGCGACCTGGTCGTCTGCAGTGACCTGAGTGAAAACCGCCGGACGATGGCGCAACGGAACTGGGGTGTGCAAACGGTTGCATCACTTGATGAAATGCTCGCGCATTACCCGGAGATTAACGCGGTCGTCATCAGCTCTCCGGCGATTACGCACTACAGCCTCGCCAAGAAAGCCCTGCTCGCGGATAAGGATGTCTTTGTGGAGAAGCCCTTCACGCTGAATGTCCGGGATGCCGAAGAGCTCGCGGCCCTGGCGGATGCCCGCAACCGCATCCTGATGGTGGGCCATCTTCTGGAGTATCACCCTGCCGTCAACCGCATTCGCGAGATCGTGCAGTCCGGCGACCTGGGCGACATCTATTACATCTATACCCAGCGCGTGAACCTTGGCCGTATCCGCGGCGACGAAAACGCCCTGTGGAGCTTCGCGCCGCACGACATCTCGCAGATTCTTTACATCCTGGGAGAAGAGCCGGTGGATGTAAGCGCTCGCGGCCAGTCCTTTATTCAGGACGGCATTGAAGATGTCGTCTTCCTGAGCCTTTTCTTCGAAAACCGCCGCATGGCGCACATCCATATCTCGTGGCTTGACCCGCACAAGATGCGCAGCACCACGGTGGTTGGCAGCAAGAAGATGCTGGTCTTTGACGACGCCGCCGCCACGGAGAAGCTTCGCATTTACGACAGTGGAGCGCAGGCGCCACCTGCCAGCTCCTATGGCGAAGCCATTCAGGTGCGCTTCGGAGATATCCAGATTCCGCGCCTGACGACGACCGAGCCGCTGAAGCTGGAGTTCCAGCACTTCCTTTACTGCGTGGAGCACCGCGTTACACCGCGCAGCGATTCACAGGACGGCCTGCGCGTGGTCCGCATCCTGGAGGCCGCACAGAAGTCGCTCGAGATGGATGGACTTCCGGTCTCGCTGAACCCGAATGCTCCGGAGAAGGAGCTGCCGCCAGCCCCCCCCATCAACCGGCAGTGGACTCCACGACTTCCCATGATCCCCAACAATATCCCGGTCGTAGCAGCGCAGTAACCACTGGAACCTTTCACAGAACGACTCATGCGATTCGCTCGTTACAAATCGGAGATTTTGGTGGGTGGCTCAGTGGCCATGGCTGCAGCGGGGCAGATCCTCATCAAGCTGGGCCTTTTGGGGAAGGGCCGCTTTGGTCTGCCGGCTCTGCATTGGCCACTGATCCTCCCGATGGGAGTCCTCATCGGGCTCTGCGTCTACGGGCTGGGAACCGTGCTTTGGTTCGCAGCCGTAGCGCAGAAGAACATCAGCTATCTTTATCCGCTTGCGGCAACAAACTACGTTCTGCTGGGCATTGCCGGACATTTCCTGCTGCATGAGCAGATGGGCCTGGTGCGCTGGGCAGGCATCAGCGTCATGGCCGTGGGCATCGCACTGCTTTCAAAAACAGACAGGAGCGTTACCGGATGACAGGCACGACACCATCCCTTGCACTCTCCTGGGGAGCCCTAGCAGCAAGCATTGCTCTCGGCTCTTTTGCGCAGATCACGCTCAAACACACGACCAACACCATGGCCCGCAGTCAACATACCGCGCGTCTTGCGGCGGCTCCATGGCTGGGGTTATGGACGGTTCTGTTCGGTACGGCGACACTTTGCTGGATTCTTGCGCTCCGGCAGCTCGATATCTCGTATGCCTACCCCATGCTCAGCCTCGGATATGTCCTGGTGACGGCGCTTGCCGCCATGCTGCTTGGAGAACACGTTTCCCGGCCCCGGTGGATGGCTATTGGACTTATCACATGCGGCGCCGCACTGGTCGCGGGGAGTATCTAACATGCAGAACGCTGCGTCTCGTCCCTCACATATCGCGGTTGTCGGCGGCGGCTTTACCGGTATGGTCTGTGCCTTCCGCCTGCTGCGCGCCGGCTACAAGGTGACCATCCTGGAAAGCCAGCCGGAGATTGGTGGCCTGACAACCTCGCAGGACTTCGGCTCGTTCCGCTGGGACAGGTTTTATCACTGCATTCTCACCTCGGACACGGCACTTCTGAATCTGCTGCACGATCTTGGTCTAAGCGGCGAGCTGCGATGGAACAAGACGGAGGTCGGTCTCTACTCGCATGGTGAACTGCACAAGATGACCAGTCCGGCTGACCTGCTCCGCTACCGGCATCTTTCCCTATTCTCGAAAATGCGCCTCGCTCTGGTGACGCTTTACGTTACGAAGATCAAGAATGGCCTGGCGCTGGAATCCGTGCCGCTGTGCCGCTGGACACGTCGCCTGTTCGGCAGCAAAGTCTATGAGCAGGTGTGGGAACCGTTGTTCCGTTGCAAGCTGGGCGAACTGCGCCGGTATGCCTCGGCGGCATTTCTCTGGGGTACGATCGTTCGCCTTGCCTCAACCCGCGACCGTGGTCCCGGCCAGCAGGAGCAGCTTGGTTATGTGCATGGCGGCTACGATGCTGTGTTCCGCCGGCTGCAGCAGTCTGTGGTGGAGCTGAAGGGATTGACGAACGCCGGTGTCAGGATCCGGAGCATCACACCCAACACCTCCGAAACGCAGGATGGCAGCATCCGGATCAAGGCCTGCCATAAGGAGCTGGTATTTGATGGTGTGGTTCTCACTGTGCCCAATAAGGTTGTGGCACAACTGCTGGACACCCAGGATGCAGCCTACCGGGAACGCCTGGGACAGGTCATGTATCTCGGCATCCTATGCGTCGTGCTCGTTCTAAAGAGGCGGTTGAGTCCCTTTTACGTCACCAACGTGACAGAGAAGATTGGTTTCACCGGCATCATCGAGATGACCAACCTCATTGACCCCGCGGTGGAAACCAACGGGCGCCACCTGGTCTATCTTCCACGTTACACCTCGCCGGACGATGCTCTGTTTGGCGCCAGCGATGACGCCATCTGGCAGCATGTCTGGAGCGACCTTTCCCGCATGCATCCAGACCTTTCCGAGCAGGACATTGAGCGCCGCTTTGTCTTCCGCGAGCGCACCGTGCAGCCGGTCCCAACCATCGGCTACTCCGAGATTGTGCCTCCGGCACGAACTCCGGTCGCGGGAGTCTATGTCGCCAATACGGCGCAGATTCTGAATAACACCCTCAACAACAACGCGATGACGTCGATCGCAGAAGCCACATGCAACGAACTCATGAAAGACATCCCGCTGCAGCAGCCGGTATTTCTTCCAGCCGGTGAGCCAGTGGAGCGCGTCCTGAGTTCCGCAGGAATTTGATAGGTATTGCAATGCACATCCCCGCTTTGTCTGTACAGGTTTTACTGCATGCCATCGATCATCTGATCCTTGGCCGTCCGGTTGTCTCGTTACTCCTGATTGCAGCAGCTCTGATGGTGCTCTCAGGCATTCTGCAGCGCTGGGGCAGAGCGCGGGCATCGCTCGCAACTCAGCCGCCGGTTCTGCACCGCAGCGCGGAGGATGGCTCAGTATGACGAAGCATGCTCCCGTCCCGCATGTCCTGGCGTATCACGAGGTTTCTGAAAAACACTCAACAGATGTCTATTGCATGACACCAGAGACCTTCACCGCTCACATGTGGACGGCACGCCTGGCTGCGGAACGATCTCTGCAGCCGTTGTCCGTCACCTTTGACGATGGCCATGGCTCGCACCTCCGGTGGGTGATGCCGATCCTCAACAGCCTGCGAATCCACGGCCATTTCTTTATTCCCACCGCGTGGATGGAAGCGCGAAGCGAGTACGCCGGATGGGATGACCTGCGCCTGCTTGCCGGACATGGACATCGCATCGGATCGCACGGAGCGACGCATGTCTTTCTTTCGGCTTGTACCCCCGGAAGCCTGGAAGAAGAGGTGCGCGGATCGCGCATGACCCTGGAAGACAAAATTGGCGCATCGGTTACCTCCATCTCCATGCCTGGGGGGCGCTGGAATGAGAATGTGATCCGCGCCTGCGCGATCGCGGGATATGAAGAGGTCTACACCTCGGAGCCCGGCATGTACCGGCCCGCCTGCGTTGCGGATGGACTTCGCATGCCGGCTGTGATTGGCCGATTCGCCATCCGCCGCAAGACGTCGTTACGCATCCTGGCCAACTACGTCGAAGGCGACTTCTTCACCGTGAACTGGCTGCGCGGCATGTACCTGCTGCGCCAGCGCACGAAGCAACTGATTGGAGACAGCAATTACCAGCAGATCTGGTCTTCACTGTTTCGGACTATACCAAGCTGACAATCTTTTCTTCTGGAGCGATGTGTGCGGATTCTACAGCTGATCTCGAGTACCGGATTCTATGGCGCTGAGCGCATGATCTGCCTGCTTTCGACCTCGCTCCGCCGCGCCGGAGCCGAGGTCAGCTTAGGCGTGTTTAACGGATCTGGCGCCTCCTGCGCTCGCTTTGTCCAGGAGGCGCAAAGTCAGGATCTTCCTGTCCTGGATCTTTCCTGCAAAGGAAAATGGGATCTTGCCACCGTCCGTAACCTGGCCCGCTACCTGCGCAACAACCGCATTGATGTATTGCATACCCACGGATACAAGGCGAATATCTATGGGCTGCTGGCGGCTCGGCTGGCGGGTTGCGCCGTGGTTGCAACCTGTCACAACTGGACCAATCGCACCGCGGCACTGCGTCATTATGCAGTGATGGACCGGCTGTGTCTGCGCCGTTTCGACCGCGTCGTTGCCGTCTCCAACAGGCTGACCTCCGAACTGCGTCATGCCGGCGTGCCAGGCCGCCGCATCCGCATGATCGCCAATGGAATCGAAGTTGCGCTTTACCAGCAAGCACAACAATATATAGACCGCTCCCGCCATATTGCCATCGGATGCCTTTCCCGTCTCTCCAAGGAAAAAGGCGTCGATGTGCTGGTATGGGCGCTTCCCAGGCTACTAAAGGCGTATCCCGAGCTGCAATGCGTCGTCGCCGGCGAAGGTCCGGAGCGGGATCGGCTGCTTGCTCTCGCCGCCGAACTGGGCGTCTCGCATAGCTTTCATCTTCCGGGTTTTTGTGAAGATACGCCGCGCTTTCTGGCTCACTGCACGCTGATGGTGCAGCCATCCAGGATAGAGGCCATGCCGCTGGCGGTGCTGGAAGCCATGGCCACCGGCAAGGCAATTGTCGCGTCTGCGGTAGGAGAGCTTCCGCGGCTGCTGGAAGATGGCAACGCCGGCCTGCTGGTGCCGCCGGAAAATCCCGAAGCCCTGGCCGATGCCATCCTGGCACTTCTCCAGGATCCCGCCAAGCGTCATGCTCTCGAACACCGCGCTGCCGAAAAGGCAGCGAGTCACTTCGATGTCTCCGTCATGCTCCGGGAGTACCTGCGCATTTACCAGGAAGCGATTGCGAAGCGGAGGCCCGGCGTCCGTCTGACTCGTTCCAAAGAAGCAGGTATGTATTCATGAGCACGTCTACCATCACCAATCCGGTGCAGTCCAGCGCGCAATCAGAAGACGGGCATGCCGCCTTACGGGTCTGGTTCAGCGATCCGCTTTGCTTTACCCCCTGGTATAGCGCGGCGCTGGCCAGGGCTCTTTTATCGGCAAATATCTCGTTGCGCTTTCTCAGCGCAGGCATCTCGCGCGAGCCAGAATACTTTTCTCAGTTTGGATTGTCTCCCGATCCAGGCCCATTTCGTTTTGATCACTGGGCCAACGGTTGGCCCTCTTCTGCACGGCGCGCCTTGCGCTGTGCCGCGGCCGTTTCAAACTGCATGGCCCTGACACGTGTCCTTAACCGTTCCAGCGAAACGCTGCCGGATATTCTTCACCTGCAGCAGCTCCCCTTGTTGAACCACGACTTCACAGTCGACTTCAAGCTGATCGCGGCGGCGCAACGCCGTTCCATCCCGGTCCTGCATACCGTCCACAACCTGCTGCCGCATGACACCGGCAAACAACTCCTGACAACCTATCGCCGGTTCTACCAGTCCGTGGATCATCTGATCTGTCACTCCTGCGACGTCGCTGAATCTCTCGTCAGGCAATTCTCTGTTCCCGCAGGCTCTATCTCCGTCATACCGCACGGCCCGCTGTTTGAGGCTCCGCCGGCCAACGAGGAGACCGCCGCAGTGGCACGCAAAAGCCTCGGCCTTCCGGAAGGTCGCCCCGTCGTTTTATGGCAGGGTGTGATGGCTCCTTATAAAGGAGTCGACCTTTTGCTGAAAGCGTGGCAGCTCTCAATTCTGCGCTGGAGACGATCACTGGCGATACAGCCGCTGCTGGTGATCGCAGGCACGGGCGCGCATGAAACGGAAATGGCAGCCCGATTGGCAGAGCAGGCGCTTCCTCATGACATACGGGCAGACCTTCACTACATCCCCACCAGCCAGCTCTCGCTCTATTACGAGGCTGCGGACCTGCTCGTCTATCCCTATCGCGCAATTACGACCAGTGGAGCCTTGCTCACCGGCCTCAGTTATCGCAAACCCATCATCGCATCGGACCTGCTTCCGTTTCGGGAATACCTTCGCCACAACGAAAATGCGCTGCTCGTGGCTCCCGGAGACGCGGTTGAGCTGTCCGCGGCACTTACCCAGGTCATGGAAAGCCTGTGCGGAGTTGAACGCTCCCCAAGCCTGTATAACCGGCTGCTGACAGGCGCCCACATCAACAACCAGCGCTATACAGGCTGGGATGAAATTGCACGTCGCACCATCGCTGTTTATCACCAGATTAATGCCGGAAAACAGGCATATCCGAAAGTGTGCAAGCCAATGCACACATTTCCGGAAGCTATCGCGAATAGCCGCTGATATAGGCCGGAAACGGCCTTCGCAGCGTACTTAATTTGGCTGATTGATTGCTTCCTATCTGGCATCGGAAGGATGGCAACTATGAAGCTCAGGTCTCGCAACCCGTGGACCGTTCGCATTGCGTCAGCGGCCCTTCTCTTTTCGGGAATCTGCCAGGCACAGCAGCGCGTCGTTGATGTCGCCAAGGCGACGGCTCCTGCTGGAGTAAAGCCCGACACGCGTTCCACGCCCACCATCACACCCCAGTACACCATCGGCAGCGGTGACGTCCTCAACATCCAGGTCTGGAAAGAGAAAGAACTAAGCCAGACGGTCGTTGTCCGGCCCGACGGCAAGGTCTCCCTTCCTCTACTGGGCGAGATTGCCGTCATCGGCAAAGAACCTTCGCAATTGGAAGAGCTGATCCAGACACGTCTCGCATCCATGGTGGTGCAACCCCGCGTGACTGTGACCGTGCTCGAAATTCACAGCCGCATGGTTTACATCACCGGCGAGGTTTCCCGCCCGGGCGCTTATCCGTTGAATGCTCCCATCACGGTCCTGCAGCTGATCGCGCAGGCCGGCGGTCTTACCGAATTTGCTTCCAAGAAAAAGATCCACGTTGTCCGCGCCAGTAACACAGGCAGTGAAATCTGGCTGAACTACAAAGCCCTGATCCAGGGATCCGACCCAAATCGCAATCTGCAACTCAATCCAGGTGACACGGTGGTGATTCCGTGAAGACTCGCTCCTTTGCATTTCTTTTCTGCCTTGCCCCTATCGGCCTGACTGCGACAGTCGCTATCGCGCAGCAGGCTCCCGCATATTCCCGCACCAACGACACAACCATGGACAGCTCTACCGCCTCAACAACGCAGCAGGATTTGAAGCCCATGTGGGTAGACGCCGCGGTTAACCCGCGGGAGCAGTCCTACTTCGATGCGGGGCTCTCGGCCAGCTACGGACGCGACAGCGCGGTCAACAACATTCCGAACCTGAGTTCGCAGTTCAGCAATCTTCAGGGACATATAGGCATCGCTTCGGTCGGCCGCC
This sequence comes from Terriglobus tenax, assembly GCF_025685395.1. Lineage (NCBI taxonomy): Bacteria > Pseudomonadati > Acidobacteriota > Terriglobia > Terriglobales > Acidobacteriaceae > Terriglobus > Terriglobus tenax. The sequence continues at coordinate 527,391 of NZ_JAGSYA010000003.1, read as the reverse complement.
GCTTCTCCTCGGCATTCAGCCACGACGCCACAATCCTTCAGTTCCCCGGCAGCAACCTTGATCTTCAGCAGTATCACTGGACCACGGTCAGCCTCAACGGTATCGCAAGCCGGCGTACGACCTGGGGACTGACGGGAGCCAATGCCTACGGCGCCGACTCGGCACGCGCCAGCAGCAGCCTTAGCCTGTCTTCCGTCAGCAACACCCCGATTGATAACGGCACCGTCCAGGCGGGCCTGATCAGCGGAAACGTGCTTCGGCAGTACGTCAACTTTGTAGTCGACCACGAACTCTCAGAGACACGGGCGTTCACCTTCGGAGCGAACGCCGGCTTTCATAACTTTCTGGGAGCAGCGCCTTCCACCCAGCAGTACAACGTGAACATGGCGGTTCGCCAGTACTTCGGACCACATGTACTGGCTGGCATCCGTGGTGATGGAGTTCGCCAGAACTTCGGCATCGGGCAATGCACCACGGCTGCCGTTACCGCTTTCACCACCGTTCAGTTGACCGAATCACTGCGGGCAGACGGCTCCGCGGGTCCGGTTTTCGGTTCCGCGCAATGCACGGGGAACTATCAGTACCAGGGCGTGCTCTCCGCGCAAAGCGTCCGCGGCAGCCGAGTCTACATTGGCACCAGCCGCAAACGCGGCAACGGCGCCATCTCCGGATCTCTGTGGGAGACCTCCGGATACGGCGGTGTACGGCTCGGCAATCCTCGCCGCTTCACCGTTGATGTCAACAGCGGCTATACCAGCTACCACGGCGGGACCCTGACCGCCGCGAGCTCCGATGTCAGCGGCTACTTTGTCTCTGGTGAATATCGCCGGCGGCTCTCACAGTACCTGGAATGGGATTTCACCGTACGTCACTTTCAGCGAACCGTGTCCTCGGTTGACCTAGCACGTACGGTCTTCTTCGTGACTTTTACCTGGTCCAAGCAGCATGGAGGCGCATATGGCCGGTGAACACATCTCTGCCTCCGATCGTCTCCATTCACTGTTTGGCGCGCTGAAGTACCGCCTGCGGCTCATCCTGATTGTCTTCGCCGTCGTCTTCGCTGCAATCGCCCTCTACGTCGAGCGCATGCCCAATGTCTACCGCGCAAGAACGCAGATTCTGGTCAACCCGCAGCGCGTCTCGGACAAGTACGTCAGCAGCGCCGTCTCCATGGGCGCAAACGAACGGCTGAACACATTGAGCCAGCAAATTCTCAGTTCGTCGCGGCTTGAAAAAATTCTCGACGAGTTCAACCTCTTCCCGAAGCTTCGCGGACAGATCAGTCGTGAAGAGCTGATTGACCGTATGCGGAAAAACATCGCCATCGAGCTGAAGCACAACTCCGATGGACTCAGCTCCTTCACGCTGAGCTACACGGGCGACTCCGCCGAAGAGGTGGCAGCCGTTACCAACAAGCTCGCCGACTCCTTCATCACCTGGAACCTGCACGATCGCGAACAGGAAGCACAGGGAACAACAGCCTTCCTGGCAAACGAGCTTGGCTCAACCAAGTCACAGCTCGACGGCTTCGAAGAGCAGCTTCGCAGCTACAAGATGAAACACCTTGGAGAACTGCCAGACCAAATGCAGGCCAACATGCAGACACTGGCGCGTCTCCAGGTGGAACTGCAGGCCAATACAGAAGCTCAAAGCCGACTGGATCACGAAGCCCTGCTTGCAGCTTCCATTGCCGAACCGGCGACGCAGCGCGCGCCGGCAACAGGTGCATCACTGCGCCAAAGGCTGGTCACGGAGAGAGCCAACGCGCAGGCAGACCTGCTTGAGCTTCGTAAGCACTACACCGAAAGCTTTCCGGACGTTGTACAAAAACAGACCGAGATACAGTCGCTCGACGACCGGATCGGCAAACTTCCAAACATTGATGCATCTACATCAGCCTCGCTTGACTCCCAGTCTTCCGTCTCGCCCCAGTTGCAGTTGATTCGCCGCGACCGTGCGCGGCTGGTCAATGAACAACGCAACATCCAGGCATCCATCAACCGCTACCAGTCGCGTGTCGATTCCTCCCCGGTACGTGAACAGGAGATCTCGCAACTATTGCGTGACTACGATACGGCACGCGACCACTACCGTTCCCTGCTGGAGAAAAACTACTCCGCACAAATGGCGGCACAACTGGAGCATGACCAGCAGGGCGGCAGCTTCACCATGCTGGACTATGCCCGTGTCCCCGATGCACCCGTAGGTCCGAAGCGAATGCCTCTGCTGCTCGGAGCATTCTTCCTGGCGCTGGCAGCAGGTATCGCTGTCGCTTTTGTCAGCGAGTTGATGGACAGCACCGTGAAGTCCGAGCTGGAACTACGCGACGCTCTTCCCGGAATTCCCCTGCTTGGCATTACACCAGGCCTGGCACAAACAAGTGGCATACGCCGCGCCTTAGCACCAACGCGTTACCTCCTCGGGGGCCAATAAGATGATTTCTCTCTCTCTCAAAGCCGAAACCAACCAGCGCAGCAGCGGCATACATCCCCTTATTCCAAAAACTGATCTTGTCAGCGCGAGCATTGACGATCCTCTGTTCGGCTCCGCCTTTGGCCTCGAGGGCATCCCGAGGCTCGACCGCCCGGCAGGCGATAAGAAGCAGGAAGTCTCCATCTTTGAGTCTGATCCGTACGGAGTCGCGGCGGAGCAGTTTCGTCTGATGCAGCGCCGGCTTTGCAACCTTCGTCCGAATGGTGGAGCGGTGTTGATGACCAGCCCCGGAGCAGGAGATGGCAAAAGCCTGAATGCACACAACCTGGCATGGGCTCTGGCTGAAGCAGGCAACAGCACGCTCCTGCTGGAGCTTGATATGCGCCGCCCCAGCCAGAGCCGCTACATTCCCAGCCGTCCGCCTTCAAGCCTGGTCGACGTGCTTACCGGAGAAGCCACGGCCTTTTCGGCGGTGCGGCGTCTTGGCGATGTTCCCATGTTCTATCTCGGGCTCGACAAGCCTGCTCCCAGGCCTGTGAAACTGCTGCGCTCTCAGGCCCTGCTGGACCTGATGTGCTGGGCCCGCCAGACCTTTTCATGGGTGGTCATCGATGGACCACCCGTGCTGGCTGTCTCGGATGTTGAAGAACTGGTACCCCAGGTTGACCTGGTCCTGATGGTGGTCCGCGAACGAGGCACACCGCGCGCCATGCTGGAACGCGCCGTAGACCACCTGGGAGAACGTTTGAACTTCCTGATCTACAACGATGTCTCAATTTCCAGCGAGTATGGCTACGGCTACCGCTAAGGAGTTGAACCGAAGTTACTGCTTTTTGAAATCGCCACGCTAAGGAACCGACATGAAAACTATGTACACCTCACCTTCTCGTTATCTCCGCCTCCTGGTCATTTGCGGAATAATCTTTGCCTTTGCATGGATGCTGGCTCCGTATGCGCAAGCGCAGAGCCAGGATCTTACTGTGGTCGTACTGGTCAATTCATCGGTTTCAACCGGCTATAACACCAGCAGCACAAGTCCCGGCTCGTACCAGATGGGGCCGGAACGATATCTGGTTCATCTGCAGGTGCCGTACAAAGTCATTGATATCAGCCAGACATCGGCTACTGACCTGACCGCGTCGCAGCTGATCATCGCCGGCCACAACGGTCTGAATCCGAGCGCCGCATGGCAAAGTGCCATCATGACGGCCGTAGCCAACGGCTCCGGATTTATGAACCTTGATAGCGACCAATCCATTGGCACGCAGAACCACATTCTTACGATGTTCCATGCCACAGGCGCAACGCTCGGTGCGGGACAGACAAGCATTGTAATTCCCGCGGCGGTCCAGGTGGGTGGAGCCACGCCGCACTATATCGCTGCGCTGCAGCGTCACTGGCTCAACGATCCAGCCGGTGACATTACGTACAACTACCACGGCAACGGTACAACAACGATTCCTTCCAATGCGACGCTTCTTACAGGCGCCACGGGAACGGTTGTAGCGGAACTTGGCACCGATCCTCTGATCCTTACCAGCACCTATGGCCAGGGCCGCATCGTCGACTTCACAACCTACGACTACCTGCACGCGGACCGCTTCGGTTTCGTTCAGGGCGTGGATGACCTGTTCTGGCGCAGCATCGTATGGGCAGCCCGCAAGCCGTTCGTACTGAGAGGTTACCCGCGCATCGCCGCCATTCAAATGGACGATAACGAGCCGGGCATCATGTCCCGCATTCCTGACACCTGGAATACGAGCCTGACCGGCACGACCGCCTCCGACGGAACCGGAGGACCATGGAAGCTGCAGCTCAACATGCAGCTCAGCTCGCTGGCGACCGCTGGCGGAGAACGCGCCCAGATGATCACCGCGGTCAACGCGGGCAACATGCATGCAACGCCCCATGGACTCGCCTACGGCTCTGGCGGCGATCTGTATTGGAACCTGACCACTCCCAATACCGATGCGCAATGGCAGGCCAATGTCGCATCCGCACTGCAATGGAAGCTGGGCCAGGGCGGGACGGACACCTTCCCCGCCTTCGGACGTTCCATGGTGGCGCATTACTGGGACATCTCGGACAACTCCGGCTATGAAATGTGGAACAGCCTGGGAATCCGCTACATTACGACGCCGCAGAATCCCGGCGCTTACTATTTCGACTATCCGAAGACAACCGCGCAACGTATTCCCTACGGACCATTCCGCATCTACGAACAGACTCCGGTCTATCCCGTCGATTATGAAGAAACTTTTCCTTTCTTCTATGCAGATGACATGGTGGTTCACAGTGTTGCCGGGAAGCCTGCCCAGACATTCTTTGCCTTTGCATCGCAGGTGGGTCTCTCCGGCGGTCGCTTCTCGCGCGTAGATGCAGCGTGGCCAAGCACCAACAACGGGTACACTGTCGCACAAAGCCTGAACCAGTGGGAGTACTACATGTGGCACTTCTGGTCGGGCATGATGCCTGTCCAGATCTATACCCACGATGGCGGGAATCTCGAGTTCAGCACAACCTCCGATCGCCAATCATTTATTTCGCAACTGTCGCAGTGGTTCAGCACCAACAAGGGTACTCACCAGTACATGGACGGCATGGGTGACTACCTGCGTGCCCGCAACCACTCTCTGTTGAAGAGCGGCACAGTCACAGCGTCGACGATCACACTGAACTTCACAGGATCCGCAACAACGGCTGATGGGGCCCTGGTGCCGACGAAGAGCTATATCTTCTACGGGGACGACGAAGGCCAATTGCTCTCTGTCCCAGGCTTCAGCAATGGTGGAACCTACACCTTCACCAACACGCAACCGGCCACCATGCAGGTCTCGCCGGTTACGCTGAGCTTCTCCACCTCAAGTGGATCGTCGCCTGCCTCGAAAACGGTTACCGTGGCCAACCTGGGTTCCGGAACCTACAGTTGGACCGCCACGAGCAATGCGGCATGGCTCAGTGCCTCTCCGGCCAGCGGTGCCGCGGGCACGAACACCGTCACGGTCTCGGTCAACAGTGCAAGCCTGGCCGCCGGATCCTATAGCGGTACACTCACCTTCACCTCGACCACCGCTGCGGGAAGCCCGAAGACAGTGGCTGTCTCCCTCACCGTCACTCCCAGCAATCCCTCCCTGGTCGCCACCCCAGCCTCGCTCTCGTTCAGCCAGAACGCGGGAACGACCACTACCACAACGCAGGCGCTTGCTATCACAAATCCAAGTGGTACCAACGTCAACTGGAGCGCAAGCAGCAATGCTTCATGGCTGACTGTCTCTCCCGCAACCGGTGGAACCCCGGGCACACTGAATGTCTCAGTCAAGGCCGGTTCGCTTGCCGCGGGAATCTACAGCGGTACAGTCACTGTAAGCTCTACCAGCCCGGCACTCTCGGTTTCCGTTCCGGTCACCTTTGAGGTGCTGACGCCTCCCGTCACCCTCTCCACCGCGAGCCTGAGCGGATGGACGATCTCTCCTCTCGGTGGATTGTCCAACTGGTCTTCAACGGGCAGCGCGCTGCGCTATAACGGCGGCGGCATCGCACCGCTCTACGCTGGCAATGCCGGATGGACCGACTACGACCTGTCGATCAACATGAGCATGCCCGTCTCTAACTATCCTGGCGGCATTCGCGGTCGCGTCAACCCGGTCGATGGTTCCGGCTATGCGCTCTGGTTCTATCCAGCGGATCATACCGTCAACCTGTTCAAGGTCGTCAACTGGAACATCTCCAACGGCTACACACTGATCGGCAGCTATAACTCCCTGCTGTTTGACGCGAATGCACACACCTTCATGCTCTCGTTCCGTGGCAGCACCATCTCGGTCTACTACGATGGCACGAAGCTGTTCTCCTCTACAGACTCGACCTATACCTCTGGCCTGGTCGCGCTTGACCCATCCAACCAGATCGTCAACTACAACAGCGTCGTCATCACGAATGCAGTCGCCCCGCAGGGAACGGTCTCGGCCTCGCCCAGCACACTCAGCTTCAGCACCACGCCTGGCGCAACAGCCGCCGCCCAGTCCGTTGCACTTACCTCGTCGCCCAGCAGCGTCTCGTGGATCGCTTCCTCGAACCCTGCATGGCTGACGGCAAGCCCCACACAAGGGACCTCCACACCGGCAACGATCTCTGTTACGGCAAGCGCCGCCAGCCTCTCCGCCGGCAGCTACTCCGGAACTCTGACACTGACTCCGTCGAGCGGATCGCCCGTCCTGATCCCGGTCTCGCTCACGGTCACATCCTTGCCAACCGCAACCATCAGCGCGACTCCGTCGAGCCTGTATCTCTTCAGCCCGACAGGATCTTCGCCTTCACCGGTAACGGTCTCGGTCACAAACACAGGAACCGGATCCATGCCGTGGACAGCAACCAGCAACAGTTCATGGCTGGTTCCTTCCCCTGCATCTTCCAGTGCTCCTGGAACACTCACTCTCACACCATCAACCGCTGCGCTGTCCGCGGGTAACATCGCGGCCAACGTCACGCTAAGTTCGACCAATGCATCCAGTTCTCTGACAGTCCCGGTAACGGTACATCTCGGCAGCCAGCTCTTCAGCGACCAGTTTGCATCGGGCTCATCGCAATGGACAGCCTCTCCGCTCGGTCTCGCTTCAAACTGGACTGTTTCCGGAGGATCGTTCAACTACAACGGCGGAGGACATACGCAGCAGTACGCCGGTAGCGGAAGCTGGACGGACTACACCGTCTCGGCAGACATCACGCTGGCGAATCGCTCCAATTACCCTGGTGGCCTTCGTGGCCGCGTCAATCTCACCACCGGAGCTTCCTACGCTGTCTGGCTCTACCCGGCAGACAACGCCATCAAGCTGTTCCGCACCGCGGCCTGGGCTATTGACAGCCCCGGTCTGACGTTGCTGGGCCAGTCGCCCACCCTGCTGCTGGATACCGCGAAGCATACGGTCCGCCTGCAGTTTGTCGGCAACCAGATCATGGTGTACTACGACAGCACGCTGATCATCTCAGCCTCTGACAGTGCACTTACCTCTGGCGCCATCGCCCTTGATGTCTCGTCGCAGCCCATCAGCTTCGCGAACGTCAGCGTGCAGCAGTAAGACAACAAGAGGCGAGTCACATGTCAACGTTTGTACCTGTTTCAGCTCGATATGGGCAGGACAACCCGAAGCACCTCCAAGGCCGATGGGCCAGCGTGTCCATCGGTCTGGGGGCCGCCGCAATCTCGGGGTGGAGCTGGCTTGCCTTCTTCCGTCCCCTGGGCGCTCGCGGCATGGCGATAGCAGTCATCGTTTTTGTGGCCGCCTCGGCCTTCTTCTCCATCGCATCGCGCATGGTTGCCATGCTAGACGGCAGCGGATCCCGTGTTCTGCGGCAGGAACTGGCAAAGTGCTCCCTGGCATATGCTCTTCTCTTCCTGTTTCTCCCGGAATACACGGCCCGCCTTCGGCCGCCCATGCTTCGCTCGTTTCTTCTGTTTGCCGCACTCTCAGGTCTGTGGCTTGCACTCTATTCCATCTGCCGGCGTGAAGCAGCAGGCAGCCACAGCTGGTCGGCACGACGCACCATGTGGCCCGTCATAACGGCTGTCTCCCTGTTCGTTGCTCTTACCACCCTCGCTCTTCGCAAGCTTTATGTCTTCGGTTATGTGGGGCAGGATCTCGCTTACTTCGCGCAGATCATGCACACAACTCTGCACGGTCATCTCTTCTGGGGATCGCTGCTGCAGGACTTGCTTTACTCCTATCCGGTAACCACGGATTTTGCCGGGCACAACTCGCCCATTATGTTTCTCTTTCTTCCGTTCTACGCGTTGCATCCCAGTCCGGTAACACTCATCGTTCTGCGGAATGCCGTCATGCTGTCCTGTGCGTATCCTGCATACAAAATCGCCCGCACCTACACCAATGAAGGCACGGCCCGTCTCTGGTCCGTCGCTTTCATTCTGGTGCCAACTATCTTTTACCAATCAACCTTTGATTTCTACCCGTTGAGCTTTGTCGCACTCCCGCTTCTTTTTACGGTCTATTACTATCTTCAGTCCCGCTTTCTCCCATTCTGTGTTGCCTTGGCTTTCACGCTGGCTGTAAGAGAGGACCTAGCACTGTTCGCGGTCTCCATCGCCATCGTCGCTCTGCTGCAGAGAAAAACCTTCCGCTGGATACTTCTTCCCTTCCTTGCCGGTTCCGCCTGGGCTCTCTTTTCCTATTTCGTCGTGCTTCCCCACGCATTGCACGGAGCGTCGTTTGTTACCGATGCCTGCTTCAGCCACCTGGGCAAAACACCTGCAGAGATGCTGGTGCATGTTTGCACCAGCCCGCAAACTACGGTTCTGGCCCACGGTAACATCGTGTACCTGAAAGAACTCCTCACGCCGAACGCACTGATTCTCCCCTTTGGCAGCGCATTGGCGGTCACTTCATTTCCATTTTTAGGAATCAATCTTCTGGCTGGCGCAGGCAAGTGCATCACGACCGTGATCTACGCGCAGTACTCCGTCATTCCGGCCACCCTGCTCTTCGTCAGTGCTTTGCTGGCCTCCGTACATTCGCGCGGCCTGCTTGGACGTCTCTCGCGTCTCGGTATTCGGAGCGAACGCGCCGCCCCCGCCGTCTACATCGCGCTGTGCGTTGCCAGTCTCCTGTTTGTTACCGATAAGGAGCAGGCAGAAGAGCTGCGCAATAAGCCCTGGACCAGCGAGGCCTATCATGTGGCCAGCCTGATTCCCGGCGACGCTTCAGTGGCCGCGCCCCGATATCTGCTGCCCGCATTGGCCAATCGCGATTGCCTTTACCAGACGCACCGTCTTTCCCAGTACCACCACCCGGTGTATGAATACCTGATCCTCGACAACGACTGGTCCCATATCAATGCCGCTGGAGAGTATCGGTCCGCTTATGAAGATCTTCTTCTGAACGCTCCCGCCGATCCTGCCTTTCATACGATCTACAAAACATCGCAGTTCACCGTGCTTCAAAACGCAAGCGTTCACGAGCAGGGTTGCTTTCCCCAGGGGGTACGATGAACTCACGGCCTTCTCTGTTCAAAGACATGACCAACTACCTGGTCGGTCGAGGATCACTGATCCTGCTGGGATTCATCACCTTTCCCCTGCTCACGCGGCTGCTTTCGGTAAGCGAGTATGGAGTGCTTTCGCTTACCCTCCGCATCACGCTTCTGCTGGTCGTTCTCTCAAAATGCGGACTGCAGTATTCAGCGGCACGATTCTTCAAGGGCGGCACAGCCGGTGAGCCGGAACAAAAGCGTTTCTATTCAACGCTCCTCATCTGTCCGTCCTGCATCGCGATCCTTGTGTCGCTGCTTTACTACCTCTTGATCGTGTACACACCGATCTTTCATGGCGATGTCCTGCTCTACCGCTGCCTGCTGGTTGCACCGGTTGTCGTTTTTCTGCGCACGCTGCAATCCATCCTTCTGAGCTTCCTTAGAAACGAAGGCAAGAGCCGCTTCCACACCATCATCGAAGTCGCGACCAAGTCAGCGACGATCGTTGCCTATGCCTATCTCGCAATCGCCGGGCTGCATCAGGCCTTCGCCGTACTTCTGGGCGTCCTGGTAAGCGAGTGCGCCGTCATTGCACTGCAACTCTTCGGATTCCTGCGGCGCGGATTGATTAGCCTCTCCGCCGTTGACTGGACGCTGATCCGTGAGTCGTTGACCTTCGGCGCACCACTCATCGTCTATGAACTTTCCAGCCTGGCGCTCGACTCCGGCGACAGACTCATCGTGCAACGGTTCCTGGGCGATCACCAGCTCGGCCTCTACTCCGCCGCTTATGGCGTCTCCGGCTACCTGCAGGACACCGTCATGACGCCTCTGAATCTTGCTATCTTTCCGATCTACATGCGTTTGTGGAATGAAGAAGGACGCGAGGCGACGCAGCGATTCCTCTCCAAAACGCTATCCTGGTTCATCGTTGCAGCTTTGTTCCTCTCAGGCGCAGCCGCACTCTGCTCACGCGAAGCACTCATCGTTCTGGCATCTATGCGATTCGCGGGAGCGGAGCGACTGCTCTCCATCCTGATTCCGGCGCTGATGGTCTACGCGCTCCATATCTTCTTCAATGTCGGTCTCATTCTTGAAAAACGGACCGCCATGCTGGCCGTCATTGCCGTGGCTTCCGCGGCTATCAACATTGTCGCCAATCTTTACTGGGTTCCGCGCTTTCAGCTCACTGGCGCCGCATTCGCCACGCTTCTGAGCTATGCGGTCATGGTTGCCGCTCTCGTCGTAGTCAACCATCGTATTCTTCCGCTCACGCCACGTTTTTCTCTTGTGCTCAGCGCAGTGGTTGCTACGCTGCTCGCATACCCTCTGCCCTCTCTGCTGCACACCGCGCTGCCGATTACTTCTCTTCTGGTACGCAGCGCCGGATACACCACCATCTTTTTCCTCGGCATGGCGGCCATCTCTTCAGATTTCCGCGCCGCCGTTCACCTTGCATGGCGGCGGATCGGAAAAACGAGGCCGGTGCACAGCGCCGTTCCAGGCATCGCCTCCCTCGATGAGTACGAATCCACGGTCAGCAAAGGAGTCTCCCAATGATGCTCGCTCAACTGGAACCAGTTGCCACCACCAGTATCCGTGCCATTGGCCTGTACGCCGTTGTCGCGGTTGGAGCAATGCTTACGCTCGCGTGGCGTTCAGAGATCGGCATCTACCTGCTTGCGGTTCTCCTGCCCCTGCAAACCACGCGCTACCATCTGCATGCGTTCCCGCTCGGCGCCAATATCGTGGATATCCTCATCCTATGCGTTCTGACCGGCAGCGTCATACGCTCCAACGGTAAGCTCGCGTATCGTTCTGCGACAGCAGGGTTCCTCGTACTGCTATCGATTTTCTACCTTGCCTCACTTTGGCGTGGAGCCTTCTACCTTGGCGGAAGCCTGCCAGTCTGGATCTCCGATCCCCGGCTGGTCGACTACAAAAACTTCGTCGTCATGCCGCTGCTTGCGTTTGCGGTGGTCCGTGTCATTCGCACCAGGAAGCAGATTGCGACAATCCTGGTTCTATGCGGCATTACCGCGCTCGCTGTCGACTATAGCTATCTGAAGAGCTCTCTGGGCCGCGACTTCGGTCACTACTCTGAAGAAACCCGCGACGCAGGTCCATTGGGTTACGCCGGCGAAAACGGACTTGCCTCGTACCTTGTAGAGACAACCGCATTCGTGCTGCCCATGCTCGCTCTCAGAAAGCACCAGTGGCTTCGTCTCTTCGCACTTCTTGTTGCGGCTGCGAACACGATCTGTATCCTCTTCTCTTACTCGCGGGAAGCCTACCTCGCCCTTGCCGTGGCTCTATGTTTTCTTGCTGTAGTGAAGGTTCGATGGCTCTTCATTCCAATCCTTCTACTAGTGGTATGTTGGCAGGCCATTCTCCCGGCAGCAGTCCAGGAACGTATTGCCATGACCTATTCAAAGCCAAATGACGGCATGGCGGCAGAACTGGACGCATCCGCGCAGGAGCGCGTGATGCTATGGACCGATGCCATGGGCCTGTTCAGACAGAACCCCGTCATCGGCACCGGTTTCCTTACCTATGCCGAACTCAGCCGCGTCGGGTCCTACAAAGACACACACAACTTCTATTTGAAGATGCTTGTCGAGACCGGTCTGGTCGGACTCGTTCTTTTCGTCGTGCAACTCTTCCTCCTCTTCAAAGAAGGGTTACAACTCTTCACCCGCGGACGGGAATCTTTCCTCTCACTTCTGGGGCTTGGATACGCTGGCCTGATTCTCACTGCGGCTATCGTCAACTTCTTTGGAGACCGATGGATGTTTATCCAGGTGGACTCCAACCTCTGGATACTTCTTGGCTGCGTGTTTTGCGCCTCCTCTCTCGCGATGGAGAGCCGCCGTCAGCCGCAGCATGCCCGGGCCGCCGTGACTCCACGCGTGGCTCCATGGGCCAGAGTTACACCTGCCATTGCATGCGGAGAGACGACGCAATGTCCTCAATGACAACCATGTATCCGGAAGACATCCTGGAGGCGCCACACGAATCTGCCGTGGCACGCTCCTCGCGTTCCATTCTGTTCGTGATTGACCAGCTCACGGAGTTGGGCGGGGCCGAGCGCATGATGTTCGAACTCGCACGTCAGCTCTCCCGGCAGGGTTACAGAATCACTATGATCACTTTTCGTGACAGTCCCAGTCCTGAGGCGTATACCCTCGCGGACGAATTGATCATCCTGCCTCTTCGCTCCTGCTTTTCCCTGCGCGCCATCTCCGTGGCCTGGAAGATGCGGTCTATCATCCGCGAAAGAAAGATCACTCTCGCACAAACCTATTTTGAAAGTGCTGATCTTTTCGGTGCCCTGATCTGCAAGCTTTCCGGCATCCGGCACATTTGTTCCAGCCGGCGCGATATGGGCCTGCTACGCACCACCAAGCACGCCCTTCTGTACAGACTGTGCACGCCGCTCTACAGCCGCGTGCTTGCGGTGTCACAGCGGGTAGCCCACTGGCATCAGCAGCAGGACTCCGTTCGACCTGAACGAATGCAGGTCATCTATAACGGTGTACGGCTTGAAGCGTACGATCGACCCATCAACAGGCAGCAGGTTCGCCGCATGTTGGGCATCCCCGAAAACGGTCCTCTAGTTACAACCATCTCGAACATCAATCCATGGAAAGGCCTGGATATCTTCCTTGAGGCAGCAGCGTTGGTCCACGGGGAATATCCAGACACTGTCTTCGCGATTGCAGGCGACTGGACAGACCTGGAGCATTACAACCATCTGTGCCGGCGTATGGACGCTCTTGGTTTGTCAGCCTGCGTCTTCTTCCTCGGACGTGTAAAAGAAATTCCTTCTCTTTTGCTGGCGTCCGACGTGTTTGCCCTGTTGTCACGTACGGAAGGGTTCCCCAATGTCGTCATTGAAGCAATGGCCGCGCGGATCCCCGTCGTCGCAACCGATGTCGGCGGTACTTCTGAAGCTGTAATCGACGGCGCGACCGGATACCTTGTGCCCAACGAGGACTACAGCCAGGCGGCCGCCAGAATATCAACGTTGCTCTCCGATCCCGAGCAACGAAACCGCATCGCGACCTCCGCAAGACAGCGCGTGGAGAAAGAATTTTCCATCGATCAGATGACCAAGAAACACACGGAGGTTTACGATGCACTTCTCTCCGCTTAGTGTGCTCACTGTATCGTTCTGGCTATGCGTAGCCTTCATTGCTTACACCTATGCAGGCTATCCTTTGCTGCTATGGATCATCGCGAAAGTTCGCAGGCACTCTCTCCCCTCTCCTTCAACTGCTCCTACGATTACGCTGCTGATCTGCGCGCATAACGAAGCAAAAAACATTCGTCGGAAACTCTCGGAAAGTCTCGCCCTCAACTATCCCCCGCGCAAACTGCAGATCCTTGTCGCATCTGACGGTTCAAGCGACGAGACTGTTGAGATTGTTCGCTCATTCTCAAATAGCGGCGTTCAGCTGGTGGTCATTCCCCGCCAAGGTGGCAAAACAAACGCGCAGAACATTGCCGTTCAGCAGGCAACTGGAGAGATCATCGTCTTTTCTGATGCGACGACGCAGTATCATCCAGATGCATTGCAATATCTCGCCGGAAACTTCGCAGCCCCTCTCGTCGGCGCGGTTTCAGGCCGTTACTGCTATTTCGATCCCGAAACCACCTCTCCCACTGGAGCAGGCGCACAGGCGTATGCGGGCTACGACAACCGTATCCGCCAGATGCAGTCGCAAATTGACAGCATTACCGGGTGCTGCGGCTGCATCTACGCAGTACGGCGCTCCTTGTACACGCCTCTTGCAAGCAACATCATCAGTGATCTGGTAGAGCCATTGCACGTCCTGCTGAAGGGCGCAAAGGTCAAACTGGAACCACGCGCGATTGCCTCGGAAAGCTCGACCACCACCTCCCGCAAAGAGTTCTCCATGCGTGTCCGTGTCATCGCACGCGCTCTTCATGGCATCAGCAGCGTTCGTACCTTGCTCAATCCCTGGAAACATCCGTGGATAGCTCTGCAGATTTTTTCGCACAAGCTACTGCGCTACAGCGTTCCGTTCTTTCTCGCGGGCATCTTCCTGTCCTCCCTGATGCTCGTTCAACTTCCTTTTTACCGGGGTCTCTTCGTGGCCCAATGCCTGCTCTATGGAGCAGCCCTGCTTGCCGCGATACTTCCCTCTAACAGGCTCGTCAAAACTTTACGGCTTCCTCTCTACTTCTGCATTTTGAATGCCGCAGCATTGGCCGGCATGCTGCAGTTCATTCGCGGACAACGTTACGTCTCCTGGAAGCCGGAACGCGAGGCATCACATGCTCACTCATCCTGATGCAGGAAATCGCGCTCTCCACGACCACGGCAATGGCTTCCGTTCAAGGCTGCGTCGCGCAAGACTCAGCACTCTGAAAGCCACTGGACGGATCAGCACGGCGCAACGTCAGATTGCGGAGCAACAGGGTGTTATCGTCCTTACGCTGCACCGTGTCGTTCCGGATAGTGACCTGCAGCTTTGCCGGTCGCCTCGCGGCATGGTCCTGCGGGAAAGCGCCTTCCTCGCGTTGTTGAAATATCTCAGCGAACACACGCAGGTACTTTCTCCCGCCGATCTGCAAACACGTACGAAGCGAAACGGGTTGCCCCAGGTATTGCTTACCTTCGATGATGGCTGGGCCGACAACTACGAAGTCGCCTCTCCCCACCTGGCCGCTTTCGAAATGAAAGCATGCTTTTTTGTCGTAACCGCATACAGCGGCTGCGTTGAGCCCTTCTGGCCGGAACGTGTGCTGGGCCTTATGCATCGATCCCGCGAATCTGGACGCATGGACTTATTTCAAGCGTTCCTCCGCTCCCTGCAAATGTCAGGCAGCAGTAGCAGGGATCCTCTGCTCTCTTTACCCAACGAAGAGTCTCTGCTGTGCTGGCTCAAACAGTTCAGCCCGGCTCAAATCGCCGCCTCTGTCGAAACGTCCATGTCCAGGCTCGAGCCCGGCCTTCGCGCGGTCAGTGAAGATCCCAGGGAACGCCTTATGACCTGGGAACAGATGCGTTCCCTGGTGCGGCAGGGCCACATGATCGCATCGCATACCTGCACGCATGCCTTATTGACGCGCATCAGCGGCCGCAGTGCCGCAACCGAACTTGCAAACTCGCGCACTGACTTGGCCAGCGAACTCGGATTCCAGTCAGCAAACACCTCCTGGATCTCGTATCCAAACGGCGATGTGAACACGACGGTGCAGGCAGCTGCCTACAACGCTGGCTATCGCTTTGGATTCACGACAGCACCTGGAGTCTGGCGCAACAAAGGTTCTTCGCTTGCCATCCCTCGCATGAATCTTTGGGATGGCTCGCTGCTCTCACCGGATGGGAATTTCGATGAAATTAGCCTTGAACATACGCTCTATTGGCGCTCTTATCGCGCGGGCATGCACTAAGCCTTCACTTGCGCTCCTGCTTCTTTTTACCCTGGTGCAACATGGCAACGGTTCCGCGCAGCCCCTTGCTCCGCGCATTTTTTTCAGCGACCTGGAGAGCGGCCCTGCGGATGGAGGCGAGAATCACCAGGGCGCCTTCGTCACCCTCTATGGCAGCAGCTTTGGTGATAGCCACAGCACAGGCTACATCACTATCGGTAACGCGCAGGCGGCCGCGTATCCCCTATGGTCTGATCACAAGGTCACGTTTCAACTTGGACAGGGCACCCGCTCGGGTGAGATCGTGCTGCATCGTTCCGGCGGCCAGGCTTCCAATGCCATTCCCTTCACCGTTCGGCCCGGACGAATCCTCTTCTTCCCCTCAAAGCCCCACGACAGGCTCAGCGAGACACTTTCACATCTGAAGGCAGGCGACATTCTTTATCTTCGTGACGGCACCCATGCAATGGAGCTGGATCGATACGAAGCTGTCGTCAATTTTATGAACAGTGGACGGGCAGGCAGTCCCATCGCACTTCTGGCCTATCCCGGGGCTGATGTAAGCATTGGCTCCAGCGGATCGCCTCGTATTGCCGCCAGAACACCGAACGTCGAGCGAACCTCCGATCACTGGGTCATCGGCGGTATCCATTTCGTTGGCTTCCAGGAGGCTCTTGACGTCACCGCATCCACCGACTGGCGCATCGTCGGCAACGACTTTACCTGCCCGAATGGCTTCGGCCCCACTGGGTGCATCGAGTTTTCGCAAACCTCCCAGGTCGCCTTCCTCGGCAATGTTATTCATGACGTAGGGCCGCAGCGCACGACCAAGGTCTACCACGCGCTTTACTTCACGACTGACAGCAATCACATTGAGGTTGGATGGAACACCATCTCCAACGTGTTGGGATGTCGTGCAATCCAGTTCCATTCCACGCCCACAGATCGTGGCACGGGCCGTAACCAGTACGACCTGCATGTTCACGACAACGTCATTCATGACGTTGTCTGCGACGGCATCAACTTTGCCACGGTCGATCCATCCAAAGGTCCCGTCGAAGCCTACAACAATCTGTTCTACAACGTAGGGCGCGGTCCAGACCCTCCCGATGGGAGCTCCAACTATACGTGTATCTATGTACAGGGTGGCTCCAACTTCGGCGATCCCGGCAGTGGCACGGTGGAGATCTATAACAATACCCTGTATCGCTGTGGCGACCGTCGCAACACAGATTCTGGAGCATTCGCCTTCTCGAAAGGCTCGCCTAATCAGCAGGTCCGCTTACGAAACAATCTACTGGTTCAGGATCAGGGAGCAACGCTCCTCTCTCCCAACAGCACCTCGGCTCCTCTGCTGGCGGAGTCGAATCTGGTCTGGTGGCTGAGTGGCAAGGCAGCGCAACACACTCCGAATGGCTTTACCGTGGCTGACCCAATGCTCCGCGATCCCGCACACGAAGACTTTCATCCGATGCCCGGAAGTCCTGCCCTTGGAAATGGCGCGGCGTTGAACCTGAAGTGGAATCTTGCCGGGCACGAACGACGCCGGTCAGATATCGGCGCTTACTGAGGTAAGAGCTTCCGCCAAACGATGATGATGCATGGCTTCATCCAGAAGATCCTCAAACCGCAGCACAGCCTGGTTTACATCGAAGTTCGAAGCCCATTCCATTCCCTGCTGACTCAGACGCAGACGCAGTTCGCAATTCTCCATCAGAATTGCAATGGCATCGGCGATCTCGCGGACCGAGTCGCCATTGACGCGAAATCCTGTACGGCCATTGTCAATGGCGTCTGCCGTGCCGCCGGCTTCACCACCAATGACCGGTAAGCCGCAGGCATTCGCTTCCAGGAAGACCACGCCAAATCCCTCGGTATCTCCATCAATCTCGCGGTTCGGCTGCACGAATACATCCGCAGCTTCATACAAACCGGCAAGGTCTTCCTCTGGAACAAACCCGAGAAACTCTACGCTCGATGCAATATCTAGATCGCTCACCAGTTGAGCAAGCCTCTTTTGTTCTGCGCCGCGGCCTCCAATAGCATATCTCCAGGACTCCGGCAGCTTCTCCTGTTGCTTCAACAAAGCAAGCGCCCGTAAAACCTGGTCAATCCCCTTGCGCTTCTCAAGCCGGGCCACGGTGAGCAGAACCGTTCTTCCAGTCCATCCATACTTTGCCTGCAACTCTTCCCGCCTGCCAGAAATATGAAACCGTTCCAGGTCGATAAAGTTTGGCAGTATCCGCAAGGTTTCTACAGGAGCGTGTGTCAACTGCCGTATCAGATGATCGGAATAGCTACTGACCGACAGATTCATATCCGCGCGCTCAAGGCACCGGAATTGCCAACGCCGCATCCATGGCATCAACATGCGGGGTTTCACCTGCATGGTCAGCTCCTCCCCATGGATGTAGTTGATAAGAGCTGTATGCCTTGGAAGTGAGTCCATGAGCCAACCCGCCGAGTATGTTCCCCCGCAGATCACACCATCCGGCTTGTAGCGTCGCAGCAATTCTGCCCACTGCCGTCTCCCCTTCATCAGGAACTGCAACAGACCAAGAGCGTTGCCGATCGGGCCCAGTCTGTGGAGCCAGCCCTTCGCACGCATGTGAAATTCGAAAGCTCCTATACGCTCGACCGTGAAGCCATGTTGTTGCCAGGCTGCCGCATCCCACGCCTTCGCGGCTTCTTCGGTGGTATTCACCATGTCCGCCACCACGATAACCCGGTAACGCTTCAGGCGTGTCAGCAGGCCCATGTAAATCTGCACTACGCCGCCATGACATGCCGGAGCGAAGTAAGGTGCAACGAACAGAATCAGAGGTCGATCATCACTCGTCATACGCTCACCTCAGCGCCAGCCATCTCCTCCGGCTGCATGCGGCGCTTCACAATCGCTGCAGGCACCCCCATCACCGTCGCGCCGGCCGGCACATCGCGGTTCACGAGCGAGTTCGCTGCAACGCGCGCGCCGTCGCCAACCAGGATGGGTCCAATCAGCACGGCATTCGTGCCAATGTACACGTTGTCACCAAGTCTTGGCGCACCCACTGAACCAACGCCCCGCGTGCCCAACGTGACATGGTGCGCCAGGTCGCAGTGTTTGCCGATCACCACTTCCGGGTGCAACGTAATTCCGCCGCAATGCGCAATCAGAAGGCCCGGACCAATCTCCGCGCGCACATTCAGCCGCATCTGCATCAGCGCTTCCATCACCGTCGCCACGGCAAGGTGAAGCGGCTTGCCTAAACCCCTCACCAGCAGGTTCCTGCCAGGCCGATAAATCCAGCGCCCAAGACGATACCAGAAGATGCACCATACCGCCGGATTCAATGCAATACGGCGGTATGACTCACCAAACTCACGGTAGCGCTTCAGGTCTTCTTTGAACTCTGCGAACACGTTCTAACCCAGCCTGTGAACTGGCCTCCACCTCGTCAGGAAGCATTTCAGGTTCCACTAAAGGGTCATGCAAGTCGGAAATTTTTTCCTGTTATGGCCACAAAACTTCCTCCTCCATCAAAACCTTCAACCAAGAATCAAGCATTTACGGCTACCCCCTCCGCGGCTCGAAGATTGCAATCCTTTGCACACAGTTCACCCAGTCGAGTACCGCTTGTGTCATCGACCGCACCTTCTTGTTCAGGAGACAGCACCCACGTGCGTTTTGCATTCCCTATTTGCTTCATTTGCTCTGATCGCTCAGGCGCAATTTCCGTCCGCTCACAGCGTGTAGAACTTCCGCTTTTACTTTTAGCGATCAGTCTCCTGCTTCTCCCCCTCAACGGTTGTGGCTGGGGTTCCAGGGTCAGCGCGGCATCGTCTACCTCCGCCATCACGTTGAACGCCGGTCAATCCATCCAGATCCCGACGAGCTCGGTCGCGAATGTCTCCTGGAGCGTGAACGGCACAGGCTGCTCCAGCGGCAGTTGCGGCTCCGTTGCGCCAGGTTCGGGCGCCATCCTGTACACGGCGCCGCAAACGGTTGCCACACAGCTCCACGCCACCATCAACGCCAGCATGGTGACCGCGGGCGATGCAGGGTCGATCGCGGTCACTGTAAATCCAGCGTTGACCGTCGCGGCCAATCTCGATTCCGCCTCCGTGGGTGTTCCGTATACAGGAGCTGTCACGACTTCAGGCGGCTCTGATCCTGTTCAGTCGACCGTCGCTTCCGGCAGCCTTCCCACTGGCCTTACCTTTGACTCCACCGCCGGCAAGGTAGTCGGCACCCCCTCCTCGGCCGGCATGTTCACCTTCACGATCAAGACCACAGACGCAAGCAATGCGAAGACCAACATTCTTACGCAAAAGAGCATCCGCGTCTCTGGCACATCGACGCAACTGAGCGTCGTCACAGCCTCACTTCCCAAGGGGACCGTTGGATCCGCCTATGCTGCGCAGCTTACGGCAACGGGCGGAACGGCTCCCTACACCTGGAGCATCGTCTCCGGCTCGCTGCCTGCGGGCGTCACGGTTGTATCTTCCTCCGGCATTCTGCACGGCATGCCCACTGCCTCCGGAACCTTCCCTGTTTCGGTACAGGCCACGGACAGCAATAACGCACAGGCCACGGCGTCTCTCACCATGACAGTCGCCAATGCCCAGCCCACGCTGCAGATCACCACCACCACATTGGCCTCGGGCACCGTCGGTGTCGCATACACCTCCGCGATCAATACCTCTGGCGGAACGGCTCCGTATCGTTGCGCGGTTGCTTCAGGCTCATTGCCAGCGGGGCTCGCCCTGAACGGCTGCACCATCAACGGCACACCCACCGCATCCGGAAGCTTCAGCTTTACCGTCACGGTGACTGACGCCACGGGAGCCTCAACCTCGGGCTCCATCACGCTTACCATCGCTCCGTCTTCCCTGCGCGTCACCACAACCTCTCTCTCTTCCGGAACCGTCGGCAAAGCCTACACGCAGGCCATCACCGCCGCTGGCGGCACATCGCCTTACACCTGCTCCATCCGTTCCGGCACCCTCCCCAACGGTCTTGCTCTCTCCGGCTGCAACATCGCTGGAACACCAACCGCTGCCGGAAGCTCCACACTCGTCCTGGGTGTAACAGACGCAGCCGGTATCTCCGTCTCCAGCGCCGGCCTTGGCCTCACCATCGCGGACGCGGCTCCCACGCTCACCGTAAGCTCTCCCACCTCTGCAACCGTAGGTGTCAGCTACTCCGCCTCCATCGGTGTTACCGGCGGCACGGCTCCCTATAGCTGCAGCCTGACCAGCGGTTCCTTGCCCGAGGGCATCAGCCTTAGCAATTGCTCCCTTCGCGGAACTCCCACCACTGCAGGCGTCTTCGCTCTCGACGTAAGCGCAACGGATTCCTCCACACCGGCAGGCAAGGGCTCCGGAAAAATCTCGGTAGTTGTCGAAAACGTCGCACCCACGCTCTCCATCACCTCGCCTGCAACGGTCACCGCCGGCCAGGCATACAACGGCTCCATCGGAGTCACTGGTGGCAGCGCTCCGTATACCTGCTCTCTCGTCAGCGGCTCATTGCCCTCCGGTCTCTCACTGAACAACTGCGGCATCACCGGTGTCACTGCTGTAACCGGCAGCAGCAGCCTGGTCATCAAGGCAACGGATGCCAGCAGCCCAGCGGGCTCGGCCACCTCGGCCGTCACACTCACCGTAGTCTCTCCACCTGCCACACTGACCATCAGCTCACCCCCCTCAGGAACCGTAGGCGCTGCCTATAACGGCACCATCAGCGTAAGCGGAGGCACCTCTCCCTACACCTGCGCCCTGGCAAACGGAAGCGTACCCGCCGGACTGACGCTCGCCGGTTGCTCACTGCGCGGAACCCCAACAGCCGCAGGCAATACAACCTTCGCCATCCGTGCGTCGGACGCCAGCAGCCCGGCGAACTCCACCACAGCCCCGGTCACGCTCAGCATTGCA
This sequence comes from Terriglobus tenax, assembly GCF_025685395.1. Classification (NCBI taxonomy): domain Bacteria; kingdom Pseudomonadati; phylum Acidobacteriota; class Terriglobia; order Terriglobales; family Acidobacteriaceae; genus Terriglobus; species Terriglobus tenax. The sequence continues at coordinate 505,659 of NZ_JAGSYA010000003.1, read as the reverse complement.
GCGGCTCCCGTCACCTTGACGCTGACCGCCCCTCCAGCAGGTACAGCCGGCGCCATCTACTCCGGAACCATCGCGGTCAGCGGAGGAACCGCTCCCTACAGTTGCTCGCTCGCAAGCGGCGCCATGCCATCGGGCCTCACGCTCAATGGCTGCGTCATCACCGGCACACCGGTCGCCGCTGGAACCTTCGATCTCAGCATCAAGGCGACTGACGCATCCAACCCGGCAAACACAACTATCGCAACGGTGCCGTTCACCATCGCCGCCACGCCGGTTATCCCCGTCACTCTCACGCTGACCGCCCCAACCACAACAGCCACCGTCGGCTCCGCCTACGCTGGCATCATCGGCGTCAGCGGCGGAACAGCTCCATACACCTGCTCGCTTGCAAGCGGATCGGTACCAGGGCTCACCCTCAGCAATTGCACCCTGACCGGAACACCCACCACGGCAGGTACCTACTCGCTCTCAGTCAGAGCGACAGATGCGGCAACCCCAGCGAACTCGATCACGAGCACGGTTGCAGTCACTGTCAACGCCGCCCCGGCTGTCACGCTCACACTCTCTTCGCCGTCGGCCGGAACCGTCGGCTCCGCCTACGCTGGCATCATCGGCGTCAGCGGCGGAACAGCTCCTTACACCTGCTCGCTTGCAAGCGGATCGGTACCAGGGCTCTCGCTCAGCAATTGCACACTCACCGGAAGACCAACGACTGCTGGCACCTACTCGCTTTCCGTGCGAGCGACCGATGCGGCCACTCCGGCAAACTCCACCACAGGAACCATTGCAGTCACCGTCAGAGCTGCAGCCGTCAACCTCACGCTTACTGCTCCAACCGCGACAGCCACTGTCGGTACGGCTTACACCGGAACCATTGGCGTCGCTGGTGGAACAGCACCCTACGCCTGCGCCCTTGCGAGCGGATCGGTACCGGGGCTCGCCCTCAGCAATTGCACACTCACCGGAACACCCACCACGGCAGGCACCTACTCACTTTCCGTCAGAGCGACCGATGCCGCAACCCCAGCGAACTCCGCCACAGGAACCATTGCAGTCACCGTCAGAGCTGCAGCCGTCAACCTCACGCTTACTGCTCCAACCGCGACGGCCACTGTCGGCTCCGCCTACACTGGAACCATTGGCGTCGCTGGTGGAACAGCACCCTACACCTGCGCCCTCACAAGCGGATCGGTACCGGGGCTCACCCTCAGCAATTGCACACTCACCGGAACACCCACCACGGCAGGCACCTACTCACTTTCAGTGAAAGCGACCGATGCAGCAACCCCGGTGAACTCCACCACGGGCATGATTGCAGTCACCGTCAACGCCGCCCCGACTGTTACGCTCACACTTTCCTCACCGTCGGCTGGAACCGTCGGCACGGCTTACACCGGAACCATTGGCGTCAGCGGCGGTACGGCTCCTTACACCTGCTCCCTGAGCAGCGGTACGGTTCCAGCTGGACTTACGCTGAGCAACTGCTCGCTCAGCGGTACGCCAACGGCTGCTGGAATAACCACACTGTCTATCCAGGCGACTGACTCCAGCAGTCCTGCGGCATCCAAAACCGGCACAGTGACTCTGACCATCAATGCTGCACCGATCTCCGGCTCATCCGGCGGACCGCACATCAACTACACCGACATCAACGTCGGCAGCGGTACGGGCGGTGACACCGGCAACGGAGTCTACGTTCGCATCTTCGGCAGCAACTTCGGCGCGACCCAGGGCAGCAGCACCGTCAGCCTTGGTGGATCGCTGGTCACCAACTGCAGCCTCTGCTCCTGGAGCGATACCGTCATCATCGCGCAGCTTGGCAGCGCGGCGAAGACCGGCAACATCATCGTTACAGTCAACGGTCTCTCTTCCAATGGCATGCCCTTCACCGTCACGGCAACGGACATTGTCTTCGTATCGCCCAACGGGGCGGACACCAACACGGGCAGTTTCACCTCGCCTTACAAGACATGGCGCGCCGCCTTCAACTCCGTCACCTCCAGCGACTCGTCCTCGCCGGTGCGAAACACCGTCATCTACCTGATGCCTGGGACTGACGTCTCCTTCGACGATGGACGCAGCTATAAAGCAGCTATCTCCACAGACATCGGAGGAACCTCCGCCACCAGCCAGCTCAACATCGTGGGCTATCCCGGGGGCACGGTCAACGTCGGCAGCACTTCCGTGACGAACGGCGTCAAGGGGTGGGGGAAGTACATCACCGTCGCCAATCTCAACATCGTTGGACAGGTCTCTGCCATCGATGCCGAGGCAGGCAACGTCCGCATCATCAATAACAGCCTCTCCTGCCCGGCGCCTCCTTCCGGCGTGGGTGGAACCGCATGCGTGCTCGGCGAAACCACGGACCCCACGGAGACATGGGCCTTCCACGGCAACAACGTGCACGACACCGGTGGCAACGTCGACAAGACCTATCACGCGGTCTACTTCTCCAGCAACGTCAACCACGCTGACATCGGCTGGAACAACGTCGGCCAGAATTTCAAGGGCTACTGCCGTGGCATCATGTTCCACGCCACGCTGGGCAGCAACCAGTACGATCTCCATATTCACGACAACATCGTGACCAACAGCTACTGCGACGGCATCGGGCTTGCCTCGGTCAATCCTTCGCAGGGAACGGTAGAGATCTACAACAACCTGGTCCTGCATACCGCCCTGGCCAACAATCCCTACGGAGTTGCCAACGAAGCAGGCATCGCCATCAACTCCGATCCTGCTGCCGGTACTTCCACCGGCAACGTCGAGGTCTACAACAACACCGTTGTGGACGCAGGTGCTTACACCAAAGGCAATCAGAACGGATGTTTCGGTGTGGTCTACAGCGGCGCGGGCATGCATCTGACCAACAACATCTGCTCGCAGCCTTCCAGCGCACAGCCTTACGTTGAAAAGGGATCCACCAATGTTAGCGGATCGTACAACCTCTGGTATGGAGCAGGCGCGCCGCCTTCATGGGACGCGAACCCGATCAATGCCGATCCGTTGTTTACTTCAACCACGAACTTCTCCCTGCAGTCAGGCTCACCGGCAAAGTCTGCGGGAACAACCTCCAACACCTCGACCATCGATATCGTAGGAACCTCGCGAGGCTCCAAGCCGTCGATGGGAGCTTACCAGTAAATAAGAACTCTCTGCGAACAAGGGGGCGCGCACGTTGCGTCCCCTTTCTTTTTTGCTACACCGCTCCCCGGCCCACCAGAACCACCTTCACCGTCTCCAGCGCAATCGCGCAGTCCAGCCACAACGACAGATGCTTCACATAGAAAAGGTCATACTCCAGCTTGCGCTTTGACTCTTCAATGCTTGAGCCATAGTGGTACCTTACCTGGGCCCATCCCGTCAGACCGGGCGGCACCGAGTGGCGATGTTTATAAAACGGAACCTGCTCCTCCAGCACATCGCACAGGTGCGGCTGCTCTGGCCTTGGGCCAATCAGGCTCATCTCGCCGCGCAGCACATTCAGCAACTGCGGCAGCTCATCAATACGGTACTTGCGCAGATGTTTCCCCAGCGGAGTAATCCGGTGCGTCTCTTTGCCCGCCCAGCCGGTCTTCTCCCCTGCGGCAACGGGAGACATGGTTCTGAACTTCAGAATGCTGAACTGACGCCCAAACAAGCCAATCCGCTGCTGCCGGAAGAACACGGGGCCATCGTTCCGCAAACGAATCACCACTGCCACCAGCAGGATCACCGGGCTGACGGCAACCAGCAGCAAGCCAGCCACCACAAGGTCAAAGACCCGTTTGGCAAACCTTTTCCCCAGCCTGTTGCTGTAGCGGTCTGAGAAGATGCACTGCTCCGCGCTCAGGTGGTCGACGCGCACGCGCCCGGTCGCCTTCTCAAAAAAAGCCTGCGCATCCTCAATCTGCAAGCCGGTCATCTTGCAGTTCAACAGTGTCTCCAGGTTTTCGTCCGACTGCGCCTTCACATTCGTAACAATGATCCGGTCGAAGGCATCTCCAAAAACCTTCTCCCGCTGCAACAGACTCGTAAGCCCGGAAGGAGGAGCAATCTGCGCCACCTCCATATTCCATTCTGGGCTCGAGAGAACGATCTGCTGCAACTCCGCCGCTTCACTGCCTGAACCAATCACCAGCACGCGCTCACGCGCTCGCGGCAGGGCAAGTCTGCGCGATACCACGGTAACCATGGCCAGAAAGGTCGAGAACAGCAACACTCGCGAGAGCACAGGTGTAAGGCCCGGCAGCAGAAGCAGTCCCGTGGCAAGCAGGACGAACAACACCGCGAACGCGCGCAGCACCTGTATCACCGTTGCCCGCGGCACACGAACAATTTGCAGGTTGTACAGGTCGTGATAATAAAAGATAGCCTGGCAGGCAATGCCGGCCAGCATCAGGCGCAGCAGGCCCAGCATAATACTGCCAAGTGGTCTGCCGCTTCCTTCCGCCAGCAGAGGAAGGATAAAAAGAAGCGGCGCTACAATCACCAGCACAACAAAGTCCAGTGAGAGCAGTAGCGCCGCTCGCGGCGGTAATGCTTTTCCGCAAATCTTCATATCACCCAGCCTGTGTTGCCAGAGACCTCGAACGCATCTCCGGCTTTGCCATCACCTGTTTCAAAGCCTCGCCCACATACGCAATCTCTTCCGGCAGCAGGTCCGGATAGATCGGCAGCGAGACCACCTCAGCCACAGCCTTCTCCGCCTCCGGCAGACTTCCCTTCTCATAGCCAAGGTACTGGTACATCGGCTGCAGATGCAGGGGAACCGGATAATGCACCGCCGTCTCTACGCCCATATCCTTCAGTGCGGCCTGCACGGCATCGCGATTGGGAACACGGATAGTGAACTGGTGGAAGACATGCGACCGTCCTTCTGCCGTCACCGGCAGAACAATCTCATCAATCTCCTGCAGCGCCTCGCGGTACAGGGCAGCACATTCACGCCGCTGCTGGTTCCAACGATCCAGGTGCGGCAGCTTCACCCGCAGAATCGCCGCCTGAATTTCATCCAGACGGCTGTTCCATCCCAGGAACTCGCTGCGATACTTCTTTGCGCTGCCGTGGGCGCGCGCCATGCGCAGGAAGGCTGCCTGTTCCGCATCCTTGGTAACGATCATGCCGCCGTCGCCATACGCTCCCAGGTTCTTGCTGGGGAAGAAGGAAAGGCATCCGAAGTCACCAAAAGAGCAGACCGGATCGCCCGCGTACGTCGCTCCCAGCGCCTGCGCCGTATCTCCCAGGAAGACAAGATTATGCGCCCGCGCAAACTTCGCAATCGCGAAGATATCCGCAGCCTGCCCATACAGATGGACCGCGATGATTGCCTTTGTCGCCGGCGTCACCAACTTCTCCAGGCCATTCACATCCATGGTGTAGGTCACCGGATCGATGTCCGCAAAAACAGGCGTTGCCCCCAGAAGGCTGACCGTATCCGCCGTTGCAACAAAGGTGAAGGCAGGCACAATCACTTCATCCCCGGGGCCAACTCCGGCCGCCTTCAATGCCAGCAGCAACGCATCCGTACCGGACGCAACGCCCACCGCGTGTCCCACCTGACAATAATTCGCAACCTCAGTTTCCAGGGCAGCCACTTCAGGACCAAGGATGAAGTGTTGATTCGCCAGTACCTTTTCAATCGCCGCATTGATCTCGTCACGAAGCGAGACATACTGACGTTCTAAATTGAGCATCCGAACCTTCTGCATTGACATCTCCTCCCGGCGGCTCATTCGTGGTTCTGTAACCAGCAGAACCTCACCAGCACTTCCTTGTATGGCCACACGTTCCGGATTCAATGCACATCGAGGGCCAGAATTCCCCTTTTACAGGAACGCCGGAGTTTGCAAAGAACACGAGCAAATATGCAGCGATTCACGCAATCGCAACCGTATCTGCAGTGCAACGGTTTGCACACTTTTACAGAACAGTGCCTTGTTGCCGGCTACCGCCATATACAAGGAACCTGTGCTAAATCCTCAGTATCTGTAAGTTCATCGCACAGATTGCGGCTCCCACAGCTTCCGCTCCCCGGCACTGCGGATGGCATTCGAAATGCACCCTACAGGTTTCGAATCACCAGAATCACGCCTTAGGAGTCGCCAGGATGGCACGCTATCTCATCACTGGAGTGGCCGGTTTTATCGGTTCCTCTCTCGCTCATGAACTTCTGCAACAGGGCCACGAAGTCATTGGCGTGGACAATCTTGTTGGAGGAGATGTCCATAATCTCGATGGCATCATCCGGGACCTCGACTTCCGCGTGATGGATATCAATGAGACCAGCCGGCTTCGCGAGTGCTGCCGTGGCGTCGACTTTGTGCTTCACCAGGCGGCACTCGCCTCCGTCCCGCGTTCGGTGCGCGACCCGCTCACTACGCATATCGCCAACGTGGACGGCACACTCAGTGTGCTTCTGGCCGCACGCGACGCCGGTGTCTCCCGCGTTGTCTATGCCGCCTCCTCTTCTGCTTATGGCAATAAGTCCGCACAGCCCAAGCATGAAGAGATGTTGCCGGATCCTCTTTCTCCTTACGCAGCACAAAAGCTCGCGGGCGAGTTCTACGTTCGCAGCTTCTGGCATGTATATGGCCTCGAAGGTGTATGCCTGCGCTACTTCAACGTCTTCGGTCCCCGGCAAGGCTCCGACTCGCCCTACTCAGGCGTCATCGCCAAGTTCGCCGCCGATATGCTGAAAGGCGAAACGCCGCTCATCTTTGGCGACGGCAACCAGAGCCGCGACTTTACCTTCATTGATAACGTCGTCTCCGCCAATTTGCTCGCCTGCAAAGCGCCCGCGGCAGATGTCTCCGGCAGGGTATTCAATGTCGGCACCGGTCAAAGCCAGAGTCTGAACCAAACCTATGACCTGCTGGCGCACTTTCTCTGTTTCAAGAAGAAAGCGCTCTACACCGCTCCACGGCTGGGAGATGTACAGCACTCTGAAGCCGACCTGACCCTTTCGAAGCAGGCTCTGAAGTACAACCCCATCTGCAGCTTCAAAGATGGCCTCGCTAAAACTGTGCAGTGGTTCCTGGAACAGGAAGCACTTTCCATGACACGGCATACCGCCTGACCTTTGCTATTGCTGCATCGCTGCGCCTGACCGGCCGCGACCACGTTACCTGGAGTGAAACAACCTATGTGCGGAATCGTTGGTTACATCGGACCCAAACCTGTTGTCCCTGTCATCCTTGAGGGTCTTCGCCGTCTTGAGTATCGCGGTTATGACTCCGCAGGCATCGCGCTTGCCGGCAGTGCCAGCGGCCTGACAGTCCACCGCGCTTCCGGCAAGCTCCGCAACCTGGAAGCTCTGGTTGCAGACAAACCGATGGCCGGCAACTACGGCATCGGTCACACCCGCTGGGCAACGCACGGACGCCCCACGGAAGAGAACGCGCATCCGCACCGCGACTGCACCGGATCACTCGTCGTCGTTCACAACGGCATCGTGGAGAACTACCTCGCTCTCAAGAAAGAGCTTGTCGCCGTCGGACATATCTTCGTCACCGAGACGGACACAGAGATCATCGCTCATCTCATCGAGCAGGAGTTCCTCGATGCCAAGAGCGTTGAGCAGCTCTCGCTGGAAGAAGCTGTTCGCCGCTCCGTTCGTAAGCTGAAGGGCGCCTTTGCCATCGGTGTTCTCTCTGCGGATGACCCCAGCAAACTGGTCGCCGCGCGCAGCGGGCCACCCGCCGTCATCGGCTTTGGCAAAGACGAGTACTTCCTCGCCTCCGACATTCCAGGCATCCTTCATCACACACGCGACATTGTCTATCTGCAGGACGGCGATATCGCGGTCCTCACCACCAGCGGCGTTGTATTCACTGACTTTGACGGCAACACGATTTCGCGTTTGCCGCAGCATATTCAGTGGGATCCCATACAGGCCGAGAAGGAAGGCTATCGTCACTTCATGTTGAAGGAGATTCACGAGCAGCCGCGCGCCATTCGCGACACCATGCTCGGCCGCGTCTCCCTCACCACCGGCAAGGTTGAACTCCCGGACCTGAAGCTCACCGTCGACGAGCTTCGCCGTGCACAGCGTGTCGCCATTGCCTCCTGCGGCACCAGCTGGCATGCGGGCCTCGCAGCAAAGTTCATGATCGAGCGCCTGGCTCGCCTGCCCGTGGAAGTGGATTACGCCAGCGAGTTCCGCTACCGCGATCCCATCCTCGGCGCCACCGATATGGGTCTGCTTATCAGCCAGTCCGGCGAAACGGCTGACACCATCGCAGCGCAGCTGGAGATGATCTCCAAAAGCACGCCAACGCTTGCCATCTGCAACGTGGTCGGCGCGGCCATCACGCGCAAGGCTTTCGGCACCATTACTACCAACGCCGGCCCGGAGATCGGCGTCGCCAGCACCAAGGCATTCACCGCACAGCTTACCGCACTCTTCATCCTTGCGCTTTACCTGGCGCAATGCCGCGACACGATTACACAGGAGGAGAGTCTAAAGCTCGTTACCGAACTTGATAAGCTTCCCGCAAAGGCCAGGGAAGTCCTTCGCTCCACCGCCCCTGTCTGCCAGGAGCTTGCGAAGATTTTCTCCAACGCCCGCGACTTTCTTTTCCTGGGCCGCGGCATTCACTACCCTATCGCTCTGGAAGGCGCACTCAAACTCAAAGAGATCAGTTACATTCACGCCGAAGGCTACCCCGCCGGCGAGATGAAGCACGGCCCCAATGCGCTGATCGACGAAAACCTTCCCGTCGTCTGCATTGCCACCAGGGACGAGAACAATCCGGACAGCGTACTCAAGTACGAGAAGACACTCAGCAATCTCCAGGAGGTCACCGCGCGCAACGGCCGTGTCATCGCCATTGCCTGCGAAGGCGATACCGAGATCTCCAGGCTCGTGGAACATACCATCTACATTCCATCGGCGCCGGAACTGCTGCTGCCTATCCTCGAGGTCATCCCGCTGCAACTGCTGGCGTATTCCATCGCAGTCGAACGCGGTTGCGATGTGGACCAGCCACGCAACCTGGCCAAGAGCGTCACGGTAGAGTAAGTGACGTACCCCGTCCATGAACGGGTCTCTGCCGGGCGGATATTGCATCTGCCCCGGCAGAGGAGATTTCTTCAACCTGCGACGCGTGCCCCGGTCGCCACATGCCGGTACTCCGGCTGATAGCCAAGCTGCCGGGCAACATTGAGGATGCGGTCAAAGTCCAGGCTTATGGTTGCACCGGCCTTCTGCGTTACCTCATCTTCAATCGGAAGATCGAAGTCATCGGCTCCATACGTCAGCCCCTCCAGCGCGCGATCGTTCTGCGTCAATACCGAGGTGCGGATGCGAGGCACATTGTCGAGGAAGATGCGGCTCAGGGCCAGGTGACGCAGATACTCCTGCGTCGAGATCTCGATACCGCCAATCTGCGTGAAGTATGGCTTGAAGGTCCAGCACAGGAAGCTGGCAATACCGCCGGTCTCGTCCTGAAACGCGCGTACACGCTCCAGGTGCTCCAACCGTTCTTCAATCGTCTCGTCAAAACCGATGACCATCGTCGCGGTTGTTTTCAACCCGGCCCGCAGAATCGCGCGCTGTGCCTCAAAGTATTCACTGACCGTGTACTTGAACTTGCTGTGCCGCCTGCGGAACTCCTCGGTAAGAATCTCCGCGCCGCCGCCGGTAATCCACCGCACACCGGCAGTTTTGAAGCGTGCCGCGGCCTCATCAAAGCTCAACTTCGCATGATCGGCCAGGTACATGAACTCCGCGATGGTCATCGCATAAAACTCCAGTTCATCACCATAACGCTCGCGGATTGTGCGGAACAGATCGCAGTAATAATTCAGCGGCAGATGCGGATTGAAGCCGCCGTTGAACGCCGCCAGGTCGCCACCCAGCGTCAGCAACTGGTCCAGCTTGGCAAAGACCTCGTCCTGCGCCATCACATAACCGCCCTCCTGCCCGGGCAGCTTATAAAACGCACAGTAATCACACTGCGCCACGCAAACGTTCGTATAGTTGATGATCCGCATGATCATGTACGTGCAACGATGCTGCGGATGAAAGCGGTCGCGAACAACCGTGCTGAGCTCCTGCAGTTCCGCATCGGTGGCGTGCTCCCACAGCCAGCGGGCAGCAGAAACATCCATGCGCTCTCCCGCCAGAATTGCCCCGCGGATCGCTCCCAGTTCGTGAGACATAACTCTCCTATCTCTTAAAGATTACGCCCTCGCAGCCACGCCAACCCAGACGGAAGAAAGCGTTCCTGTTCTATCCTGTAAACGGCTGCTCTATAATCATCTCCAGCGAGCGGGAGTAGTTCAGTGGCAGAACGTCAGCTTCCCAAGCTGAATGTCGCCGGTTCGATCCCGGTCTCCCGCTCCAGCCTGATTCTCAGGGTAGTGTCGTGGTTCCCGTACTTCCGGTTGAACCTGTAGAACCCGTCGCACCGGTCGATCCCGTCGCTCCGAGACTTCCCAAAGAGCCACTGCCCGCTGAGCCGCCCAGCAGACTTGCCTGCGCACGCAACTGCTCAATCCGCGGATCGTACACAAACTCCCAGTCTTCATAGTGCGTCTCGTCGCCGTTGATCGCCAGTTGCGACGCTCCGGTCTTCGACGTACCCACACCGACGATCACACCACCGGTCCCTTTCAGGCTGGACGCGCTCTGGCTGCCGATCCCGCCAAACGGGCTGGTGCTGCCGGTCGATCCCGTACTCCCTGTCGCCCCGGTCGATGTCGTCGAGGCACCAAGCCCCGATCCCATACCCGAAGCCGCTCCCAAGCCGCCGCCGGTGGGCGCCAGCGGCTGGCCAAAGAACCCCTTGATCTTCGATTTCGTCTCGCCAAAATGAATCAGCCGCCAGTCATCCTTCCCTGTCAGCGGGTCCGTGTAGCGGCGGCGCAGAAAGCGCATGTTGTTGGAGTTCTCCAACTGGTCAATCGAAGCAGGATAGTGGCCAAGCTTGCGGTAGTAGACCTGGATGGCACGCTCATACTGCTGCGCGCGATGCATGGACTCAACCTCCTGGTCATGACGCAGTGCCTTCAGGGTGGCAGGTGCAGCCACGCCAAGCATCAACAGCACAATGAAGATGATGACCAGAAGTCCAACCAGCAGGTATCCCTCTTCATTGCCGCAACGCCTTGTCATTGCGTCACCAGGGGAATGGTCTGCTGGTTGTTGTTGGTCATGTCCACGATGATGGCCGACGTCGCATTCACGCTCATCACCTTGTAGCGCCGCGCCACAATATCACCAGCCTTGGCCAGAAACACATCTTCGCCCTGCAGCAGGAACGCCTGCCGCTGGCCATCCTTACGCGTCGCCACACCAAAGAAACGCAGGTTGATCGGCGGGGGCGGCGGCGGTCCAACCGGAGCCGTAAATGCAGGCTGCTGGGCCTGCGGACGAGCCGAGGCAACGGGCTTTGGAATATTGACCACTGGCGGAGCAGAACTCATGGAGAAGATGTTTCTGCCTGAGCCGGAGTACTCCAGCGACTCGGCAGCCTTCATCGCTTCCATATGCAGCGTGGGGTCAAGCTGCGCCGCCGTCGTTCCTACCTTTTTCGCTGCAGGCGCGGCTGTTTTTCCCGGCCGCGACGGACCCTGCGATGCCCCGCTGGGCGTCAGGTCACGAATCACCGGAGCCTTGGGTTGCGCCGTAGCTGGAGGCGAACTAAGGAAGTTGTCCCACACGAAGTAGCCAAGATAGCCCACGATAAGAACGCCGAAAATAACGCCCGCGATGAGCTTCTGTTTCTCTTCTTTGTTTCCCTTCATCGCTTCGCCTCCTGCCTGGTGTCAGACGGCAAAGGCTTCCGCAGATACGTCGTCAGGCGCAACCGTAGGTTCACCACAGACCCGACAGGCGAATTGTTCTGCCCGCCACCTGTCTGCCCGGTAAAGGTCACAGCGCCAATCAGGAAGAAGGTTTTATCGCGCTCCAACGAGTTCACAAACTGCACCAGCGGACGGTAGTCGCCGGAAAGCGTAGCATCCAGGCGGACCTCGGTCAGGTCAGGATCAGGCGCATCCGCGGCATCGGTTGGCGAGTACTGCACACGCGTCAGGCGCACATTCTGCTTTTTGGCCAGCAAGCCAAGCTCGGCGGCAACAGCCGAATACGCATACGGCAAACGCTCCACGGCAAACTTGTCCGCTTCCTCGCGCGATTTCGCCAGTTTGTCGTCCAATCCACGCAAGGGCTGCGCGGCAATGTCGGCGGTCTTCAACGCTACCTGCTGTTGCGATACCGCCTCACCGCTGCTCTGGCGAAGTGTGTTCCACGAGAAAAACAGGTGTACCGCCAGGTAAAGATTCACGGCGACCAGCACCATCACACCCGCGACATGCAGGTTCAGCGGAGTCAATGCAGCCGCGACACGGCGCGTCATGACATTCGGAGTTACGGCAGGAGTGCTCATCGTTTCGCCGCTCCCTTCTTCGCCGGAGCCACTGCGTTCTTCGCTGCCGGTTTCGACGGCGAGGTCACGCGTGGCTTCACAGGCGCATGCGAACCTGGCTTCTCCAGCTTTGGAGCATTGCCCTGCTCGTCCTTTTTCGCCTCCGTGCGAGGAGCCAGCGGGTTATAGCCGGAAAGAATATCGAACTCCACGTTGCCCATCGCCGCCATCTGAAATGCCGGCTGGTTGCCGCTGGTCTGCAGGGACTCACTCGCCAGCCTCGGTCCCGCAAAGCGACGCGAATGCTCCAGGTTGCGCACCAGGTCCACCGCCTTATCGCGATCGCCCAGCACACGCAGGCGAATATGCACCTCGCCGTCGCTGCCAATCTGCGGCTCAATCGACGACACCTGCACACCGGCCGGAAGCACATTCTCCAGGTCCATCATCACGGCCGTCCAGCTGAACCCCTTGCGCAGGAACAGGTCGTTCAGGAAGCGCGACCGCTCCAGCGCCGCCGCATTCACAGGCTGATGCATCCGGGACTCATTGCGGCTGCGCTCACGCTGCAGGTCAGACGTGTGATTACGCAGCTTCGCCAGTTCCGTTTCGGCTTTGTCCGCCTTTGCGGACTCCAGATACAGCAAACCGCCCAGCACCACCGCCAGTACACCCAGCGCGGCCATGGCTATGCGCAGCCGCTTGAAGACCGGCCCAAGCTCCACAAACGGCCGCGACGCGAGATTGATCTGAATACGCATCAGCCCTTCAGAGCTCCTCTCACACCGGCCAGAAGATTGCGGGCCACCGAAGGTGTCGTCAGCAGATCTTCCACCCGAACAATCTCGCGCAGCTTCATGCCGTCGCCAACCGTGGCTACGGCGATTCTTTCCAGCTCGCTCGAAGGCCAGCTGCCGGCAACCAGAATCTCGTCCGGCAGAGCTCCCTGCGTGTCCTCAAAATATGCGGTCGAGACAGAGATCGCGCGAGCAATCTCATCCGTCTGGCTCAGGTGCTCCACCTCCGCCAGCAGCACATCCGCCTGCATCGCGGCCAGCGCCGAGGTCGGGTCTTCAGCCACCGGAGCAGGCTCTGCCGCAAGTGCCTCCATGTGGGCAAACTCAACCGTACGGTACAGCACCAGCACACCACCCTTCACAATGGCCGTGGTCATGCTGGACTCATCAATATTCAGCAGAAGCTGCGGCTTCGGGTCAGCCGGATCAAGCGACGCCACGGCAGCCAGCGACGAGGGCAGCATGGCTCCCGGCTCATAACCGGCCTCACGTACAGCCTGCTCGTACTCATTACGAAGATCCGCAGGCATGGCAACCGCCAGTACACTCACGCTGCCCCTCGTCTCGTTCATCACCTGGTAGCTCACCGCGGCCGTGTCCGCGTCAAACGGCAACATGCGCTTCAACCGGAAGCGCACCACGCTGTCGGCATCCTCTGACTTCGAAGGCATCACGTCAAAGTCCAGCAACACCACGCGTGCCGTCGCATCAGGAATTACAAGGGTCACATCGCGCGACTGCGTGGCCACACGCTCCAGCGCGGAACGCAGCGCCGATGCGACCGCCACACGGTCAGCAAGATTCGGAATCCTGAGCGAAGGCGTCAAAGCACCCTCGGCCAGCGCCGCCTGAGCCACAGCGCGCAACGGCTCCGTCGTAGCGTCGGCCGCAGCCGCAACCACAGACCGCGTCCGCAACTCCGCTGCCAGGCGAGGTCGCTGATAGGTACCACTCAACTTGGAAAGAAATGACATGCGTCGATGATTTACCGGGTCGCCTCGATAAAGGTTACCTTGTTGATCTCCTTCAAGGTAGTAATACCGGCACGCACGCGTTGCAGGGCTGAGTCACGCAGAAACGCCATACCTTTATTCCCGGCCACCTTGCGAATCTCCGAACCCGGTTTCTTGGCCAGCAGCATCTCACGGATCTCGTCATCCAGCTCCAGCAGCTCATGAATCGCGGAACGCCCGCGGAAGCCGGTGCCACCGCACTCCATGCATCCCGCTCCCTCGCGGAAACGGAACCCGCGCCACTCCTCCGGCTCCAGGCCGCTCTGGATCAGAGTTTCATCGTCATAGGTGACAAAGTGTGCGCAGAAGTCGCAGATCTGGCGAACCAGGCGCTGCGCCAGGATACAGTTCAACGCCGAGACGAAGTTATACGGCTCCACGCCCATATTCAGGAAGCGGCCCAGCACGTCCACCACATTGTTCGCGTGGACCGTCGTAAACACCAGGTGACCCGTCAGCGCCGAGTTGATGGCAATCTGCGCCGTCTCCGCATCGCGGATTTCGCCCACCAGGATCTTGTCCGGGTCATGACGCAGAATCGAACGCAGACCGCGGGCAAAGGTCAACCCCTTCTTCTCATTGACCGGGATCTGCGTGATGCCACGGATCTGGTACTCGACCGGGTCCTCGATCGTGATGATCTTGTCTTCTTCGCTCTTGATCTCGTTCAATGCGGCGTAAAGCGTCGTCGTCTTGCCGGAACCCGTCGGACCGGTCACCAGCACCATGCCGTACGGCTCCTTGATGTAGCGGCGGAAACGGCGGAGATCCTCTTCACCAAAGCCCACGACATCCAGGCTCAGCTTGGTGAACTTTTCGCTCATCGACTCCTTGTCCAGCACGCGAAGCACGGCATTCTCGCCATGCACCGTCGGCATAATGGACACGCGGAAATCGATCAGGCGCCCCTTGTAACGCACCCGGAAGCGGCCATCCTGCGGCACGCGCCGCTCGGCAATATCCAGTTCGCTCATGACCTTGATACGCGACAGGATCGTCTGGTGATGCTCGCGTGCAATCGGAGCCATGGCCTGTGTCAACACACCATCGATACGGTACTTCACCAGAAGCGAGTCGTCGTACGTCTCCAGGTGAATATCCGAAGCACGCCGCTCCAGCGCGGTGAAGATCGTCGTATCCACCAGGCGGATAATCGGCGAGATATCTTCCTCGCTGGTCAGCTTCTCAATGGAGATGTTCTCGTCCGGGTTGTCTTCCAGCGAGATCACGTCGAAGGTCAGCCCCTCGCTGGCCTCTTCCAGCACGCGCTGCGACTGCTCATTCTTCTTCAGCAGGTCGGTAATCTGCGACAGTGTCGCGACACGCGCAATCAGCCTTGCCGAAAGCAGGGAGGCAACCTCGTCCAGCACCATCAGCTTCGACGGATCGCTTACCGCAATCACCAGCCGGCCATCCGTCTTCTGCTCCAGCGGAACGAAGTTGTAGCGGAACATCAGTTCCACCGGCACCGTGCGAAACAGCTCATGCTGAATCTTGAAGTTTTTCAGATCCACAAACTCGGCGTGATAGCGCCGCGCCAGCATCTGCGCGCGCTCCACCTCATTCAATTCCAGGCCATTCGCCGCAGGCAGCGGGATCGCGATGGGGGCTTGTGCCATGGTCTATTGGACTCCGTTTCCTGCCAAGTGTTTACTGCCCCATTCCGCCCGCACCCAGCGAGAAGATCGGCAGGTAGAGCGAGATAAGAATAACGGCAATCACGATACCCATAAAGACCAGAAGAATCGGCTCAATCAGGCTCATCGCGGCCGACAGGGAAAGCTGCACATCTTCCTCAAAAAACTCCGCCACCGAGTTCAACATCGCCGGCAGCGCGCCCGTCGACTCGCCCACCTCAATCATCTCCGTCGCCAGGTCAGGAAAAATCTTCGTCCCACGCAGGGAAACCGCCAGCCCCTTACCCTCTCGAACCGAACCAACCGAGGCATAGACCGCCATCGCCGTCTGGCGGCTGTTGATCGACTTGGCCGCTGTCTCCAGCGCCGGAACCAGCGGCAAACCGCCGGTCAACAGCGTCGACAGAGTCCGGGAGAACAGAGCCACCTGGTACTTCAGCCACACCGGGCCGGCCAGCGGCAGCCGGATACGCACCTTGTCCACCAGGGCATTGCCGGTATCGGTCTTCAACCAGCGGAAGAACACATATGCCCCAGCCGCAAAGGCTAGCGCGACATAAATTCCATAGGTCTGCGCCTTCTTTCCCAGGTCCAGCAGAAAGACCGTGATTCCCGGCAGCGGCGTATTTAGCTGCTCATACAGCTCTGAAAAGCGCGGAATCACAAAGGTCAGCAGGAAGATCATGATGGCGACAACCATCAGCACCAGCACAATGGGATACACCAGCGCCGAACGCAGCTTCTTGGTAAAGCTCAGCGACATCCGCTGGAAGTCCACAAATCGCTGCAGCACCTCTTCCAGGTTGCCGGAGCGTTCGCCCGCCAGCAGCGTCGTCGTATAGATAATCGGAACCCCGGTCTGCGCCTCAAACGCCGTGGACAGCGACTCTCCCGTCCTGACCCGCGCAGCTACATCCTCAAGTTGCGCCTTCAGATTCAGGTCCTTCTGCCCAGCGGTCAACAGGTCCAGCGAGCCAAGAATCGGCAAACCGGCACGGATCAGCGTCAAAAACTGCTGGTTGAAGATCAAAAAGATATCCAGCTTGATCTTTTTCTTGCGGCCAGAGGCCAGCACCGACCGCGGTTTGACCGAATACACCAGATATCCGGCCTGGGCAAACCGCAGACGCAGTTCCTCCGCCGTGGCGGCGGCATGAACCTGCTCCTGCACACGGCCGCGCTCGTCGGCTAACTTGATGACAAACTCGGTCATTCTGTATGAGTTTAGACGGGCCAGGCCCTCATTTTGGGCCTACCCGGATGAAAGTTAAACTCCCCCTCCAGCCAATCGGAGCATAACCACCGCAGAGCGACCGCGCACCTCATTCCGGAAGTCAAAAAGAAAAGACCCCGCAGATTCGCGGGGCCTTCTCTCAATTACCGATTCTGAAATGCTTATACGCTGAAGCTCGATCCGCAACCGCAGGTGCTCTTCACCTGGGGGTTCTCGAACTTGAAGCCGGCGGCCTCAAGCGTCTCAACGTAATCCACCGTGCAGCCATTCAGATACATGGCGCTGGTAGCGTCCACAAAGACCTTCAGGTCGTCAAAGCGGACAACCTTGTCCATCATGCCCTGCTGGTTCTCAAAGCTCATGGAGTACTGGAAGCCCGAGCATCCACCACCGACAACGCCAATGCGCAGTCCGGCGGGAACGGGATCCTGCGTCGCCATGATCTCCTTCACCTTGACAATCGCGGAGGGCGTCAGATTGACGGGCTGCGACGGCGGCATCGGCGAGGTAACGACCTCAGGGGTAACGGCAGTAGTGGCCATGGTCAGAACTCCTATGTTTCAGTCTTCATCTAAGTGTATGCGCCCGGGTAAAGGCGGGCAAGGGGCGTTTTCTCCCCGGCACTCTTAGTAATGGATGCCTCCGTAGCAAAATGGATGCAACTTGCGCCGCAGATTCGAAACAGGCGTATAGTTCCGATTGGGTGGCCTTATCTACCCTCCGAGCCTGCATGCTCGCCTCTTTTGCAGACCCGCCCGGTAGGCCTGACCGCCGTCGTGGACGGGCCCACAGTTTCCCCACAGACGGCTGCAGAAAGCACACCCGGTTCGACCCTTGGGAGGTGCATCATGCACACGATGACTCTTCTCTGGACAATCTGGACCCTGCTTTTTCTCTCCACCACGGTCCTGATGGTCTATCGCGGTCTTCTTACCCGTGCGGAAGAAGACCAGATCTTCCTGGATGAAAATATCCTCGGCGAGGAAAAACGCCGGCAGGGCACCATCCTGCGGAGGATTCGTCTCCTCAAACCACTTGTTGCCTTCGCTGGCGGAAGCATTCTCGCTCTCTCCGCCACGCTGCTGGGAATCTACGTCATGAATGCTATCCATGTTCTGCAGAACGGATAAGCCGGTTCCCGCATACGCCTTGGTTCAGAACGGGCTGCCCATACTGGGCAGCCCGTTCTGCTTAAGTACATCGCAAATGAATCCTTTACGACACAGCCAATATCTTTCCTATAAAGTGAAAGGCACACGTATGGTCAGCCGCATCGCCAACTGGTTTATCGACTTCTTTGGCATCACCCACCCGTCCGAAAAACAGCGTCGCCTGGCCGGACTGTTTATTGTCGGCCTGCTGCTCGGCACCATTGCAGCCCTGGTGGGCGTTTTTGCCCTGCTTTTCTCCCTGATTCGCCTCTGAAACTATTTTTCTGAAATCTATGGTTCTTTCGTTATGGCCGGGAGTATCATTCCGCGCGGACGGCCCTGCCTACCCCGAGAGCCCGCGAACCCAATAAGCGGACCCACCCGGTATCCCGAGCCGGCGATTGCAGTCTTTCGGAGGGTTTTCAACATGTCTATGCAAGTCATGCTGATCGTTTGGGCGGCATTGACCGCCTGCTTCCTTGCACTTCTGGCGTATCGCGGAACTCTTACCCGCTATGAAGAGGACCAACTCTTCCTGAGCGATTCCAATACCGTCGAGCAATCCGAGCAGAAGGAGATTCTGCGGAAAGTCAACAAGTTAGGCCCCGTCGTTCGCCTCGCTGGCGGAGCCGCCGGCCTGGCTACAGCCGCCATCATGGGCACCTATATCTATAGTGCCTGGCAGGCACTGACCCACTAGTCATTTCCCCAACCCAGCAACTTTCCATCCGGTCCGGTGTTCCAATTTAACGAGCGCCGGACCCTCTTGCTCTTGGGCCGGAAGCCCGCCGGGCATCCTCGCAAGCCATTGGCTACGAAGGATGAACCAACGGCAAGGTGACCCTGATGGATGTAGCCAGAACAATTCGTAAATCGTTTGGAAAAATGCTCCTGGGCTCGGCCCTTGTTCTCGGAGCGGCAGTTGCTCCCGTGGCGGCGCACGCTGCCGTATTCGTCTCCGTAGGCATTGCCCCTCCCCCGATCCCTGTGTACGCGCAGCCTGTCGCCCCGGGCGACGGCTATATCTGGACACCCGGCTACTGGGCTTACGGTGACGGCGGCTACTACTGGGTCGATGGCACCTGGGTACTTCCTCCTTACAGCGGCGCCCTGTGGACACCTGGCTGGTGGGGCTGGGGCAGCAGCGCCTATCTGTGGCACCCTGGCTACTGGGGTACCTCCATTGGCTACTACGGTGGTATCAACTACGGCTTCGGCTATTTCGGAACCGGCTTCTACGGCGGCTACTGGAACTCGGGACGCTTCTGGTACAACCGCGCCTACTGCAACTTCGGGCCCGGCTTCCGCGGATCGTTCTATAACCAGCCCTTCCGCGGTGTCCCCGTACACCCCGGCGGAGCCAGCTTCCAGCGCAACCCGCCCGCCCGGTTCGCCAACTATCGCGGTGGCACGACAGTTAACAACTTCAACCGCACCAATGTGAACGTCAACCGCGGCGGATTCAACAACGGAAACCGTGGCAACTTTGACGGCAACCGTGGCGGATTCAACAACGGTGGCAACCGCCAGTCGTTCCAGGGCAACCAGAACCGTGGCAGCTTCAACGGGGGAGGCCAGAACTTCGGCGGAAACCGCCAGGCTTACAACGGTGGCCAGAGCTTTAGCCAGCCCAGCCGCGGTGGATTCGGCGGCGGTCAGCCCAGCTTCGGCGGCAACCGTGGTGGCAGCTTCGGTGGCGGCAGCATGAGCGCCCCCCGCGGCGGCTTCGGCGGTGGGGGCTTTAGCGGTGGCAGCCGTGGTGGATTCGGCGGTGGCGGTAGCCGCGGCGGATTCGGTGGCGGCGGTGGACGCGGTGGTGGCGGCGGACGTCGCTAATCCCCCAACAAACCCGAAGGGCTGAGGAGAGAATCCTCAGCCCTTCTTCGTTTCCGCTAATTCCTTCACCATCCCGGCAATCCGGTCCAGAGCTCCCGGCTTCGCCAGCGATCGCGCCGCGGCACCCATCTTCGCCCGCCGCCCGGCATCTCCCAGTAGTCCCGTAAGCGCCTCCAGCAGGCTCTGCTCCGTCACATCCTTCTGCAGCAGCAGAACCGCCGCACCGGCGTTGGCCAGCACCTCGGCGTTCTTCCTCTGGTGGTCATCCGCAGCCTGCGGAAACGGCACCAGCACCGACGGCTTGCCCGCCGCACATAGTTCCGCCACCGTACTGCCGGACCGCGCCAGAATCAGATCCGCCTGCACGTACTGTTGCGGCATGTCCTTCAGAAACGCCTCAACCTCCACCCGCGACAGGTCCGCTCCACTGGCAATAAAGGCCTCACGCGCCTTGTCCAGTTGCCGGGCCCCGGCCTGGTGCACAATCGTCAGCCCCGGAACCGCTTCCAGCAGCCGCACGGCAATCTTCGGGACAAACTCGTTGAACACCGCCGCTCCGTTGCTGCCTGCCGTCACCAGCAGGCGCGGTGCGGCTCCCTCCGGCTTCTGCGGCAGATCAAAGATCTCCGGCCTCACAGGAACACCTGTCACCTGAGCATGGCGGAAGTACCGGGTCGTCTGCTCATACGCCACCGCCGCGGCGCCCACATACTTCCCCACCAGCCGGTTGGTCATGCCCGGCACCGCGTTCGGCTCGTACGCCATCGTCGGAATCCGCAACAGCACCGCCGCCGCCATCGCCGGTCCGCTGGCATAGCCGCCAACGCCTACCACCACGTCCGGTTTGAAGCGCCGCATCAGCCGGATGCAATACAGCACGCCCAGCGGCAGGTCGGCAAAGGTCTTCAGCCGCGTCATCAGGCTTACGTTCTTCAACTGGCCGGATTTCACCAGTTCCAGCGGAAACCCGGCCTCGGGCACCATCTTCGTCTCAAGCCCGCGCTCCGTCCCCACGAAGCGCACCTCGGCGCCAAACGCATCGCGCAGTCTGCGCCCAATGGCCAGCGCCGGAACCACGTGGCCGCCTGTGCCGCCACCGGCAATCAAAACCTTCATCAATCTGTCTCGCGGGAAATATTCAGCAGAACGCCCATGCAGGCCAGCGTAGTAAAAACGCTGGTGCCGCCGTTTGAGATAAACGGCAACGGAATGCCCTTGGTCGGCAGCAGAGCCAGCACCACGCTGATGTTGAAGAACGCCTGAATCAGGATAGCGCAGGTCATCCCGAACGCCAGGAAGCGCGCAAATGGGTCGGTCGAAAGAAACGCCGTCCGCAACCCACGATAGCCCAGCACTACGAACAGCGCCACCACAAACAAGGCACCCAGAATTCCTAGTTCTTCACACACATTCGCATAGATAAAGTCCGTATGAGGCTCCGGCAGGTAGAACAGCTTCTGCCGGCCTTCCATCAGTCCCAGCCCACGGAAGCCGCCTGTCCCCACAGCAATCAGCGACTGCAGAATGTGGAAACCGGTTCCGCGCGGGTCCTTCTCCGGGTCCATATACGCCAGCATGCGGGCCCGCCTCCACGCCACGTGGAAGAGCAGGAAGTACATTACCGGAGCGGCCAGCGCCGCTCCAATGGCGAAATAGCGCATCTGCGCCCCCGCCAGGTACAGCATCAGCGCCAGCACCGCGGCACACACCATCGCCGTGCCCAGGTCGGGTTCTTTCAGGATCAGTGCAATCATCAGCAGCGGTGGCCCCACCGCCCGCAGAATCGTCCCCTTCAGATCATCCATGCGATGCATGCGGTTCTGCAGAAACCACGCCAGGAATAGCACCAGCACGGGTTTGGCAATCTCGGACGGCTGAAAACTCAGGAACGGCCCCATCTTGAACCAGCGGTGCGTATTGTGCGAGTCCCGCATGGCGAAGACGCCGATCAGCAGGATCATCGTCACTGCAATCGACGGCAGCACTAGCTTGGGGTTGTTGTACTTGCGGTAGTCCACGCGCATGAGCAGCGTCATGGCGGTAAGGCCCAGCAGGGCCCACCCGGCCTGCTTGGTCACAAACGTATACGGAGATCCGTAGCGCTCCTTCGCCATCACGGCCGAGGCGGAAAACACCATCACCAGTCCCACAAGGACCAGCAGCACCACCACGAAGAACAACCACTTATCGACGCCGACCCGCTTTGCCATCTCCTGCCTTCTTCACCGCAGCAGGAGAGGTCCGCGTTCGCCCCGCCTACTCCACCCAGCCGTTCACCGTCTCCTTGAAGACGCAGCCGCGATGCTCGTAACTCTTGAACTGGTCAAAGCTGGCACACGCCGGCGCCAGCAAGACCACCTCGCCCGGCTGCGCAGCTTCCTTCGCCTTCGCCAGAGCGTTTTCCAAAGTTCCCGCTGCAACTATGTTGACTACTTTGTTAAGGTGCGACTCGATCTTTTCCGCGGCAGAACCAATCGTATAAACAGCCACTGCCCGGTCCTTCAGCAAAGGAACCAGCGTGGTGTAGTCCGAATCCTTGTCCTTGCCCCCCAGAATCAGGTGAATCCCCTTGGGAAACGACTCCAGCGCCTTCACCGTCGCGTCCACATTCGTGGCCTTCGAGTCGTTGTAGTAGTCCACGCCGTTCAGCTTGCGGACAAACTCCAGCCGGTGCTCCACGGCCTTGAAGCTGGCCACACCGGTGCGTACCTGCTCTTTCGAAACACCCGCCAGCCGGGCCGCCGTAATCGCCGCCAGTACGTTGGCAATATTGTGCGCCCCCTTCAGCGGAATCTCGCTGACCGGCATAATCGGCTCCGGTCGCGCGCCTTCCTTGGCCTTGAAGTAGATGCCGTCGCCATGTACAAAAGCACCCTGCTTGATCTGCCGCGAGGGCGAAAACCAGTAGATGCCCGCCTTGGTATGCGAGGCCGTCAACTGCGTCGGCACATCCTCGGCATTCAACACCAGGAAGTCCGAAGCGTCCTGCGCCACGGTAATACGGTACTTCGCCGCCGCATACGCCTCAAAGGTTCCATGACGGTCCAGATGATCCGGCGTAATGTTCAGCACCACGGCAATCTTCGGATGGAAGTGCTCCACCGTCTCCAGTTGGAAGCTCGAAACCTCCAACACCAACCAGTGCTTATGCGTCGAAACCCGTCGCAGGTTCAGCACCGGCGTGCCAATATTGCCGCCCACCAGCGTCGGCAGACCTGCAGACTTCAGAATATGGCCAATCAGCGAGGTCGTCGTCGTCTTCCCATTCGACCCCGTAATGGCGATGATCTGACCCTTCAGGAAGTACGAGGCCAGTTCGACCTCACCCATCACCGGAACCCCCGCGGCCTTCGCCGTGGCAATCTCCGGCACTGACAGCGGCACACCGGGCGAGACCACCAGCAAATCCTGCCGGCGGAAGGTCAGCACCCCATGCCCTCCGGTCTCGACCGCAATCCCGGCCTCCAGAAGCCCCGGCAGCTCCGCCTGCAGCGCCGTCGCCGCGCGCGAGTCCGACACCGTCACCTGCGCTCCCTGCTCCTTCAAAAACTGAGCAGCAGCAAGACCCGACTTCCCAAGCCCAACAACGAGAACACGCTTATTCTTCAGATCAATCATTCGATTCTTTGCTCTTCTTGGTTGTCATTCCGCAGCGAAGCGGAGGAATCTGCTTTTGCTTGGTTTATCCGAGAAAGTAAGGCTACCACCTACCGCAGCTTCAACGTCGTCAACGCGAATAATGCAAAGACGAGCGCCGCGATCCAAAAACGAGCAATCACCTTACTCTCGCTCCACCCCATCAGCTCAAAATGATGGTGCAGCGGAGCCATCTTGAAGATCCTCTTCCCATTCCTTAACTTGTAGCTGCCCACCTGCAGCATTACGCTCAGCGCTTCAAGGATAAAGACGCCGCCAATGAACGGAAGTAACAGCTCCTGCTTGATCAGCACAGCCACCGTGCCAATCGCCCCACCCAGCGCCAGCGACCCTACGTCGCCCATAAACACCTCGGCCGGATGCGCGTTGTACCAAAGGAAGCCGATCGAAGCCCCCACCATCGAGCCGCAGAAGATGCTCAGCTCGCCCGCCATCGGCATACGCGACAACTCCAGGTAGTCGGAAAACACCGCGTGGCCACTCACATAGGTCAGCACCGTCAGCGCTCCGGCGGCAATAATCGTGCAGCCGATCGCCAGGCCGTCCAGCCCGTCCGTAAGATTGACGGCGTTGGAACTGAAGGTGAGCACCAGCATGGTAAAAATCACAAACGGCGCAAAGCCCAGCCACCAGAAGGTATGGCTATGCATCAGCGCTCCGATAATCAGGTCCGGCCGGAACTTCTTGACGAACGGCACCACCAGGCGCGTGGAATACAGCCCCTTGTGCTGCATCACGCACAGTGCCAGCGCGACACCCAGGCTCACCATCAGCTGCAGAGCGAACTTCTGCTTGCTGGTCAGGCCAAGGTTCCGCTTATGGACCACCTTGATGTAGTCGTCCGCAAACCCAATCGCCGCAAAGAAGAAGGTCGAAAGCACCGTAATCCACACCAGCGGGTTGGACAGATCACTCCATAACAGCGTCGGCACCAGGATGGAGATACAGATCAGCACACCGCCCATCGTCGGCGTGCCCTTCTTCTTCTGGTGGCTCTGCGGACCTTCCTCGCGGATGTACTGGCCAATCTGAAACTCGCGCAGACGCTCAATCACATACGGCCCGATAATCAGGCCGATCAGTAGCGCCGTCAGCGACGCAAAGACCGTCCGGAAGGTCAGGTAACGGAAGATCCGGAACAGTCGAAAGTACGGAAATAACTTCTGATAGAGCAGCCAGTAAAGCATGTGTCCGCCTAGTGTATCGCCGCCAACGCACGTTCGAGACGTACCCCGCGTGATGCCTTCAACAACACAGCATCCCCCTCGCGCAGATTCGCATCCAGCCACTCGCCAGCCTCTTCCGGAGTCGCCACAAACACCGCCTCGGCGCCTTCCGCCTTCGCACCGGCCACCAGGTGCTCGGCCAGCCCGCGTACCCCCACCACTTGCCGGACGCCCAGCTTCGCCATCGTGCGGCCGCAGGCCTCATGCAGGGCAGGCCCTTCCGGCCCAAGCTCCAGCATCTCGCCCGCAATCACAATGTGCCGGTCTGCCTTCACAGCCAGCAGTGCCTCCACCATCGCATCCAGTGCACGAGGGTTCGAGTTGTAGCAGTCGTTGATCAGCGTCGCACCCTTATGGTGTAGCACCTGTCCGCGCTTGTCCGAAGGCTGCAGCTCCGCCAGCGCCGCCACACATTCCTGCAACGTCATCCCGCATTGCAGCCCGGTCGCAATCCCCGCCAGCGCGTTGTAGACATTGTGTCTGCCCAGCAGGGCCAGCTTTGCCTCGGCGCGTTCTTTCCCGGCAATGACCGTAAAGGTCATGCCCTCTTCGCCTGCCTCCTGCACATGCTCCGCACGCACCTGGGCCGCCTCACCCAGCCCATAGAAGACCGCGCGATCACCCATACCCCTACCAAAGGTGCTGACATACGCGTCATCCGCGTTCAGAATGGCGACGCCATCCTCCGGCAGCGACTCCACCAGCTCATACTTCGCCTTCGCAATGCCTGCAATCCCCTCGGGAAAGTGCTCCAGATGCACCGGGGCCACATTCGACACCACCGCCCAGTTCGGTTCGGCGATCTTCGCCAGCAGCGTAATCTCGCCCGCGTGGTTCATGCCCATTTCGAGAACGGCAATCTCGTGCTCCGGCTCCAGCCGCAGCACCTGCAGTGGAACCCCGAAGTTGTTATTCAGGTTCCCCGCCGACTTCAACACCTTGAACTTCGCGCCCAGCACAGCGGCCACGGCTTCCTTGGTCGTCGTCTTGCCCGCCGAGCCTGTAATGCCGATCACGCGCTTGCCCCAGTGCCTGCGCACCGCCGTCGCCAGCTTCTGCATTGCCGCCAGCACACAGTCCTCGCCCTCCGGAACGCGCAGCAGCTTCGCCTCGTCCACCTCTGCCGGAACCACCCAGTGCATGCTCACCACGGCAGCCACCGCACCGTCCTTCAGCGCGGTCTCCACAAAGTCGTGGCCGTCCATGCGCTCGCCCTTCACGGCAAAGAACAGGTCTCCTGCTCCAATCGTGCGCGAGTCAATGGAGTAGCCATACGCCACGGCTTCATCATCAAAGTCGCCCTCGGCGTGAATCCAGTCGGCAATCTGACCAAGCGTCAGCTTCATGCACGCTCCTGCAGCACGCGTGCAGCCACCTCAACATCGTCAAACGGAACCGTGCCCGTCGCCAGCACCTGCGTCTTCTCATGGCCCTTGCCTGCCAGCAGCACAATATCTCCCGGCTTCGCCGCGGCAATCGCCTTGCGAATCGCAGCTTCGCGGTCGGCCTCGACAATGCAGTCGGTACCAATCTCCTCCACACCGCGCAGCGCCTGCTCCATGATGATCGCCGGATCTTCCGTGCGCGGGTTGTCGCTGGTCAACACCACCAGGTTGCTGCCCCGCGCCGCCGCGCGCCCCATCTTCGGACGCTTGGTAATATCCCGGTCTCCACCGCAGCCGAATAGCGTGATCACCCGCTGGTTGTTCCCCACAAGCTGACGCGACAGCTTGATCAGGTTCAGCAGCGCATCATCGGTATGCGCGTAGTCCACCGCCACAGTAATGCTGGCCTCGTTCGGTACCGTCTGGAAACGGCCCGGCACATACGCCAGTTGCTCCGATCCTTCGGCAATCTGCTCCAGCGACAAGCCCCGTGCATGCGCCGCCGCCGAAGCCGCCAGCAGGTTCAGCACATTCACATGGCCGGTCAGGTTGGAGTGCATCGCAACGCTTCCATGGGGCGTCTTCAGCGTGAATCGCGTTGATCCCGCTTCCAGCACCACATCCTCCGCGCGCCAGTCGCCTTTCTCCACGCCATACTCTGCAACCACGGAGCCCTGTGTCAGGCTGAACTTCGCCAGCCGCCTGCCATACTCGTCGTCGACATTGATCACCGCCACGCGCGGCGCCGGCGAACCATCGCCCGCAAACAGCTTCTGCTTTGCCGCGAAATAGCGCTCCATCGTCCTATGAAAATCCAGATGGTCCTGCGTCAGGTTCGTGAAGATAGCCACATCAAACGGCATGCCGTACACACGGCCCTGGTGCAGCGCGTGCGAGCTTACCTCCATCACGGCCTCGGTCGCGCCGCGGCCCACGGCATCGTGAAACAGCTCCAGCAGGTCACGCGACTCCGGTGTCGTATGCGGTGACACACGCACCTCTCCGGCCACGTGATATTCAATCGTGCCCACCAGCACGCTTGTCCGCTGCGCGCTGTTCAGCATCGCTTCCACCAGGTAGGCGGTCGTCGTCTTGCCGTTGGTGCCGGTCACGCCGGTCATCTTCAGCGTGCGTTCGGGATGCTGATAGAAGTTGGCGCTGGCAATAGCCAGTGACCTGCGCCCATGCTGCGCCAGGCCAATGCAAAGATGCGGCCAGCGCGACAGCGCATTCGAAAACACCTCGCGCGAGTCCGTCAGAACTCCGGCAGCACCTTTCCCCATCGCCTGCTTGATGTACGTGTTGCCGTCCGTCGTGCTGCCACGCATGGCAACAAACAACGATCCTTCGTGCACGCGCCGCGAGTCATACTCGACGCTCGTAATCTCGCATGAGCCATGGGTCTGCTCTTCGAGTTCAATACCTTCAACAATTTCAGAAAAAAGCATAAGAGTTAGCGCAGGAACCGCACCACAACCTGCGTTCCCACTGGAACCATGGTACCTGCCGCAGGCACCTGCTCCCGCGCCAGGCCGCTTCCAACCGGCTGCACCCGCAGTCCCACGGCATTTGCCTGCTGAACCACCTGGCGCAGGGCAGACCCCGTAAACGACGGCACCGCCACGCGCCGGGTGGCGTCAACAACGATTCCGCCATCTTCCTTGCGCTGCGCCAGTGGAGCAATCTTCGGCGCGGCCAGCGGCTTATTCTCCGCCGTCTCGGCAAAGGTATTCGCCCCGCCATTAGCACGGAACGCCGCCAGCACCTTCTCCGGCAGCAGGTTCAGCACCGAGGCACGCTTCGAAGGCGGCGGCACTGGCTCCGGATCAAGCTTCGCCGGTCCGGCGCTGGCCGTGGCCTTGAGCGGATCGTCGTCCGGCAGCGCATTCGCCTCGGCAAACATCGCATTCAAATCCGCGCTGCTGTCCTCCGGATGGTCATCATGCTCCATAGCGACACGCTGCAACTGAGCTACATTCTTCTTCGGCGTCAACGGCTGGTCATGCGGAACCCCCATGTACTCCAGCACTTGCTGCGCAATATCGGCAAACACCGGCGCCGAAACCGCTCCGCCGTAGTACGAAGGCCCCGCCGTCGGCGTATCGATCACCACGGCGACAGCAATCGCCGGCGAGCTCACAGGAGCAATCCCCGCGAAGCTGGCTACGTGCTTGGTCTTCGAATACGTGTGCGTCGCCGTATCAATCTTCTGCGCCGTCCCGGTCTTGCCGCCACTCGAATAACCATTCAACGCGGCCAGAGATCCGGTTCCCTCGGTCACAATGCCGGCCATCATGCGGCGCATCTTGGCCGAAGTCATCTCGCTGATCACGCGGTGCGATCCATCCGGAAGCTTCTTCGGAAGCTCATTCATCACGCGGAAAGGCATGGGCTTCAGCTCCACATCGCCCTTCATCTTCTCGGTTTCGCTCAGAATAATGTGCGGCGGCAGATACATGCCGCCATTGGCAATGGTCGACACCATGGTCACCAGCTGGATCGGCGTCACGCCGACCTCCTGCCCAATGGCCAGCGACCCAATCGAAGCCGGATCCCACTTGCGCACCGGGCGCAGCAGGCCGCGCGTCTCGCTCGGCAGCTCAATGCCCGAACGGTCGCCAAAACCGAAGTCGCGAATGTACTTGTAGAAGCGCTCGTTGCCCAGTTTCAGCGCCATCTTGATCGCGCCCACATCC
Source organism: Terriglobus tenax (assembly GCF_025685395.1). NCBI lineage: Bacteria > Pseudomonadati > Acidobacteriota > Terriglobia > Terriglobales > Acidobacteriaceae > Terriglobus > Terriglobus tenax. The sequence goes on along the minus strand of NZ_JAGSYA010000003.1, from coordinate 476,674 downwards.
GACGACTTCTCCAGCGCCTTCTGCACCGTCACCACATGCATGCCACGGTCCGAGATATCGTCGTGGATCACGCGGCCAAACAGAGTAATCGCTCCGCCCTGGCAGTCCACCAGGTCCTCCGGCTGCACGCCCGCGCCATCCAGCGCCGCTGCATAGGACACCAGCTTGAAGGTCGAGCCCGGCTCATACACATCGCTGACAGCAAGATTCGACAGCGCCTTCGGGTCCAGGTGACGCGTCTCATTCGGATTGAAGCGCGGCGACACCGCCAGCGCCAGGATCTGCCCCGTGTGCGGATCCTGCACCACCGCCACGCCATGCAGCGCCTTGGTCTTCTCCACCTGCTCATCCAGCGCACGCTCGGCAATGTGCTGGATATTGGCGTCAATGCTCAGCACCAGGTTCTCGCCCGGCAGCGGCTCCTGCTCATTGCTGCCCAGCGCCTTGCGGCGGGCATCCAGAGCAGTACGAACCTTTCCCGGCGTGCCGTGCATGTCTTCTTCGAACGCGCGCTCCAGCCCGCCCAGACCAATATCATCCGCGCCCACATACCCCAGCACCTGCGAGGCCAGGTCATTGTTCGGATAAAAGCGCTTGAACTCCTTCTGAAAGTAGACGCCCTTCAGGTTCAGGTCCTTCACGCGCTGGGCAATCTCCGGCGTTACACGGTGCGCCACCCAGGCAAAGTTGCGGGAGGCGCTCAGACGCGCCAGGATGCTGTGCTCGGAGGTAAAGCGATCCTCAGGATCGTCATGCACCACGTGTGCCAGCAGCGACGCAACATCGGCAGGATTGCTCAGTTCCTTCGGCACGGCAAAGACTGAATCCACAGAGACTGTCATCGCCAGTTCCTTCAGGTTGCGGTCATACAGCAACCCGCGCCTCGGGGCCACCGTGACGCTGCGCTCCTGCTGGCTCGCAGCCTTCTCCACATAATGCTCATGCCGGATCAGTTGCAGCCACACCAGCCGGCCGGCAATCACCACCGTCCAGAAAAGGAAAAACGCCGCCACATAGACGAAACGGACACGCTTGATCGGTGCCGTTAACGTCTGCCGTGGCGGCGAATCACTGTGCATCTACTTCAACCTCAGCATCCAGAACAACAAAATAACTTCAGAATCTTTTAGTGAGCGGTCACCTGCGCCACTACCGGCGCATTCGTATCCGTCAGGCCGTCAGGACGCACCACCTGCCCCGGCAGCGGAGCCGACAGGCCAAGCTGCGCAGCCATCGTGTGGATGCGCTCAGGATCGGTCAACTGCGCCTCCTGCAGACGAAGCTGGCGGTTCTGCTCGCGCAACTGCTCCACCTGCTGCTTGGTCGCTTCCAGCTTGTAGCCGGTCTCAATGGCGCCGAAGTGCTGCCATACGTAAACCATCATCAGTGCAAACAACACGGCGCAGGCGGCGCCGAAGGTACGCATCTCGCGCTTGCGGACCGGGTCATCGGCCTTCACAATGCGGGAATTATCAAGATACTTGTGGAACAGGACCTCTGGCGTCGGTCCGCGACGCGATGCCCGCTGCGCCTCATACACGCGACGGTTGCGCTCTGCCGGCGACTCGGTACGGCACTTCCGCCGTCCCACTGCTTCGATTGTCTGCGCCATTGCCGCCATCGTCGTGTTCCTCCTACTTCTTTTCCGCCACCCGCAGCTTCGCACTGCGTGCCCGCGGATTGCGTTCCATTTCTTCCTCACCTGCCGTTACCGGCTTTTTGGTGAGCACCTCGTACTGCCCCTTCCGCGACCGCTCGCGGAAGTCATCCTTCACCAGCCGGTCCTCCAGCGAGTGAAAACTGATCACCGCCAGCCGGCCTCCGGGCTTCAGAAGAGATGGCGCGCTCTCAAGCAGCGTCCTGATCTCTCCCAGCTCGTCATTCACGTAAATTCGAAGCGCTTGAAAGGTCTTCGTCGCGGGATGAATCTTTTCGCCTTTCATTGATCGGGCCGCGGCCGATATCACCCGGGCTAATTCCCCCGTGGTTGTAATCGGCCGGGCCCGCACAATGGCTCTGGCGATTCTCCGCGAACTCCTTTCCTCTCCGAATTCGTAAATCAGATCGGCAAGCTCGTTTTCGTCGATCTGATTTACCACTTGTTCGGCACTCACCCCAACCGTGGGGTTCATCCGCATGTCGAGCGGACCATCGTGCCGGAAACTGAATCCTCTGTGCGCTGTATCCAGCTGCAGGCTGCTGACGCCAAAGTCAGCCAGGATGCCATCGAGCGTTCCCGGCTCAATCGCCTGGGCTGCCTCGCTGAAGGCCCGTGCATGAAACACGACCTTCGGCATCGTTGCCTTCAACTCGGCGGCTACATGCTCCAGCCGCTCCTTGGCCAGCTTCATGGCGTCCGGGTCGCGGTCAAAGCAATGCAGCGTCCCATTCGGCCCCAGCCTGCGAGCGATGCCGCTCGTATGCCCTGCCAGCCCCAGCGTTGCGTCAGCGTACGTTCCGCCGCGCCGCACATTCAGGTAGTTCAAAACCTCTTCAAAAAGAACGGGCACATGAAGCGATGCGATCATTCCACCCTCCATGCGGCTCCCTTAGGAGCGTCCATCTAGAGCCCGAGATCCGCCAGGGCAGCCTGGTCTTCCATCGTGAGCGGCTGGGCTTCCAGTTCCGCCTTGAAGGCGTCGTGGTTCACCAGCTCCAGGTAGGTCTGCGATCCAAGAACCACAACCTCACCCTTCACATTCGCTGCCGTCCGCAGAATGGCGGGGATCAACACACGTCCCTGCTCGTCCATCTGCGCCATCTGGCCGTAATAGTTCGTCACGTCCAGAAACTTCTTCTTCGCGGGATTCATGGAGGGGATGCCCGCAAGCTTCTCCTCAATCTTTTCCCACTCCTTCAGCGGGTAAATCTCCGCCCGCTTGCCATCTTTGCTGGTGATGTAGAACTGGTCGCCGTACACATCCTTCGCGCGGCGCATGAACTCAGCGGGAAGCTTCAGCCTCCCCTTCTCGTCCACGCGAGCTGGATGATTTCCACGAAACATGCGACCTGTACCCCAGCAAAACCGGTGGGCCCCAAGTTGGTTACGGTGCGAATCTTGCCGTTCGCTTCCACTTGGGAGATAGAATCAAGCCATCCTTACAACCTGAATCCCTTTTGCTCCACTTCTTACCACTTCGAGCCACAGAATCGCTTAGAAGTTGCCTGAATACAAGTCCCTAAATTGCGGAAAACAGAGGGTCTTCTGCCACGGCCTGTGGAAAACTCACGCTGTGGGGGTAATCAAAAGGTATCCCCCTATATGTAGTGTTTAGAAAACCGGTTCAGGGGGTGGCGCATCAGAGGAATTCTGTAGTAGGCGAAAATTAGGCGAAAGTCGCTGTTTTTCACCTAATCCTGCTGCTTCCGCCGCCGCATCCGCGCCAGCGTCCATAGCAGGTACGCCACAATCAGCAGGTTCCCCAGCAGGATACCCAGCCTCCAGATGTTGGGGTGGCGCAGCAGCTCATAGATCTCCCAGGGCAGGAAGATCAGGCTGGCAATGACGGTAAGATACTCAGCCCAAACCTGTTCCTTCACCAGGCCGACGCCCTCAATCAGCTTCAGCGCGCCATAGGCAAACGCCGAGGCGCCGATCTGCTTCAGCCGGTGATTGTCAATCAGGTCGATCTTGTCGAACAGAACGGAAACCAGGTGGCCGTCTTCATTCAAATGAAGGTAATGGACCAGGCTGGTCAGCTCGTCGTTCAGGTCTTTATTCAGGAAATGCAGGACCCCGAGGCCAACGGCCACCGAAAGCGCCGCCTCCAGCACCCGGATAATGCCAATCAGCAGCAGACCCGAGTCGTGGTGTTTTTTGGAAGGATTGGACTGCGCGGCGTTCATTCGTATGGGATGGCCTGTCTTCACAGCTTCGAGGCAAGGCCGCCGAACTGTCAAACTGTATTGCTTAACAGACACGCGTTCACCCCGTCTGGTGAGCGCGTGCCTGTTTGGCCCTCTGGTTCAACCTTCCACGATCTTTGCCAACCGGTGAGCGACGGCGTTCATCGCCTCCGCCTGTGCCGAAAGCTCTTCACTTGCAGCTGCCGTCTGCTCGGAGAAGGCGGCATTGCCCTGGGTCACATCCTGCATTCCCTGGATCGCCCGGGTGATCTGCACCATCTCTCCCGCCTGCTGGCGACTGCCGGAGCTTACCTCCTCCACCAGGGTACGGGCCCGGGCTGAGCTCTCGGTAATGCCCCCGATGACTGAGATCATCTGCTGCATCCGGGCGCTGCCATCGTTGCTGCGTGCAATCGACTCCCGGATCAGGGGAGCCGTATCGCGCGCCGCCTGCGCCGAGCGCTCAGCCAGGTTCCGCACCTCCTCGGCCACCACGGCGAAGCCCACACCCGTCTCTCCTGCACGCGCGGCCTCTACGGCAGCATTCAGGGCCAGAATGTGTGTCTGGAAGGCGATCTCATCAATCACCCGGATCGTCGTCTGGATCTTCTCGCTCGAGCTCTGGATGTCGGTCATGGAGGCTTCCATCTCCTTGAGCGCGTTGCTTCCCTGACGGACCTTCTCATCGACGCCCTGCATCTCCTCGGCCGCCTGCTCCGAGTTCCGGCACGCTCCATCCGCAGCCGCGCTCACCGACGAAGCCGCCCGCGAAGTGTCTTCCAGCGACGAAGCCTGCATCGTGGTTCCCTGCGCCAGCGACTGGTTGGATTGCGCAATCTGCTGTACCGCCGTACTTACCTGTTCCGAGCCTGTCGTCAGTTCCTGCACCATCTCCCGCAGCCGATAGCTCACCCGCGCAAGAATCAGATAGATCGCAACACCCACCAGGCTGGCCAGCGGAACGATCCACATCAGCGTCTTCAGAATGCTGTCGTGCGCCAGCGTATCCACGCCGGCAAGGTTTGACCGCAGCACAAACGCGCCGTGACGGTCTCCTGCCTTCCATCCCTCCATCGGGAAGCCCAGCATGTCCTTGCCATTGCCGGAAGGGCTTGTAGCCGGGCTGCCGTGGCAGAACAGGCAATCCTGCGTCAGCGTGATCGGCCGCGCATAAATGGCTTCGTTGTTCTTTTCATCCACCTCGAAAAATTCGGGCTGCTCGCCAGACTCCACCGCTGCCAGAATGCGCTGCTCGGTCTCATCCGCGGCATTCTTCGGGTTGCGCGGATGGCTGGCCGGCACACGGAACTTCAGCCCCTCCTTGGTGGCGACCTCCCGCAGAGCAGTCCATGCCGCCACCACCGGCACCGTTTGGTAAAGTCGCGTCTGCCGGTAATCCGTCGCGGTAAGTGCCTCTTCCTTCAGCGACTTGTCATCGAACATATGCTCCCGCCGCATGTTCGAAACCGACTGGCGCGTGTTCTCAGCGCCAAGAATCGTGGCCCGCATCGAGTCGCGCAGCATGGTAATTCCCTGCTGCCGGATGATCGACATCTGGACAAAAATACCGCCGACGGTCGTCAAGAGGACGCCGCCAAGTGAGATGGATATGATCTTCGTCTGTAGTTTCATGGCTCCGCCGTGTGGAGAAATCCGCAGGTCACTCCTTCTATCGGCACGAAGGTAACGGAGTTGAGCCGCGCACTTACGACACGGGAAACCAGAGGGCCCAATTCAGAACGCTGTACATGGAACTATCACGCAAAGATAGGCCGATTCTGTTCACGTGGTGCAACCGGAAAGGGCACAGCAGCAATCCGCATCCCCACCTCATCTCGTCCTTCGCATGGACGCGCCATAAAGGCCGCTTCCCCGGAAGGATAGACCCGCATGAAGAAGTTTCTGGCTGTTTGTTTCGCAACCACGCTCGCAGCACTTACGCTCACCGCTCAGGCGCAGATGAAGGACCCCGATGTTGGCGGAGCGCCGATGTATCCCACCAAAACCATCGTTGAGAACGCGGTCAACTCACCCATTCATAAGACCCTCGTGGCAGCCGTCAAGGCCGCCGGTCTTGTCGATACGCTCAACAGCACCGGCCCCTTCACCGTCTTCGCTCCTACCGATGACGCCTTCGGCAAGCTGCCCGCGGGTACGGTCGACACCCTGGTCAAGCCGGAGAACAAGGCCACCCTGGTCAAGATCCTGACCTACCACGTCGTTCCTGGCAGAATCAGCTCAAAACAACTCGTCGCCATGATCAAGAAGAGCGGTGGCAAATACGCCATGAAGACCGTGCAGGGCGGAACTCTGACCGCCTCGCTGGAGGGTGGCAAGGTCGTTCTGACCGATGAAAAGGGCGGCATGGCCACCGTCACCACCGCCGATGTCTTCCAGAAGAACGGAGTCATTCACGTCATCGACACCGTCGTAATGCCCAACTAGCCTGAACGCACAAACAGGTGGAACAGGACTGTGAGGGCAGCCTGTTCCACCTGTTGTGTTTGCCCGAAGCACCGTGTGTGTTTGCTTCGGACCCCTGCGGGCGCGCCAGCCTTGTTCCGAGGCAAAGCGGCACACCCATCTTTTGCAACGCGCTATAGCTCAGCCCACTGCCGCAGCAGGTTGTGATACACCCCCGTCAGCTCCACGGAAGAAGGGTGATCGGGCACATCCTGCGACAGCCGTTGAATGCTCATATCCAGGTTCAGCAGCAGCGAGCGCTGCTCATCGGAGCGGATCATGCTCTGAAGCCAGAAGAAGCTGCACACACGCGCTCCGGAAGTCACCGGACGTACATGATGCAGACTGGTCGAGGGATACAGAACCAGGTGCCCGGCCGGCAGCTTCACACTCTGTGTTCCGTAGACGTCCTCAATCATCAGCTCGCCGCCCTCGTACTCCTCCGGCTCACTCAGAAAAAGCGTGACGGAAAGATCGGTACGGACATATTGCCCGCTCTGCATGCGGCGCACGGAATTATCCACGTGGTTGCCAAAGCTCTGCCCGCCCGCATAGCGGTTGAACAGTGGCGGAAAGATACGCAGCGGCAAAGCAGCCGCCACAAAAAGCGGAGACTTCTGAATCGCACTCAGAATGCGATCACCCAACTCAATCGCAACAGGGTTGTTCTCCGGCAGCTGCGAGTTGTCCTTCACACGCGCGGACTGGTAGCCAGCGGTCACACGGCCATCCACCCACTCGGTGGCGTCCAGCTTTTGGCGGAACTCTTTGACCTCGTCAACGGTCAGGATATCGGGAATCGGAACTAACATTGCACTACCTCAAACTCAGGAGAAATAGCAGGCACCGCATCGTCGGCGTCCTGGTCAAGCGATGCGGCAAAGTGTCGCAGAGCATCAATCGGTGACTCGGCCAGGAACTTCCTCATCTTCTCCAGGAAGGCCGGCGTAGCTGTCTTCGGGACCTGCCGAAGCCAGTAAAAAGCGCGCTGGGTCTCGCCCTCTTGCGCTAGAAAACGTGCGAAGTTGAACTGCCCGCGGAAGTCTCCGCCAACAGCAGCCAGGCGATAGCACTCGCGCGCCTCGGCGCGATTCTGCTCCACCTCCCAGCCATCTTCGTAAAATCCGCCGATCAGGTTGATCGACTTGGCGTGGCCCAGCTCAGCCGCTTTGCGCAACCAGTACAGGCCAACCGATCTGTCTTCAGGAACTCCGCGGCCAAGAATCAACAGGGTCGCGTAGTTGTACATCCCCCAGTCCAGCCCGCGTTCCGCAGCCTTCAAAAACCATGGAGCGGCCAGGTGAGGACTTGCGGCCACACCCCATCCCTGGTCAAGGCAGCGGCCCACCATGTTGATGGCCATCACGTTGCCACCCTTCGCCGCCCTCTCAAAGAACGAGAAGGCAGAAAGGGCATTGCGCTCGACGACTTTGCCGTCGAGCAGCATCTGGCCATAGATGACCTGGGCCTCGGCCACGCCGCGAAGAGCCGCGGCGCGGACGAGTTCCAGCGAGTTGGGATCCTGTTCCTGCATTTAGAACGATACGTTGAAGGTGGCGCGGAAGGTACGTCCGGGAGCCATCTGTGCATAGTGCGTGGTGTAGGCCTGCAGGAAGTAAACCTTGTCACCAACATTCAGCAGGTTGGCCTGCAGATCATAGTGTTTGGTGAAGCGGTACGATCCGAACAGGTCGACACGGGTGTACGACGGAACCCACTTCATCGTGTACGCGCTCGTCGGGTTATCGGCTCCAAACACCTTGCCCGCACCGTAGATACCGCCACCCACCTTCAGCGCACGCGTCGCCTGGTAATAGCTGGTCACGCTGAAGCTGTGCTCCGGAGTATTCGGGAAGCGGCGTCCGTTCAGCGGGCTGGGACTCGCCACACCATTCGTCACCACAACACCGTTATCGACCAGGATGGCGTTCATGAACGTGTAGCCACCGAAGACCTGCAGCTTCCGCGTCACGTTGCCGGAGATACCCACATCGATACCGCGATTGCGCTTCTTGCCAGCCATCTGGATCGATCCCGAAGCATCGGCCGTTACGCGGGCATTGTCGACGTTCTGCTGGAAAAAGGCTGCCGTTGCCAGCGCACGTCCGCCAAACAACTCATATTTCACACCGGCTTCGACCGACCGCGTCTTCTCCGGTGCCAGGTTCTGATTGCTGGTGGTGGATAGAGCATTCGGGTCGCTGCCCTGCAGCAGCGCATTGCCGACCGGCACGGACGAAGAGCTCACCGAACCATAAATGCTGATCTTCGTCTGCGGCTTGAAGTTCAACGCAGCCTGGTAGTTCACCAGATCGTCCGTCCGCTGACTTGTCGAGACCGACGGAGTCGCATTCAACGCCGAGCGGTACCGCGAGTTGTAGTGGTCATAACGAATGCCAACCGTCGCCATCAGCTTCGGATGAAGCTGCATCGTATCGAATCCGTACAGCGAGCGGGTCGTGGTGCGTGCATTCGTCGGGAACGCCAGGTTAGCCCTGTTGATCGTGTTCACCGAACGCCACGGATCGTTATACTCCGGTGCGGGATTGAACAGGTCCACGCAGTTGTAATTACCCGCCGCTCCAGCGCCGCCCGGGCAGCGGCTGGCCGCAATGCTCACCCCATTGACTGTCGTAGCGGGCAGCGTAATGCCATAGCTCGAGTTCCAGCCACGCTCACGCGAGAACTCCATACCCGTAGCGTAGGTGTGGCGAACAGAACCGGTCTTGCCGCTTCCGGCCAGGTCAGTCTGGTCAATCGACGTATCCACACGGGTGTTGCGGTTCAGGTTCCGCAGAAAAACCAGGCCGTAATAGATGTTGCCCTGGCTGTCATCCGCCTGCGAGTAGATGTAGTCCTGGTTGGACTTGCCATAGCGGTAGGTATTCCGCAGGACAGCGCCTTCCCACAAGCTCACCTGAATACGGGCAAGCCCGGTCTTCACCTTCTCCACGCGGAAGTCGCGGTTGGTATTGCCGTAAAACGCCTTCCGGTTTACCACCAGCGGAGAACCGTCACCGGCCTGCAAAACGCGCGGGCGATTGTCAGCCGTGCGCTGGAAGAAGGTCGGGTTGTTGTACGGCATACCCGGATCAGGAATGTCGTTCGACATCAGGTGGTAGTAGTTCAGGTTCAGCGTCGTCCGCTTGTTGATGTTGAAGGTCGTCGCCGGCGCTACGCCCCAGCGGTCACTCTTCGTCACATCGCGTCCAGCCACGCCGGCCGAGTGCCACAGGCCATTCAGACGGCCTGAAACGTAGTCGTTGAACTTCATGTTGCCGTCGACCGTCCCACGGTAGAAGCTGCCATTACCGGGGCTGAAGCTGCCGCCTACAAACTTCTCCTTGCGGGCCATCTTGTTATTCAGGTTCAGGCTGCCGCCTGAAGCTCCGCGGCCAGCAAAGGTGCCGCTCGGTCCCTTCGAAACTTCGATTGACTCCAGGTTGAACACCTCGCGCGACTGCGAACCGATATCGCGCATACCGTCGACAAAGGTGCTGGACTGCGAGTCCACGCCGCGAATGTACGGGCGGTCGCCAATCGGATTACCACCCTCACCCGCGCCAAACGTGATGCCTGGAACCGTGCGCAGTGCCTCGACCAGGCTCGTCGAAGCCGTCGTTTGCAGCACCTCCTGTGGAATCACGGTAATCGTCTGCGGCAGATCCCGCAGAGGAGCCGTGTACTTGATCGACTGCGGACCGTCCGCCACAACCGTCACCGTCTGGTCGGCCGACTTCAGCTTCAGCGTCACCGAGTCAGAAGAATCAATCGTCGCGGCAATACCGGTGCCCTTCAGAGCGGCTTCCAGAGCTTCCTGCAGATTCAGCACACCCTTCACACCCGGCGATTGCACATCGCCCACGCGGTCAGACGGGATATGGACCGTAAAACCGTTCACCGTCGCGATCGCATCCAGTACCTCGCGGATGGTGCCCTCCGGGATGCGATAGTCATGGACAACCTGTGCCGACTTGGCCTGCTCGTCGGCCGGGCTTTCGCCTACCCGCTCTACTTTGCCGTTTGTATCCTCGGCAGCCGGTTTTACCTCAGCAAAGGCATCGGTCGATACCGCAAACGAAGCCAGCGTTCCGGCGGCCACAAGGCGCGTCTTCCAGTTGATCAAAAGTCCCTGCAATTTCATTGGTGTCTCTCCGAGATTTAGTGCGATACCCCCAATACCGTGGAGTTCGCTCTTTTTCCTTGCTCGGTCCCTCAACCTCGCCTGGCGCAACAACATTTCCAAAGGACGCAGGATGGGTTACACCGTGCGCCCAGATACAAGACTTCTTCAGTCCGATATACGCAGCATACCGCAAAGACGACCGTTCGAGTCGCATATCCGGAAAAATTTCCGACTGTTTCGGTCGCTTATCGGCCGGAGTACCCTGAAGAAGCGATGCCGGCTATCTTTCATACCGAGCAATGGGTCCCCTATCCCGTCGAACTGGTCTTCGCTTTCTTCGCGAATCCCTACAACCTGCCTCTTCTCATGCCCAAATTTCTGAAGGTGCGCATTGAAGAGGCCGCGCTGGCTCCTCCTCCACCGCGTCCCGTTGCTGCGGACCCGGCGCTTCGCCTCAAAAGCATCGCAGCGGGTGCCGGCAGCCGGTTCATAGTCTCCGCCTGCATCCTTCCGCTGCCATTGATCAACTTCCGCGTTCCATGGGAAGCGGAGATCACAGAATTTCAGTGGAATCATCACTTTACGGACATCCAACTGCGCGGCCCTTTCCAGTTCTGGAAGCACACCCATAGCGTGGAAGAGCAGACCCGCACCAACCAGGCCGGAGTTCTTATTCACGGCACCCTGGTCACCGACGCGATCGAATTCACCCCACGTCCGGCCTTCGCCCATGCCCTGGTCCGCAAACAGCTTGCCTCCAGCTTCCGCTCCCGGCAAAAGAAACTGGATTTGATCCTGCCCAAACTCGTCGCCAGCCTGAACCGCCGCTAGCGACGGGCCCTCGTTGCATATTCTTCACAGCGTTTCGCGAAGGGTGGGGTATCGCTCGAAAGTGCGACCGGCTTTTGATAGAAACAAAGCCCGGGGGTTGCGATTCCGGACGTAAAGCTGCACCCTAAACCTATGTGGCCAAAGCTTCTTCTCCAACTCACCGAACACCTTCCGAAGCTCGTCCGCCTCATCCCCCTTCTGGAAAACCTGGTGGCCAGCCGGTTCGTCGCCGCGCCCGCTGCTCCGTTGGAGCTCGACCTGGCGCCGCTGCACGATGCAACCGAGGCCCTGAAGACTGAGCTGAGTCAGGTTGCACGTTCGCACGCCTCTCTCAGCAAGCAGATCTTTGAGAGCCATCACGAACTCACCCAGCGCATGGACCACCTGTCTGAAGAGCTTCGCTCTCACCAGGACGCCGCCAGCCGTCAGATCGACCTGCTGGAACGGCAGCTCCACAGCTACCAGAACTGGTTCTGGATGCTGCTGGCCCTGGCGCTTGTCTCCATCGCCCTGATGATTGCTCTGCTCGTGGTGAAATAAACCGCACACACCCCGCAGGCCGGGGCTATCATCGTCCGCATGATGCGGAAGCTGCTGATAGCGCTTTGCGTGTTCACCACCCCGGCCCTGCTCACAGGACAAGCCTGGAAGCCTGCGGAGATGCTCCGCTCCCAGCGCGAAAGCGTGCATCAGGCTTACCAGCAGCCCTGGCACCGCATCCTCAGCTTTCAGCTTTTTGACCGGCAGGGCCGCCCTTCGCAGTCCGGCACCGTGGAAGACCTCTACGAATCCCCCGCCAGCCAGCGGCGAATCGTGAACTCCACCCGGCAGCACTTCACCGTCTACACCTCCTCCGGCAGCGCCTTCACAGACACCCGCAACGCTTCCCTTGCGCCAGCGCTCCTGCTGGCGCTGGAAGGTTTTGGCGACACCGGCGTACCGGAGGTGCTTCCGCACGACCGCTTTCTGGCCGAACATGCTCCCGGTCGCGGCAATCTTGCCTGCTTCGGCACCCAGCGTACAGACGAGTCCGGCATGTACGCCGTCTCGCTGGTCGATGCCCCTACCACCTGCTTCCAGGCCACAACCGGCGAACTCCGCGCCGTCAAACGCAACGGCATCGTCACCGCCATCCTCGGCTGGACCACCCTGTTCGGCTACCGCGTCCCCGGCCGCATTGCCATTCTGGGCGAGGAGGGCAAGATCGCCGAACTGGCCATCACCACTCTGGAACCGCTCGAGCATCCACTCGATCCGTTGCCCGCCAGTCACCTGCACCCGGCCCACAGCGCCGAACTCGCCAGTTGTGACCAGGGCGGCTACCAGCCCGTCGGCCTGCCACAGTCGCAGACGCCTCGCCTGCAGGTCTACGTCCATGTGGATCGCAACGGCAAGCCGGATACCGTCCAGGTGCTCTCCCGCGCCGATACCCTGACACAGGGTTACGTTGCCGAAGACCTGAAGCACCGCGCCTATTCGCCGTGCATGGTCGGGGGGAATGTCACCGATTTCTCCTTCATCACCAGCGTCTACCGGCCAGATATCAGCCAGGTCTCCACCGCCGGTTTCCTCTCCGGATGGAACTCCTACATGGGCCCCGGCGCCTACAGCGACCCCAACTCTCTTTCCAATCTCTCCATCGCCGGCTGGTAGGGATATCTTGCCCCGGCCACGGACGTCATTTACGCTCATAGGTATGTACGAGGATTTCCGCGCACAAGACCGTTTTACTGGCGAAGAGCTGCACTGCACCTGGAAGGGCACCGTGGTTGCCATCGCAACCCGTCACGCTGACGCCACGGACATCCGCTTTGCCGTCAATGGCCGCCCCGTGTGGATCGCCATGCCGAATGAAGCATGGGTACAGCAGAAGGCCAAGAACGGCCACGTCATTACCGACTACCTGGCCGCCCAGGCCGCGGGACATTACCTGAAGTCCATCATTGAGACCGGCTACGACAACGGCCGCGAGATGTACACCATGTCGACAGCCGAAGTTCTGGAGCATGTCGATACGGTCGTCCGCGAGGCTGGCCACACCGCCAACCTGCCGCAGCTTCCGCTGGTCAACCGCGACTCGCACCCCTCGGAACTGGATTTCGCCCTCCCCGGCGAGCCCCATAAGACATCGCTCTCCGACTAATTTCATCCTGCCTTAAGCTTCGTACGGCACCATCAGGCCATGCTCCTGCGCCGCTGGCTTCTGCCTGCTGTCCTCTGCTTCGTACCCGCCTCTGCCTGCCTCGCGCAGGAGGGTCTGCGCGACACCACTCTGCTGATCATCCGCCATGCTGAAAAGCCGCTGGTGGGCGACCACCTGACCCCGGCCGGCGAGGCTCGTGCGCAGCATTACGCCACGTACTTTGCTCCCTTCACCGATCCGGACGGCCAGAAGCTTTCCATCGACACCATCTTCGCCGCCACAGACAGCAAAAACAGCCTGCGGCCCCGCCTGACCGTCGAGCCCCTGAGCAAAGCCCTCGGCAAACCCATCGATACCCACTACATCGAGAAAAAGAACGACGACTTCGTCTCGGAACTGACGGCAAAGCCGCACGGCCACGTCGTCCTCATCTCCTGGCGCCACGGCGGCATTCCCGAACTGCTCACCAAACTCGGAGCCAACCCTAAACAACTCCTCAACGGCGACCACTGGCCTGATGAGGTCTTCGACTGGGTCATCGAACTGCACTACGCCCCCAACGGCAAACTCACATCACAACGCCTGATCCACGAGCCGTTTTAGCCCGCCCAAAATACAGAAACCCCGCCCTAAGGCGGGGTTTCTGGTTGAAGCGCCAGTCTCTGCTTAGAACAGAATCTTGGCACCGATGCGGAAGTTGCGAGCTCCGCCACTGATCGTGGTGAAGTCCATAAAGGTATTTGCCGTCGAAGATACCGTCGCCGGCTGGTTGGGCGTATCGAAGTTCTGGTTATTGGTGATGTTGAAGAACTCGCCGCGCAGTTCCGCCTTCAGATGGTCCGAGATGGTGAACTTCTTCAGCACATTCATATCCAGGCCCAGGTAACGCGTGGTGTACATCGAATTGCGACTCGCCATTACCGGGCTGGTGGGTTGATAGGTGGGTGCCTGTACCCAGCGAACATCCGTCGGGTTGACGCAGGCCGCCGAAATCGGAATCGCACTGGTGGTGCGACGATTCGGATCATAGTAGCCAGAGGCACAGGTTGCGGTTCCAACGATGACCGCACGGGTATTCACGGGCGCATTCGGATTGCCGATATTCGGGCGATCATTACTCGCCGTACCATCCAGGTCGCGGTCCGTTCCGTTGAAGATGGTGAACGGTGCACCGCTCAACACATTCAGGATCGGAGCCACACTCCATCCACCCACAAACTCGTTTAGCAGGTGGTTGCTTACACCTCTGAAGTCCATGGCAATAACCGTCGACGAAGTATGACGGCGATCCGTGTCCATCGGACCGTGGTCGAAGTTCGCGGCAGGTCCCCACTGCGAGATCGATTTGCTGCCCAGCGAGCCGGTGGCATAGGTCGCGAAGACATCCGAACCGTTATCCATGGCTTTGGACCAGGTGTAGGACGAGTTGAAGCTCACCTTACCCGCAAAGGTGTTCATCTGGCGGCGGCGAAGTTGCAACTGCAGGGAGTGATAGCTCGACGTCATACCACTCTCGCGAGGCTGAATCAGGCCGCGAGTGGAGTACAGACGGCGGCTTTGCGTGCCATAGGCCGTGCTGATCTGGTCAGCACCACTGAAGGTTGCATTGGGCTGAGTCGGGTTGACATTGTTAGTAAAGAAGAGCTGACGTCCCAACGATCCAACATACGCCAGATCCACCACAAACTTGCTCGCAATATCCTGCTGGATACCGAACGCGAAGTGATGATAGTAAGGGTTCGCCATGTTCTTCTTGTATTGGCTGGTGAAATTGAGATAGGGATTCAACGGCACCGCAGCGAGCGTCGGCAAAATACCCGACACACCATTCAATCCACGCGGCGTTGTTGCGTTGGAGGTTGTAACGATGGGCTGGCTGGACTGGGTATTCGGCACACCCGCCGTCATATTCGACAGCATGTTATTGAACCACGTGTCGTACGTGATGTTATAGCCGCCGCGAAGTACAAACGAGTGGCGGCTGCTGACAAAGGACGGGCTGTACGAAAATCCGAAGGCAGGTCCGAAGTTGTTGTTGTCCTGGTTGACGCGTTGCGTGTTATCCAGGTCGAGTCCGGTCGTGACAACGGGGTAGCGGAAGATATTTCCCGGCTGCCCAAAGTTCTCATAACGCACGCCATAGGTGAGCGTCAGGTCAGAGTTCACTTTGAAGATGTCCTGGAAGAAGAAGGCCATCGAGAACAGATTCGGGCGGTAGTGTCCGGTGCCAAACGATTTCCCAACCGTTCCACTTGGACCTGCGTAGTTGTCAATGTAATTCGCCAGACCAGAGATGGCAGTGGTGACGAATGTATTCTGCGTGCTGGCTGCATAGCCGACCGTTCCACGGTAGTTGTAAGGTGCATCCTGCACAGCAAGCTGACGCAGAATTTCAGCGCCGAACTTGAAGGCATGGCGTCCCTTCAGCAGAGTCACCGTGTCGTTGTACTGCCAGGTGTTAGAAACACGCCCCTGTGGGAAGGTGCTGCTGATATTCGGTACCGAGGGACCACCTGCAATTGTGATTGCTTCCAGGGTTGTACCAATTCCCCCCCCGGACAGGAACCAGCCATAGTTGTTGCGCGAGAAGCCAAAACGGAACTCGTTGACCACACGCGGCGAGAAGGTATACGTATCGTTGAAGTTACCGGCCATATACTGCGCCTTGAACGGAACATCGTAGTCTGGCGTCATACCGATCACGCCACCAACGTTGTCCGAGTTTTTGTCATAGAGCCAGCGGAACATCAACTGCTGCTTTGGAGAAACCACATGGTCAATACGCACCAGGTGGTTGTTGTCCTTGCTCAGTTCCGGAACGGTGCGGACATACGGTCCAACCTCAACCTGTTGGCCGGTACGGGCTGTGCCGTTGCAAGTGGTATTGGCCAGATTGGCCTGAACGTTAATCGGAATGTTGGATGATCCAACGGCACCGCTGGCGCCGCGGAGACTACCCAGCAGGCCCAGGTAACGAGCCACATTGGGGCAGGCACTCGCCAGCGAGTTGAGTACGGAATAGCCAGACGCCGTAGGAATGGTGAAAGTCGACTGTGTACCACCCGAAGAGTAGCGGTCCCACTGACCGGCACCGAAGAAGAAGGTCTTATCGCGGCCATCATAGAACGGCAGACGAACAGGTCCCCCCACAGTAAACGCCGGAATGTGCTCCACATATTTCGGTACTAGGTTGGATGTCATACCGCCGCTGCGCCAGTTATTTCGCTGCGTCTGTGTCGAAGCGTTGAACAGCGAGGTGCGATACACCCACGCCACGGTTCCGTGAATCTGGTTGGTACCCGACTTCGTGATCTGGCTGACGACAGCGCCACCAGCGCGGCCAAATTCGGGCGTGAAGTTCGACGTCTGGTAAGAAACCTGCGCCAGGGCGTCATTGTTATAGAAGATGAACTGCGGTCCCGTAACCGAAATGTCATTGTTGTTGATGCCGTCAAGAAGAAAGTTATTGGAACGCGAACGGGCTCCGTTCACCGCGCCAATACCGCCATCCGAATTGCTGCCCGTCTTCGACGGCACAACGCCCGGTGCGGTAAGGATCAGATTGAGTGAATTCTGGCCGGCAATCGGCAACTCAGCCAGTTGCTCAGCAGGAATGACCTGGCTGCGCACTGAATCTTCCGTCTGAATATCCGGCGGATTCACTGTGACTTCCACCGATGTACTGCTTCCTGCTGCCAGTTGGAAGTCACGGCCGACCAGGGCGCCAACGTTGACCGTTAAGGGCGCGAGGGTCTTCGCAAATCCCTGTGCTTCCACAGAGACGTTGTAATCGCCAACCAGAACACCGTCAAAGCGGTATACACCCGCCTTGTTCGTCACGGTGGTTACGGTCACATTGGTTGCAGGGGAAGTAAGGTCAACCTTTGCAGCCACAATCACGGCACCGGACTGGTCAGTTACGGTACCGGTCACAGCTCCACGTGTCGATTGCGCAAAGGTAGTGGTCACGCTCAGAATGAGCGTGAGAAGCGCAAGCGCAAAAATGCGCCCGCGCATAAGGATATTTCGCATCGATTGCTCCTAAAAAATTCAATTAGCCAGAGGGAACTACATAAGTCAGCGCCGGCTTTGTTCTGCCAGTCGCCGCGATATTCTTTGCTTTGTGTGGAGATCCGTGAACGGTCTAACGCCGTCAAACAGGAGTAACCACAAAATGAAGAATTGAATAAATCGGAACATCTCACATGCAGCGCGTCAATCCTTTGTAAAACTACTTAAGTAAGTTATGTTTATCCGCAAATTGTCCATTCATATCGACACCAACGGAGTCCAGCGCCCAGCTCCCCTGGCGCACATTGACTCCTTCGCCATGCGCAATTTCACCAACGATGCCCTCTTCGACGACACCCTTCCACTGGCCGACGGCCTGATGGAAGCCGGTCACCGCGTCCCGCTCGACCGCCTGCAAATCGCCATGGAAGACTGGTTCCGCCGCAAGAGCTACCTGAAACCAGGCGAGCAGCTCCGGATCGCCGAGATTGAAGCCGCAAACCACCACTGATAGACTTATGGCTTGCGTGCCCATCCCGGGCACGGCACCTTACCGACACCTTTAAGGAACACCACGTTGGATAGTCAGACCCGCCACAACCTGAAGCAAGACGCCCTCGCCACCGCAGCCGAGAACAGCCTGGACTGGGCCCACAAGAACCGCTCCACCGCGATCCGCTACGCTGTGGTCGTACTTGTCGTTCTGCTCGTCGTCGTGGGCGGCTTCGTCCTCTACAACGTGCGTTCCAGCGCGGCCAACCGCGCCTTCGGCGAAGCCATGGAGACCTACCAGGCCGATATCGCCGAGCCCGGCGTTCCGGCTCAGCCCGGCGTCAAGACCTACGCCTCCGCACAGGAGCGCGCCAAGGCCGCCCATGACAAATTCCAGCAGGTGGCCGACAGCTACGGCTTGACCTCCACCGGCAAGCTGGCTCTGTACTTCTCCGGCCTCACGGCCATTGAGGCCAACCAGACCTCCACCGCGCAGTCCACGCTGGAGCAGGTGGCCGGCTCCTGGAACAGCGATCTGGCGGCTCTCGCCAAGCTCTCGCTGGCCAGCCTGTATCACCAGGGCGGACAGGACCAGAAGTCGATTGACCTGTACAACCAGCTCATCGCCAAGCCGACCCCGTCGGTTCCGGCCGCCACCGCGCAGCTGCAGCTTGCCGCCCTGTACGAGTCCAAGGGCCAGGAAGCAGATGCCCGCAAGATCTACGCACAGATCAAGGACAAGGAAGCAAAGACCGCTGCCGGCTCCATCGCCGACCAGCGTCTGAATCCCGGCGCCGCGCGCCAGTAGAACCATCCACCTGAAAAAGCGCCCTGCAGCCCGGAAATTGACCTCTATTAGAGAGGATTAATTGGATTTCCGTTGTCTGCAGGGCGCATAGTATTTGCAGTAGATCTGGTTCACTTGTTGTCCTGTTTGACTCCCTGCATCTGCCCTGGCAGGAGATATCGTATGCGCCGCATCCTTGTTGTCGATGATGAACATCTCGTAGCCGATACCCTTCGGATCATCTTCCGTGAGAACGGCTTTGATGCGCGCGCTGTCTACTCTGCTGAGGATGGTCTGACGGCTGCGCGCGACTTCCACCCCAATCTGCTACTTTGCGATGTCAACATGCCCGGCGAAGACGGTGTTTCGCTGGCCTCTCGCCTTTCCGAAGAGCAGCCCGGCTGCCGCATCCTGCTCTTTACCGGCTACTACTCCCTGATGAAGAGCCTGCTTGACCGCTCCAGGACCCAGGCACACCCCTGGTCCGTACTGACCAAGCCGCTGCACCCGACAGAACTTCTGCGGGAAGCCAACGCATTGCTCGCCTAGACGTGATCCCTATGATCCCTGCTGGCCGTATGCTCATCACCATCGGTTGCCTGCTCATCCTGGCGGGCTTCGTGCTCGTTATCGCAGGCCGCTACTCCCTGCCTCTGGGCCGTCTGCCCGGCGACATGAACTTCCGCGGTCAGGACTGGCAGGTCTCCGTTCCACTGGGCAGCAGCATCGTGCTCAGCCTGCTGCTCTCTGCCGTCTTCTACATCCTCAGCCGCCTGCAGCGTTAACATCAAAGCATGTCGCTGGCACAGCTCCGCGCAGGCCGCTCCTCCGCCTCCACAAACCCGCCACAGCTCGGCTTCGCCTTCGAGGAACCGGAAGAGGCTGCCGCCCCTCCCGTCGACCCCGCAGAGACTCCTGCCCCCCGCCGCAGCACCTTCTCCGTCGCCGAACTCGTCTCCCTCATCCGCGGCGAGCTTGAGAAAAAGTACGGCAGCATCTCTGTCTTCGGAGAGGTCTCCAACTGCCGCCCCGCCGCCTCCGGCCACGTCTACTTCACGCTCAAGGACGGCGAGGCGCAGCTTCCCGTCGTCCTCTTCAAACGGCAGGCCAGCCTGCACAAGTTCCGCATCGAAGACGGCCTCGAAGTCCTCGTTCGCGGCCGCATCTCCGTCTACGAATCGCGCGGCCAGCTCCAGCTCATCGCCGAATCCGTCGAACCCCGCGGCGCCGGTGCCCTGCAGCTCGCCTTTGAGCAACTGAAAGCCCGCCTCCAGTCCGAAGGTCTGTTCGACGCCGATCGCAAGCGTCCCCTGCCCGCCTTTCCCACCCGCATCGGCATTGTCACCTCTCCCACGGGCGCAGTCATCCGCGACATCGTCAACGTCGTCCGCCGCCGCCACGCCTGCCTTGATTTACTGGTCTTCCCCGCCGCCGTGCAGGGCGCTGGCTCCCCGCAGGAGGTCGCCGCCGGCATCCGCTACTTCAACCAGGCCGCCGGGACGCCCCACTCCGTTGACCTCATCCTTCTCGCCCGTGGCGGAGGCTCCGCCGAAGACCTTGCCGGCTTCAACGACGAAGCCCTGGCCCGCACCATCGCCGACAGCACCCTGCCCGTCGTCTCCGCCATCGGCCACGAAACCGACTTCACCATCGCCGACTTCGTCGCCGACCTGCGCGCCCCCACTCCCTCCGCCGCCGCGGAGCTGATCACCGCCGCGCAGCACCGCATTGAGGAGCACATCGCCAGCCTGAACCACCGCCTAGTCCGCGCCGCCCGCTACGCCACCATGCAGGCCAGCCAGCGGCTCACGCGCATCAACGCGCAGGCCATCCTCTACCGAGTGGAAGACGGCATCAGCCGCCGTTATCAACGTCTGGACGAGCTCGCCTGGCGCGGCAACACCGCCATGCAGACCACCCTGCAACGAGACGAACGCCGCCTGCTGACGCTGCGCCAGCGGCTCGCCGCACAGGACCTCACCCGCCAGCTCGCCGCCTCGCGCCACCGCATCTCCACCATGGAAGCCCGCCTGCTGGCCGCGCATCGTGACCGTCTCCGCGCCGAGCGCAGCCGCCTGCAATCCGCATCCGCCGCACTGCAATCGCTCTCTCCCGTAGCCGTCCTGCAACGCGGCTATGCCCTGGTCTACGACGCCAATGGCAAGCTGCTGCATGACGCCTCCACGGTAGAACCGGGCACCACGATCACCTCTCGCCTCCACAAAGGCACCCTGACCTCCACCGTCACCAGCGGCCATCCAACCAAAAACTAGCCATCCAGCCATCCAGCCATCTATCCTCAAACTGATGCGAAAGCTGTTTGGAACCGACGGCATCCGCGCCGTCGCGGGGGAATCCCCGCTCGACCCTAAGACCATCTACGCCGTGGGCCTGGCACTTGCCCACTCCCTCACCTCGTCCAAGGAAGTCCTGCTCGGCATGGACACCCGCGAGAGCTCCGAGTGGATCGCCGCCACTCTCATCGCCGGCCTCAACGCCGGTGGCGCTACCGCGCGCCTTGCCGGAGTCATCACGACGCCCGCCGTCGCCTACCTGGCGCGCAAGCACGGCTTCGGCGCGGGCATCGTCATCTCCGCCTCGCACAATCCCTGGCAGGACAACGGCATCAAGCTCTTCGGCCCCGACGGCTACAAGCTCTCCGACGAGATTGAGCTGGCCATCGAAGACGAGATCTTCCGCCACCTCGCCACCCTCACGCACGACTCCATCGCCGCAGACAAGCTGCTCGAGCCCGACGAGAGCTACCGTGCCGAGTACATCCAGTTCCTCCGCGCCCAGGTCCCGGACCTTTCGCTCGATGGCAAGACCATTGTCGTCGACTGCGCCAACGGCGCGGCCAGCTCCGTCGCCGCCCAGCTCTTCGCCGGTCTCGGTGGGGAGATCCGCATCACCCACGCCAGCCCCAACGGCCGCAACATCAATGAAGGTTGCGGAGCTCTGCACCCGAAGGTCGTCGCGGCAGAGGTCGCAGCCTCCCACGCCAGCATGGGCATCACATTCGACGGCGACGCCGACCGCTCCCTCTTCGCCGACGAGCATGGCAAGGTCGTCAACGGAGACGCCGTGATGCTGCTCGCAGCCCGCGACCTGAAGTCTCGTGGACAACTGGCCAACGACACCGTCGTCGCCACCACCATGTCCAACATGGGCCTGGAAGCCGCCCTGAAGCGCAGCGGCATCCGCATGCTGCGCGCTCCCGTCGGCGACAAGTACGTCCTCGAAGAGATGCGCGCCTCCGGAGCCTCCCTCGGCGGCGAACAGTCCGGCCACATTCTCTTCCCGCAGCTCTCCACCACCGGCGACGGCCTGCAGACCGCCCTGGCCGTGCTCAACGTCCTCCACACCAGCGGCCAAAGCCTGGCCGAACTGACCGCCGACCTGAAGGTCTTCCCGCAGGTCATCGTCAACGTCAAGGTGCGCGAGAAGAAGCCGCTCGACGGCTTCCCTGCCATCGTCGCCACCATCACAGCCGCCGAAGAAGAGCTGAAAGACACCGGCCGCGTCGTCATCCGCTACAGCGGCACCGAAGCCCTTGCCCGCGTCATGATCGAAGCCGAGGACGAAGCCAGGATGAAACACCACGCCGAAGCCATCGCGGATGCCATCCGAACCGAGCTTGGGATTTAGAACCGGGTAACCATCTTGTTGTCCGGTTCTTTGCGAAGCAAAGGGTGGGGTATCGAGCGCAGCGAGACCCTAGGTGCCGGGTGTCCCATATCTGCGCAGCAGATATGGGCCTCGCGCAAAGCGCAACCGCCTTTGCCTTTCTTGTCTTTGTCATCCTGGAAGAATCTGCTTCTCTTTGCAGGATGTCCCCCACCAGGGTGGGGTCGACCTTACGAAACATCCCGCTATCATTACCAAGAGAAGAATGCCCTGGACCCCAGCCCAACGCGTACAGTTGTTCCTCCTCCCGCGCCTGGCCTCGATCCTCATCCGCACCCTGGGTTGCACCCTTCGCTTTGAAGAGGTCCTCGGCCCCGGCGTCACCCGCGGCGACCTGATCCCCGGCCCCACCGTCTTCGCCTTCTGGCACCGCTCCCTGCTCATCGCCGCTTACCGCTTCCGCAACCTCGGCATCGCCATCCTCATCTCGCAGTCGTTTGACGGAGAACTCATCGCCCGCACCGTCGAGCGCCTCGGCTTCCATGCCGTGCGCGGCTCCAGCTCGCGCGGCGGAGCTTCCGGTCTCCTCGCCATGGAAACCGCCTACCGCAGCGGACACATCTGCGCCTTCACCGCAGACGGCCCCCGCGGCCCCAACATGATCGCAAAGCCCGGAGTCACTGCACTGGCCAACCGCGCCCATACCTGGGTCGGAGCCTTCCACCTGCAGCCGCAGAAGGCCTGGGTCCTGCGCTCCTGGGACCGCTTCCTCATTCCAAAACCCTTCAGCCGCGTCGCCGTCAGCTGGCCCCAACACACCGCCGCAAACCCCACGCCGGAAGCCACGCAGGCGATGATGGACGAAGCCGTGCGCATGGCACAGGCACGCACAGGGACGCTCTAAGCATGCAAGACCTCCTCGTCAAAGACTTCGACTTCCACCTTCCGGAAGAGCTCATCGCGCAGCAGCCGCTGCCCGAGCGCGACGCCTCACGCATGCTCGTCCTCAACCGTCAGACAGGTGAGTTCCGCGACGACCACTTCCGTTCCCTGTCCTCACTGCTGAACCCCGGCGACCTGCTCATCCTCAACAACAGCCGCGTCATCCCGGCCCGCCTCTACGCCACCCGCACTGGCTACACGGGCCAGATCGAAGTTCTGCTCACCCAGCAAATAGCTCCCTTTGAGTGGACAGCCCTCGTCCGCCCGGGCAAGAAGGTCCGCATCGGCACCACCCTCCTCTTCGGCGACCAGCTGCAAGCCGAGGTCATCGCCGCCGGCGAGTTCGGCGAACGCACTCTTCGCTTCATCCCGGTCGACGACTTCTTCGCCCGCCTCGACCGCATCGGCCACATCCCTCTGCCGCCTTACATGCACCGCGAAGACACGGCCGCCGACCGCGAGCGCTACCAGACCGTCTACAACCAGCAGCCCGGCTCCGCCGCCGCACCCACCGCCGGCCTGCACTTCACACCGCGCGTTCTGGAAGAGATCAAGTCTCGCGGCGTCCACATTGCGCACATCACCCTACACGTCGGCCTCGGCACCTTCCAGCCCGTCCGCGTCGACCGCCTGGCGGACATCCACCTGCACACCGAGCACTACACCCTGCCCGAAGCCACCGCCACAGCCGTCGCCCTGGCCCAGCGCGAAGGCCGCCGCATCGTCGCCGCCGGAACCACCACCGTCCGCACACTGGAACACTGCGCCCGCACCTCGCTGGAACCCCACAGCGGACAGACCAGCATCTTCCTCTCCCCAGGCAACGAGTTCCACCTCGTCCAGGCCCTGCTCACCAACTTCCACCTGCCGCAGTCCACGTTGCTCATGCTGGTCAGCGCGCTCGCCGGACGCGAAAACGTCCTCCGCGCCTACAACCACGCTGTCGAACAACGCTACCGCTTCTTCAGCTACGGCGACTGCATGTTTGTGAGCTAGTTGGATGGTGTGATGGTGTTCTGGTTGGATGGTGTGTCATCCCGACCGAAGCGCAGCGAAGTGGAGAGACCTGCATTTTTGCCCAGCCACAAAACCGGGTGCCCCATATCTGCGCAGCAGATGTGGGAAAACAACCCCAAACAAACGGTGTGCCATCCCGGTTCGAGACATCTCACCATCCAACTATCCAACCATCCCCCCATCCAACTATCCTCATAAGGATGTCCGAAGACCAGAAACCCGCAATCTACCTGCTGGACGCAATGGCGTTCATCTTCCGCGCCTACCATGCCATGCAGCGCTCGCGCCCCATGTCCACGCGCACCGGCGTGCCCACCGCGGCCACCTACGTCTTCGTCAACATGATCAACAAGCTGCGCCGCGACTTCCAGCCGAAGTACCTGGCCGCCATCTACGATCCGCCCGGCCCCGTCTTCCGCGACGAGCGCGCCAAAGAGATGAAGCCCCAGCGCAAGTGGAACGTCAAGACGCAGCAGTTTGAAGAGGTAGACTACGCCGGGTACAAGGCCAACCGGGCTGAAACCCCACCCGACCTTCAGCAGCAGATGCCCTACATCCGACGCGCGCTCGACGCCTTCCGCATCCCTGTCCTTCTCCACGAAGGCTTCGAGGCCGACGACGTCATCGGCACCCTCAGCTGCCGCGCCGCCGAGGCCGGATACCGCGTCTTCGTTGTCTCCCCCGACAAGGACATGATGCAGCTCGTCAATGAAGACGTCTCCATCCTGAACCCCACCAAGGACAACCTCGTCCTCGACCCCGCCAAGGTCACTGAAGTCCTCGGCGTTGCGCCCGCACAGGTCATCGACGTCATGGCCCTGCGCGGAGACGCCATCGACAACGTGCCCGGTGCGCCCGGCATCGGCGACAAGGGCTCCGTCGAACTCATCCAGCAGTTCGGCTCGCTTGAAGCCGCACTCGACCGCGCCGCTGAGGTCAAGCGCAAAACCTACCGCGAGAGCCTGGAAAACAACCGCGACAACATCCTTCTCAGCAAGGAACTGGTCACCATTCACACCAGTGTTCCTGTGGAGTTCGATGTCGCCGCGATGGAAACCCAGCCCGTCGATCCCATCGCCTGCCGCGAGCTCTTCAGCGAGCTTGAGTTCACCACGCTGCTCAAAGAACTCGCCCCCGCCGAGGACGCCACGCCCGCAAGCTACATCCTCGACCCCACAGCCGAACAGCTCACCGCCCTCTTCACCGCCGCAAAGCAAGGCTTCGCTCTCGCCGTCTTTGAGAACGCAGCCGCCATCGCCTCCGAGATCGCCGTCGAAGACGAAACCGAGGCCGAGCCGCCTCCGCCGGAGACCGGCAATCTCTTCGCCGCAGCCGCGGCCCCTGCCGTTGCCGCCCCGCCGCCATCACAAGGTCTGCGCATCGGCATCGCCGTGGACGGACACGACGCCACACTCATCGACCTGGCGCAGCCGGAGGCCGCTCCGCTGAAAGCCATGCTGGAGAGCGAGTCCGTACCGAAGTCGGTACACGACCTCAAGTCCACGCTCAAGGCTCTCTCCTCCCACGGCATCACGCTGCGCGGCGTACAGGACGATGTAATGCTCTACAGCTATCTCATCAACCCGACGCACGGCTCGCACACCCTGGCCGACATCGCCGCGCGCTTCAGCAACCGTGCCCTTGGCAAAGATCCGCAGACCTTGCTGGTTGAGTCCGCCGACGCCGTTCTGCGCCTCGCCAACCCCATGCGCGATGACATCGCCGAAGCCGGCACCATGAAGGTCTACGACGAGATCGACAAGCCCCTCGTCCCTGTCCTTCTCAAGATGGAACAGGATGGTGTGCGCATCGACCGCGGCGTACTCAGCGAGATGTCCTCGCGCCTCGCCGTTGAGGTCGACACCGTCAGCGAGAAGATCTACGAGGCCAGCGGCCACCGCTTCAACATCAACTCGCCCAAGCAGCTTGGCGACGTCCTCTTCAACAAGATGGACCTGCCCAAGCCCATGAAGTATGGCAAGGGCAAGGTCGTCTCCACCGCCGTCGACGTCCTCGAAGAGCTCGCCGAGCACCACGAGGTCCCACGCATGGTGCTCGAATTCCGCCAGCTCACCAAGCTCAAGAACACCTACCTCGACCAGCTTCCGCAGCTCGCCGACTCGGAAGGGCGCATCCACACCACCTTCAACCAGGTGGGCACTGCCACCGGCCGCCTCTCGTCCATCAACCCAAACCTGCAGAACATCCCCGTGCGCACCGCGCTCGGCCGCGAGATCCGCGCCGCCTTCATCGCCGCTCCGGACAACGTTCTCCTCTCCGCTGACTACTCACAGATCGAGCTCCGCCTGATGGCGCACTTCAGCGAAGACCCTCTGCTGCTCGACGCCTACCGCACCGGCAAAGACATCCACACGCTCACCGCCAGCGAGGTCTTCGGCGTCTCGCCCGAGACCATGGACAAAGAGACCCGCAACCGCGCCAAGGCCGTCAACTTCGGCATCGTCTATGGAATTTCTCCGTTCGGCCTGGCTGCACAGCTCGGCATCGAACAGCGCGAGGCCAAGCTCTACATCGAACGCTACTTCGAGCGCTACCAGGGCGTCCGCCGCTTCATCGACGCCACACTCGAACAGGTTCGCGAGACGCAGAAAGTTACCACTCTCTTCGGCCGCGTCCGCCCCATTCCCGACATCCAGTCCCGCAACCCCAACATGCGCGGCTTCGCCGAACGTACCGCCGTCAACACACCGCTGCAGGGCACAGCCGCCGACCTCATCAAGGTCGCCATGCTCCACATCGACGCCGAGCTAAGCAAGCGTAACCTGAAGACAAAGATGACCCTCCAGGTCCACGACGAACTCCTCTTCGACGTTCCACAGGCCGAAGCCGAAGAGGTCGAAGCCCTGGTCAAGCATGAGATGGAAAGTGTCATCGAACTCAAAGTCCCCCTCGTCGCCGAAACCGGCGTAGGAAGCAACTGGCGGGACATCAAGTAGAAGCTGGGTGGATGGCTGGTTCACTGGATGGTTCGTAATCTCTACTAAAAGTGAAAGACGCCAGCCAAACCAGCACTGACGTCTTTCTTCAACCAGCCATCCAGCCAACCATACATCTAGCCCACTAGCTGTATTTCAGCCACTTGATAATCTCCGGCAGCGTGGGCCGCTTGCCATACATCAGAATGCCTACGCGATAGATCCGCGCCGTCAGCCAAAGCACGCCGTAGATCGTCGCCAGCAGAATCACCACCGATGCCGCAATGTCATACCACGGCGGATTTGAGATAGCGATCCGCAGGTACATCAGCAATGGCGTGCAGGTCGGAATCAAACTCATCACGCGTGAAAAGGTTGAGTTTGGATTCGAGATCACCGGCACCAGCACAAACATGCACACCGCCATCGGCATGGCGATCACCATGTTGAACTGCTGCAGTTCCTGTTCGGAGTTCACCATCGCGCCAATCGCTGCCGCAATGCCGGAGTACAGCAGGAAGCCCATCACGAAGTAGCCGATAAAGGCCACTATCTGCCCCAGCGAAAAGCTGATGTGCACCGCTCCAGCGCCCACCGCACCGGCCACCTGCGGAGCCGTCAGCGCCAGCGCCGCCGCTACCCAGATACCGATCTGCGTCAGGCCTACCGCGCCCACGCCCAGCAGCTTGCCGGTCATCATCTCCTGCGGCTTCACCGTGGCCAGCATCACCTCAAACACGCGCGATGTCTTCTCTTCAATAATGCTGCGCGCTACGTTCATGCCATGCAGCATCACGGCCATATACATCAGGAAGAACAAAATGTACGCGCCGAAGAAGGCCGTCACCGTGTCCGACTTCGAGATCTCGCCGTTCTTGATCGTCTCGGCTTCCACCTCAACCGGCTCCATCATGGCCTTGATCTCGCCCGCCTCCATGCCCTTGTGCTGCATGCCTTCGCGCATGGCCGCGCGCCGCAGTGCGCTTTCCAGCGTCTGTGCGGTCGAGATATCGCCGGTGCTCATGGAGGTGTACGTCGCCTTCGGACGGCCATCCTTCATCTCAATCCACAGGAAGCCGTCAATCTGCTTGTCCACCGTCTCATCTACTACGGCCTTGCGCGTATTCCCGCTTGGCGGCGAGATTACATCCACCTCCATGGCAGAGTCCTTGCCATGCTCCAGTTCGTCCTGCAACGCCAGCGCCAGGTCGGTGTCCGTCGAAACAACAGTGATGTGCGAAGCCGACTTCGCATGCCTTGACTTCAGCACGCTGAACAACAACCCACCGCCCATCAGCAGCGGAATCAGCATGGTCGTCACCAGGAACGCCTTGGTGCGTACACGTTCCAGGTACTCGCGCCTGGCGATCAGATACGTATTGCTAGGCATCGACATTCCCTCCCGCGCCCACTTCCTGGATAAAGATCTCTTCCAGCGTCGGCTCCATCACTTCAAACTTCGTAATCGTCGTTCCGGCGGCAACCGCCTCGGCCAGAATCTGCTGGGCCACGGCCTCATCCTTCAGAACAATCTCGGCGGAGTTGTTGTACAGCTTCGCCTCTTCAATCCCCGGATGCCGCAAAAAGCCCGCGTCGCCCTCAAACGTCATCACCACGCGGTTGCGCGGATACTTTGACTTCACCTCGCGCATCGTCCCGTTTAGCACCGTCTTGCCACGGGAGATCAGGCAGATGGCATCGCACATCTTCTCCACCTGGTCCATGCGGTGCGTGGAGAACAGGATCGCCTTGCCCTGCTTGCGTAGATCCATCAGCGTATCAATCAGCAGCACCGCGTTCACCGGATCCAGCCCAGAGAACGGCTCATCCATGATGATCAGCTCCGGCTCATGCAGCAGCGTTGAGATGAACTGGATCTTCTGCTGCATGCCCTTCGACAGCTCTTCCGTCTTCTTCGGAATCGCCTCGGTAATCTGCATACGCTCGCACCACTCATGGCTGCGCTTCAGCGCCGTGGCCTCGTCCAGCCCGCGCAACTGGCCCAGGAAGACAAGCTGATCAATCACCTTCATCTTCTTGTAGAGACCGCGCTCTTCCGGCAGGTACGAGACACGCTTCAACGCATCGCGCGTAAACGGCTGGCCAAACAACCGCACCACGCCGGAGTCCGGCATCGTAATGCCGACCATCATGCGGATGGAGCTGGTTTTGCCTGATCCGTTCGGCCCCAGCAGGCCGAACATCGTGCCGGGCTCGATGGAGAAGGAAAGATCCTCCACCGCGACCTTGTTGTCATAAACCTTGCGAACGTGTTCCAGCTGAACAATGGACATGTATGTGCCTAATGCTGAGTTTACTCGCTGGCTGGTTGGATGGCTGACGAGTTGGCTGGATGGCCTTTTCCTCAGGACAAACGGCCTTAGTACGAGTTGAACGGTATCTGTCGACCTAAAATGCCATAGGAAGAGCAGTGACAAAGAGCCAGCCATCCAGCCGTCCAGCCAACCAGCCAGCGCGCGAAGCGCTGAGCTTCTCTACGGATGTCAAATTCGTCAAAGGCGTCGGCGAACGCATCGCCGTCGCTCTGAAAGAGCGCGGCGTCCACACCGTCGAAGATCTGCTCTACCATCTGCCCTTTCGCTACGAAGACCGCCTGCACCCGCAGCATCTGCGCGACCTCAAGCCCGGCGAAATGGCCTCGGTCATCGGCGAGGTCCGCGGCTCGGCGCTCATCCGCGCCCGCTCCATGCCCATCTTCGAGCTCACCGTCGGCCAGGGGCTGGACTCCGTCAAAGGCATCTGGTTCCGCGGAACTTATCTGCAGGGCAAGTTCAAACCCGGCCAGATGATCGCGCTCTACGGCAAGGTGGAAGCCTCACGCTCACGCCCTGGCGCCTACAAAATGATCCAGCCACAGTTTGAGATGCTACCCGACGCCAACGCCACCGGCGAAGACGCCGAGTTCGCCGCCCTCGAGGTCGGCCGCATCGTGCCGGTCTACCAGTCCCTCGGCGGCACCACCGCGTGGGGAGCCAAACTCGGCAGCAAGTGGCTGCGCCGCGTGCTCTGGGGCCTGCTGCAGGAGATCAAGGAAGCCCCTGAATCCCTTCCAGCCCAACTTCGCGAACGCCTCGGCCTTCCCGGTCGCATCGAAGCCCTGCGCGAGGTCCACTTTCCCTCCGAAGGCACCTCCCTCGATGACCTGACCTTCGCCCGCACACCCGCCCTGCGCCGCCTCGTCTTTGAAGAGCTCTTCTACCTCGAGCTTGGTCTCGAGCTCAAACGCCGCCGCATGCGCGAACGCAACGGCATCGCCTTTTCCACCACGCCGCAGGTGCGCGAAGCCCTCAAGCAGGTGCTTCCCTTCCATCCCACAAGGGCGCAGAAGCGCGTCCTCGGCGAGATCGTCACCGACATGAAGTCCCCGCAGCCCATGCGCCGCCTCCTGCAGGGCGACGTCGGCAGCGGCAAAACCATCGTCGCGCTTGAGGCCGCCATCGTCGCCATCGAAAACGGCTACCAGGCCGCGCTCATGGCGCCAACTGAGATTCTCGCCACACAGCACTACCTCTCCGCGCGCAAGCTGCTCACCAAGGCCATAAAAGAAAACGGCGACCGCCGCTACCGCATCACCCTGCTCACCGGCTCACTCGACAACGCCGAAAAGAAAGCTGCTCGCGGCAAAATCTTCCGTGGCGAAACCGAGCTCGTCATCGGCACCCACGCTCTGCTCGAAGAAAAGGTCGACTTCGACCGCCTCGGCCTCATCGTCGTCGACGAGCAGCACCGCTTCGGCGTACAGCAGCGCTTCGCCCTCATGAAGAAACCCGGAGCAGCCGACCCAGACGTCCTGGTGATGACCGCAACGCCCATCCCACGCACGCTCGCGCTCACCATGTACGGCGACCTCGACGTCTCCGTACTCGATGAACTGCCGCCAGGCCGCACGCCCATCGTCACCCGCCGCGTCGAAGAACAACAGGCCGCCAAGGTATGGGAGTTCGTCCGCAAGCAGGTCGCCGAAGGGCGCCAGGCCTATATCGTCTACCCCTTGATCGAAGGCCCCAACGACGACCAGCCCGAGCTCGACTTCGCCCACGATGAGCCCAAGGAAGAAGAAGCACCGAAAAAAGGCAGTAAGAAGAAAACCGGTGAACTCTTCAAGGTCAAGCTCAAGTCCGCCACGGAAATGTACGAGCAGCTCGGCGCCGGCCCGCTGAAAGGTCTGCGTCTCGGCCTTCTGCATGGCCGTCTCGATGCTGCCGAAAAAGAAGTCATTATGGCCCGCTTCCAGCGCGGCGAGATCGATGTCCTGCTCTCCACCACCGTCATCGAGGTCGGCGTCGACGTACCCAACAGCACCGTCATGGTCATCGAACACGCCGAGCGTTTCGGTCTGGCCCAGATGCACCAACTGCGCGGACGCGTCGGCCGCGGCTCGGCCAAAAGCTACTGCATCCTGCTCACCGGCGCCAAGGTCTCACCCGAGGCCGACCAGCGGCTCGATGCCATGGTCCGCTCACAGAACGGCTTTGAACTGGCCGAGATTGATCTGGAACAGCGTGGCCCCGGCGAGTTCTTCGGCACACGCCAGTCCGGCCTGCCGGAGTTCCGCGTCGCCAGCCTTCTGCGCGACCGCGAAACCCTGGAACTCGCCAAGAAGGAAGCCGCCAGCTTTGCCACCAACGCAGAAGGCACGGAAGAAGAGAAAGAAACCGTCCGCCGCCTGCTCAAACAACACTGGCAGCGCCACTATGGCTTAGTGGAAGCCTGAAGACGGTTTCGAGGTGTGAGTACTGCGTACGCCGCTCACGACACACACCTCGCACCTCACAACTCTTACGCCGTAGCCTGCAATGCCGAAGCCGTAGCCATCGCCATACGCTGCGCCGGAGTCACCATCGGCACCACGTGCTTCTTCGGCCCGCGCTTGCGGGCCACCAGCACGCGCACGCGGTCCAGCAGTTCGCTGGCCGAGTTCGCGCCCTTCGGCAGAAAAGCATCCGCTGCCTCATTGCGCTCGGAGCTGGTCACCGTACCCGACACCATCAGCGCCGGCAGCATCGGATGCATCTCCTTGGCGCGGCGCACCAGCGTGTTGCCGTCCATACCCGGCATCGTCAGGTCGGTCAGCAGGAGGTCGAACGCGCCCGGCAGGGCGTTGGAGAGAAGCTCCAGGGCCTGGTGCGGCGTCTGCACATCCATCACGCGATAGCCGCGTGTCTCCAGCAGAAATTTACGTACGGAAAGGGTCTGTTCGTTGTCGTCCACGCAAAGGATAGTTTTCTTGGGGCGCATGATAGTTCGTAAGTCCTTCGTGTTGCTCTGCGAACGAGCTGCTAGGGCGCGGGGCATCGCCAGTTGGGAGAGGTCACTTGTCCGCGACGGGTATGCGTCCGTGGCTGCAGGAAAGACAAAGCTCCCCCTACCGCTTTCGCATAGGCGAAAACAGTGCCATGGCCGGACGCATACCGGCCGCGGAGAGAGGGGTTCTCGCAAAGGAGCGCAGGTTGCCCTTCACCGTTATCCACAGTGGGAGAAGGAACGCTTCTGCCGCCGTCACAACCACTTTCATGTGGCTGTATGTGCTGGCCTGCGTTCTATTCCCTGGATCCGGCGCTGCGGTCTGTGCAGTACCCTCTCAGCTTCAGTTGTGTGTCAGATCAAACCTTGCGTTCCGGTCTAGATATCCTTGAACGCTTGCCAAGAGTACGAAGCTCTGGGGTGCGGCGCAATGGCGAAATTAGGGCGAAAATCTACGGCCTTTCCACTTGCGGTTCCACCGCCTTTGGTGGAACCGCTGTGGCTATTGGCGATTTGTATGAAATCGCATGTTGAAATGTAGCCTAAATAGGCAGGAAAAACCGTCCCTTTGCAACGGGAATGGTGCGGCCCGCAACATGAATTTCACAAACCTTTCCGTCGCGTATTTCTCCGCGAAGCCGCAAACGGCTCGGCCGCAGCATCTCCACCCCCTGCTCCACGAAGATGTTTTTGCCCGGCTCGACCGCCCCGTGACGGACCAGGTAGCTGATGCAGCAGCCCGCCGCCGAACCCGTCGCCGGGTCTTCGCCGTTATAGAACTGCATCCGCGCATGCCAGTCCGCGCCCCCGTTTTCCACGTTTCCGCCGCCCTTTTGCACAGGCGCCACCACGTAGAAGAACTTGGCATCGCTCGCCGCCAGAAACGGCTGCGCCACCCGCAGATTCAGAGCCAGCCGCCCAACCGCTTCCACTGACTCGAGTGGAACGATGCAGAACGGCATCCCCGTGCTGGCCGTCTGCGGCTCCAGCTCCGCATGCAGATCCTCCACCGTAAGCCCAAGGGCCTCCGCCACTGCCTCGCGGGCATACACGCGGCCAAACTCCGGGTCTCTCTGCCGCATCTCGCCAAAGACGCCCCTCTCGCCCGCGACAGGCTGCGTAAACCGCACCGGAATCTGTCCCACCGGCAGGTCCAGCGTGATCGTCTCCTGCCCGCGCAAGAAGGTGTGGTTCCAGTAGAGCCAGCTCGCCGTACCCAGCGTCGGGTGCCCGGCAAACTTCAGCTCCTCCTGCGTGGTGAAGATGCGTACCTGCACGCCGCGCTCACGCTCCGTCGCCTCGTCCCTCGGAATCACGAAGGTCGTCTCCGACAGGTTGGTCTCCCGCGCCAGCATCTGCATCTGTTCTGTCGTCAGGCCGCGGCCATCCGTAAAGATCGCCAGTTGGTTGCCCTCCAACGGAGCCTCGGCAAAGACATCTACCTGCTCCCACGCCAACTCCCGCACACTGCCCGTTCTTTCGCTCATGCAGACATTGTTGCAAACCTGCCTGCTACCCTTTGCCTATGCCGACGGTCGAAATCCGCCCCGCCCACTTCCCGGACGATGCCGAAGCCGTACGCACCCTCTTCCGCGCCTACGCCGCCTTCCTGCGCTCCAACCCCGGCGGCGGGGCCAGCATCTGCATCACCGGCTTTGAGCAGGAGCTAGCCGGCCTCCCGGGCCAGTACGCCGCCCCCGCCGGCTGCGTCCTTCTGGCCATCCGCGACGGCCAGCCCATCGGCTGCGTCGGTCTGCGCCCCATCACTCCCAAAGCCCCCGGAAACCTGGACGAACCCACGCGCGCCGTCGAAATGAAACGGCTTTGGGCCGAGTCCACCGCCCGCGGCCTTGGCCTGGGTCGCCACCTCGTCGAAAAAGCAGTGGAATGGGCCAGGGAGCAGGGCTATACCGGCATTTACCTGGACACCGTCGCCCCCGCTATGCCAGAAGCCTATGGCCTCTACCAGCGGTTGGGGTTCCAGGAGATTCCGCGCTATAACAACAACGACACCGGGGGTTTGACCTTCATGCGCAAAGACTTGTCTCCCCAGTAGCGAGTCTGGTTCCTTCGGCCCCAAAGCGAACCTGCGCAGATACAGGAGCCTAACTTTTCACCCCCGTACACGTTTTACCTCTTGCTATCAAAGTCACTG
This sequence comes from Terriglobus tenax, assembly GCF_025685395.1. Classification (NCBI taxonomy): domain Bacteria; kingdom Pseudomonadati; phylum Acidobacteriota; class Terriglobia; order Terriglobales; family Acidobacteriaceae; genus Terriglobus; species Terriglobus tenax. Next base: position 442,033 of record NZ_JAGSYA010000003.1, on the reverse strand, counting down.
GTCGTTACTTTGTGGTCAATGGCTGACATGCAGACAATTCTTCCACCCCTTCCCTCCAGCCCGGAGCCCGCTTCTATGAACATTGGAGCTACCATCCGAGGTTTCCGTCTCCAGAAGGGCATGTCCCAGGGCGATATTGAAAAGCGCACGGGTCTGCTGCGCTGCTATCTGTCGCGCGTGGAGAATGGCCATACCGTCCCGTCCCTGGAAACCCTGCAGAAAATCGCCTCCGCGCTCGACCTGCCCCTGAGCCAGTTCTTCGCCGAAGACAGCATGAGCCGCGAGATGAGCACCCTGAACCTGTCCGAGGAAGAGATCCGCTTCCTCACCCAGATCCAGCGCTACTCCGCCAACCTCTCCGACTCCGACCGCAAGCTGCTGCTCGCCATGGTCCGCAAATTTGCCCAGACCGCTCTCAGCTAGTTGGTGGGATGGTGGAATGGTCACAGGCTAAAAGAGCAGGCCCGTAATCAGCGGGCCTGCTCTTTTCTTGCCTTGTCATTTCGCAGCGCAGCGGAGGAATCTGCTTCTTCCTTTTACCGGGGTGTCCCATATCTACGTAGCAGATGTGGGCCTCGCGCAATCCGCTTTCCTTGTCTTTTGTCATCCTGCAAGGATCTGCTTCTCAAAGCAAAAAGGCCCACAATCGTGGGCCTTTTCCCATGCAACCATTCAACCTCTACGCAGCCATCTTCAACCAAACCAGCAGCGCCAGACCCACCACGATGCGGTAAATCGCAAACGGCGTAAACCCGCGGTTCCGCACCCAGGCCAGGAACCACGCGACCACGCCGTACGCCACGATAAACGAAACGACAAAGCCGATGGCCAGCACAACCCATCCGTGTGAGGTCATCACCAGCGGAGCAATCGCCTCCGCTCCAGCCTCGACCTTGGGATGCAGCGCCTTCAGCAGCGAGTAGCCGGTGGCTGCAATCATCGTCGGAATCGAGATCAGGAAGCTGAACTCCAGCGCGGTCTCACGATTCAGGCCAGCAAGCTGTCCGGCGGCAATCGTTGACATGGAGCGCGAGGTACCGGGCACCACAGCCGCCAGCACCTGGCACAGGCCCACCCAGATCGACTGGCCCAGCGTCATAGTCTCCACATGCGTCGTCTTCGCATCCCGCTGCGATGCCCAGCGGTCCACCACCCACATCACCACGCCGCCAATCACCAGCGCCAGCGCAATCACCTGCAGGTCTTCCAGGTTCTTCCCAATCACCTTGTCCAGAATCTTGGCCGGAATAGCGGTGCACACAAACGCGATCAGCGTCAGAGACACCGGATGCGTCAGCACCGTCTTGTCACCATGCTTGCCCTTCGGGAAGGTCTTCAGGTAGCCGGTAATCCGGTGGCGGAACAGCAGCAGCAGTGCAAGGATCGCGCCCAGCTGGATGACGATCGAGTACATCTTCCAGTACGGGTCATTCAGCGAAAGGTGCAGCATCGCCTCGGCGATACGCAGGTGCGCGGTGGAGCTCACCGGCAAAAACTCCGTCAATCCTTCGATAATGCCCAGGATGACGCTCAACAGGTAATCGTTCAATCAGCCCCTCCGGCTGTCAGGAGTCTATGAAAGCTGTCTTCAGCCTACCCGAAGCCGGGTTAACTGCCGCTTAATCGCGGTCGTTTCCGTAGACGGGAATCCCTTGTTGCAACCGGTAGACCAGCGCCGCTCCACGCGCGGCCCAGTCCGTCTGCCCAAAACGGGCCTGCAACTGGTCATTCAGCGCATTGGCATGCACCGCGGCGTTGTCGGACTTCTTCTTATCGTCTTCCGCACGGTACATGCTGCTGGCCACTCCCTGGCGATAGACCGCCTGCCATAGCGCCTCGGCAGTCTTGGGACCGTCCGGATACTCCCTGGAGTATTTCTCGAAGTACTCGGTCTCTTTCTCCGGGCACTTCGGCAGCCCCTGCCAGTCGCCGCACAACTTCGCATCGATCAGCTCATAGGCAGCTAGTGCCGCGTACTTCGTATCCGGAAAGTACTTGATGACCTTCTTCAGCTCATCCTCGTACATGCGAGGACGAAGATTCGGGTCCATCTCCCTGGCCGAGGGCAGCGACGCATAATCCGCCTTCTGCAGCTGCCAACGGATATCCGCCGACCGCCACGCTGCCTCAGGCGCCAGTGGAGACTTCGGGTAGTACTCAAACAACCGCTTGTACAAAAAGTGTGCCGAGGCACCGGCGTCCTTGGGAGCATGCGGCTCCGCGGCCTGGGATTCAGCGATCACCGCCGCACCAAACAGCAGCTTGTCGCCGTTCGGAGTGCTGGGGCCAATCACGCCCTTGTCCTTGATCCATCCGCTCACCGGCGTCGACTGCTGATCATCCTGGATTTCCGGTGCGTCCGAGTCGTTCTCCTCCGGCTCATCGGTATTGGCAAACACACGCACCCAGCCAGGCGAACGGTCCATGATGGTGACCTCGTGCCCCGGCGTCACCAGGCTCAACCGCTGCGACCCTTCATCGGACGCAACATACACATTGGCCGGATGCAGCACCGTCGCACTGGCCGCGTTCTGATACTGCGGCGGCAGCTTCGGCTTTTTCTTCTTCTGCGCCATACCCACAACCGACGCACACACCAGCACTGCCACCACAAAACGCTTCATCGCCATACCTCTATAGACGGCGCTTTCGCGCCATCGTTGGATGGTTACCGGGTGCCTCACCCTACCCCAGCAAACTATCCTTCAAAACTGGGTCAATATTCCCGCCACTCAACACCACGACCACCTTCTTCGTCCCCGCAGGCAGCTTGTCCGCATGGAACAGAGCACCCGCCAGCGTCACCGCTCCGCTCGGCTCCGGTACCAGCTTGGTCTCATGCAGGTATACCTTCATCGCCGCGAAGATCTCCTCTTCGCTCACCGTGAAGATGTCGTCCGTGTACTTCAGAATCTGCGCAAAGTTCAACTCGCCCAGGCTCTGCGTCCGCAGACCGTCAGCAATGGTGCGTGTTGTCTTCTCCGCCGGCCACTCCACCAGTTCCTTCTTATGGAAGCTCTCGGTCGCATCGCCCGCCTCCTCCGGCTCCACACCAAACACCTTCGCAGTGGGTTTCTTCAGCTTCACACCAGTCGACACGCCGCTCAGCAGCCCGCCACCACTCACCGGGCTCAGCACCACATCCACATCCGGCAACTGGTCCACAATCTCCACACCACACGTCGCCTGCCCCGCAACAATGTACGGGTCGTCATACGGCGGAATCATCGAGTACCTATGCGCGGCCTCCAGCTCCTCGGCCTTCACCTTGCGGTCCTTGCTGGCCGGGCCTACTTCGATAATCTCCGCACCCAGCTCCCGCGTCGCCACCTTCTTCACCTCCGGCGCATTATTCGGCATCACAATCACGGCCTTCGATCCCAGCGCACGCCCGGCATACGCCACGCCCTGCGCATGATTGCCGCTCGAATAGGTGATGACACCACGGCTCAGGGCATCCTTCTCCAGCGAAGCCACCTTGTTGAAGGCCCCACGCAGCTTGAAGCTGCCAATCGGCTGCTCACTCTCCGCCTTGATCCAGACCTCGTACGGCAGCTTCGACGCCGTCTCGCCTTCCAGCCTGTAAAGCCCGGTCTTCACTGCCGTCCCGGCAATGCGCTTCTGCGCCGCCTCAATCTCCGCAAGCCCCACCAGTTCCATCACCATCTCCTGCCTCAAAGTCTACCGCTCTCACCGAGCCCACATACTGGGTGCCCCATATCTGCGCAGCAGATATGGGAAAACAACCACCAACAAACGGTGTGTCATTCTGAGCAACGCGAAGGACCCGCTCCTGTCATTCCGTAGCGAAGCGAAGGAATCTGCTTCTGCTTTTGTCTCTCTTATCTTTTGTCATCCTGAGCGGATCTGCTTTATCTCTCCGCCTCCCGCAACACCTTCCCCATAAAATCCACCAGCCTCCACTCATCCCCCATCCCAGGAGACTTCCCCATCTCCACATGCGAGATCAACGGACTCACCAGCGCCGCCTTCATCACCTCCGGCTGCAAACCCTTCGCCAGCCACAACGTCTCCGACGCCGGAATCACGTTGTCCGCCTCGCCGTGCAGCAGGTACACCGGCGTATCCACCGCCTTCAGATTCCGGTCCGGAGACACCGCCTCCATCTCCTTCACATGCTTCGTCTCATTGGCCTCCAGCAACGCCACCGTCCGCGTGTCATCGGCTTTCAACAGTTGCACCACCGCCATCCGCTGTGCGGGAGTCAGCCCCAGCATCGCCTTCCTCTCCGCGGGCAGATCTTCATACAGGTGCTGCTTCAGCACCGCACCCAGCGCCACACGATCCGCCGCCGGGACAAACTCCTCCACATGCTCATACTCCATCACCAGTGGCCCATACTCATGCGCGGCCAGCGTCTCCACCGTTCCATCCGGACGCACCGCCTTTCCTGTCCGGTAGTACCGCGCCACACGCTGCATATTCGCCTGCGACCCAATCGCGAAGACCATCCGCATATACGAGGCATACTCCGGCTGCTCCGCCGCCAGCAGCGCCAGCCCACCAGAGAAGCTCAATCCGAGAACACTCACAGACTGCCGATGTTTCTGCTCTTGAGTTAGCCGCACCGCGAACCAGCTAGCGCTCTCGCCAATGGCATCCACACTCTCCGGCCCAATGCGATAGTCCGCAATCGCCGGCAGCTCCGGCGTCAGCACCTCAATCCCGCAACCGGCCATCGCCCGCGCAAACGTCTCCAGACGGGGCTCATTCATTCCCAGGTGATGCACACCATGCACAATCACCATGCCCCGGGCATGCTTTACCCCGACAGGCTCATACAACCGCCCGCGCAATACACCCTCGTTTGTCGGAATCGAAACCTCGCGCGTGCTCACAGCCACCGTCGCCGCGCGCACCGGCCATGGCAACGGCTCATGGCTCAGCGTCTTCAGTACCGCCACCGCCTGCAGATGCACCCGCACCCAGGGCCACGCAATCACCACTACAGCAACCAGAAGCAGCACCAAAAGCAAAGGGCGTAACCAATGTTTCGTCACGCCCCCACTCTATCGCAACCATCCAGCTAGCCAACGGTCACGAAGTAACCTCTTTGACATACACCTGGTGCTCTACCCGGGGCGGTCCTTCTCCCTTGTGCAGCTCCCACAGCCGGTCGCGGATTATCGAGTCCGCCGCAGTCATCCTCTCCCGCGCACGCAGATGGTCCAGCCAGCTCTCCATCACAAAGGTCTCTTCAAACCGTTCCAGGTTGGCGGCATCGCGAAACACACCCCACCGAATCGCGCCCGACCGCAGCCGCACACCTTCCATCCTGTGAATCAGGCGCGTGAACTCAGCATAGTTCTCCGGGGCGATAAAGTACTCCAGCACAATGCGCACCGGCCCATCCTCCAGCTCCGGCTCCATCACCAGTTCACGCTGCGGCCTGCGCCACACATACGGCCCCAGGTCCGGTAGCTTGCCCTGCAGGATATGGAACTTCAGCGCGAACGGCAGCGTCGCCGCCAGCCCGATCGCACTGGCTGTCATCGCCACGCGCACCGAGCTGTGCTCGGCCACATACCCCCATGTCGCGCTGCCCAGCGCCAGACCGCCCTGGAAAACCGTCAGGTAGGCTCCCAGGGAGCGCGCCTGCACCCAAGGCGGAGACACCAGTTGCACGCTGGTATTCAGCGTGCTCATCGTGCTGGTCCAGCAGAAGCCACCCACCAGCAGTACCGCGATCGCTACCCAGGAGATCGGCACCCACGCCAGCACCACCAGGATGGCCACAAAGACCACCGAGGTCACCCGCAGAATGCTGTCCGCCGCAAACCGCGACCGGATGCGCGGCAGCGTTACCGCACCCACGACCGCTCCTGCTCCCATTGCTCCGTTCAGCAGGCCGTAGCCCATGGCTCCCTGCTTCAGCTCCCGCGCGGCAATGGCTGCCAGCAGCGCCCACACCGCGCTCACAAAAAAGGTGAACAGGAACGCACGCACCAAACTCGCCTGCAGCTCCGGAGCAAAGCGCAGGTACCGCAGACCGCTGCGGATGGACCCCGCCATGCGCTCGGCCGGAAGCGCGCTCTTGAACAGCGGCTTTCGCTTCCACTTCCACAGCACCCAGATCACCGCCGCAAACGAGACCGAGTTTAGCGCAAACACCCACCCCGCGCCGGTCGTCACCTTCACAAACGCGGCTACCATCAGTCCGCCCAGAGCCGGCCCCAGGGCGCGCGCCAGGTTGTTGCTGGCCGAGTTCAGGCTGACCGCGTCAGGAATCTGCTCACGCGGCACCAGCTCCGGCACAATCGCCTGCCACGCCGGATTGTTCATCGCCGCGCCGATATTCATCAGGAAGGTAAGCCCAAGCAACTGGTACGGCCCCACCACCCCCGCAAAGGTCAGAATCGTCAGCAGACCGACGACGACCAGCATCCACGTCTGCCAGAAGATCAGCAGCCTGCGACGCTCAAAAACATCCGCCGTCGCCCCGGCCAGAATGCCCAGCAACAGTACCGGCAGGCTGGCCGCCGTCTGCATCAAGGCAATCAGCAGCGGCGACCCCGCCGAGAGCACGGTCATCAGCCACGTGCCCGCCGTGTCCTGCATCCACGTGCCCAGGTTGCTGACGGTCGAGGCCAGCCACCGGTCGCGAAACAGCGGATTCCTCAGCGGCCCAAAGCCATCCTCCGGCATCTTCGGGCTCTCCGCGATCATCTCCTGTGTCTCCAACGAAATCTTTCTCCTAACTCTTTGGATGCTAGGGCAGCAGGAACGCGGCAAGCCACTTCCATGACGTTAAACTTATGCTTCCTCACGCTGGCGCGGTAGACGCCTGCGGGGGTACCCTGTTCGCAATGGCTTTTCTGCGTTATCTCATTGCTCTGCTGGCCGTCGGCGGTATGGTTGTCTCCGGACTCGCGCTTCGCGTTCACCTGCAGGATCCCAACGCCGCTCCGCCGTGCGCCGTTACAGAAAAGTGGGACTGCGGAGCCGTGAATCACTCCCGCTTCGCCGTCTTTCCAGCCGCCAGCTTCGGCGAGAACCCCAACCAGGGAAAACGTGTGCCAGTTGCTGTCCTCGGCCTCGGCGGCTACCTGCTCATCGCCGTCCTCGCCCTGGCCAAGCTCGACTTCTTCGCCTTTGAAGCTGCCCAGGTCGGCCTCTTCTTCGCCGGAATCCTCAGCTACCTGGAAGCCTTCGTCCTCGAAAAATGGTGCATCTACTGTGTCTGGTCACAGGGCATCATCGCCACCATCACCGTGGTAGCCGCCATCAACTACCTGATCGTCCGCAACCAGCGAAAACTCATCTACTAATGTCCTTTTACGGGTGTCACCCTGAGCGGGGGAGAAAGATTTCAGAAATTCTCTCAATCAAAGCGGCTTGAATCGACTATTTTTCGCTGTGTAGAAGTTGTGCAGACGTTCTGTCTATTTTTCGTCTGAATGACAGTTCTTACGATACCGGCCAAGGATGTTGCAAAGGGCAGTTTCGCTCGCGGTGCGCTGAGTAGTAAAGGGCAGGTCCCAGAGGAGGAACTTGAGTCCGGTCGCGCTGTCCGGCGGGCGAAGTCCGGTTGCTGGATGAGGGCCGGGGAGAAACCCGCAAGGTTTCTCCTCGCGCAATTTTTCAGCGCATAAGGAAAGAGGCGGCAAGTTCGCCGCCTCTCGTCTGATGGATCGTTAGCTTGAGGCAGCTCTCCTCACGCCGCCACCTCTACAAGTCCCTGAATTTCAGCTGTAGCTCCTTCGCTGGCTTCCATATGCGGCTCTAGCGCCGCAAGGATAACGCTGGCAGTTTGCTGAATTACTTCCAGAGACTCGGCCAGCAGTGAGGCGTTGCCATGGTAAAGCTGGATGTAGTCGGCGGACGCGGAACCAGTCACCAGCCCAACGGCCTTGCCCACAACAAACGCGACAGCCTCGGCCTCGGTTTCACGTACCGTCTTCGTGGTTGCCGTGCGGCGTTCTGCCTTATGCAAAAGCTCATGCGCCGTTTCATGGACAAGCGTGGCGAAGGTTTCGGCGTTGGACTGTCCGGATAGGATGGCGATACGTCCGCCGTGCATTTTCAACACGTTTACGTACAGCAACCACCGCGTTTACGCAGAGCAAACACGGCACACCCATTCTTCCCTTAGCCGCTCATTCCATTCACGTTCCCTCACAGCAACCTCAGGTATTCCCACAGTTCCCAGTTGGGGTGACGTGTCACCACTCCACCCCATGCGTCAGCATGGCCCTCCCCAACCACCGTTGCGAGGAGTAACCAAGATTGAAGATCAGGGATGTCACAGATGCAGCAAGGTCGCCCTCGAAGAAACAGCCTGTAGGCTACACGGAAGCGATTTTGGGGGCTCTGGATAGAAGACCATGAGCAAGAGATCGGAAGTCTTCTAGATAAAGATCTTCGGTTTCTGAGAGCTCGATCTCGTAGCGCCTCAACAGTGCATCCATTTCGCTTATGTTCCCAGTGACATAAGCAGAGGCCATTGCTCGCATGCAGCGAGGACCTAATACGGGAGCTAGAAGAAGATCGGCTTGTTCTGAGCTTACAAGCACACGATGGGCGGCAGCAGCGTCTGAGTGCTTTTGAAGGAACGGTAAACCGACCCTCCGGAACGCCTCGATTACCCCATCACAGGCAGCAGGGATGTCTTCGACATTGGATATAGTCCATCGCCGGGGAACTCCTTCGGAGATGTTCCCTAATTCACCTCCAAGAGTCATACTCTTACGTTTCTCGGCCGTCGTCAGCTTCGTATCGTACTCATTTACGAGGTTTTCGATTGCATCTACGCGAACTGCTACGTCCGCCGTCAGGTCGAAATCGGTCTTATGAGCTATGAAGCTAATGTGGAACTCCCATTTTCCAGTCGGGACGACCTGACGAAACGACTGTCCGAGCGGCTTCGGATTGAACCCGAGACTGCCGACTTGATCCGCCAGCCCCAAGAGGAACGTACGCTCGGCGTTTGATCTTTCCGATTTCTCGATCATTGCTGTGGCTTTCTTACCTCAGTTGGTATTTTCACCGTTTGGCCGCGAAGATTGGCAGGCGCATTCTTTCCAACGATCTTTCCGCCGTTGCTCTCCATCGATGCATCTTTTGCTAGTTGGGACGCATTGCGAGTCGCTCCTCCGGTTTTCACCTCAACGGCACTCAGTTTGCCACCATCTTGAACCAGATGGTCCACCACTCGCAACCCCTTGTCCGTCTGTACTCCGACTTGGCTTCCGACGATGGTTTTGCCTTCTGAGACCAGCTCAGCGCCCACCTTAGCTTCGCCTGCGGCTCCCTGCAGAGCATTCCTTGTGATCTGAGCTCCTTCAGCCAGATCACCGACTGGAACCAGCATCTGCGCCATCTGACCTGTTGCCATACCACCTGCACTTGCATGTGCATCAGATTGTATTTCGTCCATCAGCGGAAACTGGTAAGACGTCACGGGAGAAATGACCGCATTGACGGTGCTATTCACCATGTTCACTGTCTGAGGAATGACGTTCAGAACTCCAGCTACAGTTCCCGCTACATGATCCCATAGAGAGCAGTTCTGCCCATTCTGGTCACAGTGGCCATCAGCATCAGCATGGCTGAGCGGATTATTCCTGACATACCCATAGAGATTGAGGCTCTGCGGATCGGCCAGATCGGAGTACGGCACAGCTTCCGGCTTCTCCGCCCAGTCCGGACTCATCCAGCGGCCCATGTTCGAGCCGTAGTACCTGGCCCCGAAGTAGTCGAGCCCCGATTCGGTATCCCGTTCTTTGCCGGTGAAGTGTTGCTCCGTAGCATCAGGAGCAGCATACCCATTCGGCTGGACCCCCGTTGACGGCATATCACCAAACGGTAGGCTAACCCAGGCGTTCGCTCCATTGGGATTTTCAACTGTCCCGTCATATGTTGTCTGGACCCGCTTCGTCCCCAGCCAGTCATTCAACGCAAAATGCAGATTCCCCGCAGCAGGACTCGTCCCACCATTGTCGTTCTGGTAGGTCGCAATCAGCTTGCCGGCGGCAAACACATTCGTGTGCTTCCACGTCATCGATCCGCCGGCGGCTACGTCCATCTCCGTCATCTGTTCGCCGCCAGGCCCATCAATATATGCCGCTGTCTGAATAAACCCGTTGCTGCCTAAGTCGCAGCTCCAGCTCGTAATGGTGCCTTTAGCCACACGCCGCCCCTCGGCGTCATAGATATACTGCAGCATTCCGCCAAAGCTTGGCGCAACCGCACAGACACGCCCCTCAGCGTCATAAAGGTACGAGTTGTGCCCATCGTTTTTCACGTTGCCCGCCGCATCATAATCAGGTGAGAACGTGAAACCAGGAGTATTCGTACTCGTGAGACGGTTGTCATCTCCAGGAGTCGTAAGAATATTGCTGAGCAAAGCTCCCGTCGCCTGACATGTACTTCCGTTGGCCGTAGAAAAAAATTGAGCAGACGAAGACTGAGACAACCGGTTGCCGAACGAATCATAGCTCCAGCAAAAATACTGACCCACCTGCGATGGAACAGGCCCCGTCTGTGCATTCCCACTGGTAAGACGATTCAGGCTGTCGTATCCGAAGTTCCATTGGCCCATCACCGCATCGTTATACGCCACAACATTTCCATTGGCTGCATAGCCACTGTTGTTCGAGCTGTCCGTAATGCTGTACCAGTACATCGATGTGCCAACCGCCGGCCCGGAGTGGTTCGCAGCCGTGGCATACACGGTGTTCGAAGTGCTGGCGGCATAGCTGCTATCGCCAGTGTACTTGGCATACAACTCATGCGCCCCAACCGCCAGCGGCGGAGTGGTATAGCTGGCCTGGGCCCCACTGATGACACTGGTACCCAGCAGCGCGCCGCGGTCATAGAATTCGATCGCACCGGTAGCCCCATTTTGAGCAATATTGGCTGTTAGGCTGATCTGAGTGTTCGGCGCAACCAACTCGCCAGTATTGCCCGCCAACATCACCTGCGTAGAACTAACCGTCTGTTGCGCGCTGAAGCTGAAGGACGCATTTGTAAAATGCGCTCCATCCCAATGCGGCGTTCCCGCCGTAATGCTGATGGGCGCAGCCGTCGCATACCGCAGACGGAACGTAATCACCGCACCATCAGCCTTGGCACTGGCCACACCATAGCATTCGCGTGAGATCAGTGCGGCAAGTCCGGCAGCAACTGACGCTGGGGTGGAAAATTGGCCATATGGGACTGTACGGCTCAAAGAACTGCCATTCGTCCCCGCCACGACGACCGTGACATCTCCGCTATCCCAAACTCCTCCGGAAGACTGCTCTCCCCCAAGCACAGTGACCGTCGCCGTGGTCTGTGCCAATGCGCTTACCCCAAGAAGCAGGAGGGATAACAACAGTTTTGCTGATTGGTGAACCCGGGAAAAAGTCTTCATTACTTCACCACCACGTTCAGAGTCGTAGGACGAAGACGGTTATCAAGACCCTGGGTCGTATTCAAATGCAACCCAAGATCAAAGACCGAAGGAACACCGTTCGGGAAGAAACCACTTATGTTGTAAAGCGTGTTCGGATGCGTCGCATCATACGCACTGCTGGTCACCTTATTCAAACGACCGGCAGAATCGTATGCCTGCGTGAGCGTGAGGTTGCGAATACCGTTGTCATATTCTGTGAGATTGCCGGCCAGATCATAATCAAAGTGCAGCGTGAAAGGATTGGTGGAAGTCGTGCAATTGGCCATCACACACCGCTCCTCCACCTTCACCCGCCCCATCGCGTCATACTTACGAACCGACCGCCGCGTCTTCACGTCACCCGAAGGCAAAGTCGGCGAACAAGCCCCCAACTGCGTCCATTCATGCGTCAAGCGACCGATGAAATTTCCATTTGGATATCCGACAGAAGTGGAATCGTACTGATAGCAGGTCGATGGGGTATTCGCCGGGTCATTGCTATACGTCTTCGACACCAGACGATTCAACGCATCGTACGAATAATTGACCGTCACACCACGAGCATCCGTCTTGTAAAGGAGATTCCCGTTTGCATCGTATCCGTCAGCCTGACAACCAGCCTCAGTCCCATCTCCATGCCCGTAACAGATCAGTCCAGTTTCGGGATTCTGGGACCAGAGTTGTCGTGATAGCGAATCGTAGATGAAATTTCTGGCCTGGGTACTTCCCGCCTGTATTACTCCGCGCAACGAGCCAAGAACGTCATAATCATAATCTGTCTGTAAGGAAGGAGTGTTCGTTGCCGGATCCGGCTCCAAAACCCGGACAAGACGTCCTAGCGCGTCTATTGTACGCTTCCAGTGGTGATTTGCCTCGTCATATTCATCGACAATATTGCCTTGGTACACCCATTTTTTAAACGTGGCGTCAGAATTATAGACATAAGTGTTTCGCCCAAGTGCATCGTATCTATACTCGGTCTTACCCCATGTGGCTTCAGGACAAGTTGAAGCAATTTGAGGGTCACACGAACTCGGGTTCCAGGAGAACTTTGGGCGGCCAGCAAAATCGTACTGGGTCAATTGATAGGTGACGCCTCCGGGCACGGAACGTTGAATTTTTTCTTTTCTACCAAATCCATCAACGATCACTGTGGTTGTCGCGTGTCGAGAACTATCAATTTGTGTGTCAATGGTTGCTGTCGTTGCCGTGTAATTTATATCGATCCGGCCAGCGTCTGGCTTGTTTACAAAGCGAAGCCTTCCGAGTGGATCGTTGTATCCGTAAGTAGTGATTTGGTTATTTGGATCCGTAATGCTTATCGGTTGTCCCGAATTGAAGTCAAACGCAGCATTTGAAGTTTGGCCAAAAGCATTTGTTGTGGAGGTTTTATATGCGCCGATATACAAAGGGCTGTATTCATGGCTTGTTGTATGACCACAAGCATCAATGTCTTGGTATACGACACCGGTGTCATAGTATTTAATGCTCGTCGTTGCCGAAAGTCCTGTTTTGGGGCAGGTCTGAGTACTTACTTGCGTGGCACCTGATAGGCGCGACACGGATGTTACATTGCCTCGATAGTCACCTCCTATCGGCGTAAGGGAGTGTTGAATGGTAACCGCTGAAGGTTGTAAATTTTCGGTGTCGTAGGAGTATTTAGTTTGAGACGCGATTGTCTGATTCGGAAGCCTTACTGTAATCTGCGATGGAAGTGAAATTAAATTGTTAGCTAAATAACTACTAGCGCTAGATAGTGTATTCGAGAGGGCGGCCCAATCCGTCTCGGTGACACGAATGAGAGCTCCCGGAGCACCTGAACCATAACCAAAATCGCTCTGCTGAATGACTTTGCCGTATGGAGCATGGTATGACTCAACATGGTCAGTAGTTGCAAAATAATCGAATCCTGCATCGTAGACTTTGGTCGTTCTGGTAGTTAATCCGTTATCGAGAGTAGTGTCAACTCGATATGGTAATGATACTAGTCCGCCCGCAGCACCAGTCACAGTATAGGTAAAGTATTCGGTGTGAACCGTCTTGAGTAAAGTTCCAGTCAAAGCTGATCCTTGATAGCTCTTTACGTCGCTGGGGTAGTTTGAACACATTCCAGATGTCCCACCGATGCAGGCAAAATCTGTGACCGTATCGCCATCCGGATTGCTGACAACAGCCTGAAGATGAATGCCATCCGGATACGCATATGAATAAGTCGTCTGCTGAGGCCCGATGCCATCCATTGCGTTGGATGTACGTGAGAGGACTTGGGACGGTTCAGGGAACTGAGTTTGGGTTGTAGTGTACGCAATCGTGCCGCCGGTCGGGAAGGTGATCTTAGTCAAGTCTCCGCTCCCATCCGAATATTCAAACTGCCAAGCCGTACCATCCGGTAGTACTAATGCTTGCATGAACTTTAGATCGCCAGATTGGGTAATAGGATCGTCGTTCGTTGAGTAATTTATATAATTGACCACCGAAATCGTCGCAAAACACTCTGTGTATATGCCGATATTTCCGCCCGCCATTGGCACATGCCATTCTGCAGCCAAGGTAGTCGTTCGAGCACCGAACGAGGCGCATCGTGAAAGGTTGGAAGTCGCTGTCTCTGTCGGGATAGTTCTTCCCATTGTATCCATCTGATCCGCACAGATTGAGTTGCCATTCAAATCAGTCCGATAGCACTGGAGTTTAGGTGCTCCAGTAACGGGGTCATAAAGAATCGACGTTCCGTTTGAACCTGGGTCGATAAAAGGTGTTGCAACTCCTTCATCATTTATGACAATCCCCCGGTTGAGATCAATTTGAAATCCAGTACCATCCACAGCTTGCCATATGCCCGGCGCACGTTCGCCACCATAGTGGCGTGCTCCTGTTGCATCCTCGACATAATAAAACCAATATGGAGTTGACGCCGTGAGATGGCTTCCCGGAGCAGCACATACCCCTGGCGCATCCTTCTCCTGATAACAGGCTAGCCACTGCCTAAGGTTTAGGTTTGACTTCGCGCCTCCAAAATAGTGATCTTCTCGAACGGACATTCCACCGCCGCCTCGCCACGTTAGGATGTCATGGCAGACCTGGGACTCACCCGCCCCGGCACATGTTTGCTTATAAGACTTGACATGCCTCAGGTTGTAATACAACGAATACGACAGACCGAGAGCATTACCACGTTGAGGCAAACTGAAAAGAGGAATCTTGACAAACAGTGACCCGGTACCGAGATTCACTTGGTCAATCTCACCGCCATGATAAATAGCAAATGGTTTTATTCCAAGTTCTTCGTCAGAGCTCTGTTGGCCGAACATGTGAGCATCAAAGCTCCAAAATAACACATAAAGCAGAACAAGAAAATTGTATCGACGAAAAACGTTGTTATATTTCATATTCTTATGCATAACGTGTAAAACTCCGGTGATTTCTCTTATTTCATCGCCATATCGCAAGGGGTTATTATCTAACCTAATTTGATTGAAACACCGCAAAACTATTTCGATAAAGCACATCTAGAACCAGCGCGGCAGTCCGGCCATAAGAAGCGATAAGGATCAATGGAATTATCTACAAAATTGTCTGTCGAATCTGCTACTGTAGCGTAACTCCCGCTTCAATCAAACCTCTACCTAAATCCAAATGTCCCATGGCCTTGCCAATCACAGCTCCCATCAGCCTCGAACGGTCCGTCCCTTTCATCGCATATCCGGGAGTGGACGAAGTCACCAGCAGATCACCCGGCCTAATCGGCCCGTTCTCCGTTGTCACCTTCGTCGGCACGATGCCAATCATCGCCATCGGAATTTCTTCTTCGCTCTTCGGCGTCAACTGCCTGCGACCGGTCAAGCCCGGCTTAGTCGAATAGATTCCCATCACCGCAGTCGAATAGGGTTCGGATGACTTCACGAAACTACCTTCGACTTTGGTATCAATTACCAGGACGTCGCCCGGTTCATACGCCTTACGGTCACCTACGATATCGACTGACTCCGCATAATCACCACCGCACGTCGTGCCGTTCCAGGCCGTCGACTGTACCGTGCCATCGGAATAAGTCATCGAGGCGCCCGTACCAGCAGTTAGCTTCAGCGGACCGTTCACTTCCAGCCTCGCAGTCGGCATACCTGTCCCAATGCCGACATTACCTGCGATCAGCCGCATATACTCGTTGCTGCCAGAGCCAAACGCCATCCCGTAGGCACCGTTTGACGGGTTGAAATCGATATAGCCCTGGTCGGTAACATCGGTTCTCTGACGAATTCTCGTCGTCGCAGTGTCCCAATATCCACCGTTACTGTTGCGTATTTGGCTAAAAATTAGCTGACCCAAATTTGCATTGTTGGCCTGTAAAGAAAGAAGCGTTTGCGAATCACCTGCGTTCTGCCCTAAATCCGCACTGTGTGCCTCAATCGATATGGCCGTCATAATGCCCGAAATATTCGCGCTGCCATGGAGAACGAAATTTCCTGTTGGAGTAAAGTAAGACGGCTGTCCTCCCAACCGCGGCTGAAAGACCAATCCACCAAAGTAGCTAAAGTATTCGGAATCGTTGCTTCCCGTCGGCGACGTGTCACTGCAAGGGCTCGAGTAATTGCTATAGACCGCGTGATTGCAATCACCACCACCAGCAAGCCACAAGGGTTGCCGGGCCAAAGTGACCTGAGCCGCCGCCTGGCCTGTAAGAACCGCTCCACAAAATCCCGCTGTAATAAAAAGCTTGCGCATTACTTTCCCTTTTTGCACCGTTTCTACTGCAGCGATACCAGCACTTCAATCACGCCTTTACCAGAGTCCAGTTTGCCCATGGCCTTTCCAATCACCGCGCCCATCATCTTGCTGGCGTCGGTTCCTCTCATTGCATAGCCTTCGGTAGCAGACGAGACCAGAAGGTCGCCCACATCGATCGCTCCGTTCTCCGCGCTTACCTTGGTTGGCACAATGCCCAGCATCGCCATGGGAACCTCTTCGCCGGTTACGGCAAGCCCCTGGCGGCGCCCCGTCAACCCAGGCTTGGTCGAATAGATCCCGGCGACGAGCCTCGAGTAGGGCTGCAGCGAATGAACAAACTTGTCAGGAGAAGCACGGTCGATCACAAGCACATCACCAGGCTCATAGCTCTTGCGGTCACCCACAACGTCCACTGACTCCGCGTAGTCGCCACCGCACGTCGTCCCGTTCCAGGCTGTCGATTGAACGGTATTATCGGCAAATATCATGTGTGCTCCGGCTGCATTAATTCGGATATTGCCAGCCACATCTAGACGGGCTGAAGGTGAATTAACACCGATCCCGAAATTCCCGTTGCCATGTACGCGGAAGAGTTGATTAACCGTTCCATCGTTCGCCACGTCATAAAACGCAAAGCCTCCAGAATCTCCAGCGCCTCGATTCGTCATGAAGTCGGCTTCACCATTTCCTCCGCTTCGGTTCCAGCCAGTTAGTAGCTTCGCGCTATTTTTCAGAAAGTCCATGGTGTTCGCAGTAACCCTCTCGTCCAAATTCGCGGTACTTACAATAAAGCCACCGACGTTATTAGAGCCTCCAATTTCAAGCAGACCTTTTGGATTAGTCGTTCCGATGCCGACACGCCCATCCGCCCGAACATTCATGACGCTGTTACCCGATTGGGTAACAAAATTCGCAGAATAAGATGCGTCGTCGCCACCCAGGCCCACATTCAAGCCCCAGGTCTCCTTAAGCCAGACATACGAGTTCGATGAGAATACGAAGCCTGATGTCCCGGACGAGCGCACCGCGCCATTGACGTCGAGCGTGGTTACTGGCGAAGTCGTTCCGATACCAACATTGCCAGTGGTTGGAAAAGTGTTTTGAGCCAAGGCACTCCCGCTTAAAAGAAGAGCTAAGGCAACCTGTACCAGACCAGCTTTCATTTCAATAACTCCATATCGCTCGATTTTGGATGACTACTGCAGCGTCACGACGACTTCAATCACGCCTGTGTCTTTGTTGAGCTCACCGAGAGCTTTGCCAATCACAGCTCCCAGCATCTTTGAGCGATCCGTGCCTTTCATGGCATAGCCCGGCGTCGACGAACTCACCAGGAGATCGCCCGGGTGGATAGGACCGTTTTCCGCACTCACCTTGGTTGGAACGATCCCCATCATCGCCATGGGAACCTCATCCTCGCTTTTAGGAGTGAGCTGACGCCGTCCCGTCAGTCCAGGTTTTGTCGAGAAAATCCCAGTCACGCCCGTAGCGTACGGCTCCGCGGATTTGAGGAAGCTTCCTGGATGGTGCGAATCGATGACGAGCACATCGCCAGGCTCATAGCTCTTGCGATCTCCAGCTACGTCCACCGACTCCGCATAATCGCCACCGCACGTGGTTCCGTTCCAGGGAACGGACTGCGTCTCGCCATTTGGGAAGACGAGATGTGCACCGGTTCCGCTGATCTTGATATTGCCAACCACATCGAGGTTCTCAGCCGGGTCGCCCGTTCCAATACCGACCTTCCCGGCATTGGTCATCCGCAATCCGATGATATTGCCAGTCCATGGAGCGAGAACGTACCCTCCGGTGTCCATACCACCGTTAGAAAAGATGAATGCCGTATCCCCTGTCTTGACCAGCGGATTGAATGCCCACTGTCCAGCTCCCGCAAGAATCTTGCCCCAGCTCCCTTCAGGAGTTCCTATGATCAACCCGTGACCACTGCCACTTCCTACATTGATCGAGAAATCATTGAGAGGATTTGCCGCTCCAACCGCAACGGCTCCGTTCGACTCCGTGATCGCCGAATTCTCCAACGTAGAGCTCCCGGTGAACTTCGGAATCGTCCCGGCGCTTCCCCCCGGAGTCGTAACCGTCTGTGCAAACGACAAGCGTCCATAGTTCGGTAGAAGGATCATCAAGCATCCCAGGATCACGTTCCATAGCTTTACTGGCACAAAGAGCCTCCCTTATCTGGCTGCAGGCACTACTTCAAAAGGGCGCAAAAGTTCCCCACGCTCTTGCAGGAGCGTTTATGCTTCCCTGATCACTTGTGGAATAGAAAGACGCTACCGTCTGGTTGCAGACAGAAGCAAGGCACGAAGGTCTTCATCCTTTGGAGCGGAAAAAGTTAACTATTTTGCTAATGAATTTACGGAGCGATATGCCTTACTCCAGGCACACCGCTCCGCAGAGCACGGCTCTGAAATGCATTAAGGCCTGTCCATTACTGCAGTGTGACCAGCACTTCAATCACCCCGGAGCCTTGTTCCAGACTTCCCATCGCTTTGCCAACAACCGCACCCAGCATCCGGCTGCGGTCCGTGCCCTTCATCGCATAGCCCATCTTGGACGAGGTCACCAGCAGGTCGCCGCGCTTGATGGGACCATTCTCGGCGGTTACTTTCGTTGGCACGATGCCAACCATCGCCATCGGAACCTCTGTCGGTCCAGCTTTGGGAGAGTCACTCTGTCTTCTGCCTGTCAGGCCGGGCTTGGTGGAATAAATGCCAGCGACCGATGAGGAATAGGGTTCCTGCGACTTCTCTACATCTTCCGTTCCAGACGCAGCAAGCACCAACACATCCCCCGGCTCATACGCGTTACGGTCTCCCGCTACATCAACTGACTCGGCATAATCGCCACCGCACGTCGTTCCGTTCCATGGGACGGATTGCGTTTGGCCATCTGGAAAGATCAGGTGTGCTCCGGTTCCGTTCATTCGGATATTACCGACAACATCCAAACGCTCACCCGGAGACGCCGTCCCAATACCTGTATTTCCGTCTCCTCGAATGTAGAAGGGCGTACTACCGCCTCCGATATCGCGCACCTGGAAGAAGTAGCTCGCGCTCGCATTCGAAGCCGACGAAAACGTCGTCACATCCACGCTCATCGCTCCGAATGGAGTTGAGCCACCAGGCGTAGCCACTGTCAGGCGTGTTTCCGGAGTCAAAGTTCCTATACCAACATTGCCATCACGAAGGATCTTGAGTCGAGGAGCATAATCTTCCGCTCCGCCTATTCCGTTCGGCGTCAATGCGTATGCGACGTTATAAGCTCCGTCGTTATCGACCATGCTCCGCCATGCATGATAGTTAGCTGCAGAGCCGGACCACTCGTAGAGTCGAATCGCGGGCGTATAGTTCCCATAATCTCCGAAAAGCAAGATCCCCGGCTGTCCAGAAGTTGTACCGTGGATGGCAAAGCGATCGCTGGGACTCGTTGTCCCAATCCCCACATTGCCATTGGATTCAGTGATTGCGGAATCCCCAATCTGCGATCCACTGGTGAACTTCGACACTCTATCGGTTGTTCCACTGCCACTGACCTGGGCACCCGCTTGGCAAAGCAATATTGCGACGCCGAAACTTACTCCAGCAAAAAACTTATGCATCTCTTCTCCTCAGTTATGGCTGGTTTTATTGAAGCGATACCAAGACTTCGATGACGCCGGTACCGGACGCGAATGAATCCATTGCCTTGCCGATGACTGCGCCCATCATCTTTGAGGGCTCCGTTCCTTTCATCGCATACCCCGGCGTGGAAGAGGCCACAAGCAGATCACCCGATTCAATTGGCCCGTTTTCTGCACTGACCTTTACCGGCACAATTCCCATCATGGCCATGGGCACTTCGCTCTCCGAATCTTTCGGTGTCGATTGGCGTCGACCAACGAGCCCTGGCTTCGTTGAATAAATCCCTGCTACTCGCCGGGAATACGCTTCGCTAGAACGAGAAAAGTGTCCACGAATCTTCTTATCGATGATGAGCACATCGCCTGGTTCATATGTCTGGCTACCGCCTTCTACATCGACTGACTCGGCGTAATCACCACCACAGGTCGTTCCATTCCAGGCTGTTGATTGGATCGAGTTGTCCGGAAAAGTAATCGATGCTCCGCTGCCAGCGGTCAATTTTACGTTTCCATTCACTTCGAACTTCGTTGTGGGAGACGTTGTCCCTACACCGACATTCCCACTCCCGTCTAATCGCAGAAACTCAGCGGCTCCCGATCCGAAAGCCAACCCGTAGCTTCCTCCGGCCGGATTAAAGTCCATGTATCCCTGAGGCGTCACGTCGGTGCTCACCTGGAAACGCGTCGTTGCGGTCTGCCATAAGTAGCCATCCGGCCAGCCGGTAACACTGGATGTTCTAATTTGTGAAAGGCTAACGCTGTTGTGGTGGGGATTGTAGTTATGGAAGTCCACCAAAGGCACCGTGCTGCCCAATGTGTCGCCCAGCGTGCCAGCAAGAATGCTCAGTCGAGAGGAAGGGATGGCTGTCCCAATCCCCACATTGCCATTGGATTCAGTGATTGCGGAATCCCCAATCTGCGATCCGCTGGTGAACTTCGGAACCACATTCGTCGTTCCACTTCCACTGACCTGAGCATGAGCACTCGCGCCCACCATCCATACGATTCCAGCTACATAGACCCCAAATCTCCGCATGTTCTTCCTCATCTCTCGATCGCTTGGCTATAGATCTGCACGCCTTCGCGCACCCCGAATGAATTCTTGTTATTGGGCGCCGCCAAAGACACATGGCGAGACACCCAAGGCGATGACCTGGGAAGGGAAATAGTATGTTGCGGTCTGAAGCCGCTGAATTTTTAGCAATGTCAAAAGTCTCGCGGCTACAGATACTCTCGTCAAGAAGAAACAACGATGAGCGCTCAACTGAGCGCAGTCTAAAGAACGCTATATGGGAACACGAAGAACAGCCGCCAGCGGCGGCCTCGTGCGCAAACACATTCCGCTAAAGAACGCCCCAGCGGGGCACGCGGAAAACCAACCTCCCTGCGCCAGCCTCCGCCAGCGGCTCCGGCAACGAACGGCTTCGGGAGTTCACGGTCAGCGCGGCCTGTGGCGCTGACCTCTCTTCGCTTTGTCGTGAGTCTCAGCGGCCTTCGATGCTTTGGCCTTAGTATCGTTCTGCACCTGCGGCTCCCAGCCTGTCATCCCCTGCAGCACGCGGTCCGCGTGCTTGATCGTGTTCACATGCCCATAGTGGCTCTCGATCATCTGCACCGAAGTCCCCGTCTGCTCTGCTAGAAAGTACACGTCCACACCTTCCTGCAACCGCAGCGTGGCATAGGTGTGCCGGAAGCAATAGGTCGCGCTGATCTCTCCATGCTGTGCTCGCGCCTCCTTTGTGAGCAGGTACTTCTCATCCTGAAAGGATCTGCTTCTCGCCTCCGCAACATGAATCCGGGTGCTCCACGTCCCGCAAAACGGACTTGGGCCATCGCGCGATGCGTGACCCCGGAGGGAGCAGGGGCCTTCAATCTCCTGAAAAAAACCACTTAGAAAACAAGAACGCCGGCCTCAATGGCCGGCGTCACCGCTTCCCCTAGAACCTACACCGAAGCCCCAATCCCATCCAGCTCCGCCAGTACATCGGCAGCCAGCTCCAGCTTCGCCGCAGCCACGTTCTCCCGCAGGTGCTCCACCGACTTCGTCCCCGGAATCAGCAGCACATTCGGCGACCGGTGCAGCAGCCACGCCAGCGCCACCTGCATCGGTGTCCTACCCAGCCGCGCCGCAACATCGGACAACGTCTCCGACTGCAACGGCGAGAACCCGCCCAGCGGGAAGAACGGCACATACGCAATGCCCTTCTCCTCCAGCAGATCGATCAGCGCATCGTCTCCGCGCTTGGCCAGGTTGTACTCGTTCTGCACCGTCACCACGGGGGCAATCGTCAGCGCCTCCTCCACCTGCGTCGCCGTCACATTACTCAGCCCCAGGTGCCTGATCAGCCCCTTCTGCTGCAGCTCCGCCAGCGCCGTAAACCGCTCGGCAATGGATCCCTCCGTCGGGAACTGCACCCCGCCCCACACCCGCAGGTTCACCACATCCAACACATCCACACCCAGGTTGCGCAGGTTGTCATGCACCGCAGATACCAGTTCCGCCGGCTCCTGCGCCGGCAGCCACGAGGCGTCCTCACCCCGACGTCCGCCCACCTTGGTCACAATCGTCAGCCCGTCATACGGATGCAGAGCCTCGCGCAGGATCTGGTTCACCACATGCGGCCCGTAGAAGTCGCTGGTGTCGATGTGATTCACTCCCGCCTCCACCGCCGCCCGCAGCACCGCCACCGCTCCCGCACGGTCCTTCGGAGGCCCAAAGACATGCGGCCCTGCCAGTTGCATGGCGCCATAGCCCATGCGGTTCAATCGAATCTCCGTACCCGGTAACGTAAAGCTCTTTGCCATCTCGCTCTCCTTCATCCTTTGCAACATGTGTTTAGATGAAGGAACCTTCAGCTTTGGAGTTCGCATTTGCCCCGCGCCGCCGCACCTACGTTAGCCCCGCGAAAGACGCCCCTTCAGACGCGTTCCACCGTCACAGTCGACGCCATTCTTGAGGCCGCCATTCAGGTTCTGGTCTCCGTCGGCAAAGAGAAGCTGACCACCACCCTGGTCGCCCACCGCGCCGGAGTCTCCGTCGGCACGCTCTACCAGTACTTTCCCAACAAGAGCTCGCTTCTACAGGCCGCGCTCAAGCGCCACATGGCCACCGTCAGCGGTTCCATCGACGAAACTTCCCGTACACTGCGCGGACACAGCATCTTTGAGATGGGCTCATCTCTCACCACCGCTTACCTGAAAGCCAAGATGCACAACGTGAAAGAGAGTGCCGCGCTCTACGCTGTCAGCTCCGACATCGATGGCATGACCATCGCCAAGCAGGCAGGCCTGCGCGGCATTCAAAAAGCCGCCGAGCTCTTCGCCACCGCGCCCGAAAAACTCACCAAGGAGCCCCAGTTGATCGCCACCGTCATTCTCTCCGCGTTCAACGGCATCTCCCGCCGCCTGCTCGAAGCCAAGTCCCCGGAACGCGAACTCGCACCCCTGCGCGAAGAGCTGCTCGCCCTCATCCACGCCTATCTGCAGACCTGCGTCGCTACTTAGCGAAGAACAACGCGCTGCCGTGCGGTGCCACGGTCTCCTCAACCACCTGCGACGCAATGCCCTTCCCGCCAGCCCTGCGGGCGGAGTAGCGCCCGGCAAGCCCCAGCACGGAAAGTTCCTTCTTCACAGCCAGCGGCTCGTCGCCCGTGTTGAACACGGCAATCGCGTACTCCTTGCCCGGCAAATCCGCCCGCCACACACGTAGATCGCCCTCATGCAACACCTCGCGGCTCGCAAGCGCAGTCTGGTCAATCCGGATCAGGTCACGATCCCCGATCAGCCGCATCGTCGGCTCATCCAGCAGCGTCAGGTTCGCTCCCAGAATCAGCGGGCTCCGCGCCACAGCCCACAGCGTCATCATCGTCCGCTGTTCTGTCTGCGTCAGCCGGGACTTCCTCGCCCCTGGTCCAACATCCGGTTTCGGACTCAGCTCACCCACCGGCAGCATATCCACATCCGGCCAGTTGCCCGGCTTTGCATACCCGGCCCATGCCGCCAGCAGGTCAAACTGGTCATACACGGTGCGCGGAAACTTCGCCGTGCCCTTCCACACATCCCAAATGTCATTGGAGATACGCCACATCTGCGCCAGCGAACCCACCTCCGCCGCATGCGACAGGTTCGTCGGCCCCGGTGACAGGCTCAGCACCATCGGCCGTCCGCTGCGCTCGATCGCCAGCTTGATCTGCCGGATCTCGCTGACCTTGTACGGATTCTCCGCAATGCAATCCACCTTCAGAAAGTCGACGCCCCACCCCGCATACTGCCGCAGCAGAGCGTCATACCAGGCCTGCCCGGCCGCATTGGCCTTGATCCCCCAGTTCGTCGGATCCCATGGGCAGGCATCCGTCGTATCGGCTGCATCCTCCGCTGTGAACTTTGACCCCTCAATGGGCAGGTTCCGCTTCACGCTCTCCCTAGGAATGCCGCGCACAATATGGATACCGAACTTCAGTCCGCGTGCATGCACCCAGCGCCCAAGCTCCGCAAAACCGGTATTGCTGTCCTCGCGCAATGCGGAAGGAAAGCGCGCCGGAACGGGGATATACCGTCCAAAAGCGTCAATCTCGTACTCCAGCTTTTCCGGGTGCGGCCGGTCCAGAGGATTGCGCAGAAACCAGCCCTCATCAATCACGGCGTAGTTCCAGCCCAGCGGCTTCAGCTTCTGGTCCAGCACCACCACGTTGTCCCGGAACTGCTGCTCGGTGATGGTCAACCCATACGAGTCCCAGCTATTCCAGCCCATCGCAGGCTTATCCGCCAGCTTCTGCCCGGCACACACACCTGCAGTCAATGCCATCAGGTATCCCGCAACCAACGCTTTCCAACTCCGGCCTACCCGCATATCCATCTTCCTGCGGAAGAGAAAGCTCTTCCCTGGCTCACACTAAAGTTCTTTTGAGAGCTTCAACTCTCAAACCCGATTACGCAGCGGCCTTCACCACTGAAAACGAACGCCCATGATAAGGGCTTCAGCCCTGGGTTTTTAACAAAACAGCATCGGCTCAAGATAGAGACAAGGAAAACCGTCTTCGTCACGGCACGGCTTCAGCCGCTGAAGTACAAAGCTACTTCTTACGAACAGCTTTCTTCGCCACGGGCTTCGTAACTGTCTTCTTCACCGCAGCCGGAGCAGCTTTCTTCACGACAGCCTTCTTGGCCAGCTTTACGGGGACCGACTTCTTCGCTGCCTTAGCAGGGGCAGACTTCTTGGCCACCACCTTCGCAGGAGCCTTCACCACCGGCTTCTTCACCAGGGCCGGGGCTTTCTTCACTTCCACCGGCACTGCTTTCTTTGCTGGAACAGGTGCAGGAGCCACCTTCTTCGGCGCCTCCGCCTTCACCACGGGCTTCTCCGGGGAAGGCGTCTCTTCCTTCGCCGTCGCAACCCGCTTTGTCTCGACGACCGCAGCCGGTGTGCCGCCCTCCGCCTGTTGCCGCAGCGCATGCACCACCACGCGCAGCATCTCGTCCTCCGGAGCAGGCTTGCCCGTCCAGATCTCGAA
This sequence comes from Terriglobus tenax, assembly GCF_025685395.1. NCBI lineage: Bacteria > Pseudomonadati > Acidobacteriota > Terriglobia > Terriglobales > Acidobacteriaceae > Terriglobus > Terriglobus tenax. The sequence goes on along the minus strand of NZ_JAGSYA010000003.1, from coordinate 416,766 downwards.
CTGCCGCGCTCCCTGGTGAACAAACATTTCCACCCCGGTAATCACCGGAATCCCCTTGGCCCGCGCCATCCGCAGCAGCGGGGTCTCAATCGGGTTGTAGACCAGGTCAAAGACCAGCCCGGCATTGATCTCTTCCGGCTCCAGGACGTGGGTCAGCTTGCCGCCCTTCATCCCCGCAGGGGTCGAGTTGATGATCAGGTCAAACTGCGTCTTCGCAATCTGCTCCCGCTTGATCACCTTCGCTCCGGCCTGCTTGGCCAGCTTCTGCGCTGTCTCCGGCGTGCGGTTGTAGAGCGTCACATCCGCACCCTTGTCCTTCAGCCCGAAAACCGCCGCCCGCGCCGCCCCGCCTGCGCCCAGCACCAGCACCTTCGCCCCCTTCACCGGACGACGCCGCTCAATCGGCCCAAGAATGCCGCCCACGTCCGTATTGAAGCCGTAGAGCTTGCCATCCTGGCCGCGCACAATCGTGTTCACCGCGCCAATCTTGGCCGAAAGCGGATCGGTCCGCTCCAGGTGCGACAGAATCTCCTGCTTCAGCGGCATGGTCACGGAAAGCCCGCTGATCGGCACCGCCTGCAGCACCTTCAGCAGGTCGCTCAGCTTCGAGGTCTGCAGAGCCAGGTACACGGAATTCACCGTCTCGCGCCGGAAGGCCGTGTTCAGCATCATCGGCGACATGGAGGACCGCACCGGGTTCCCCGCCACGCCATACACCTTCGTTCCCGGCCCAATCTGGTCAATCCGGTAGGTCTCCACCATGGTGCGAGCAGCAATCTGTCCCGGAGCCGTGGCGTCTTCCGTGCTGGCAGATGCAAAGGTAAAGACCGAGCCATACCGTGGCCCCAGCACCCGCGAAACCACGCCGAACTCACCCATCGACATGCCAGCCACATTGCCCGCCTCCCCATACTTCTCCAGGAAGGCAAACAGCTTCAGGTTGTCCGACAGAGACTGCGCAGTCGGCACCACCTTATAGAAGTCCGGCTGGAACTTCAGCATGCGCGTATAAACGGCGTCCAGGTCCCCGGTCTTCTCAAAGTCGTGATAGCTGACAATCAGCGCCGCACCGGCGGCACGCAGCTTTTCCAGGTCGGCCGGCTTCATCACCTCGGCCGACTCAATCTCCAGGTCGATCAACTGGCTGCCAGCGGCCGCAGCCTTGGTCAGGATCTCCAGTTCCGCCGCCAGGTTGCCGGTAAACCCTCCGCCATTCGGCTTGCGGCGGCAGGTGGTAATCGCCGTCACAATCGGGTTTGACTCAAGAAATGCCTTCAGGCGCGGCAGGGCGGCCGCCGGATTCGGCAGCGAATCCAGGCGGAACTCAAGAAACGTATGCTCGGGAACCGCGGCCTCGGCCTTTTCAAAAAGCTCGGCCGGGCTTGCACCCTGCAGAGCGACGCAGACACGGCCAAGGCGCGAACGCAACGATTGCAGGGCGAGGGTCGGAGTGGAAGAAGTCATTTTGGTAATCGCGCGTATAGTATCGTCGCTGGGCTTTGGATGCAAGCTACTGATGCATCGACGCTTATTCCTCGGGCGGAAACAGCCGGAGTTCCATCCTATTCAATTCCGCATAGAATGCCAGTAGCATCCCGCAATGACCCCGGCTTCGCCAATTCGTGTGGCGGCGGTTCTCACCTCCCAGGCCGCCGTGGCCACTCTACAGACCGCCCTGCTTGCCTCCGGGTTTGAGCTCGAACCCGTCGCCGCCGAGCAGTGGAAGACCATCTCTCCTGCCATCGTGATCGTCGAGCTGCGCGAAGACCTGGCCACCCTGCGCCGCATCTGCGACGAGTCCGCCGGAATCCCCGTCGTTGTCCTGTTGCCCGCATCACGGGCTGACCTTGCCTTCGCGGCCTCAAAAGCCGGAGCCAGGGAACTCCTCACCCTGTCCGCCGAACCGGAAGAGATTCGCCAGTGCCTTCGCACCCTGATGGAAGCTCTTCCCCAGGGACCCGCCAAAGAAGGTGGACTTCCCGTCCTCTTCGGCAACCACCCGCGCATGGCGGAGATTCGCGACACCATCTCCAAGGTGGCCGCCACCAGTGCCACCGTACTTATCCGCGGCGAAAGCGGCGTCGGAAAAGACGTTGTCGCCCGCATGATCTTTGAGCAATCCCGCCGCGCAGCCAAGCCGTTCGTCAAGGTCAACTGCGCCGCCATCCCGGACGACCTGCTCGAAAGCGAGCTCTTCGGCTACGAAGCAGGAGCCTTCACCGGCGCCACACGCTCCAAGCCAGGCCGTTTTGAACTGGCCCACACCGGCACCCTCTTTCTGGACGAGATCGGCGAAATGCAGCCCGCCCTGCAGGCCAAGCTTCTGCACGTTCTGCAGGACGGGGCCTTCTCCCGCCTGGGCGCCAAGCAGGACGTCGCCGTCGACGTCCGCGTTCTTTGCGCAACAAACAAATTACTCGAGCAGCGCGTCGCCGAAGGGCTCTTCCGCGAAGACCTCTTCTACCGCATCAACGTCGTCACTGTGCACATTCCGCCCCTGCGCGAGCGCCGCGACGAGATCGCCCCGCTGATCCGCCACTTCCTTTACAAATACGCCGGCATCTACGGCCGCGAGCAGACCACCTTCTCGCCCGAAGCCATGTCCGCCCTGCTGGCCTACAGCTGGCCCGGCAACATTCGCGAGCTCGAAAACCTGTGCAAGCGCTTCGTCATCGTCGGCGGCGAAACCCAGATCCTGCGCGAGCTCTCCGCCCGCAGCCACCCACCGGCCCCGCTTCCCGCCCCCGCCCCCGCCCCTGCACCGGTGGCGGCTGCAACCGCTTCAGAGCCCGCTCGCCAGCCGGCAGGCGCCAGCCTGTTGGAAGTGGGCAAGCGTGCCGCCTGGCAGGCAGAACGCCGGCTGATCCTGGAGACGCTGGAGACCGTCCGCTGGAACCGCAAAGCAGCAGCAGAACGGCTGGGCATCAGCTACCGCTCTCTCCGCAGCAAGATCGACCAGATCGATCGCGAGGAAGACATAAAGCAGCATTTAATTGCCTGAATGTGGCAAATTTTTGCCACATTCAGAAAAACCGTTTGAAACGTTGCATGAAATTCCCAAGATTTACCTGTGGAAAACTTTGGTTGTTGTCGTGCAGTAGATAAGGGCAAGTTTAGAGGCAAATTCAAAGCATCCTTCCTGAAGCAGTGAATTCCTAGTTTTTCATCCCTTGCGGATACATCTTCTACTCACTTCCATATACCCTCCCTCACTGCCTCTAAGACCCTCCGGAAGGAGGGTCTTTCCACTTAAGATCAAAGCTATGAGTGTGTTGCGCGCGTGGGATTTCGATTGGCTGTGGCATGGGTTCAGTACCCGGCTGGGTGGCGTTTCCACTGTCTACCGACGTCCGGACGACCTGAACCTTGGCTGGACGAAGGAAGATACGGACGCCAACGTGGCGGAAAACCGGCGCATCTTTGCGCTTAGAACGACCTTAAATGCGGTTTCAGACACGGTTTTGACGCGCCAGACGCATGGAGTTGTCATCAACCGGGTGCATGCCGGGCTAGAACCGCTGATCACGGAGAATGGCCGCGCGGTGCTGGAGGGTGACGGGCTGGTGACGAATGAGCCGGGCATCCTGATCGGCGTCCAGACCGCCGACTGCATCCCGGTGATCCTGGTGGATCCCGTACAAAAAGCTGTCGGCGTCTTCCATGCCGGATGGCGGGGAACGGTCGCGGGGATTGTCGAGGCAGGAGTGCTGAGAATGGCTTCCGAGTTCGGTTCCGCTCCCGCGGACATGCTGGGTGCGATTGGACCGGGGATTGGGCCATGCTGCTTCGAGACAGGTAACGAGGTTCGTACCGCCTTCCGCGAGCGCTGGACGTATGCGGAGGAGCTCTTCGAGGGCCGGCTGATCAATCTATGGGAAGCCAACCGGAGGCAGTTGGTGGACAGCGGCCTGAGACCGGAGAGCGTGACCGTTCTGGGTGAATGCACGGCGCACCAGCTGGACCGTTTCTTCTCGCACCGGGCGGAGAAGGGCGTGACCGGACGCATGATCGCCGCGGCGGGAGTAAAAGGCTGACGATGGCGAAGAAGGTGAAAGCGCACGACCCGGGAGGCAAGGTGCGGCTGGCGGTCTACGCCGGAGCGACGAGCACGGCGGAGTTTGGCGGGAAACACAACGAGTACCGCTACACGCTGAAACGCATCTGGGATGAGGCGAAACCTCACATCCTGTTCGTAATGATGAATCCGAGCACCGCCGACATCGACGTGGACGATCCGACGGTGGCCAAGTGCGGCCGCCTGGCGCGGAAGTGGGGTTACGGCGGGCTGTATGTGGGCAACACCTTCGCTTATCGCGCGACCGAGCAGAAGCGTCTTCTGGAAGTGGAGGACCCGGTGGGTCCGGAGAATGATCGCTACCTGATCGAGATGGCGAAGGACTCGGATGTGGTGGTCTTTGCCTATGGAACTCCGGTGGACAAACGTCTGCGGGCGCGCGGTGAGCAGGTGGCGAGGCTGCTCTGCGAGAAGGCCAGCGTGACCCCGCAGGTGTTGCGGCTGAGCAAGCAGGGAATTCCGTGGCACCCGTTGTATCTGCCGGAGACGGTGGTGCCGGTGGAGTGGAAGCTGTAGGGAGTCTGGGGGACGCCGCCATCGAGGCCGGCGTTCTTTGCTTGTTTGGCAGGTTTTCAGCGGCCTGAAGGCCCCTGCTCCCTCCGCTCGATTCCCGCTCACGCTGCGCGTGAATGGGGCATCCCCGTTGTGGCGGAAGAAGCAGATTCCTCCAGGGTGACAAAAGATCCCCTGGATATAGATGTTTGTGAACGTGTTCAGAAAATCCTTGACGAGGGCTTAGCGCGGCGCAATACTGAACACGTTCAGAATCGAGGTGTTCCATGTGGGCAGATGAGCTGGACCGCGAAGACAAGGGCAGGTGGCCTTCGGATGAGCAGTGGATGCTGGCTGCAATGATCGCCGTAGCGGCTGTTGCCGGAGCAATTGTCTACAAGACGGTGTGGCGCGGCGGACTGGGAACAACGGGGCTGATGTTTATCGGTATTCCCGTGGTGCTGGCGGTTCTACTGGCATTTACGCCCAAGGCGAAGACGGCCAAGGGCGCCATTGTGAAGGGGCTGGCCATTATTCTGCTCACGGCTGCTCCACTGGCGGGCGAGGGATACCTGTGCATCCTGTTCGCGTCGCCGCTCTTCTTTGCGGTGGGGCTGGTTACAGGAGCTTGCCTTGATTACGCGCGCAAGAAGCAGCGCGAGGACAAAGACCGCAGCGTCTTTGCCTGGGCCTGGCTGGCATTGTTGCCGATGGCGCTGGAGGGTGTGACGCCGACGCTCTCGTTCGCGCGCAGCGAACGGGTGGAGACGGTGCGGGTGGTACGGGCCGCTCCGGCACAGGTAGAGCAGGCACTGGCTGCCGGACTGCGGCCGGAGACGCCTCTTCCCGGCTTTCTGCGGATAGGCTTCCCTCGCCCGCTTGCGGTTCAGGGCACCGGCCTGCGGGTGGGAGATCTGCGGCGGATGCACTTCAGCGGGGCGGAAGGCGATGGGCCAGGCGACCTGGTGATGCGGGTGGCGGCCAGCGGACCGGGGTATGTTCGCTTTGAACGCGTGAGCGATGAGACACACCTGCGGCAATGGATGGCGTGGGAGGTGAGCGAGGTGCGATGGCATGAAGTGGCACCGGGACAGAGCGAGGTGCGGTGGACGATCCAGTATGCACGGAGGCTTGATCCGGCGTGGTACTTCGGGCCGTGGGAGCGGTTTGCCGTGAAGCAGGCGGCGGACTACCTGATTGCGGCGGATGCGGACCCACGGTAGTCATTGGTTCCTGGTTGTTAGTTCCCCGAGGTGCGTGGATGACACATGAGGTCGCGGTGCGAGTGGGGATGTTGTATGGACCTATGGTGATGGCGGTAGCTGGATGGATTCTTGCTCCCGCACGGAACCGTAGCCGCACAGGCGCGGCGGTGCTGGTGGCGGTGTTGTGGCTGTTGCCTGTGCTGTGGGCGTTGCAGACGGTGAATCAGCGTGCGGGATGGTGGAAGTTTACGGTCCATGGCCCGGCTGTGCGTGGCATGCCGCTGGAGGCGTACCTGGGGTGGGTGGTATTGTGGGGCGCCGTGCCCGTGTTGCTACCGGGAAGCTTGCCGTGGGCGTGGCGGGTAGTGACCCTGGTGAGTTTTGACCTGCTGGTGATGCCGATGTGCTCGCCGGTACTTGTGCTTTCGCGAGAGTGGCTTTGGGGAGAAGCGGGGTTTGTGGTTGTAGGCCTGCTGCCCGCGGTGTTGCTGGGTGAGTGGACGAGGGTGCAGCGCTTCCCTGCCCGAAGGGCCTGGATGCAGGTGGTGATGGCGGGGATGGTGGTTCTGTTTCTGCTGCCGGAGTGTGTGTTTGTGTTGCGTGGTGGTGGTTGGGAACAGCGCTTGTGTTGGCTTCGAACCCACCCGCGTTGGGAAAACGCCCTGGGAGCCGTTGCTGTCCAATGCGTGCTCCTGCTGGGCGTGATGGGTGTGGCGGCGGCGCGGGAGTTCGGGGTGCGCGGCGCGGGGACGCCGATTCCGTTTGATCCGCCGCGGAGGCTGGTGGTGAGTGGGGTGTATCGCTATGTGGCGAACCCGATGCAGTTGAGCTGCGTGCTGGTGATGCTGGCATGGGCGGCTGTGTTGCGGAGTGGATGGCTGGCGCTGGGTGCTGTGGTCAGCGTGGTGTACTCCGCCGGACTGGCGGCGTGGGATGAAGGCGAGGACCTGCGCCTGCGGTTTGGAGAGCGTTGGGTTCGGTATCGCGGGCAGGTGCGGGACTGGCGTGTGCGATGGAGACCGTATGTGGAACCGGATGCTGCGCCCGCGGTGCTTTGGGTAAGCGCTGCATGTGGTCCGTGCAGCGAGGTGCGGCTGTGGTTTGAGCGGCACGAGGTGCGGGGCATGGTGATTCGCGCGGCGGAGGAGCACCCAACGCAACGTCTGCGGCGGGTGCGTTATGAAGATGGGGAGTACGGCGCGGATGGGGTTCGGGCGGTGTTCCGCGCATTGGAGCATGTGCACTTTGGATGGGCGTTTGCGGGGATGGTGCTTGGGATGCCAGGGGTGTGGTGGGTGGTGCAGGTGGTGATGGATGGGTGTGGGTTGGGGGAGCGGGAGATTGGATGCAGAACCGTGATCAAAACGTAACGCCGGCCATCGAGGCCGGCGCCCTTTGTTTCTTGCGTCGGATTCTTCGGCACGACTGAAGCCGTGCCCGTAAGCGAAACGGTCTCGCTTTCGCTCGATTTCCCACATCTGCTGCGCAGATATGGGGCACCCGGAGTGTGGGTTGTCCGTTAGTGCTTTGGCAGGAGCTGCCAGATGGCGGGGTCTTCTTCGCCCAGGACCCAGGAGCAGAAGCCCGCGAGGTGTTCCTGCTGGGCCAGGCGGTAGCGGTCGGCGAAGGTACGGCGGCCGGTGAGGAAGATGTATTCGCGCATCTGGTCGCGGTAGAAGTAGAACCATTCGGTGTGTTCGTCGGCGTCCCACTGCGGCAGCCTGCCGGGGGCGTAGGTGTGCAGCAGTTGCATGGAGTCGCGCCAGGAGATGTAGTCGGCGGTGAGGTTGGGGTGCGGCTCCTTGTGGTCGAACATGGGGTCGCCGGTGAACCAGTGGTAACCGTAGAGAGCGATGCCGAGGTAGAGCTTGTTGCGCGGGACTCCCTGCGCAAGGGCGTAGTCGAGGTTCTGCCGGGTCCAGTTCCATCCGGCGACGGGGCCGGGCATGGTGTAGCGGGTGTGCTGGTCGTAGGTCATCAGGCCGATGGCGTCGACAAACGGAGCGATGGCTTTCAGGTCGAAGACGCCGCGCCATTCTTCCCAGATCCAGCGGCCGAAGGCGGTCTCGCCGGGTTGGCCGGGAGCGGGTGGAACGACGGCGATCTGCAGCTCGAAGTGCTCGCGGTGCAGGGCTTCTGAGAGCTTGCGGACCATCGCGGTGAAGGGGTCGCGGTCGGTGGCGAGAATGTTTTCAATGTCGAGCTGGATGCCGGTGTAGTGATGCTCGCGGCAGAGGACGAGAAGGCCGTTAGCGAAGCTGTCTTCCGCGGCGGGCGTGGTGAGCAGGTGGTGGGCTGCGTCCTTGTTGAAAAGAGCGACGATGGGCACGACGGCGATGTGGGACTGGCGCGCGGCGGAGAGGATGGTGGGGTTGGGGGCGCCGGTCACGTGGCCGTCTGCGTCCACCTGGTACCAGGTGGGGACAAGGATGTCGATCTGCCTGCGGTGGGCCAGGAAGCTGTCAATGCCGCGCTGGTTATTGCGCAGGTACAGCATGGATTTTGCTGGTTGAGCGAAAGCGGAGGAGGCAAGCAGAAGGAGCGCGGCAAGCAGTTTCATTGCTGGCTCAAGACTATATGCAAGCGTGGAGTGCAAAAAGACGAGCCTCATCCCGGGGAGGCGTGCATGGGATGAGGCTCGGTTGGAGTAGTGCAGTGAGAAGTTAGAACGCGTAGTGCAGCGAGAACTGGATCTGACGCTGCGGGCTGCGCGTTTCGGTGATCTGACCGAAGTTGGAGTCGGTGACGCCGTTGGCCGGGTTCTTGTAGCTGGCCATGTTGAAGGCGTTGAAGAAGTCGGCGCGGAACTCCACGTTCTGGGACTCAGTGATGTGGAAGGCCTTGCCGGCGGTCAGGTCGATCTGGCGGTAGCCCGGAGCGCGCTCCGTGTTGACGCCGGAGGTGCCGAACTGGCCAGGCTGTGAGGGTGCATAGGCGCAGACGCCGTTGTCGACGACCAGGCCCGAGGAGCTGGCGGTGCAGGGCGTGGCCGAGGGATCCGTTCCCCACCAGTTCTGCACGGTGCGGTTGACGATGTGCATCTTGCGGTAGTGGTCAGCGCGCGAGGCACGGTTGTTGTAGCTGGTGGTGTTGGGTCCGCTGATGGTGACGGGCAGGCCGGAGTAGAGCATGGCCGTACCGGTGACCTTCCATCCGCCGACGGCGAGGTCCGTGAAGCGGTTGATGTTGCTGCCGAAGTGCTGACCGCGGCCGAAGGGGAGCTGGTAGACCATGGTTCCGGTCACGTTGTGGCGGACGTCCATGCCGGAGGGGCCGTAGTCGCCACGAGCGTTATAGCCATCCTGCCAGTAGGCGCTGGCGCCGGAGACTCCGGAGACTCCGTAGAAGCCGGGGCTGTTGGTCATGGACTTGGAGTAGGTGTAGTTCACCTGGTACTCCAGGCCCATGCTCTGGCGATGGCGTACCTGCACCTGTCCGGCGTTGTAGTTCATCATCGAGCGGCTCTCGGTGACGACGACGCTGCCGGTCTGGCCGACCAGGTTGGCGTAGGGAGCAACGGTCTGTCCCTGGCGGATCTGGTTGCCGGCGCGGGCGTTGATCAGGTGCTGACCTGTCTGACCAACGTAGCCCACCACCACGGAGGTCTTGTTGTCGAGCTGGTACTCGGTCGACAGCGAGAACTGCTGGATGAAGGCAGGGCGCAGGCGGGAGTCCCAGGCACGGTAGAAGTTGCTGGCCAGCGTTCCGGAGATGTTGCTGGGGAAGGCGGTCTGCACGGTGAGCGGAGTTCCGGCGTTGTTGCCGCTGGGAGCGACCGCGGTGTAGGCATATGCGGGCTGGAAGGGCGGGTTGAAGTTGAGGCGAAGGTTCGCGCCGGTGCCTTCCAGGTAGTTGGTGATGCCGTAGCCGCCACGGAGGACGAACCTCGGAACCGGGTTATACGCAAAGCCGATACGCGGCATGATGTTGGTATAGACGGGGTGGTACAGAGCGCGGGCGTTGCCAAAGATGGCGGCTGCGCCCTGCTGGTTGGCGGTGTAGTAGTTGCCGGTAGCCAGGTCGACGTTGCCCTGCTTGTTGTTGACCTCGTAGATGGGCTGGTCAAACTCATAACGCACGCCCAGGTTGACGGTGAGGGTGGGCGACATCTTCCAGTCGTCCTGCACGAAGCCGGCGGTGCGGTACTGGCGCTGGCCGCTGCGGCCAACGTTGCCGGCGATGCCGGAGTACCAGACCTGGTTGGAGACGAAGTCAGGAATGGTGGAGCCGGTGAAGGCGCCGCTGAACTGGATACGTCCCATCACGCCGTCGTTGCCGGGGTAGAAGTTGTTCTGCTGGTAGCGCAGCACCTCGATGCCGAAGTGCAGGGAGTGCCTGGCGAGCTGCCACGTGAGGTTATCGCCGTAGGTGAAGATGTTGTTGATGAGCGAGGAGCCGCCACCGAAGGTCCCGATACCGGTGAGGTAGGTGGTGTTCAGCGCACCCTGGCCGCTGGCGAAGTCCATGAGCGAGAAGCCGGGATAGGGCTGAGTTCCGCCGATGCCGACGAGTGTGTTGCCGTTGGTGCCGAAGACACCTGTGGTGTCCTGCGGAATGCCCTGCACCCAGCGGATGCGGGACCAGCCGCCGCGAGCCTCGTTGATGAGGCGCGGTGAGAAGGTGTGGACCCAGTTGAGAGCCACGCCCTTGAAGGGATAGCTGTTGGTTCCGGGGAAGGTGATGGCGATGGGGGTCTTCGGCGTTGCGTCGCTGGCCTCGCCCTGCGAGTAGCGGCCCATGATGGTGTCGCGCGCGGTGATGCGGGCGTCGATCTTTACGTCACCCTGGTCATTGCGGACGGTGTTGCGGTAGCTGCCGAGGTAGTTGTTCTGGATGCCGAGCGAGTCGGTGCCAGGACGGTTGGGCAGAGGATACAGCTCCGGGTGGGCGAACAGGTACTGCGCCACCGGGTTGGTGATGGGCACCTGGTTGTTGACGTAGTTCACACGTCCCTGACCGGCAACATAGTGCGTGAGTTGGACGGGCAGCGAGGAGAAGTCTCCGTTGCGGAATGCCTGCGGAATAACGGTTGCGGCCTGGGTTCCACCCTTGTGATAACGGGCGGCCTGGTAGTCGGCAAACCAGAAGAGCCTGTCCTTCAGGAGGGGTCCGCCGATGGTGCCGCCGAAGATGGTCTGCGTGAAGGGCTGGCGGGGGTTGCCGGCGAAGTTGTTGGCCCAGGTGTTGGCGTCGAGGTTGTGGTTCTCCAGGAAGGCGAAGGCCGATCCGTGGATCTTGTTGGTACCGCTCTTCAGCACGGCCACGACATCGCCGCCGTTGACGTTGCCGTATTCAGCGCCTGCGTTGGAGGTGATGACGGTGAGGTTCTCGATGGCGTCGGGGCTGGGGTTGTAGCCGATGACGTTGTTGATGGTCTCGTTGATCTCAATACCGTCGAGCAGATAGTTATTGGACTGGTTACGGTTGCCGTTGACGCTGACCTGGCCGGACTGGTTGGTGCTGCGCTCGATGGCATTGGTGCCGGTCATGCCAGTGGGGTCCGTGGCCACGGCTCCGGGAAGGAACATGGTGACGGACGAGAAGTTGCGACCGTTCAGCGGCAGGTTCTGGATGGTGTTCGCGGTGAAGGTGGTGGTGATGGTGGAGTTATCGGTGTCCAGAATGGGCTGGACGTTGGACTCAACGGTCACCGAGGAGCTTGCCTCACCGACGCTCAGCTTGCCGTCGATCTTGGCGACCTGGTTGACCTCCAGCGCGAAGGGCTGGGTGGAAAAGTTGGAAAAACCCTGCTGTGAGATGGTGACGGTGTATTGACCGATCTGCAGGAAACGGATGGCGTACTGGCCTTCCGCATTGGTGGTGGTATTGCTTTCCACTCCGGTCGAAGTATTCTTCGCGACGACCGCCGCATTCGCAACGACGGCTCCAGTGCTATCGGTCACCGTTCCACTGATGGTGCCGGTAATCGTCTGGGCTTGAAGCCGGAAGGCGAACAGGATGGTGAAACAACAAAATAGGAGTGCGAAACACTGGCCTTTCTTCATTTCTTACGCTCCACGGGGAAGTTATCTCCATTTGCAGGAGGCGAACCGGGAGGCAAAAGGGCAGCAAATAAATCAATTACAGTGATTGATCTTTACGAATTCGGTCAAAATGACCCTCGTTTCGGTAAAGACTAGGTGAACGCTGCGTGAATCCGCATCGGACAGATGACCTAGTTCGGAGGGGGTGCGGATGCGGACGTCAACGCCTGGGAAAGGTGAGCAAAGACATTTTTCGGTCTTGTGCTTGACGTTGATGGTTGTGGTACGCTACAGGCATCGTTTGAAACAGATTGGTCTCAAGCAAAGGTAAAACTCTGCCGAACCCCATTTGGATTCAGCGTCATAACTCTATCCGCACAAGGAATTTGCAACATGGAACAAGGAACAGTGAAGTGGTTTAACGACGCCAAGGGGTTTGGCTTCATTAGCCGTGAGAATGGTGAGGACGTGTTTGTTCACTACTCCGCCATCAATTCCAACGGCTTCAAGAGCCTGCAGGAAGGCCAGGCGGTCCAGTTCAACGTAGTCAAAGGACCGAAGGGCTGGCAGGCGAGCGACGTACAGCCGCTGTAGTCCAACTGCTGTACTTTTCGAGGACAGGATGTAAAGCAAAATGGCAGCCCCTTGGGCTGCCATTTTGTTTTAATCGCGCAGCCCGGCGGCATGCGCGGTGAGCGTATCTGCGGGAGTCAGTCCGCGGTACTGGCTGTAGGTGGCGGATGCACTGCCGTTGAAGTTGAGAAACAGAAGTGCGCGCAGGCTACCTGTGGCGTCCATGCGTACGGGCAGCCAGAGAGAGGGCTGCACCCGCTGCTGCTCGACGGTGAACTGCGTGCCTTTCCGGATATCGACCAGGAGGCCACCGGCGATTTTGAAGTCGCGGATAAAGGCGCCGTCGACCCGGATGACAGAGCGGTCCTGCTCATCGACAAGGATGGTGCCAGCCATGCAGCGGGTCACCTCCTCAAAGCGGTTGCGGACCTTCATGACGGGATCCCCTACGTAATCGAGCAAAAGAGCGGGGCGTCCGTCGTAGGTGGCTGGCCGGGGATTGGAAAGATGGCCAAGTTCCAGAAAACGCGAGACGGCGATCTCTGAGTTTGGCGGATGCACTTTGTGCTCCCGTGCCCTGGCGAGTTGCTGGCGGATGCTCTCGTTATCTTTGCGCTGCTCTTCTTCGGTGAGGGGATGGCCGTTGCGGCGGAGAGTGCGAATGATCTGGAAGCCGTCTTCCGCGGTGGCTTCCAGGTCGCGTTCTTCCTGCTTGCGTATGTTGCCGTGGCTGTCGAACTCAGTGCGGGACTCGTGCCCGGAATAGTAGGACTGCTTGCGAAAGTTTTCGGCGGCGTGCTGGTGGACGATGATCTCCGGAACGAGGTTGGAGAGGTCAGCCTGTTGTGCGTGCAGCCGGAGAGGGAGGGTGAGCGCTGCGAGAAGGCAAAGAAGCCTGGTGGATCGTTCGAAACCAGAGCTTCTGCGGAAGGCGGAGCACTGCGTTGGGAAGATCATGCCCCAAGAATGGAGCAGGTCCGTTTAAGAACGCGTGACGGAGAAGCGACGGTTCGGCGAAAGTTTGATTGCTGGGAGATGGCAGGGACGCCGGAGCTGGCGTTGCGAGGGTGGGGCCCCCAGGATGACAGATCGAGAAGCGGATCCTTACAGGATGACAAAGGAGGCTACTGTTCCGGCTTCGCCTGGTCTTCCGGGACGCGCGTGACCTCCGGCAGGATTGTGCTGGTGGCCTGGAAGCGGCGGTAGCCGGAGAAGTCTGCGGAGATGTCTCCGTTGAAGCCCATGAAGAGCATGACGCGGATGCTGCCGTGGCCTTCGACGTGGCGCGGCAGCCAGATCTCGTCGTTGACGTGGGTATTTTCAAAGCGGAAGCTGCTACCTTCATGGATGCTGGCGACCAGGCCTCCACCGATTTTGAAGTTGCGGGCAAAGCGGCCTTCTCCGCGGCGCAGGATCTGGTCCTGCTCGTCGATGTAGGCGGTGCCGACCAGATCGCGGATAACCTCTTCGCCGCGGTTGTGAGTCTTTGCCTTCGGGTCTCCGGTGTAGTCGGCGACGATGGTGGGGCGGCCATCCATGAGAATGCGTCGAGGATTGCTGAACTGGCCGAGCTCGAGGATGCGCGAGACGGTGATCATGTCGCGACCGTTGGCGTCCGTATCTTTGTCCTTGGCGTCGGCCTTGGCCTTGCGCTCTTTGGCCTTGTCGACTGCCTTCTGAACGCGTTCTTCTTCCTTGCGGCGTTCCTTGTCGGTCAATTCCTTGCCGTCTTTTTTCAGCAGGCGGGTGACCTGGACACCTTCGAGGAAGAGGACCTCGCGCTCCTCGGTCTCAGTCTTTTTCGCGTTGCCCTTGCCGTCGAGCTCCCGCTGGGTGGCGAGGACGCGGTAGGTGTAGCGCTTGCGCAACTCGTCGGCTGCGCGCTGATGGGCTTCCACCTGACGCATGAGGGTGGGAATGTCCGGGAGCGGCTTTTCGTCGGCAGGCTGCTGCGCGAGGAGCGGCGCAGCGAGCAGGAGTGCGGACAGATGGGGGCGCAGTCGCATGTACTGGTTATACGCGGCAGAAGAGGTTTCGTTCCCAAGACTGGCCAAGGAGGACAGCGCAGAGGCTCTCTGCCCAGAGGAGGCAGAGAGCCTTGCCGGGGGAGGGCTACACCTGCGCCGGGGGGAGAAAAGAGATGCCGAACGGGTCAGAGACGCGCGCGACATCTTCCATGATCGGAGGCATGGAAAGTTGAGAGAGCTGCTCAAGATAGAGATCGAGACCGCCGGGCATGGCCGTGCACTGCATGCAGCCCGTGGTGTTTCCGCGATTGCGGAAGGTGTGGGGATGGCTGCGAAGGGTGAATGCAACCTCTCCCTGGCTGACCGGCTTCCACTGCGTGCCGTCGAAGAGCTCGTATTCCCCTTCGATCACGGTGAAGCACTCGTCTTCGTTGCGGTGGACATGCGGCGGAGGGCCACCGCCTGGCAGGGAGTACTGGCGAACAACGCAAAATGCCCCCTGGGTCTCTTCCGAGGTGACCAGGACCTGGACGAGTTCACCGAAGACGTGAAACTGCTTTTTGACTGTCACTTGCTCTCTCCTTTACCGGTGAGTGTTCCGGAGGATGCGGCCCTGGCTTTGCGTGCCGTTGCACGAGGTTTGGGTCGGCGATTGTCCTCGCGCGCGGAAAGTTTCTGCTCCCGGTAGAGCTGCGCAAGAAGAGCGCGCACCGCCCATTCCGCCGCCTGGGCAGGTTCGCCATCGCGCAGGTGGGCCCGGTCGCGCATGACCTCCCAGCCGCGTCCGCTGAAGATGGCGAGGAAGATTCCAAGCACGGTGCGGCGGCCGGACTCATCCAGATGCGCCGTTGCCGGGGCGAGGGCACGCTCCAGAGCGGAGCGGCGGCGCTCGTTGTCGCGCTTTCTCATCTCGCGACCGGCGGTGGAGTTCAACAGGGCGCGCATGGCGGTCGCGTTGGCATCCATCCGCGTAAAAACCGGTCCGATGGAATGGAGCAGCTCTTCTTCCGTCTCGGGATAATGCGTGAGCTGCAGCCGGTGATCGCTCTCCTGCCAGACAGCATCGAGCAGGTCTTCGCGGTCAGGAAAGTGACGATAGACGGTGCGCAGCGCAATGCCAGCGCGGGCGGCGACCTGTTCCTGCGAGAGCTGCTCGCCGGGGTGCTGCGCGATCTGTTCCAGCGCCGCCACGACGATGCGATGTCGGGTCTCGTCCATTTGCTGCTGACGAAGTGGACTGGAGTAGGTGCGCTGCGATTTCATGTCAATCATCGTGACATGATTTCTAAATTGATGTCAATAAAATTGACATCAATCTTGTCGTGCTGTCTGCGATATGCTCTCAGCCATGATCCGACTGCTGATTGAGTGGCTGCTGAGTGCCCTTGCGCTGGTGATTACCGCCTATATCGTCCCTGACTTTGAGGTGGACGGCTTTGGGCCGGCGATGATCGCTGCCCTTGTGGTTGGCCTGCTGGATGTGACTCTGGGCTGGCTGCTGAGCCTGCTGACCTTTCCGCTGGTATGGCTGCTGCCGCGGCTGATGATGCTGGTGATCAATGCCGTGGTGCTGTACTTTGCGGCCAAGCTCGTTCCCGGCTTCCGCATCCGGCGGTTTCTGGCGGCATTTCTGGGCGCCATTGTGCTGGTGCTGGTTCATATTGTGTTTTCGTACGTATAAGAGGTTGCTGGCTCACGAACCCACCCGGTATTGGGCTGAAAAAAGCAGATTTCTTCGCTTCACTGCGAGATGACAAACAAAAAACGATTCCCACTCAGGCTGCGTGTGAATGGGGTACCGGGATTTGTGGCAAGCATGATGCTGTCCGGAACTGGTGCGCATCTGATTGCGTAGTGAGAGAATAAGCACCTCAATTGAAGAACGAGGACCC
Organism: Terriglobus tenax; assembly: GCF_025685395.1. Classification (NCBI taxonomy): domain Bacteria; kingdom Pseudomonadati; phylum Acidobacteriota; class Terriglobia; order Terriglobales; family Acidobacteriaceae; genus Terriglobus; species Terriglobus tenax. Next base: position 400,578 of record NZ_JAGSYA010000003.1, on the reverse strand, counting down.
TCTCCCGTGAATCTTATTCGGAGCACTGCCCTTTTTATGAGTCTTGCCGTTTCCGCCGTTGCCCAGTCCCCTGCCCCCAAGCCTCCTGTTGACCCATTGCATGCGTGGGTAGGGATGGCTTCGCCTGCCGATCTTGAGAACTGGGTGAACTATCACCTGGCGGAGGAGAAGAAGGCGGTGGCCGAGGTGTTGGCCGTGAAAGGCACGCGCACGGTGGAGAACACGCTGAAGCCATACGATCGCGCGCTGTTCCACATCAACATTGCCGGCAACCAGGACTACCTGATGTTTGGCCTGCATGATCACAAGGATGTGCGCGATAAGGCTCAGGAGCTGCTGCAGGCGATCAGCGCCGCGGGTACGGAGCTGAATCTGAACCAGGAGGTCTACCACGCGCTGGCGGCGGTGGACACGGGCAAGGCTGACCCGGCCACCAAGTACTACCTTGAGCGCACGCTTCTGGAGTATCGCCTGGCGGGTGTGGACAAGGACGCGGCGACGCGCGAGAAGGTGCGTCAGCTTTCAGACAAGATGACCGAGCAGAGCCTGCACTTTGCGCGCACCGTGCAGGACGATGTCCGCAAGGTGGTGGCGAAGGATGCCAGCGAACTGGATGGCCTGCCGGCCGACTACCTGGCCAAGCACAAGCCCGCCGCGGACGGCACCATTACGCTGACCACCGACCAGCCGGACATGATGCCGGTGATGACATATGCGAAGAGCCCGAAGCTGCGCGAGGCGATGTACCTGGCCTACAACAACCGGGCTTATCCCACGAACAAGGCCGTGATGATGGACCTGCTGAAGACGCGGCAGGAGATGGCCACGACGCTGGGTTTCAAGACATGGGCGGACATGGCGACGGCCGACATGATGATTGGCTCGGCTGCAAACCTGAGGACCTTCCTGAAGGAAGTGGATGACGCTTCGCGTCCGTCGGCGAAGAAGGAGTTCGCCCTGCTGGAAGCGTTTGTGAAGGAGAAGGATCCGTCGGCCCTGCCGCTGAAGGCGAGCGACTCCAGCTACTGGGGCGAGCAGTACCGCCGTGCGAAGTATGACTTCGATTCGCAGAGCGTGCGGCCGTACTTCCCTTACCCGGAGGTGGAGAAGGGTGTGCTGGCCACGGCGGGCAAGCTGTTCCACATTGAGTTCCGCCCGAGCAAGGCTCCGATCTGGAACCCGACCGTCACGGCGTATGACATCTATGACCAGGGCAAGCTGGCCGGGCGCATTTACCTGGACATGCATCCGCGCGAGGGCAAGGACAAGTGGTTCTCAGAGAGCGGCGTGATTCCGGGTTCGGGATCGCAAATTCCTGAGGCGGCGCTGCTGTGCAACTTCCCCGGGCCGGAAAATGGCGATCCGGGACTGCTGCAGTACTCGGATGTGGTGACCTTCTTCCACGAGTTTGGCCACATGATGCACGAGGTGCTGGGCGGGCATGGCAAGTGGGCGGGCACGGCGGGTGTGAGCACGGAACGGGACTTCGTGGAGGCTCCGTCGCAGATGCTGGAGGAGTTCTTCGAAGACACGGGCATTCTGCAATCGTTTGCCAAGAACTACAAGACCGGAGAAGTACTGCCGACGGCGACGATTGAGAAGATGGTACTGGCCGGACGCTTTGCCCGCGGGAGCTGGGTGCAGAGTCAGCTTCGCTACTCGGAGCTGTCGCTGGCGGTGCATGACCGTGCACCGGAGCAGGTGGACCTGGACGCACTGAACAAGAAGACGTTCGTGGAGCACACGCCGTACCTGTTCCTGGATGACAGCCACATGTATGCCAGCTTTACGCACCTGACCGGCTACTCGTCGAACTACTACACCTACGTGCTGGACAAGGTGATTGCGGTGGACCTGTTCAGCGCATTTGATCCGAAGGACCTGCTGGGCGGACCGGCGGCGATGAAGTACAGGCGGACGGTGCTGGAGCCGGGTGGAAGCAAGCCGGCGAATGAGCTGATCAAGGACTTCCTGGGACGTCCGCAGTCAATGGATGCGCTGAAGAAGTGGATTGCGCTGGGACTGCCGAAGGAATAGGTGGATTGTTTCAGGATGACAAGCAAGTGGGACGCCGGCCATCAAGGCCGGCGTTTTTGCTGCTTTGGGGTATTTTTGGCGCGGCTGAAGCCGTGCCCGGACGAGCGGACAATGCAGGCCCCTCCACTTCGCTTCGCGAAGGTGGGGATGACAGCGATAGAGCGTCGCGCGTTGCGCGATACCACACCCTTCGCCCGTGGCGAAGAATGGCGCAACGAAAACAGCAGACCTTCCCCCTCTTTGGTGGGTTTTCTGTTTAACGTGGGAGGCGTAGGATGGCGCTACTGGCATGAACGATCGCGCACAGGCTCTGCACCGGCTGCAAACAGAAGAATTCGACTTGCTGATTCTCGGTGGCGGCGCTACCGGGCTTGGCATTGCGGTGGACGCGGTGACACGAGGCTATCGCACGGCACTGATCGACGCTGGAGACTTTGCCCATGCGACGAGTTCTCGTGCGACCAAGCTGGTGCATGGCGGGGTGCGGTACCTGGCTTCCGGCCAGATCCACCTGGTGTATGAGGCGCTGCATGAGCGTGCGGCGATGTTGCACAACGCGCCGCACCTGGTACAGCCGCTGCCGTTTGTGACTCCGGCTTATAAGTGGTTCGATCTGCCGTGGTATGGCGCAGGGTTGAAGCTGTATGACCTGCTGAGCGGCAAGGCGACGATGGGGCCAACCTCGATCCTTGGCAAAAAAAAGACCGTTGCCCTGCTGCCGAACATTGCGCAGAAGAACCTGAAGGGGGCGGTTGTCTATCACGATGGGCAGTTTGACGATGCGCGGTTTGCGCTGGCGCTGGCGCGCACGGCGGTAGACCATGGCGCGGTGGTGCTGAATTATGTGCGCTGCGTTGCCTTCTCCAAGGCCCACGACAAGATCACCAGTGCGCTGGTGTGGGACCAGGAGACGGGTGAAGCGATCACGGTGCGCGCGAAGGTGTTTGTAAATGCCACTGGCATTTTTACGGACGATCTGCGGCACCTGGATGATCCGAAGGAAGCTCCGCTGCTGAATGTCTCGCGCGGAACGCACATTGTGGTGCCGCCGACCGTACTGGGCAGCGGGCACGCCATCATGGTGCCGAAGACCGAGGACGGCCGTGTGATCTTTGCGATTCCGTGGCTGGGCAAGGTGGTGATCGGAACGACGGACCTGGCTGCTCCGAAGCCGGAGACTGAGCCGGGGCATGAGGCCGATGAGATTGACTACCTGTTGCACCACATCAATCCGTACCTGCAGCACACGATTACGCGGGCGGATATTCTGTCGGTCTTTTCGGGCTTAAGGCCGCTGGTGACGGGCGCAGCGGCGGCAACCTCAAAGCTGTCGCGCGAGCACCATATTGAGATTTCTCCTTCGGGCCTGCTGACGATTGCCGGTGGCAAGTGGACCACCTATCGCCGCATGGCGCAGGACCTGGTGGACTTTGCCATCAAGCATGGAGCTCTGGCGGCAAAGGAGTGCAGGACAGAGACGCTGTTGCTGCACGGCGCTCCGATGAAGGCGGGCGACCCGCGCGACCACATGTCTCGGTATGGAACGGCGCGCGTGGCCATTGAGACGCTGATTGGGAACGAGCCGGCCCTGGGAGAAAAGCTGGATGGCGCGCTTCCCTTTCTGCGTGCCGAGGTGGTGTATGCCGCCCGTGCGGAGATGGCGCGGACGGTGGAGGATGTACTGAGCCGCCGTTGCCGCGCGCTGATCCTGGATGCGAAGGCCGCAGTGCGGTCGGCGCCGAAGGTGGCGGAGATTCTGGCGACTGAGCTGGGCAAGGATGAGGCCTGGCAGGCAGGGCAGGTGGCGGCGTTTACGGAGCTGGCGGAGCGGTTTTATCTGGCGGAGAGCCGGGGCTGATTCTCTTCCCACCCATCGCTTCGCGATGGATGGGGCACCCAGAGTTGTGGCGGGGAGAAGCAGATCCTTCCAGGCTGACAGAATACAAGAAAAGCAAATACAGGTCCCTCCACTTCGCTTCGCTCCGGTCGAGATGACAAAGCAAGAAAAGCTAAATGCCGAGCGCGCGGAAGGCCAGGCCCATGACAATGGCTCCGAGGATGGGACCGGCGACGGGAACCCAGGCGTAGCTCCAGTCGGAGCTTCCCTTGCCTGCTACCGGCAGCAACTGGTGCATCAGACGTGGAGCCAGATCGCGGGCGGGATTGATGGCGTAGCCGGTGGTTCCTCCGAGCGAGAGGCCGACGCCCCAGACGAGAATAGCCACCAGATAAGGCGAGAGGCCGGGTGCTGGTCCTGATATAGCAAAGAGCCTGGAGCCGATGCACTCGATGACCAGCAGAAGGACTCCGGTGGCGATGGCTTCCTGCAGAAGGTTGAGCCATGGCTTGCGGACGGCGGGAGCGGTGCAGAAGACAGCGAGCTTTGCTCCCTGGTCTTCTGTCATAGCCCAGTGCGGCATCCAGAAGAACCAGTTGATGGCGGCTCCGGCAGCGCCGCCGAGCATCTGAGCCAGCAGGAACGAGGGCACGGTGGCCCACTGCCCGGTGTGTACGGCGACGGCGATGGTGACGGCGGGATTGAGGTGCGCTGCTGGGGAGCCGCAGGCAATTGCCGTGATGACGCCACAGAAGACGGCGAAGCCCCATGCGGCGGTAATCGAGATCCAGCCCGCGTTCTCTGCCTTGCTGCCCTTCAGTAGAACGCCGGCGACGACGCCTTCACCCATGAGGATAAGAACGGCGGTGCCGAGAAATTCTCCAACGAACGGAGAGAGCATTTAGTCCTCCACCCACGCGAAGGTCCGCGTGACGGCCTTCTTCCACTGCTTGTACAGGTGCGCACGCTCGGCGGCGTCCATCTGCGGACGCCAGGTGCGGTCCGCCTCCCAGTTTGCGGCCAGCTCGTCGATGCCGTCGAAGTAGCCGGAGGCCAGCCCCGCAGCGTAGGCCGCGCCCAGAGAGGTCGTTTCGCGCATGGCGGGGCGGATGACAGCCTTGTCCAGGATGTCGGCCTGGAACTGCATGAGCATCTCGTTGGCGACCATGCCGCCGTCGGTGCGGAGTTGCGTGAGCTGGATGCCGGAGTCGTTCTCCATGGCTTCGGCGACCTCGCGGGTCTGAAAGGCGGTGGCTTCCAGAACGGCGCGGGCGATGTGGCCCTTGTTGGCGTAGCGGGTGAGGCCAGCGATGACACCGCGAGCATCGTCCTTCCAGTAGGGCGCGTAAAGACCGCTGAAGGCGGGAACGAAGTAGACGCCGCCGTTGTCGTTGACGGTCTGGGCCAGCGGCTCAATCTCCGTACTGGAAGAGATGAGGCCGAGGTTGTCGCGCAGCCACTGGACGAGCGCTCCAGCGATGGCGATGGAACCTTCAAGAGCGTAGACCGGTGGCTGGTCGCCGAACTTGTAAGCCAGCGTGGTGAGCAGGCCATGCGTGGAGACCTTGCGCTCAGTACCGGTGTTCATCAGGAGGAAGCAGCCGGTGCCGTAGGTGTTCTTCACCTCGCCGGGAGAGAAGCAGGTCTGGCCGACGAGCGCGGCATGCTGGTCACCGAGAATGCCGCAGATACTGACGCCTTCAAGCGAGGTGCGCTTCAGGTCGCCGAAATGTTCACTGGAGGACTTGATCTGCGGCAGCACCTGTTTGGGGATGTAGAGCGCGGCGAGGATGCTGTCGTCCCATGCCAGGGTTTCGATGTTCATCAGCTGCGTGCGGCTGGCGTTGGTAACGTCGGTGGCATGGATGCCGCCGTGGATGCCGCCGGTCAGGTTCCAAAGCAGGTAGCTGTCGATGGTGCCGAAGAGAAGCTCTCCCCGCTCAGCATCTTCCCGCGCGCCTTTGACGTTGTCGAGAATCCACTTGAGCTTGAGGCCGCTGAAATAAGTGGTGAGCGGAAGTCCGGTCTGCGGGCGGAAGCGATCTTTTCCGCCATCTTTCGCGAGTTGCTGAACGATGTCGGCGACGCGGGTGTCCTGCCAGACGATGGCATTATAGACAGGGATGCCGGTGAGCCGGTTCCAGACGACGGTGGTTTCGCGCTGGTTGGTGATGCCGATGGCGGCGAAGTCCTTGGGGCGCAGGCCGCGGGCCTCGACGGCTTCGTCGATAACCTCCATGGTGCGCCGCCAGATTTCGAGGGGGTCGTGCTCGACCCATCCGGCACGGGGAAAGATCTGCTCGTGCTCTTTCTGCGCGACGGAGACGATACGTCCGCGGCGGTCGAAGACCATGAATCGTGTGCTGGTGGTGCCCTGGTCGATGGCGCCGATGTAGCCGGCGGGTTGTGACATTTGGCCTCCAAGAGTCGCTCCCATCATAAGCATGTTGCTTGAAGGGTGGAAGGTGTACTATGCGTACTAGAACACATCATGATTCCGTTTCGGCTGCAATCCCGACCTGGAGTTCCGATCTACGAGCAGGCTGTATATGCTGCGACGCGCGCCATTGTGAGCGGACAGCTCCGCCCGGGCGATGCGTTTCCCTCGGTGCGCACGCTTTCGCGGGAACTGAAGATCAATCCCAACACGGCGCACAAGGTGATTGCGCAGCTGCTGAGCGACGGGTTGCTGGAATCGCATCCGGGCATTGGAACGGTGGTGGCGAAGCTGCCGGGGTCGAGTTCCAGCGAGCGCACCGAGTTGCTGAACCGGCAGATGGAAGAGCTGGTGGTAGAGGCCAAGCGGCTGTCGATTGATGTGGAGGAGGTGCTGGAGGCAGTCCGGCGGCACTGGCGGCGGCTTTCAAGCCACGAGGAGAGCTACAAATGACTCCGGCGATTGATGCGCGCCAATTGAGCAAGCGGATAGGCAAAAGCACGGTGCTGGAAGCGATGGACCTGGCGGTGCCGCGCGGTGCGATTGTTGCGCTGGTTGGCCACAACGGAGCGGGCAAGAGCACGTTGATCAAACTGCTGCTGAATATTCTTGAGCCGACAACGGGTGAAGCCACGGTGCTTGGGATGCCAACGGCTTCTCTACGCGGGGATGCGTTTACCCGTATTGGGTATGTGTCAGAGAACCAGGAGATGCCGGAATGGATGACCGTTAGCGGGTTGATGCGGCATCTGCGACCGATGTATCCCAGGTGGAACGATGAGGGATTGCTGGAGGAGTTGCAATTGCCTGCGGAGCGGAAGATCAAAGATCTTTCGCGCGGCATGCGGATGAAACTGGCATTGGCCAGTGTGCTGGCCTTTGGTCCGGAGTTGCTGGTGATGGATGAGCCGTTCTCCGGGTTGGATATTGCGGTGAGGACGGAGTTGATTCAGACACTGCTGGACCGGACACATGATGGCGAGACGACGGTGTTGATCAGCTCCCACGATCTGGAAGAGATGGAGACCTTTGCGACGCATATAGCGTTTCTGCGCGAGGGAAGGCTGCTGTTTGCTGAGCCGATTGATGAGTTGCTGGCTCGATGCAGAGAGGTGACGGTGACCTTTGCGGGAGATGTGGCGGAACGTATGAAGACGGCGCTGCCCAACGGGTGTGTGGCAGCGGAGGCGAAGGGCGCGATGCTTCGGTTTGTGGATATGCAGGCGGATGTGGATGGGCATGAGGATGCAATTCGCGCGTTGATGCCGCAGGCCGTAGCGGTGCAGTCCGAGGGCATGAACCTGCGTGCGATCTTTCTAGCCTTGAACAAGGCGGGCCACGCATGAAGCAGGTATGGCTGGTTTTCTGGAAGGATGCACGGAATCTGCGGACGGAGCTTTGTGTGTATGCGCTGCTGCTGGTGGCATTTGCCGTGGCGGCTCCACAGGTGCGGTTAGGGCAAGCTCCCAGCCAGATGCTGGCGCTGTTTGTGACGCTGCTGAAGGTGTTGATTCCTGCATGCTGGCTCGTCATGATTGCGCGCGCGGTGCATGGCGACAACCTGCTGGGCCAGGAACAGTTCTGGATTACGCGGCCTTACCGGTGGCAGTCATTGCTGGGAGCGAAGGCGCTGTTTGTTGTGATGTTCGTGGGACTTCCCTTGGCGCTGATGCAGTGGGCGATGCTTCTGGTGGCCGGATTGAATCCGTTCGCGGATAAGGACGGCATGGCGTTGACGCTGATGCGGTTTGCGTTGCATGCGTGGCTGCCGTTGCTGTTGGTGGCCTCGGTAACGGAGAACCTGGCGATGATGTTTACGTTTGTCGCGGGGCTGATGGTGGCGTGGGCAGGGCTGTTGACCTTTGTGATGTCGGGGACGGACATGCGAATGTCCCCACCGTATTCGCTGGCGGTGTTCTGCGTGGTAATGGGCGGGCTGATGGTGACGATCCTGATCTATCAGTACGCACGACGGAGGACGCTGCGTTCCCGATGGGCAATCGTGGGCTTGCTGATGTTGTTCCTGCTGATGATGTTTGGGTATGACCGGGGAGGATTTGGTACTCCGGTGAAGGTGCTGATTAGGAGTCATTATCCAAAAGCGAGTTCGTTGCGGCTGGTGTTTTTGGGAAGCACTCCCTATGACGAACGCGGCGAGGACATGGATGTTCCGAAGGACATGATGGAGGTGAAGCTGCCGATGCATATCGACGGCTTCACTGCCGATGCGAAGCTGCGCGAGACGCATGTGGCGGTGGAAATAGACAGTGGAGAGGTGCACTATGCCCTGCCGTGGGAGAGTGCGGTGGTGGGAGAGCATACGATTGGTTTTCTGATGCCGAAGCGCGTGTTCAACAACCTGGCTGCGGCAGATGCGAAGGTGCATCTGGAACTGGTGGCGGAGGAGTGGAGGCCTGTGCATTTACGAGAGGTGAGGGCGGCTGCGAAGTTTGATGGGCCGATGGATGGCGCCTGTTCCCTGATTGCGGGGAAGGTCTATTGCCGGTATCCGTATCGTGAGTGGGTTCCTACGCGAGTAGAGGCCGCGGCGTGTGGAGGTGGCGCGTCGACGGTGCTGCGACATGTGCCTGCGGGGACGGTGCCTGATCCGGTGGTGATAGAGGGTTTGCCGTTTAAGGAGAAGGTCTGTGCAGGGGATGCGATGCGGTTTACCGAGTATGGGGAGGCTGGGCGGTTTCGCTTGGTGATGGATGTGGATGGGGTGAGGATTGGGTCGTATCGGGGGAGGTAGGTAGGCCTTCTTCGCTGCGAGGGGCGCCGGCCATCGAGGCCGGCGTTTTTATTTCTTTGGGAGACTTCTTCTACATGACTGAAGCCTTGCCTTAGGCGAAGCGGATCGAGCTTTGCTCGATTTCCCACATCTGGCTTACGAACCCAACCTAGCGTTCCACCCCAACGACCAAGTCTCCGGGGATCCCGGTTTGCGAGCGTAGGCACCCGGTTGGATGAAAAGCAGATCCCTGCGGACGACAACCAGAAAGGGTTTAGTGGGCGACCAGGTGGCTCTTCATGATGGCGTTGAGGAAGGGGCGGGCCTGTTGCATGGCGGCGTCGACCGTGATGCCGTACTTCTCACGCAGGGCTTCTACCTTGCCGTGTTCGATGAACTCATCGGGCCAGCCGATGCGGACGACCGGAACCTGGATCTCGAGGGAGTTCAGGGCTTCGAGCACCGCTGAACCGAAGCCGCCGGCGAGGACGTGGTCCTCGAAGGTGACGATGAGGCCGCACTGTTTTGCGTAGTGGGCAATCGTATTGCGGTCCACCGGCTTGGCGAAGCGGGGATTGATGACGGCTGCGGAGAGGCCTTCGGAGGCAAGGCGGTCGGACATCTCCTGTGCCAACGGCAGGAGCGCTCCCAGCCCGAAGATAGCCACATCGCTGCCGTCGCGGATAATTTCGGCCTTGCCGATCTCGAGAGCGACGGGGTTGTCCTTGACCGGGGTTCCGGGGCCGGTGCCGCGCGGGTAGCGGATGGCCGAGGCACCGGGGTGCAACATGGCGGTGTACATCATGTCCGCCAGCTCGTCTTCGTCCTTGGGCACCATGTGGATGATGTTGGGGATGCCGCGGAGGTAGCTGATGTCGAAGAGGCCGTGATGGGTTGGGCCGTCGTCACCGGAGAGGCCGCCTCGGTCCATGCAGAAGACGACCGGCAGGTTCTGCAGGCAGACGTCGTGCACGATGGGATCGAAGGCGCGCTGCAGGAAGGTGCTGTAGATGGCGCAGAAGGGCTTGTAGCCCTTGGTGGCCATACCGGCGGCGAAGATAACGGCGTGCTCTTCCGCGATGCCTACGTCGAAGTAGCGATTGGGGTGGTGCGGGCGGAAGAGGTCGAGCGCGGTACCGTTAGGCATGGCGGCGGTGATGGCGACGACCTTGTCGTTCTTGTCAGCCAGCTTGTTCAGCGACTCGGCGAAGATTTCAGAATATGTTTTTTGCCCGGTGGACTTGGTCTCGCCGGTTTCGGGGTCGTACGGGCCGAGGCCGTGGAACTTCTTCTGCTTTTCGAGGGCGGGCTGGAAGCCGCGGCCCTTCTGCGTGATGGCGTGCAGGATTACGGGCTTGTTCTGCTGCTTCAGGAATTTGAAGGTCTCGATCAGCAGTGGCAGGTCGTGGCCGTCGATGGGGCCGAAGTAGTTGAGACCGAACTCCTCAAAGAGCATGCCGGGACCGATGAGGCCTTTGGCTGCGCCTTCGGCTTTCTGGGCGACGTGCTTGGCGGCCTTGCCGCCGATGCGCTCGATGAGATCAACAGCGCGATCATGCCAGGTGACGAAGGTCGGATTGGTGACGATCTTGTGCAGGTAGGAGGCGATGGCTCCGACATTACGGTCAATAGACCAGGCGTTATCGTTCAGAACGACGATAAGGCGCTTGGTAGAGGTGGCGATGTTGTTCAGCGCCTCCATGGTGACGCCGTTGGTGAAGGCGGCGTCGCCGGCCAAGGCGACGATGTGTTCGTCGCCACCGGACATATCGCGGGCGACGGCCATGCCGAGGGCGGCGGAAAGAGCCGTGCCTGCGTGGCCTGCGCCGAAGCTGTCGTGCTCGCTTTCGGTGCGGAGCATGAAGCCGTTGAGGCCGCCGGGCTGGCGGATGGTCTCAAACTGGCTGGCGCGACCGGTCAGAAGCTTGTGCACATAGGCCTGGTGCGAAACGTCGAAAACGAAGCTATCTTTCGGCGTATCAAACACATAGTGCATAGCGATGGTGAGTTCCACCACGCCGAGATTGGGGCCGATATGGCCACCAGTCCGAGAAACACCGACAATGAGCCGTTCGCGGATCTCTTCTGCGAGCTGGGTCAGCTCAGGAATGGAAAGCTTTTTGACGTCCGCGGGCGAATGTATCTGGTTAAGCAGGCTCATCGTTATGTTTTCGACGGTCAAAAGCCGCCGGGGTTACTCCTCAGTATACGCCGGTAGCTCGCCTTCCCAGCGTGCGATGACGACACAGGCCAGGCAGTTGCCAACCACGTTTAAAGCAGTACGCCCCATATCCATGACGGCGTCTACCCCCAAAAGGACGAGCATCGGCTCCATGGGCAGGTTGAAGGTGGTAGCGGTGGCCATCAGGACGACCAGGACGGCGCGCGGCACGCCGGCGACTCCCTTGCTGGTGAGCACCAGCATGGCCAGCATCATAGCCTGCTCTCCCCAGCCCATGTGGATGTTGGCCGACTGCGCGACAAACAGAGAGGCCATGGACAAATAAAGCGCGGATCCGTCGAGGTTGAAGCTATAGCCGGTAGGAATGACGAAGGAGACGACGCGGCGGGGGATGCCGAAACTCTCCATGTTTTCCATGGCAGTGGGCAATGCGGCTTCCGACGTGGCGGTGGCGAAGGCAATGGTCGCCGGTTCCGCGACGAACTCCGCGAAGCGGCGCAGCGGCACCCTGGCCCACAGGGCGATGGGCACCAGAATGATCAGCACGAAGATGACGATCGACGCATAAAGCGTCAGTAGCAGCTTGCCGAGCGGCAGCAGGACGCTGGCTCCGGCGTGCGCGACGGTGTAAGCCATGGCGGCTCCCACAGCCAGGGGAGCCAGGTACATGACGAGGCCCGTGAACTTGAACATGGCCTCGGCAAAGGACTCTGTGATGCGAACCAGCGGGGTGCGCTTGGCTTCCGGCAGCAGGGCGAGACCGATGCCGAAGATAGTGGCGAAGACGGCGACCTGCAGGATCTGGCCCTCGGCGATGGACTTGGCAATGTTCTCCGGGAAGATATGGACGATGAAGTCCTGCCAGTGCATGGGAACGGCCGGAGGGAGGGTTCCGCTGGCTGCCGGGAGCACAAGGCCAACGCCCGCCTTGCTGATGTTGATGGCCACCATGCCAATGGCCAGGGCGAAGGTGGTGACCACCTCAAAGTAGATGAGCGCCTTGACGCCCATGCGGCCCACCTGCCGCAGGTCTCCGTGACCGGCGATGCCGTTGATGAGCGAGGCCATGATGAGCGGCGCGACGATGGTCTTGATGAGCCGTAAAAAGATGTCGGAGAGGAACTTGAAATTGGTTGCAAAGGCCGGCGCGTCGTGGCCGAGTTCCCCGCCGGCCAGCATGGCGAAGAAGATCCATGGCGTAAGCGAGCGCTGCTTCCAGGCGAAGACAGCGAAGATGCCGAGGCCGAGCAGACGGAAGGCTTCTTCCAGCGTTAAAAGGGCAGGCGAGACGGTGGAGAAGCTGGCGGCAGCCGCCAGGGCAAAAAGGGTTATCCCGCCCACGGCGAGTGCCCGTTGCATTTTTGGAAGAGCCATCGTGCGGAGCATATCATCTGTGTCGAAGAGAGGTTTTAGAGAAGATGCGTCGATCGTTCCTTTGGCTTGCGGCTGCGGTGTTTGCCGTGGCGACACAGACGGCTACGGCCCAGCTTGGATTCGGACAAAGCAACCAGCCGAAGCCCGCGGGCAGTCCGTTGTCAGTGCCGACCCTGTCGCCGGGCGTTGTCTTCCTGATGGAGCTGGAAGGCCGGTTCAACCTGGCCGTGGAAAAGGGCGGCGGTAAGGCCTTTGCCAGCTGGTTTGCCGACGACGCCGTGGTATTGAATAACGGCCGCGCGGCCACCATGGGCAAGCTGGCCATCAGCGAACAGGCCACGTGGGACCCGAAGGAGTACCAGTTGAGCTGGCAGCCACAGGGAGCGCAGATGCTGCCCAGCGGCGACAGCGGCTTCACCTGGGGCCACTACGAAGGCCATTCCAAGGACAAGAACGGACAGCCCGTCGTGGTGGAGGGCCGCTACATCACGCTCTGGAAAAAAGTGAACGGAGAGTGGAAGGTAGCCATGGACGCCAGCGCAAACGACGCTCCGCTGGCCGGCGAATGCTGCGCGCTGCCGAAGCCGGGAGCGAAGTAGTTGTGAGTTCAGAGTTGTTCGTTGCGAGAAGCAGGTATCTCCGCTGCGCCGCGAGATGACAAAGCAAAAAATTAGCGCAGGTTGCTGCTGGGGCGGCTGGGCAGGGTGAAGAAGAAGGTCGAGCCCCGGCCCAGGGCGCTTTCCACCCAGATGTCACCGCCGTGCTGCTGGACGATGGACCGGCAGATGGCGAGACCGAGGCCGGTGCCGCCCTTGGCGCGGGAGTCGGAGGCATCCACCTGCTGGAAGCGTTCAAAGATCAACTCCAGCTTGTCCTCCGGAATGCCGCGGCCCTGGTCCTGCACCTGGATGCAGACCTCGCCATCCGGCTCATTGTGGGCGGCCAGCAGGATCTCACTTCCCTCTGGAGAGAACTTGATGGCGTTGGAGATCAGGTTGGTGAGCAGTTGCAGCACGCGGTCCGGGTCGGCCCAGGCATGGACATTCTCGATCTGGAAGCGGAAGCGAATGCCCGCCTTGGCGGCGGAGGTCTGCTGCAGTTCTGCCGCGCGATGACATAGCTCGCCGATGGAGACGTTGGCCTGGTGCAGCTCGGCCTTGCCGCTGCCGATACGCTCCAACTCCAGAATGTCGTTGACCAGGTTGATGAGCCGGTCGGTGTTACCAACAGCGATGTCGAGCATCTGCCGCGCTTTATCCGGCCGCGTCTGCAGGACTCCGCTGGCCACCATGCCGAGGGCCGCGCGCAGCGAGGTGAGCGGCGTACGCAGCTCATGCGAGACGGTGGAGACGAACTCATCTTTCATGCGATCCAGCTCGCGTCTGGCGGTTGTGTCCGCAAAGGCTACGACGACACCGACCGCTTCCCCGTCGTCGAGCAGAGGGGTCGCAACGTAATCCACCGGGACGCTGGTGCCGTCCTTGCGCCAGAAGATCTCGTCGCTGACGCGCACCGGCTCGGAGAGGTGCACGGCTTCCTGGATCTTTGAACCTTCGTGCGGGTTCGGTGAGCCATCGGCGCGTGTGTGGTGGATGGTGTCATGCAGGTTCAGGCCGAGCAGGTCCTGCGGCTTGTAGCCGAGAATCTGCGCGCCTGCCGGGTTCGCTACGGTGATGGAGCCGGAGAGGTCTATACCGAGGATGCCGTCGCCGACGCTGGCCAGGATGGAATCGCTCTGGCGGCGCAGGACGCGCAGGCGCTCTTCAGCACGCACCTTCTCGGTGATGTCGATGCCGAAGCCGAGCACGTAGGCGGTGCGGGCATCGAGCCGGACGAGGCGGTTGCGATACGCGAGCACGTGCGTGTCGCCGTTGCGATGGCACAGGCGAAGCTCGCCCTTGGCCTCGCCGCTGCTGCCAATCTCGCGCAGATAAAGACCGAGGGAGTCGGCTTCGTCTTCGGGAACGAAGTCGCCCAGCGGGCGGCCGACCATCTCTTCAATGCTGTAACCCAGGCTGGCTGCGCCGTAGCTATTGACACTGATCAGCGTGCCGTCTTCCGCGTGGGTGAAGACCATGCCGAGGGAGCCTTCAATCAACTGGCGATAGCGAGCTTCACTCTCCCGCAAGGTGGCTTCGGCCTCGCGCTGCAGCGTGACGTCAATACCGGTGGCGATGATGAAGGCAACTTCGTTCTGCTCATCCAGCAGGCCGGTGGCCGTCCATGCAATGTGGCGCAGGCTGCCTTCGCGCGTCCGCCAGAAGTTTTCAAAGGTGGCCGGGAAGTTGCCCTGCGCGATGCTCTCAAAGGTCGCGATGGAGTCTTCGACATCTTCCTCGGGAATCAGCTTCTGCCAGAGCGGCTGGCCCATCAGGTCAGAGACCTGGTAGCCGGAGATGACCTCGCAGGCACGATTGAAGCGCACGACGCGCCCCGCGGTGTCGAGCACCACAACCAGGGCACCGACCGTATCCAGTACGGCTGAGACGAAGTTGCGCTCAACGGTGAGCGCCGTCTCGACGCGCTGGCGGGTGCGTGCCACGCGGTCCATGGTGCGCATGCGCGTGGTCAGCTCCAGACGGGTGACGATCTGCCGGGAGAGCACCTCCATCGCCAGAACCTGTTGCTCGTTCAGCGTGCGTGGCACCGTGTCCAGAATGCAAAGCAGGCCGATGCGCGCGCCCTCCGGCGTGATGAGCGGAGCTCCGGCGTAGAAGCGGTAGGTACTGCCGTCGATCTCGATTCCGTCCGCGCCAAAGCGCTTGTTGCGCGACAGGTCCGGAATCTCGTAGAGGTTGACGTCCTGCAGGGTTTCGTCGCCGGGAAAGGCAGTGCGAGCGAACTCGGAGGTCTGCCACAAGGGATGCGACTTGAACCAGATGCGGTCAGAGTCCAGAAAGCCAATGGCGACCGCCGGTGCATTGCAGATCTGTGCGGCCAGGCGTGCAATGTCGTCCAGCGCGGAGTCAGCCGGCGTGTCGAGAATCTCATATTGCTCAAGCGCGCGGAGCCGTAACTGTTCGTCCCGTACCAGGGTGCTTTTCATTGCCTACTCACCTTATGCATCCTACGCATTCGGAAAGGCAAGAGAAACCGTGTTGGCCTGGCAGATTCAGCGCAGATTCAGTTCAAAGCGCGCAATGGTGACCGGACGCATGGAGGTGATGGAGCCGTAGCCCTGGCTTTCGCCGCGCTCCACGGAAAAGCGGCCAAAGCGCGTGCTGAAGCCAGCAGTGGCTACCAGGCCATGGGCACGGTCGAGGGCGCGCAGACCTGCATCGAGGTTGATGCGCCCATACAGCGAGCGGGCGATGCTGCGTATCTGCATGGAGGAGTTTTCCGGTGCCTGCGGCAACCGGCGCAACATGCCCCCGGCATACAAGGGCAATTCGCCCATCTGACCGAAAGCCGGATGAGAGACAGAAAGAGCGTTGTACGGCGACAGCGGCAGGTAGCTGCGCATTCTGAGGCGGCTGGTCCACTGCTCAAACCGACCGGCTGAGGGGGCAGAAGGAGCCGTGTACGCAAAGTCTGCTTGTAGAACGTGGAGGGTAGGCGCCTGAAAGAGGGCCGGGAGATGAAGAACAGTTGCCGGGGAAACATCCAGGTCGCCGCTGTTCTCGGAGTCACGTTCCGCGGCGCGCATCATGGTGGCGGCGCACACGAGTGTGAGACAAACCGAGGCTATCGCTGCCAGACGCATCCCTGATCTCCTTGCTTACTCTGACCATCGGCGCATCACGCAGGATGCATGAGGCGCCGGGAAAAAGAATTGCAAGCTAGGATGCAGGCGGGCAGAGAGTGTCTGCCCGCCATCAGGAATTATTCGTCGTTCTCGCGCAGCTTGGCTATGACACCGAAGTCTTCGAGGGTGGTGGTGTCGCCCTTGACGTCGCCGGTGGTCGCCAGCTCGCGCAGAAGGCGGCGCATGATTTTGCCGGAACGGGTCTTGGGCAGGGTCTGCGTGAAGCGCAAGTCATCGGGACGCGCCAGCGCGCCGATCTCCTTGGCCACCCACTTGCGAAGCTCCTGCTTCAGATCTTCGGTGGGGGTGACGTGCTCTTCCAGCGTGACGAAGGCTGCGATAGCCTGCCCCTTCAGGTCGTCCGGACGGCCGACGACCGCAGCCTCCGCAACAGCGGTGTGGGCGACCAGGGCGGACTCGATCTCGGCGGTGCCAAGGCGGTGTCCGCTGACGTTGATGACATCGTCAACGCGGCCCATCAGCCAGAAGTAGCCGTCCTCGTCGCGCCGTGCGCCGTCGCCGGTGAAGTAGGCCCCGGGAATTTCAGACCAGTAACCGGCGACGTAGCGATCCGGGTTGCCGTAGATGGTGCGCGCCATCGAGGGCCAGGGCTTGCGGATAACCAGCAGGCCGCCGTGGCCCGGAGGCACCGGCTCGCCTTCCTTGGTGACAATGGCCGCGTCAATGCCGAAGAACGGCACGGTCGCCGAACCGGGTTTGGCGGCAATGGCGCCGGGGATGGGCGTGATCATATGCGCGCCGGTCTCGGTCTGCCACCAGGTATCGGCGATGGGGCAGCGCTCATGGCCGACCTCGCGGTGGAACCACATCCATGCCTCGGGATTGATGGGTTCGCCAACGGTGCCGAGCAGACGAAGTGAGGCCAGGGAATGCTTCTTGACCCACTCATCGCCCCACTTGATGAAGGCGCGGATGGCGGTGGGCGCTGTGTAGAAGATAGTGGCCTTGTGCCGGTCAATGATCTCCCAGAAGCGGTCGGGCTGCGGGTGGTTCGGCGCGCCCTCGTACATCAGGACGGAAGTGCCGTTCTGCAGCGGGCCATAGACCACGTAGCTGTGACCGGTGATCCAGCCAATGTCGGCCGTGCAGAAGTAAACATCGTGCTCCTGCAGGTCGAAGACGTACTTGCTGGTGAGGTAGGTCCCCACAGCGTATCCGCCGGTGGTGTGGACCAGGCCCTTGGGCGTGCCGGTGGTACCGGAGGTGTAGAGGATGAAGAGAGGGTCTTCGGAGTCCATGGGCTCAGCCGGGCAGTTGGGCGAGACCTTCTCGACCAGTTCATGCCACCAGAAGTCGCGGCCATCGACCATGGTCTGCTCGCTGCCGGTACGGCGATAGACGAGGACGGACTTGACGGAGGGGCACTGCTTCAGCGCCTCGTCCACGGTGGGCTTCAGCTTGACCTCCGCGCCGCGGCGGTAGCTGCCGTCCTGCGTGATGACGGCGGAACACTCGGAGTTGTTGATACGGTCGACCAGAGCGTGCGCCGCGAAGCCACCGAAGATGACATTGTGGACGGCGCCGATGCGGGCGCAGGCGAGGAGGGCGATGGCCAGCTCCGGGCACATACCCATGTAGATGGCGACGCGGTCGCCCTTCCGGACTCCGATGTGCTTGAGCATGTTGGCGGCGCGCTGCACTTCGGACAAAAGATCGGTGTAGGTGAGGGTGCGGACCTCGCCCGGCTCGCCTTCCCAGATGATGGCCGGCTTTTGCGCGCGGCTGCCCAGCGCATGGCGGTCGACAGCGTTGTAGCAGAGGTTCAGCTTGCCGCCGACAAACCATTTGGCCCACGGAAGGTTCCATTCCAGGACCTTGTCCCAGGGCTCGAACCAGTCGAGCTCGCGTGCGGCGTCTGCCCAGAACTCTTCAGGCTGATCGATTGAGCGGCGGTACATCGCGTCGTATTGTTCGCGCGATTTAATGTGGGCCTTCTCAGAAAACTCCGCCAGAGGCTGGAAGACCCGGTTCTCACGTAACAGTGAACTAAAGCTTGTTTCAGACACAGTCGACATGCGGCTCCTAATGAGACGACGATTGTACTTTCTCAAAACAACGACTGGCCACAGGTACACTCAGCGCATGGAATTCCACTGGGGCGCGATCTTTGGTTTCTTGTTCGGCTTTATGTTCGGCATAGGCTGCGCGCTGGCCGTGATGTACTCCATTTATACAGGCGGATATCGCGCGGCTTTACGCGATGCGCGGCTTGCGGAGCCTCCGGAGCGGTACCAGAAAGCTGTTGCAAAAATCGACAAAGCGCAGGGATAAGAGTTCCGGCGGCTGTCCTGAGGAATGGACAGTTTTCGCGGAGCGCGGCGGGAGCGCGTCTTAGGACTGCTCCAGCTGCGCACGCAGGGCGGCAATCTCCTTCCGCAGCGACTCGATGCTGAGCTTCAGATCGCTGGCGGTCTGTTCTGCGAAGGAGGGCTTTCTGCCCTCGACGTAAAAGGTCCCGTTGGGTTGCAGGCTACAGAGGTCGACGGACTCCAGAGAGGCAAAGCCTTCTTTGTGCATGACCGTGAGCAGGTCCTGGTCGGTGAGGTGTTCCTTCTCCATCGCCTTGCGGTCGATTTCGCCGTGGCGGATGAGGATGGTTGCTTCTCCCTGGAGGGCGTGGTCCAGCTTGGGAGAGCGGAAGAGCAGGACACTGATGAACCAGTTGATGGCCAGCAGGGCAAATGCGCCGATGACGCCGCCGGAGACCGAGTTGTCGTCGCCGATGATGGCATTCTGCACGGTGTTGGAGAGGGAGAGAAGAACGACCAGGTCAAAGGGGTTGAGCTGGGCCAGTTCCCGCTTTCCAAACAGCCGGAGAAAGACGATAAGACACAGATAAACAATGACCGGGCGCAGAATTTTCTCGAGCAGAGTGACGGTCTGGGGCAGGTGAAACATATGTTCGAGCATCGGTTGCGGTCTCCAGGATGGGGCAGGCAGATTTCTGCCGAAGGATACCTCACCGCAGATGGTGCAGAATCGTCCAACCGGGGACGGCATCTGGACAGGTACAATTGTTTGCAGTGGATTGCTCCAGTCTTTTTGCCGGCCAGACTCTGGCGGTGGAGTTCCGCGCGATTTTGAAGGGATTGACCGAAGCATGATGAAGAGGATGTTGTTGGGTGCACTGCTGCTGAGTGCCGGCAGTGCAATGATGGCGCAGGAGAGCCGGCAGGACATTAGCGTGAGTGCTATCGGCGTCTGGCAGCCCCAGGTCAACGGAAACGGCTCCCAGTTGAATGCCAGCATGACGATGGGCGGTTTGCTCAGCTATCGTTACCTGGTAACCCCGCGCAGCGGCCTGGAGCTGAACTACTCCTTCTCGCAGTACACGGATTACTACCGCACCAGCTTCACGCGGCCCGCTGTGCACGTCCGTCAGCAGGAGATTACCGGCGCGTATGTGTATTCGCGCAATTACAAGAACTACAACCCCTTTGTTGAAGTTGGCGTAGGCGGCTACATTATGAGCCCGATCCGCGACTTCGGCACCACCAGCCTGGACACGAAGCAGAACACCAACATCGGCGCCCTGTTTGGCGGCGGCGTGGCCTATGAGCTGAGCCCGAGCTGGGATCTGCGCCTGGAATATCGCGCCTTCGTTCTGAAGGCACCGAACTTTGGCCTGGATGCCGTCGCGACCCGTCGCTACACCGTCATCTCCACACCGGCGGTCGGCTTCGCATACCACTTCTAAAACAGCTTCCGCAGCAACAGAAAAGCCCCGGCCATCGCCGGGGCTTTTCTGCCTGGTGAGAATACCAGGTTGTCTTGAGCAAGAGTCCCAGGGCCCAAACCCTGGGATTCTTGCTTAGTGCTTCGGGAAACGGCTGTCAGAGCCGAAGTGGTAGGCCACGCCGAAGGAAACCACCTGGGGCGAGAGGCCGTTCGGCGGGAAGCTGAGCCACCGCTGGTACTCGTAGTCGAAGACACGGACGTTGATGCGCGGATGGACCCGGACGTCAAGGCCACCGCCGCCGGCAAACAGGTTGTAGGCCAGGTTGGCGACGTCGTTGGGATAGTTGTAGACGCCACGGCCATACATGGCTTTGACATAGGGACGGAAGAGGCCGTCCTTGTACTGGCGGGTGTAGCGCGGACCTATCTCGTAGGTGCGCTCATACATCTTGCCCGGGCTCGGCTGGTTGACCTGGTGGAAGACGCCTTCAATGCCCCAGTGAGGACGGAAATCCAGATCGAAGTAGAGGTTGAACCCACGGTATTTCTCGGGCGCATAGTCAGATTTTGCGATGGAATAACCGCCACCCGCCTGAAGGTCGAACTTCCTGCTTGCGGTGTAAACGGACTGAGCGCGCGCGACAGGCAGCGCGGCTGCCAGAGAGACAAAGAAAATGAATGACTTACGAAGCACTTAACACAACCCTTCCCTGACCCGTATACATGCATTTATGGGGCCATACAACACCAAACTTTTCTCACACAAAATAAGACGGGGCCTTGGCGGCCCCGTCTTACGGTGAAGCATGGACTAGTTTTGGGGAGGGGTTGCGGTTCCTGCGGCCGGAGGAGCAGCAGCCGGAGCTGCGTCCTGTGCCGCAGGAGGTGCTGCCTGCTGCGGAGCCGCCGTAGCGCCTCCTGCAGCAGGAGCCGCAGGGGCGGTGTAGTAGCTGAGCCGCATGTAAACCGGCGTGATCTCGAAGGGCATCTTGTCGCGCGGATTCAGGATAGGCTCCTGGGCTGCGTGCAGAGTGATGACCTGGTCAGTCCAGGGGTCGAACTTGAGGAAGCTGCCCAGCGGCATGGCTGCCATCTGCTTCAGGTCTTTGACGTCCAGCTTCTGTCCCTTGGCCTGTATGGCAGCCAGCCAGAAGGTGGTGTCCTTTTCGCTCTTGGTCAGACCATCGCCGATCATCGGCTTGTTCAGGTCAGGCAGAGCCTTGACGCGCTCGGCCAACTGCTGGAGGTACAGGCCGAAGTAGCCTGAAGCTTCCTGCAGTTCCTTGGCATTCAGCAGTTCCACGGTCTTCTTGGCGGCTTCCTCGTTGTCCTTATCCGTGTGGTGCATCGGGATATGGGTGAAGGCCGAGGTATCCGGAAAGAGCAGGCGGTCGCTGAAGGCGTACTTGGTATCCAGGCGGTGGCCCAGGATAACGTGCGCCACACCGAAGGCCAGAATGGCGTTCAGGTTGCCGGCCTGCTGTGCGCCATCGGCGGTCACCACGGCGGTGGTGTCGATCAGGCTCTTGCTCAGCAGAACGGTGTTACCGATGGCCAGCGACTCGAGCGGCTCCGTGAGCAGCGTGCGGACGCGGATGGGACGCGAGAGCGGAATCTGGTTATAGGCCAGGATGTTGTTGGCCAGCGCCTCAAGGGTCTTATCGAACTCGCTGGGAGCGGCCAGCAGACCGGCCTTGGTCAGACGGTCGATAACGTTGTCCTCGGCCTGCTGCACCCACTCACGCTGCGCGCCGAGGGGGCTGACGTCCTGCGCCTCGTTGGAGACGTCGGTGGCACCCTGCACCTCAACCGAGGTGTTCTCGACTTCCTTTTCGGGCACCTTCAGGGCGTAGCCCCAGACGTGACCGGTGGCCTTGAATTTGACGATGTTGCCCGGAACCTTCGGATTGCTCTCCTCGACGTAGAAGGAGTTCGGAAGCCAGATGTCGGGCTGCACGTTGGTGCGCCAGCTATCGAAGTGGTAGTACTCGCTGTGGGTCGCCTGGCTGCCATTGAAGCTGCCGTTGAAGCGAACGATGTTTCCACCGCGACGCTCAATCCAGATGCGGCCGAAGAAGCGGCCATAGCCACCCTTGGCGGGCTGGACGTCGAAGATCGTCGTCGGAACCGAACCCAGGAAGTCGTTGCGGACGAAGAAGAAGTTGTAGTGCTCGCGGTCGAAGTCCTTGGAATCGACGAGCAGCATCTGCATGAAGCCAGCTTCATTGAACTCCAGGTTCAGAGCCTTGCCCAGGCCGGTGAGGTAGCCGAGCGAGTTCTTGAAGAAGCCGAACTTGCCGCCGCTGCCGGAGCTCTTGGAGGCCTGGTAGCTGGTGTCACCAATGACCTTGCTGAACGAGATGCGGCCCAGGAAGTGCTGGTCCGACTCCGGGACCTGCAGAAGCTCCGGATCCGGCTTCATGGTCTGGATGTAGACCTCAGTCAGCGGAGAGCGCTCCTTGAGCACCTTGATCACCTCGGCCTCACGCGCGATAGCGCGATCAATCAGCTGGTTCTGGGCTGGGGTGGGCTTGGTGTAGCCGGTATCGTCCGTCTGCTTTTTCTTGCCAGGCAGGAGCTTAATTGCGTGTGCAGGCGTCGAAATGGCGACGATCGAGGCGAGGGCCAGGCCTGCCATGCAGGATTTACGAAGAATCATACGGTTCTGACTCCTAGGCGGGGGGAAGCCGCTTTTCTTTCAGTAGATGACGTTCAAATTACTTCAAATCGACAGCGAAGCGCTGAAAACC
Organism: Terriglobus tenax; assembly: GCF_025685395.1. Lineage (NCBI taxonomy): Bacteria > Pseudomonadati > Acidobacteriota > Terriglobia > Terriglobales > Acidobacteriaceae > Terriglobus > Terriglobus tenax. The sequence goes on along the minus strand of NZ_JAGSYA010000003.1, from coordinate 377,786 downwards.
TTACAACATCTGGAAGCCCACGTTGACCACGCCCGACCATTCTACCGGCTGACCGTTGGACATGGCAGGGGAGAACTTCATTCCCTGGACGACGCGTACCGCCGCCTCATCAAGACCATGCCCTAGACCACTGCTGACGCCGAGCACCTGCACAGCGCCGGAGGCAGCAACCCGGACCTTTACGTAGACGGTGCCTTCCAGGTGCAGCTTACGAGCTTCTTCCGTGTACTCCGGCTTGGGCTTGAACAGCACCTTGGGTGGCGTGGTTGCCGACACCTGCGCCGGGCCCATTGGCTTCGGCATAGGTGGAGGCGTTGTCTGACCAAGATTCACAGGACCGGCAACGCGTCCTGTGGAGTTCAGAGGACCGGTGCCGCCCGCGACACCGAGCTTTACACCCTGGACCGGACGGGAAGCATTGTCCGTGCCGCCGAGCTTGCCATTCGGTGAACCGGAGCCGAGGTTGACCTTGGTTGAGGCCGGGCCCATGCCGCTGCCCGGAGGCATGCCCTGCATGCCACGCTGCCCCAGGTTGACCGGGCTGGTTGCCGGGCCCTGCATGGGAGCGATGGGATTATCTGTCTTTCCAAGGCTTACGGCCGAGGGGGTTGGCGAGTTATTGACGACACTGGCGGCCTGAGCATGGCCCAGGTTGACTTTGACGGGAGCCGGCGGCGGCTGAACCAGCTTTGGAGGAGCCGGCTGCAGAACGACGGGCTTTGGGGTTTCCATCTTGATCTCAGGCGGCTTGGGAACATCCGGCAGCTTGGTCTCAGGAATCTTGATCTTGGGGGGCTCCGGTGGGATGACCGGGGGCTTGGGGAGGATCTTCGGCTTGGGCGGCTCTGGCTTGGGCTCAAGCGGCTTCACGGGAATGGGCGCCGTCAGCATGGTGAGCTTATGGCGTTCAGAGACTTTCTTCGCGGCGGCGCTCAAAATGGCCGCAATCACGAGAATGGTGACATTGATGACCACAGCGGTGAAGACCGAACCACGGCCTTGCTTGCCCGTCTGCATGACACCGAAGTGGGAAAAAGCTACTTCCTTCTTCTGGCCGTCTTGCGCGGTTTGTGTTGGTCCGTTTTGGGTGAGTCGTGCCATGTTTTATCTCGTCCTCGGAACTGCGCTTTCCTCGTCCTTCGCACAAACGCATTCTTGCTGCAACGGTCGCAACCGCTTCACCAAGGCAATGGAAAAACAAGAATGCCGCGGCAAGGATCTAACATCTAGGTCGGTTGTGGCCGGGCTACAGCAAGGGGTCAACTCGGGGGATTCGGCCACGAGCCGGGGGGTAATATCACTATCTTGCGTAAACCCTTGTGCGAAAGCAACGAAAAAAGTCATGAAATCAGACATCTGGATAGATTGCCCCTCCGCGATACGTCGTTCGGCGAGCAAGAGTTCCATGGTCCGACCGCCGGGTTTGACTTGCAGGGGGAGCGCCGCTGATACATTGGTTGCAGAAAGTTGAAATTTGGTTCGATGAATTTTCTGGTGACCGGCGGAGCCGGCTACATTGGCGGCACAGTCTCGCGCATCCTGCTGCAGCAGGGAGCAAATGTCACTATTTACGACAATCTTTGCCACGCGAAAGCCAGTGCACTCCCCAAGCAGGCGACCTTCATCCAGGGCGATCTACAGGACCGCCCGTTGCTGGAGGACACACTCCAGCAAGGCAAGTTTGATGCCATTCTTCATTTCGCCGCCCTGATTGAAGCGGGCGAGAGCATGAAGCGGCCGGAACTTTACTTTCGTAATAACACCGGCGGCACACTGAGCCTGCTGGAAGCTATGTTGGCGACCGGTCAGAACAAGCTGGTCTTCAGTTCCACGGCCGCCTGCTACGGCGAGCCGGAGTCAACGCCGATTCTGGAAACCGCAAAACTGCAGCCGACCAACGCCTATGGAGAGTCCAAGCTCCTGTCCGAGACAATGATGCGCTGGATGAGCGAGATCCACGGTCTGCGGTACGCCGCGCTCCGTTACTTCAATGTTGCCGGAGCGATTGAAGGCTATGGCGAGGCTCATGAACCCGAGTCGCACCTGATTCCGCTGATTCTGGACGTCGCGCTAGGCCGCCGGGAATCGATCAAAATTTTTGGTCAGGATTACGACACGGTCGACGGGACCTGCGTCCGTGACTATATCCACGTGCAGGACCTGGCCGATGCCCACGTGCTGGCGCTGAAGGCGCTGGAAGAACCAGGACACCACATCTTCAACATTGGCAGTGGCGAAGGTTTCACTGTGCGCCAGGTGATTGATTCTGCAAGGAAGATCACCGGCAAGCCGATTTCGGTGATTGAAGAGCCGCGCCGCGCCGGCGACCCGGCGGTGCTGGTTGCCAGTTCGGAAAAGATCAAGAACGAGCTTGGCTGGAAGCCGAATTTCCCGGAGCTGGACCAGATCATCGCGTCCGCCTGGGAGTGGCATCAGAAGCGATACGCGTAAGTAGGGGAGATCCCACCCATGCGCAAAAGAACGCGCATGGGTGGGTCACCCGGAATCCCAAAAGCACCTTTATTGCGGAGGGGGAGCGGGACGTCCGCCGCCGCGCATCTGCGACTGCATTTCGTCGTAGGTCTTCTTCTGGTCGTCGGTCAGAATGGCTTTGACCTTGTCGGAGAAGTCCTTTTGAATCTCCATCATCTTGGGACGCATGGTTTCCATGTCGCCACCGCTGGCGCGGAGATCGGCGGACTTCTTGTCGCGGTCAGCGATCAGGTCCTTGACCTTGGCGGTCTGATCGTCGGTCAGGTTGAGCCGGGTCTTCATCATGTCGAGCTGCCGGGCGCTGCGTTCCGCCGGGGACATCTGTCCCATGCCGCCGCCCATTCCCTGCGCGTGAGCGCTGAGTGTTGCCAGACCGAAAGTACAGGCAGCCAGGATGGCTGCCCGCAGTGCAAATCGTTTCAGGTTCATGGTGGTTCACCTCTGCCCTGCATCGGCGCGCCGACCTTTGCGGGCGCACCCACTGAGGAAACGTTCCAGGAGGAAGAATTGTCTCGCCTGGAGGAATTAATTTCCGGTGCGTGTCACGCGCTCGGCCTGGAAGTAATAGGGATCGCCGTGGTGGATGGCATACTCCTCGGCAATTTTGAGGAAGGCGCGTGCGGTATGCGACAGAGCGGTCTGCTTGCGGTAGACCACGCGGAGCTTGCGCTCGAAGTTCAGCTCGCGGGCCTTGATCTCGACCAGGGAGCCGGAACGGAGCTCCGCGGCAACGGTGAGCTTGGGAGAAAGCGCGACGCCGTTCCCCATGGCGACAAAGCGCTTGATGGCGTCCAGCGAGGGCAGTTCCACCCAGATGGGCAGCTTGGTACGGTGCTGGGCGAAGGTCTGGAAGACACGCTGGCGCTGTGGAGAGGCGATATTGTGGGCGACAAAGCGCTCGCGGCCCAGTTCTTTGACGCTGGCCGTGCCAGCTTTGGCCAGGGGGTGGTTGGGGCTGACGACGCAGGCCAGCTCGTCGCGAAAAATGACGACGGAGCGGAGTTGCGGGTCAGACGGCTGGAAGCTGAGCACGCCGAGTTCGACCGAGTTGGCCAGGACATCGTCGCCGATGCGGCTGGCGAGCGAACGCTGGACCTCTACCTTTACCTGTGGATGGCGGCGGGTGTATTCGTGGATGAGCGGCAGCAGACACAGGCAGGTGTACTCGTTGGCCGCCAGCAGAAGCCGGCCACGGTGGAGTGAGCGCAGATCCTTCAGGGCGGAGCCGGCCTCGTCGCGCAGGTTTACGAGCTTGATGGCGTACTCGCGCAGGACCTCTCCGGCGTCCGTCAGGCTGCCGGTCTGGCGCTCGAAGAGTGACTCCCCCAACTCGGTCTCCAGCTTTCCGATGACCTGGCTGATAGCCGGCTGGGTACGGTGCAGGCGCAGCGCGGCGCGGGAGAAGCTTTTTTCCTCAGCAACGGCGAGGAAGGTTTCCATCTGAAACAGGTCCACGGACGGCTCGCTTATCAGGGTATTAGAAGTGCTAATCGGCCAGACGGGCCCGATAAGTGGGGTTTATCATAACCGGAAGCAGAGGTATAAGGCCAAGTATGTCGACCAACGACCGAGTTATCTTTTTCGACACAACGCTTCGTGACGGCGAGCAGTCGCCCGGTTGCACGATGCATCACGACGAGAAGCTGCGGTTTGCGCATCAACTAGCCCTGCTGGGCGTGGACATTATCGAGGCGGGTTTCCCGATCGCCTCGGACGGCGATTTCGAGTCGGTGCACTCGATTGCGCGTGAGGTCGGACGCGACGGCAAGGCTCCGCGCATTGCCGGGCTGGCGCGCTGCAAGCGCGAAGACATTGAGGCTGTGGCGAAAGCCGTGGCTCCGGCGGCGAAGAACCGCATTCATACCTTTATTGCGTCGAGCGATCTTCACCTGGAGGTGAAGCTGCGCATCAGCCGCCAGCAGGCGCTGGACCAGGCGGGCGAGATGGTTGCCCTGGCCAAGAGCCACTGCGAGGACGTGGAGTTTTCCGCCGAAGATGCGACGCGGTCGGATATCGACTTCCTGTGCAAGCTGACGGAGGTCGCCATCCAGGCGGGAGCGACAACGATCAACCTGCCGGATACGGTGGGCTACTCCACCCCGGCGGAGTACCAGGCGATGTTTGAGACGGTGCGCTCGCGGGTTCCGAATGCGGCGCAGGCGATCTTCTCCACGCACTGCCATGACGACCTGGGACTGGCGACGATCAACACGCTGAATGGATTGTTGGGCGGAGCGCGGCAGGTGGAGGTCTCCATGCACGGCATTGGAGAGCGCGCGGGCAATGCTTCGCTGGAAGAGGTTGCGGCGATCCTGACGGTCCGGAAAGACCAGTATCCCTACTCCCACGGGCTGGACCTGAAGCAGATTGGCGCGACCAGCGCGATGCTGGACAAGATCATCAGCTTTACTCCCTCGCCTAACAAGGCGATTGTGGGCAAGAACGCGTTTGCGCATGCCAGCGGCATTCACCAGCATGGTGTGCTGGCCAATCCGCTGACCTACGAGATTATGACGCCGGGACACTTTGGCGTAGTAGCCAATACGATTGTGCTGGGCAAGCACAGCGGCCGTCGCGGGCTGGAGCAAAAGCTGAAGGAACTGGGCTACAACTTCAACCGTGAACAACTGGATGAGGTCTATCACCGCTTCACGGCGCTGGCTGACCGGAAGAAATCGATCTATGACCAGGATATTGTTGGCTTGATTGAGGCGGAGACGGCGCCGCTGGTATGACGGCGTTGCGCGTGATCTTCGGGATCCCCGCAGTTGTTGGGGGTGTCTATATGTGGATCACGCCCAACAAGAAGATTCGTAACAGTTTGGCAACATCGTTTTTTGTTTATTCAGCTCTCTACATCGCAGTCTTCCATTTTTGGCTAAAGGCCCTTTGATAAGGAACGAATGAATCTCAAGATTGCAGTATTGGCCGGTGATGGGATTGGCCCGGAAGTTACGAACGAAGCTCTGAACGTACTGAACGCGGTGGCGAAGCATGGGGGGCATAGCTTTACCTACACCGACTTGCTGATTGGTGGGGTGGCGATTGATGCCGAGGGGACTCCGCTGCCTCAGGCGACCATTGATGGCACGCTGGCTGCCGATGCTGCCCTGCTGGGTGCTGTAGGCCACAACAAGTTCAACTCGTTTCCGCCGAGCCAGCGCCCCGAGGCTGGGCTGCTGAAGATCCGCTCCGTGCTGGGCGGTTTTGCCAACCTGAGGCCTTCGGTGGCGTACAAGCCGCTGGCGGATAACTCGGCGCTGCGCCCGGAGATTACCGAGGGCGTGGACATTATGTTTGTCCGCGAGCTGCTGGGCGGGTTGTACTTTGGCGAGCCGCGCTGGTGGAACCGTGAAGAGAAGCTGGCGCACAACACCATGGTGTATTCGGAAGCCGAGGTGGAGCGCGTGGCGCGCATTGCCTTCAAGCTGGCGCAGGGACGCAAGAAGAAGGTGACGAGCGTCGACAAGGCGAACGTGCTGGAGGTCTCGCAACTGTGGCGCTATGTGGTGGACCAGGTGGCGAAGGACTTCCCCGATGTGACGCTGGAGCATCAGCTGGTGGATTCGATGGCGATTCATTTGATGAACCGTCCGAAGGATTTTGACGTGGTGCTGACGGAGAACCTGTTTGGCGACATTCTGTCGGACGAGGCCGGTGTGATCACGGGATCGCTGGGCATGCTGCCTTCGGCAACGCTGGGCGGCAAGGTGAACCTGTATGAGCCGGTGCATGGGTCGGCGCCTGATATTGCGGGCAAGGGGATCGCGAATCCGATTGGAGCGATTCTGACGGCGGCGATGGTGCTGCGTCACTCGGCTGGGCTGGAGAAGGAAGCCAAGGCGGTGGAAGTGGCCGTGGCCGAGGTGCTGGCTGCTGGCTATCGCACCGCGGATATCGCGCGTGGCGATATTGCGGGACAGAAGAAGGTTTCGACCGGCGAGATGGGCAAGGCCGTACTGGACGCCATCCAACTTTAGTTTCTTGTTTGTCATCCCGTAAGGGATCTGCTTTTTGAGGGAATTGCAATGCCGCAAACGATGTTTGAAAAAGTCTGGCAGAACCACCTCGTCGCGGAACCAGCGGGCGAGCCGGCTCTGATCTATATCGACCTTCAGCTGGTCCACGAGGTCACCTCGCCACAGGCCTTTGATGGTCTTCGCCTGGCTGGTCGCAAGCTGCGCCGTCCGGACCGCCATATTGCCACTGTGGACCACAATGTGCCGACGACCTCGGCCGCGGACCGTTTGAACATCCTGGACCAGACCAGCGCCGCGCAGGTGAATGCGCTGCGCAAGAACTGCAAGGAGTTCGGCATCGAGTTCTTCGATGTGCAGGACGCTTCGCAGGGCATTGTGCACATGATTGGGCCGGAGCTGGGTGCGACCAAGCCGGGCATGACGATTGTGTGTGGCGACTCGCACACGAGTACGCATGGTGCGTTTGGTGCGCTGGCGTTTGGCATTGGCACCAGCGAAGTGGAGCATGTGATGGCCACTCAGACGCTGTCGCAGCCGAAGCCGAAGACCTTCCGCATTACCGTGGATGGCGAGCTGCCGTATGGCGTGACTGCGAAGGACATTATTCTGCACATCATTGGCTTGATCGGCACCGATGGCGCGACCGGCTATGCGGTGGAGTATGCGGGTTCGGCGATTCGTGCGCTTTCGATGGAAGGTCGCATGACGATCTGCAACATGAGCATTGAGGCGGGCGCACGCGCCGGCATGATCGCTCCGGATGAGACGACGTTTGCGTACCTGATGGGCCGCCGCTTCTCGCCGAAGGGTGCGGAGTGGGACAAAGCCGTGGCCGAATGGAAGACTCTGCCCACCGACGAAAGCGCGACCTTCGACCGCGAGCTGCACATCAACGCCGCTGACATTACGCCGACGGTGAGCTGGGGTACTTCGCCTGGCATGGTGACCAGCATTGCGTCGCGAGTTCCCTCGCCTGAGGACGCGACCAACGAGATTGATCGCAAGGGTTATGAGCGCGCGCTGGAGTACATGGGTCTGACGGCGGGAACGCCGATGGAAGAGATTGCGATTGATCGCGTCTTCCTGGGATCGTGCACGAACGGACGCATTGAAGACCTGCGCGCTGCTGCGGAAATTGTGAAGGGACGTCATGTAGCCAAGACGGTCTCGGCGATGGTGGTTCCGGGATCACAGGCGGTGAAGCGCCAGGCTGAGGAAGAAGGTCTGGACACGATCTTCAAGGCCGCTGGCTTTGAGTGGCGTGAGCCGGGATGCAGCATGTGCCTGGGCATGAATCCGGATATTTTGTCGCCGGGCGAGCGTTGTGCCTCGACCAGCAACCGTAACTTTGAGGGTCGCCAGGGCCGTGGTGGACGGACGCATCTGGTCTCGCCGCAGATGGCTGCTGCCGCCGCTATCACTGGACATTTCACCGATATTCGTACCTGGAACGGAGGCAAGTAACTCATGCAGCCCATCAACAAAATTACTTCCGTTGCCGTGCCGCTGGATCGCGCGAATGTGGATACAGACCAGATTATTCCGAAGCAGTTTTTGAAGCGCATTGAGCGCACGGGGTATGGCGAGTTTCTGTTCTTTGACTGGCGCTATAACCAGGATGTTGCGGATGATGTTTCGCCGAACCCAGAGTTTGTGATGAACGCTCCGCAGTACAAGGGCGCGCAGATTCTGCTGGCAGACAAGAACTTCGGCTGCGGGTCATCGCGCGAACATGCGGCGTGGGCGCTGGCGGATTATGGCTTCCGCGTGGTCATCGCGCCGACGTTTGCGGACATCTTCTTCTCGAACGCGGGCAAGAACGGCATTGTGCTGGCTCGTTTGACGGAGGCCGAGGTGGCGACGCTGATGGAGCGCGCGAAGATTGCGGGCTATGAGATTACGGTCGACCTGGAAGCGCAGACGGTGACCGATGCGCAGGGCTTCAAGGCGAGCTTTGAGATTGATCCCTTCCGCAAGTACTGCCTGCTGAATGGGCTGGATGATATTGGCCTGACGCTGCGCCATGTGGCGGAGCTGGACAAGTTTGAAGCAAAGCATAACAACGAATTCTGGTCGGCACCGAAGACCGTAACCGCGTAAGCAAGAAGGAAGACTGTGAGCGAGAAACTTAGCCCCGCAAAAACGAACTCTATCGCGTTGACCGAAGGTCCGAACCGTGCTGCGGCGCGCAGCTATCTGCGCGGCGTTGGCTTCAGCAAAGAAGACCTGCATAAGCCCATCATCGGCATTGCCAATACGTGGACGGAGATTGGGCCGTGCAACTTTCACCTGCGCCAGGTGGCCGAGGCCGTGAAGCAGGGCATTCGTGAGGCGGGCGGCACGCCGATGGAGTTCAACACCGTCACGATCTCGGACGGCATCACCATGGGCACCGAGGGCATGAAGGCTTCGCTGATCTCGCGAGAGGTGATTGCCGATTCGATTGAGTTGGTGGCGCGCGGCAACAGCTTTGACGGGTTGGTTTGCATTGCCGGCTGCGATAAGAACATGCCTGCGGCCATTATGGCGCTGGCGCGGCTCGATATTCCGGGGATGATGCTGTATGGCGGCTCGATTATGCCCGGCAAGCTGCCGCAGGCAGATGGCTCCACCAAGGAGATCACAATCCTGCAGGTCTTCGAGGCGATCGGCTCGCACGCCGCCGGCAAGATCAACGACGATCAGCTGGAAGCCGTGGAAGCGGCGGCCTGCCCTGGACCGGGTGCGTGCGGTGGACAGTTTACGGCGAACACGATGGCGATGGCGGGTGAGTTTCTTGGTATCTCGCCGATTCAGCTGACGGGCGTTCCTGCCATGTCTGCCGAGAAAGCACATGCTTCGCGCGAGGCGGGCAAGCTGATGATGAAGCTGGCGGAGGCTGGCATCAAGCCGTCGCAGATTTTGACCAAGCAGTCGATTGAAGATGCGATTGCGGCGGTGGCGGCTTCGGGTGGATCGACGAACGCGGTGCTGCACCTGATTGCGATTGCGCATGAGCTGAAGATTCCGCTGTCGATGGAAGACTTCGACCGCATCAGCGAGCACACGCCGCACATCTGCGACATGAGCCCGGGCGGCAAGTATGCGGCGAAGGATTATCAGGAGGCCGGTGGATCGCGTCTGCTGGCCAAGCGCCTGCTGGATGCGGGGCTGATCAAGGGTGACACCATCACCGTGACGGGCAAGACGCTGGCGGATGAGGCGAAGGATGCGGTGGAGACGCCGGGACAGCCGGTGATCTATCCGGTGGAGGCTCCGCTGAAGAAGACGGGCGGGCTGGTGATCCTGAAGGGCAACCTTGCTCCGGATGGCTGCGTGATCAAGGTGGCTGGACACGAGCGCATCTATCACCAGGGACCGGCGCGTGTGTTTGATTCGGAAGACCTATGCTTTGCAGCGGTAGAGGCTGGACAGATCAAGCCGAACGATGTGTGCGTGATTCGCTATGAGGGTCCAAAGGGCGGACCGGGTATGCGTGAGATGCTGGCGGTGACGGCGGCGATCAAGGGTATCCCCGAGCTTTCAGAGACCGTTGCCCTGCTGACCGATGGACGCTTCTCTGGAGCAACACGCGGGTTGATGGCGGGCCACGTCGCTCCTGAGGCGCAGGAGGGTGGACCGATTGCCGCTGTGCGTGAGGGCGATCTGATTACCTTCGACATTCCGAACCGCAAGCTGACGCTGGAGATCAGTGAAGAAGAGCTGGCGAAGCGGTTGAAGGAGTTCAAGCCGAAGGAAGCGCGGTATAAGCGCGGCGTGTTTGCGAAGTATGCGAATACGGTGAGCAGCGCGAGTTTAGGAGCTGTGACGTCGTGAATCTAGATGGTTTGGAAAAGATTGCTACGACCGATGGGGGTTGGACAACGCTCTACCGTAGCAAAGTAGATGGCCTCTTATTGCAGAGATCTTTTCCAAACAGCGAAATGCACGGCGGCGGCCCAGCCCTTTGGCAGTATTTGACAGAGGAAGAAGCAAAGCAGCGTTTCGACATTTGAAGTAACTAACTATTTCAGTAGGAGGAATATATGACCGACACCATCGATGCCATCCGTAACACCACGCTCACGGGCTCCGAGATTCTTTGGGCCACCCTGGTAGGCGAGGGTGTCGAGACGGTCTTCGGCTATCCGGGCGGAGCCATTCTTCCGATCTATGATGCGTTGCGCAAGTTCCCCATTCACCATGTGCTGGTGCGCCATGAACAGGGCGCATCGCACATGGCCGATGGATACGCGCGTGCCAGCGGTAAGGTGGGCGTTTGTATGGCCACCAGCGGCCCTGGTGCGACCAACCTTGTGACCGGCCTTGCCACAGCCATGCTGGACTCGATTCCGATGGTTGCGATCACAGGACAGGTTTCTAGCAAGGTGCTTGGCTCCGATGCCTTCCAGGAAGTGGACATCACCGGCATCACGCTGCCGATTACGAAGCACAACTTCCTGGTGACGCGCGCTGAGGACATTGCTTCCACGGTTCGCCTTGCTTTCCAGATTGCGAAGAGCGGCCGCCCCGGCCCGGTACTGGTCGACATCACCAAGGACGCGCAGCAGGCCACCGCGATCTTCAACTTTGATGAAGCCGCGCCTGCCCCGGCACGTCCGCACCCGATGCTGCGCGCGGAGTCGAGCGCGATTCTGCAGGCGGTGGAGTTGATCAAGGCTGCGAAGAAGCCGGTGATTCTTGCGGGCCATGGCATCAATCAGTCAGGCGCTGAGGCTGAGGTGATCGCTTTTGCCGAGCGCATGCATATCCCCGTTGCCAGCACTCTGCTGGGCCTGGGCAGCTTCCCTGCCTCGCATCCGCTGAGCCTGGGCATGATGGGCATGCACGGCGAATCGTGGGTCAACCATGCCATCCAGGAGGCTGACCTTCTGCTGGCCTTCGGCATGCGCTTTGACGATCGCGTGACCGGCAACCTGGCTTCGTATGCGCAGAATGCGAAGAAGATCCACATTGAGATCGATCCTTCTGAGATCAACAAGAACGTAAAGGTGGACGTTGCCCTGATCGGCGACCTGCGTGAGGTGTTGAAGACCCTTCTTCCCATGCTGCCCGCCTCCAGCGATGCAGGCTGGTTGAAGCAGATCACCGCGATGAAGGGTGATGCCGCCGTGCGCGACATTATCAATCTTCCGGACAACGGTCACCTGTACGCCGCACATGTCATTCATGACATCTGGCGCGAGGCGGTGGCGGCCGGCCGCGAGAAGGAGACGATCATCGTCACCGATGTGGGCCAGCACCAGATGTGGGAGGCGCAGTACTTCCGCCACAACGCTCCGCGTACGCTGGTGACCAGCGGTGGCCTGGGGACGATGGGTTTTGCGCTGCCGGCAGCGATCGGAGCCAAGATGGCATGCCCGGAGAAGGATGTCTGGGTGATTGCCGGCGATGGCGGCTTCCAGATGACGGCATCGGAACTGTCGACGATTATGCAGGAGGGGCTGCACATCAACATCGCGGTGATCAACAACGGCTTCCTGGGCATGGTGCGTCAGTGGCAGGAGGCGTTCTATGACAAGAACTATTCATGCTCGCCGATCCTGTCGCCGGACTTCGTGATGCTGGCGGGGGCGCATGGTATTCCCGCAGCAAACGTCTCAAAGCGCGCAGAGGTAACACCGACGGTGACCAAGGCGCGTACGGGCGATATGCCGTTCCTGATCAACTTCTCGGTGGAGAAGGAAGATGGCGTGTACCCGATGATCGCCCCAGGAAGCGCGTTGCATGAGATGGTGCGCCGTCCGAACCCGTTGATTGAGACGGCGGAGGATTAATGATCCGCGCGACGTTTGCGACCACCTTTACGCTCGGCATCGCGCTGGGGCTGGCCGGATGTAACTCCGCGCCTGCCCCAGTGCCTCCGACGAAGGAGTCAGTAAAGCCTGTGGTGACGTATCCGGCTCGTCCGTCGGTGGCTCCGGCTGCTTTTACGGTGCTGCACTTCAACCCGGATACGTCGACCTTCACGCTGATCGCCAAGGAAGATGCAACCGACGATGAGCTGATTGCGACGGTATGGCAACTGCGGGACGCGGCGCGGAGTGGTTCGCTGGAGACGTTGAAGATCAAGACTCCGGCTGGCAATGATCTTCGTACGTCCATCTATCGCGGGAAGAAATGCGCGACGGAGAAGTATGCGCCTGGAGCTCCGCCCTGCGGCGGCAGCTATCACGGCGCGGCGGATTACACGATGTCGAAGCTGCCGGGCAAGGTGTGGGACAAGGGTTTGCTGCACCGGGCTGATGGCAAGGATATTGAACTGTGGGACACCGATGCTCCCTACACCGCAACGAAGTAAAGCATAGAAAGAAGACCCAATGCTGCACACCTTTATTGCACTCGTAGATGACAAACCCGGCTCACTGACGCGCGTCGCTTCCCTCTTCCGCCGCCTCTCGGTCAACATCGTATCGCTCACCGTGGGTGAGAGCGAGCGGGAGGGCGTCTCTCGCATGACGATCGTCGCGGAGGCTCCGGAGAACGCGGCGCACCGTATCCGTGCCTCGCTGTACAAGCTGGAAGTCACGCGCGATGTGGACGAGGTCGGCCGCAGCGAAGCCGTGATCCGCGAACTTTGCCTGATCAAGGTGGCTGCCGGCCCACACGCTCCGCACGGGTTGCACTCGCGCACGCAGATCTTTGAGCTGGCCAATGTCTTCCGCGCTCGCGTAGTGGACCTGGCGCCGGAGTCCATCATGCTGGAGATGACTGGATCGGCTTCGAAGATTGAGGGGCTTTTGCAGGTCCTGCTTGAGTCAAACTATGAGGTGCTGGAGGTCTCCCGTACAGGCCGCATGGCCATGCGCCGCGGACAGCACACCAGCAAGGTGCTGAAGGCGCTGGGAACCAAGTCAGCGGCGGAGCAAGCGGTCGCGTATCCTGACCGGCCGGAAGAGGATGACCTGCCGAACCAGTTTGAGGAAGACGAGACATAGCCTACCCGCCCACCCTCGCAAACCGGGTTAGGGGAAGAGAAACAAAAGCAGGTCCTTACCCTGCGCTCAGGATGACAATCCTCGAAAACCAATAGAATTCTAAGTAACCACCGAAAAGGAAGAAGAATGGCAAAGGCATATCACGATCACGACGCAGACCTCTCTCTTATCCAGGCGAAGAAAGTCGCCATCATCGGCTACGGCTCGCAGGGCCACGCTCACGCGCTGAACCTGAAGGACTCCGGCGTAGACGTGAAGGTCGGCCTGCGCCCCGGTTCGGCCAACGAAGCCAAGGCGAAGAACGCCGGTCTCGAGGTCCTCTCAGTTGCTGACGCCGCCAAGTGGGCCGATGTGATCATGCTGCTGGTTCCGGACCAGACGGCTGCCAAGGTATACAAGGAGATCGAGCCGGGCCTGACCGCCGGCAAGACCCTGATGTTTGCCCACGGCTTCAACATCCGCTTCCGCACCATCAATCCCCCGGCGGACGTGGATGTTTCCCTCGTTGCCCCCAAGGGACCTGGCCACCGCGTGCGCGAGGTCTTCACCGAAGGCGGCGGCGTACCCGGACTGGTTGCCGTGGAGCAGGATGCCAGCGGCAACGCTCTGGCGCTGGCTCTGAGCTATGCCAAGGGCATTGGCTGCACCCGTGGCGGCGTTCTTGAGACTACCTTCACCGAAGAGACCGAGACTGATCTGTTCGGAGAGCAGGCTGTTCTGTGCGGCGGCACTGCTGCCCTGGTGAAGGCCGGCTTTGAGACCCTGGTTGAGGCTGGCTACCAGCCCGAGCTGGCGTACTTCGAGGTGCTGCACGAGCTGAAGCTGATCGTCGACCTGATGTACCGTGGCGGCCTGGAGTACATGCGCTATTCCATCTCGGACACCGCCGAGTGGGGCGACTACGTGACCGGACCGCGCATTGTGACCCCGGCTGTGAAGGACGCCATGCGCGAGGTACTGAAGGACATCCAGTCCGGCAAGTTCGCCAAGGAGTTCATTGAAGAGAATGAGACCGGCCGCAAGGGCTTTGCCAAGTTCCGTGGAGCCGACAACGAGCACCAGCTGGAGAAGGTGGGCAAGGAGCTGCGCAAGTCCATGCCGTTCCTGGATCCGGTCGAAGTGAAGGACGGAGCTGTTGTGAAGGCATAAGCTGCCTCCGCAACACACGAAATGCCCCGGTGATGACCGGGGCATTTTTGTTTGTGTATAAGGGTAGGCATGAAACGGCGTGAGTTTATTCGTTCCGCAGCGGCTGGCGCGGTTGCAGCCACAGTGTTGCCAGTGGAAGCACAGGTGCAGGAAAAGCAGGCAGGGCAGGAGTTTTACGAGCTGCGCAGATTTTCGCTGCGCAATGGCGCAGGGCCGAAGCTGACGGAGAACTTCTTCGCGCAGGCGATGATTCCGGCGCTGAATCACATGGGCATTTCTCCGGTAGGGGCGTTCAAGGTGGATGTTGGGCCGGAGATGCCGACCTACTACCTGCTGCTGCCATCGAAGTCTGCTGAGGCGTTGCTGAGCGTGAACCAGAAGCTATCGCAGGATGCCGAGTTCCTGAAGGCAGCGGCTGGGTTCTGGGATGCTCCGGCGGCCGCGCCTGCGTTTCTCCGCGTGGAGAGCACGATCTTCTCCGCCTTTACGGGATGGCCGAAGCTGACACCTCCGAAGCCGGAGAAGCGCATCTTCCAACTCCGTATTTATGAGAGCGCGTCGTATGCGGCACACCTGAAGAAGGTGGAGATGTTCAATACGGCTGAGATTGGCATTTTTGTGAAGGCGGGGCTGGCGCCGGTCTTCTTTGGGAGCGCCATCAGCGGCCCGCTGCTGCCGAACCTGACGTACATGCTCACCTTCCCTGACCTGCCGACGCTGAGTGCGAACTGGTCGAAGTTTGGTTCGGACCCGGCGTGGAAGGAGCTGTCACATAAGCCTGGCTACACGGATCCGGAAATTGTGACCAACATCAGCAACTACTATCTGAGTCCTCTGGCCTGTTCGCAGGTTTAAATGCAGATCTCTCCGCTCCGGTCGAGATGACAGGATTGTGTTTATGGAGGAATGCCATGTTTCGTGATCATCGCGCGGTGGCGTATGGGCTAATGCGATTGGCCCTGGGCGTTAACATCTTTGGCCATGGCTTCTTCCGCATCCTTACGGGCGTAGGAGCCTTTGCCACGGGCATGGCGCAGGGGATGGAGAAGTCTCCCCTGCCGCATGGCATGATCCTGGCCTTTGGCTACTGCATTCCGGTGATTGAGGGCAGCGTGGGGCTGCTGCTGATCCTGGGACTGTTCACACGACTTGCGCTGGTGGCGGGATCGCTGCTGATGATTGCGCTGACCTTCGGCACAACATCGATCCAAAACTGGAACGGCGCCGGGACCCAGTTGGTCTACAGCGCCGTTTTCTTTTTTATGTTGTGGCTGGTTGAGCAGGATCGCTACTCGGTGGATGGTTTGCGTAAGCGCGGTTAGGGTGAATTTTCGGAAGCACCTAAACCGAGGCTACGAAAACGATTTATCAGCGCTAGGGGCGCTTGACCGAGGTTTTGCTCGTGGTCTTGATCTCGAAGGCCTTGGTGTCGACCTTCCCGTTCACCTTGATGTTGGTGTAGAAGCAGATCTTCTGGTCGCCGGAGGGGGTAAAGAACTGCTGCTTCAAGGAAACGCCGCGCACCGGATCGGTCCAGATGATGACATGCGTGAAGGTATTTTTCACACTCTCCTGTTTCGGTACAAGATCCAGCTTCGTTGTCTGGACACCGTCAATCGTTTCCGTGCCTTGCGGTGTGATGGTCCACTGCTTCTCCATCTCTGTGCCGCTGCCACCAAAACCCAGAGTCAGGAAGCTTTCATACTGAGACTGGTTCTTCCCCGCGGAAAGCAGCGTGAGTTCGTCAATGCTCGGCTGGTAGAGCTTCAACTGTCCGCCTGAATAAGCAACCACCTTCTTGGCCGGCTTCTGGATGACGGCGCCCATGTCGGTCGCCGCTCCCTTCTTCTGAAAGAAGATAATGCCAGTCTGTATGGTGGTCTCACGGACGACGCGCTCGTAAGTGTCCCAGCGCAGGTCGGCTGTGGCGGACTGGAACTTCGCGGCAGCGGCGTCCAACTGCTGGACGACTTTCTGGAGTTCCTGTGTCTGCGCAGCAGCCGGTTTGATGGAAATAGCGGTCAGCATGAAGGCTGCGGCCGCGGT
Source organism: Terriglobus tenax (assembly GCF_025685395.1). Taxonomy (NCBI): domain Bacteria; kingdom Pseudomonadati; phylum Acidobacteriota; class Terriglobia; order Terriglobales; family Acidobacteriaceae; genus Terriglobus; species Terriglobus tenax. The sequence continues at coordinate 361,180 of NZ_JAGSYA010000003.1, read as the reverse complement.
GAACTTGATCAATCCAAAACGCATAGGCTCTACAAAATCCTCACACTGGTTGGATGCAAACCAACGGTAAAGGTCAACTTACGGACGGTGAACCCAGACCTTGTAACCAGTCACCTTGCCGTGAGCGTCCTTCATCTCTTCGCTCTTGTCCATGGTCACCGGGCCGGCGTATTGCACCACGGCGTAGAGCAGGTCGCTGTTCAGGTCGCCCGTTGCCTGGCGAACATCCTGTGCGCGCAGGGTGTAGAGATAGCCGCCGTGGCCATCTTCCTGCACCAGGGTCTGCGCGGGCTGCAGTGGGGTGTCCTGCGGATGGGCCTTGAAGTCAATGTAATGCGGCGAGATGAACAGGAACAGCAGGATGAGCGTGACCATGATGTCGTAGTGCAGGCTGCCCCGTTCATAGGTCCAGAAGATGTAGTTCTTCAAGAGCTTCATTAGCGGGCCTGCTTTCCGATGACGGTGTCGCCATGCATGTACGGCACCAGCGCATCCGGTACACGCACAGTACCGTCGGCCTGCTGGTAGTTCTCAAGAATTGCGAGATAGGTGCGCCCAACGGCCAGGCCGCTGCCATTGAGCGTGTGCAGCAGCTCACTCTTCTTGCCTCCCGCCGGGCGGTAGCGGATGCCCGCGCGACGCGCCTGGAAGCCCTCAAAGTTGGAGCAGGAGCTGATCTCACGGTAGGTCTGCTGGCCGGGCAGCCAGACTTCGAGGTCGTAGGTTTTGGCCGAGCTGAAGCCCATGTCGCCGGTGCAGAGCAGCATGCGGCGGTAGGGCAGGCCCAGCTTTTCCAGCACGGTTTCGGCGTGGCGGGTGAGCTTTTCGTGCTCGTCGTTGCTGGTCTCCGGCGCGACGAACTTCACCAGCTCCACCTTCTGGAACTGGTGCTGGCGGATCATGCCGCGGACGTCGCGGCCGTGCGATCCGGCTTCGGCGCGGAAGCAGGGTGTGTAGGCGCAGTAGCTGATGGGCAACTGCGTGGCGTCCAGCGTTTCGCCGGCAAAGAGATTGGTGACCGGGACCTCGGCGGTGGGGATGAGCCAGTGGTCGCCGTCCTTCAGCTCGCCGTCGAAAGGGCCGCTGTCGTCGCAGTGGAAGAGGTCTTCGGCGAACTTGGGTAGTTGGCCGGTGCCGAAGAGCGAACGGCTGTTGACCATGAACGGAGGAAGGACCTCCATGTAGCCGTGCTCGCGGGTGTGCAGGTCGAGCATGAAGGCGGCGAGGGCGCGTTCGAGGCGCGCTCCCTGGCCGAAGTGCACGACCATGCGAGCGCCGGAGATTTTGGCGGCGCGTTCGAAGTCGACGATGCCGAGCGCTTCGGCGATCTCCCAGTGGGGCTTGGGCTCGAAGTCGAAGCTTGGCTTGTCGCCCCAGGTCTTTTCGAGCTGGTTGCCGTGCTCGTCCGTGCCTGCGGGAACGCTGTCCTGCGGCAGATTGGGAATGGCCTGCAGGGTGGCCTGCAGCTTGGCGTCGAGCTCGGTGGCCTTGGCTTCGAGCGCTTCTCCGCGCTCTTTCAGACCGCGCACCTGTTCCATGATGGCGTCTGCATTGCCGCCGGAGCGCTTGATGTTGCCGACTTCAGCGGAGAGCTTGTTGCGCTCGGCCTTCAGGTTCTCGGCCTCGGTGATGGCGGTGCGACGCTCGGCGTCGAGAACCGTGAAATCACCAAGAGCAGCTTCGGGGTCCATGCCGCGCAAACGCAGCTTTGCTTTCACCAGATCCAGGTTCGCCCGGACAAATGCCAAATCCAACATAGGTCTCTCTATTTTAGCGGTTTGGGCGGCCCGGCTGCGCTAGGCTGCTGGTATGGCAGACGAGAAACCGGCATTTATATTGCGGCCTCACCGTACGGGCGACATGGGATGGGTGATTCACCGGCAGGCTGTGGCCTACGCACGGGAGTATGGCTGGAACAGCGACTTTGAGATGCTGGTGGCCCGGATTGCCGCGGATTTTCTGGCGAACTTCAACCCCGAACGCGAGCACTGCTGGATGGCGGAGTCGCCGGAGGGGTTGCAACTGGGGCATATCTTCCTGGTACAGCACCCGGAAGAGCCGGAGACGGCCAAACTGCGCCTGCTGCTTGTGGAACCGGAGGCGCGTGGCATGGGGCTGGGTAAGATGCTGGTGGCCGAGTGCATCGGCTTTGCGCGCAAAGTGGGCTATACGCGCATCACGCTATGGACGCAGAGCATGCTGACGCCGGCCACGCGGATCTACCAGGCGGCGGGGTTCCAGCTTGTAGCCGAAGAACCGCATCACAGCTTCGGGGCGGAGCTGGTGGGGCAGACCTGGACGCTGGAGCTGTAGCATAACGAGAGTGAACAAATCCCCTGACATGCGCGTGAACATCGCCGGCGTGGAGTTGCGCTCGCCGGTCATTGCCGCCAGCGGCACCTTTGGGTATGGCCTTGAGTTTGAGGACATTCTTTCTCTGGATAAGATTGGGGCCTTTGTAACCAAGGGGCTTTCCGCCGAGCCGATGGCAGGCAACCCTTCGCCCCGCATTATTGAGACGGCCAGCGGCATGATGAACGCCATTGGTCTGCAGAATGTGGGCGTGAGAGCGTTTATTGCCGAGAAGCTGCCGAAGATCAGGCAGATCAAGGGAGCCGTATGCATTGCCAACGTCTTCGGCTATACGGTGGAGGACTGCATCCAGGTTGTCCGTGAGCTGGACCAGGCGGACGGCATTGCCATGTATGAGCTGAACGCCTCCTGCCCGAATACTTCGCACGGCGGCATGGTGTTTGGCACGGACGGCATCATGCTCTATGACCTGGTGACGCGCGTTCGCAGAAGAACGCAGCGGCCGGTGATGGTGAAGCTGTCGCCGAATGTAACCAACATTGGGCACATGGCGCGCGTGGCGCAGGACGCCGGAGCGGACGCCGTCTCGCTGGTGAATACCTTCCTGGCGCTGTCGATCGACATTGAAACGCGCAAGCCGCGGATTGCCAACACCACGGGCGGGCTCTCCGGGCCGGCCATCAAGCCGATTGCCGTGCGCATGGTGCGCGAGGCATCGAAGGCCGTCAGCATTCCGGTGGTTGGGCTGGGTGGCATTGTCTGCGCGGAGGATGCGGTGGAATTCCTTCTGGCGGGTGCAACGGCCGTGCAGGTAGGCACGGCCAGCTATGCCGATCCGCGCGCGGTGGAGACCATCGCGAACGGCCTGCGGACGTGGTGCAAGTCGCACGAGGTGGAGCGTGCGCGTGACCTGACCGGGGCGATGCTTTCCGCATAGGGCCCCTGTGGCGTATGCTGGCTCCGCATGCGCCGCTTACTGTTTCCCCTCGCCCTGAGTTTCGCCGCAACCGCTGTCTTCGCGCAGGAGACGGCCAAGCCCAAGCCGGAAGATACCGAAATCTGGTCGCCGGTACCGCCGGTAGTCAGTAACACAGCTCCGGTCACCACGGCGCCGCCGTCGGACGCCACCGTGCTGTTTGACGGGAAGAACCTGGACCAGTGGGTGCAGGTCAGCGACAAGTCGCCCGCCAAATGGTTTGTTAAAGACGACACCCTGACGGTGAACAAGGAAAAGGGCGTCGGCAACATCGAAACGAAGAAGTCCTTCAAGAATTACCAGCTCCACATTGAATGGAAGGTTCCCGCGACCATCACCGGCGAGGGACAGGCTCGTGGCAACAGCGGCGTCTTCCTGGCCTCTACGGGTACCGGTGACGCCGGTTATGAACTACAGGTGCTGGACAGCTACCAGAACAAGACCTACGTGAACGGTATGGCCGGAAGTCTGTACAAGCAGGCGATTCCTCTGGCCAATCCGGGCCGCAAGCCGGGTGAGTGGCAGAGCTACGACGTGATCTGGACCGCGCCGATCTTCAACGCCGACGGCAGCCTGAAGACGCCCGCCTACGCGACGGTGCTGTTCAACGGCGTACTGGTGGAAGACCACTACGAGCTGAAGGGCGAGACGCTGTACATCGGTAAGCCCGTGTACAAGGCCTATGACCGCGCCCCCATCAAGCTGCAGGCCCACGGCGACAAGAGCGAGCCGCTGAGCTTCCGGAATATCTGGGTGCGGGAGCTGCCGTAAAAAGCTTTGGGAGTGCATACAGCCTGGGCCGTTGGCCCAGGCATTTCCTTTTCTGGATGGCACATAAAAGTACCTTAGCGGCTGAAGCCGCACGGATATGCGGACTTTTGCGGCTCGGCTGAAGCCGTGCCCCCGACATAAAACGGCTTTTTGCTAGGGCCAGGGGCTAAACCCCATCTCGTTTAGCACTCTTTCAGTGGCCTGAAAGCCACTACTCCCTCCGCCTGAGGGCTAAAGTTCTCGGACAAAATACTCAACCTCGACTGTCCATAGAAACCCGATACGCCCATATACCTAGGCGGTGCTCAGTCCAATCCCCGTAAAATAGAAGGGTCATGACTGATCTGAAGCCTGTTCGCCGTGCCCTCCTCTCCGTCACCGATAAATCCGGACTCACCGACTTTGCCAAGACCCTGGTTGCCCAGGGCGTGGAGCTGGTTTCGACCGGCGGTACCGCCAAGGCGCTGCGGGACGCGGGCCTTGCCGTGCGTGACATCTCCGACCTGACCGGGTTTCCGGAGATGCTGGATGGCCGCGTAAAGACGCTGCATCCGAAGGTGCATGGCGGCATTCTGCACCGCCGCAGCCTGCCGGAGCATGTAGCCGCTGTGCGCGAGCATGGCATTGAAGACATCGACATTGTGGTGGTGAACCTGTACGCCTTTGAGGCGACCGCCGCCAAGCCGGGTGTCACCTTTGGGGAGCTGATTGAGAATATCGACATCGGTGGCCCGTCGATGGTGCGCTCTGCCGCGAAGAACTTTGAGGATGTGGCGATTGTGACCCGCGTGGAGGATTATGCGACGATCTCCGCCGAGTTGGCCGCGAACGGCGGCAAGCTGAGCGGTGAGACCCGCTGGAAGCTGGCGCAGACGGCCTTTGCCACCACCGCCGCCTATGACTCGGCCATTGCCGCCACGCTGGCAACGCTGCCCTACGCCGCGCCGGAGACCCCGCTGGCGAAGCCCGAGGAAGGTTCCTATCCTGCGCGGCTGGACCTGGACTTCAGCCTGGCGCAGACGCTGCGCTATGGCGAGAACCCGCACCAGTCCGCGGCGCTGTACGTGGACGGCTCCCGCAAGGGTATTGCGGCCGGCAAGCAATTGCAGGGTAAGGAGTTGAGCTTCAACAACCTGGTGGACCTGGATGCCTGCTGGGAGCTTGCGCAGGAGTTTGCCGAGCCTGCCGTGGCCATCATCAAGCACACCAACCCCTGCGGAGCGGCGACGGGCATTTCGGTTGCCGATGCGTATGTCCGCGCGCTGGCGGCTGATCCGATTTCGGCCTTTGGCGGTGTGATTGGCGTGAACCGCATTGTGGACGAGGCAGCGGCCGCCGAGATGGTGAAGCTGTTTGTGGAGGCGATTGCCGCCCCCGGATTTACGCCGGAGGCCCAGGCGATCTTTGCCGCGAAGAAGAACCTGCGGCTGGTGGAGGTCAACGCTCATCCGGCCCAGCAGGTGATCAAGCAGATCTCCGGCGGGCTGTTGCTGCAGGACGCGGACCGCAAGCGGATTGAGTCCGGCGACTTGAAGATTGTGACCGACCGCGAGCCGACTCCGGAGGAGCTGACGGCCCTGCTGTTCTCCTGGCGTGTCTGCAAGCATGTGAAATCAAACGCGATTGTGTATGCCCGCGCGGAAGCGCATGGGCAGGAGGTCTTCGGCCAGACGGTGGGAATTGGCGCCGGGCAGATGTCTCGCGTGGATGCTGCGAAGTTCGGAGCGCTGAAGGCGGTTCTACCGCTGGCGGGCACGGTGGCGGCGTCGGACGCCTTCTTCCCCTTCCCGGATGGCCTGGAAACGGTGGCCACCGCGGGTGCGACGGCGGTGATTCAGCCGGGCGGATCGGTGAAGGACCAGGACGTAATTGCGGCCGCCAACCGGCTTGGACTGGCGATGGTCTTTACCGGAATCCGGCATTTCCGTCACGGATGATCAGGCAAATGGTACTTGCCAGCATCCTACGTGTAGATACAATCGTCTAACTCGGATATACAGCGGCTACCAGCCGCGCTTCAGGACCTGATGACACTTTTCCGGCGTCTCTTTACCGCTCGTCCCGTACTGCTTTCGGCGGCTGCGCTGCTGGCAACACTGCCTGCAGCCGCGCAACAGAAGACCGCGGTGGAGGCGCCGAAAGGACCAGATCATTCGGCGTCTTACTATCACTACAGCCTGGCGCATATGTATGAGGAGATGGCCGTCAACCAGGGCCGCACCGATTACGCCACGCAGGCTATTGAAGAGTACAAGCTGGCGCTGAATGCCGATCCGGATTCAGCCCAGTTGCAGGACGGACTGGCGGACCTTTATCTGAAGCTGGGCCGCGTGCGCGAAGCCGTCTCGGTGGCCCAGGAGCAGGTCAAGCGCAATCCGAATGATGTTGAGGCGCATAACATCCTGGGCCGGATCTATCTGCGCTCGCTGGGCGATGGTACGCCCAACGGCCAGTCACAGCAGATGCTGCAGATGGCGTTGACCGAGTACCAGGCGATTGTCCGCCTGAAGCCGGACAGCGTGGAAGATCACCTTCTGCTGGGTCAGCTTTATGCGCTGAACCGCGAAAACGATAAGGCCGAGGCCGAGTTGAAGACCGCGCAGAAGCTGGACGGCACCTCGGAAGAGGTTGTGCTGGCGATGGTTCGTCTGTATGGCGAGCAGAACCAGTATGACCGCATTGTGCAGTTGATCAATGCCCTGCCCGTGACGGACCGTACGGCGCGCATGGAATACTCGCTGGCGCTGACCTATGACCAGTTGAAGAAGCCGAAGGAGGCCGCCGCGGCCTACCAGCGCTCGCTCGATATTGACAACGACAACCTGGACGCACAGCGTGGCCTTGCCAGTGCCCTGCTGCTGGATGGCCAGTTTGACGCGGCTTTGAAGCAGTACAAGGATATTGTTGCGGCTGAGCCGCAGGATGCGCAGTCCTACATCCGCATTGCGGAGATCCAGCGCCGCCAGGGCCACTATGAAGAAGCTCTGGCTACGCTGAAGAAGGCCAAGACGCTGGTGACCGATTCGCTGGAGCTGAGCTACAACGAGGCGCTGCTGTATGACTCGCTTGGCCGCTTTGACGATGCGGTGACCACGCTGAACAAGCTGCTGACCGATACCGCCCATGCCGATGGCAACTACACGGACGGGGAAAAGAACAACCGCGTGCTGTTCCTTGATCGCCTGGGAACAGTGCTGCGCGAGCAGGGGAAGACAGCGCAGGCCGTGGATGCCTACAAGCAGATCGTCGCGCTGGGTGGAGACAACATCGCCCGCGGCTACCAGGGTGAGGTGGACGCGTATCGCGACAATCACGACTGGGCCAAGATGACCGCTGCCGCCGGAGAAGCCGCAAAGGCTCTACCGAAGGAAAAGGGCGTGCAGATGTTGTACGCGGGCACGCTGGCCGACACCGGCAAGGTGGAAGAGGCGATCACCATCGCCAAGGCGCAGCTGGGCGGCGACGATGATCGCGATATCCGCATGCAGCTGGCCCAGATGTACATCCGCCTGAAGCGCTGGAAGGATGCCGACGAGCAGCTGACCAAGGTGGAAGGCATTACCTCGCGCAATGAGGACAAGATCTACCTGCACTTCTCGCGCGGAACGCTGGCGGAGCGGCAGAAACTGTATGACCAGGCCGAAGCGGAGTTCCGCAAGGTGCTGGCCATTGACCCGAATAACGCCGCCACGCTGAATTACCTGGGCTACATGCTGGCTGACCGCGGGCAGAAGCTGCCCGAGGCCGTCGACATGGTTCGCAAAGCTGTCGAGCTGGATCCGCAGAACGGGGCATATCTCGATTCGCTGGGCTGGGCCTACTTCAAGAGCGGGCAGTATGCGCTGGCCGAAGAGAACCTGCTGAAGGCCAAGGACCGCATCACCACCGATCCGACGGTCTATGACCACCTGGGCGAGCTGTATGAGCAGACCGGAAAGCTGAAGCAGGCCGTCAGCTGGTGGGAGCGCTCCATGAAGGAGTACAAGCTGGCGCTGGCGCCGGATGCCGATCCGGCGGACCAGGCCAAGGTACAGAAGAAGCTGGACAATGCGCGTGTGAAGCTGGCGCGCGCTACGCCGGCAGCCCGTAGCGCCGTGCAGAACAAGTAACCAATCAGCTTCATGATGGGTGGAAAGGCCAGCTTCGGCTGGCCTTTTTCCATCTCCGTAACCGGGTGGCTGATAGCCTTCTGAAGGAGAGATTTCGCACGATTCCATGTTGACCACGCGCAAACCTTATGCCGTTCGCGGCGATGCGCACGATCCCCTGATCCAGCGCAAGTGGCCGTATCCGGAGCGCATGTCGCGCTCGCCGTTTGAGCGGGACCGCGATCGCGTTGTGGGTTCGCGTGCATTTCGACGTCTCGCCGGCAAGACGCAGGTCTTCTCGACCCGCTCCGGGGATCACTTCCGCTCGCGCCTGACGCACACCATTGAGGTGGCGCAGATTGCACGCGAAGTCGCTTCCTCCCTGGGTCTGAATGTGGAACTGGCCGAGACGCTGGCGCTGGTGCATGACATTGGGCATCCTCCCTTTGGCCACACGGGCGAGCGCGCCCTGGACCACTGCCTGCAGGAGTATGGCCTGCGCTTCGATCACAACCTGCACGCTCTGCGCACGGTGGAGCACTTTGAGCAGCGCTATGCGGCGCATCGTGGGCTGAACCTGACGCTGGGCGTACGCGAAGGCATCATCAAGCACTCGCGCGACTACAAGGCAGAAGACCATCCCGACCTTGCGGAATACTTCCTGGGCCAGCGTCCGCCGCTGGAGGCCCAGATCATCGACCTGGTAGACGAGGTAGCCTATCTTGCGGCCGATCTTGACGATGGCCTTGAGTCCGGCATTCTTGAGGTCGATGACCTGCGTGAGAACCTGTCGATCTTCCGCGACCTGTATGACTTCGTCCACCGCCGTCATCCTGGAGTGGAGCAGAAATACCTCTTCCACGAGACGCTGCAATGGATGCAGCATCGCCTGACGGATGATGTGATCCAGAACGTCACAAAGCAGGTGGAAGAGATCGGCATTGAGACGCTGGAACAGATCCGCGCCTATCCTTACCGCATTGCGGTCTTCTCCCCGGAGATGGAAGCCATGCGGCTCGAGGAAAAAAAGTACCTGTACGAAGCTCTGTATACCTGCGGTCCGCTCAAGGTAGAGAACGCGCACGGACGCGTCGTGATTGAGTCGCTGTTTCGCTACTGGGTGAAGAACCCCAGCCAGTTGCCCGAGGGCTACTATGGCGACCTGGAGACCGAAGGAGTCGCCCGCACGGTGGCGGATTACATTGCCGGCATGACCGATACCTACATTCTTGATCTGTACGGTGCGCTGGTGACAAAGCTGTAGCTTTCTGTAACCAACCCGTTTGTGGAGGAGTCAAAGGTACGGCTGCAGAAGGACCGGCCTTTCATGATCGCTCGCATTGCATTGCTTAGCACTTTGGTTGCACTTACCGGCAACGCGCAGACTGTTCCTCAGTCCAATCCCGTCGTCGTGGAGTTGTTTACCTCTGAGGGATGTTCCAGTTGCCCGCCTGCAGACAAGCTACTGCAGCGCCTCAACCATACGCGCACATCCTCTGGTCAGTTGGTCATCGCCATCAGTGAGCATGTCACGTACTGGAATCAGCTTGGCTGGAAAGACCCCTTCTCTGCGGAGACCTATACTGCGCGCCAGCAGGGCTATGGAACGCAGTTTCAGCTCCCCGATGTCTACACGCCGCAGATGGTGATCAACGGCCAGCAACAGATTGTCGGCAACGATGAGGCGGGGCTCACAAAGGCCTTTCAAAACGCGGCAAGGCAGCCACAGATGGCACTGAATATTCTCTCAGCGGATGCAGTTGGGAAAGACCTCGCGGTTCGCTTCTCCGCCAAAGGCTTGTCCTTGCGGGATCCTCTGAAGATCATCGCTGTACTGACACAGGACGAAGCAACCTCTTCCGTGAAGCGAGGCGAGAATAGCGGCCGCACCCTCGCCCACGTAGCCGTAGCGCGATCGCTGACCACGGTAGCGACCGTGAAGCAGGATGGAGAGCAGACGGTGCGGGTTCCTATCGATGCCTCACTCGCCGCCGCAGGCACCAAACGGCACCTGGTGCTGCTGGCACAGGAGTCCAGCGGAGCAGTCGCCGGGAGTGACACGCGTTCTTTCTAGTGGTTACTCTCCGAAGCGAAACGGATTGAAGCTAGTATGCCGGTCAAAGGCATCCACTCCTTCGGTCCGCTTCAGCCAGCCGACAACGGCATACGTGATGGGCGTTGCCAGCACTTCATACGCCACTTTCAGACCGTAGCCGGTAATGATGAGCCGACCAATGTCAGCCCACGGTAGCGTGAAGCCAAAGGTCAGCGTGATGACGACGGCGGTATCCACCGCCTGCCCCACGATGGTGGAGCCGACGGTGCGTGTCCACAGCATCTTTCCTTCGGTCATCAGCTTCAGCCGAGCCATGGTGTAGCTATTGGCGAACTCGCCAAGGAAGTAGGCGATGATGCTGGCGATGAGGATACGCGGGATAAAACCGAAGACGGTCTCAAAGGCGGCCTGGTTGTGCCAGCCACTGGCGGCGGGCAAAGCGATGGTGATGGTGCCCATCAGGTAAAGCAGCGCCGTACCGAAGAAGCCCAGCCAGATGGCTCGCCGCGATGCGCCATAGCCGTACACCTCGGTAAAAACGTCGCCAAAGATGTAGGTGATGGGAAACAGGATGACGGCGCCGGAGACCTCAAAGGGGCCGATGCGGCAGATCTTTTGTGCGACCAGGTTGCTGACCAGCAGAATCACGACAAAAGCCGTGATCAGGGCGTCGAGGTACTTGTATCCGTGCGGGTGCGCTTTTGACATGAGCTCTCAGTATTGTTAGGGTAATAGAGGCCCGCTTAAAGCGCGAAGGCTCCTGCCTACAAGCGTCCCCGTCGTCTAGCCCGGCCTAGGACACCGCCCTTTCACGGCGATAACACGGGTTCGAATCCCGTCGGGGACGCCAAATCAATCCAACAACTTACGAGTTTCGAACCGAAAAAACGTGGGTTCGAAAAGGATCGATAAGGATTGCCGCACTGCAAGGCCTTATTGGTTCTCTTCCGCGTCGCGTGAAGCGCCTCCCATAATCTGACTTACAACGCGATTATGGGCACTGCGTTTTACCTCCGTCACACTCTGCGTATACACATCCATCGTCACCTTGAAATTGGCATGGCGAAGTGTCTCCTGAAGGGAGTTGTCTATCATGGAGTGCCTCAGAAATGATTCCAGTCGTTTGTTAAAATCGCTCGTCCTCAGCAGCAAATCCTGTTTTGCCCGATATCGCCGCTGAGGACGACGACTGTACAAATCTCGTGTCGCTCTTATCCTTCGTACATGTGAAAGACTTTGGCGATGATTTGCCAGGTGCCGTCGAGCTTGATGAGGGTGTGAAAGTCCGTATAGTTCGCGCCGATGGCATCCTTCTCCATGTCGACACGTACCACTGCGGTAGTGGGCGTAATCGCGAGCACATCGAGCCGCGTCTTGATCGCCGGTGCGGCGCCGTTCTTCTCAACGAACTCATATAGATTCTTGATTGTGCCGCCGAGCAACTGGCCACTTGCGAAGCCGTACATCACAGCATCCCGATGAAAGGCTTCGGCTACACCGTCAGCTCTCCCTGCCTGCAATCCGGCGACGTACTTCGCAACAGTCGTGATCACATCTTCAAAGTCCCGCGTGGAAACCGTTTTGATATTCGTTGACATAAATAATTCCTCTCTCCGTCAGATGATCGATATCGATGGTTGACTGGAAATCATTTCGCGAAAAGTAACGACGGATCGCGGAAGGCCTTGAACTCCAATGCATTCCCGGATGGGTCCAGAAAAAACATCGTCGCCTGCTCCCCTACTTCGCCCGCAAAGCGGATATAGGGCTCGATGACAAACTTCACCTGAGCCGCGGTCAGCCGTTGTACGAGCGGGTCAAAATCGTCCCAATCCAGGACGACGCCGAAGTGAGGGACGGGAACCGCATGGCCGTCGACAGGGTTGGTGTGCGGCTTTGCTCCAGCCGGAGCCATGTGCGCCACGACTTGATGCCCATATAAATCGAAATCGATCCATGTATCGCTTGAACGGCCTTCAGGACATTGCATAATCTGACCGTAAAAATGACGCGTAGCTTCGAGGTCAGTCACCGGAAAAGCAAGGTGGAATGGATTCAGTTTTGTCATGAAGATCCTCAGATGAAATGAATAAGTCGCCGTCTACATGCCTATATTGCAGGGCAGGTGGGCGAATTTCAAACCACTTCTCCTCCTCTATAATGAGTAAAACTCATGAATACCGCAGATCGTAGGCTGCCGTCACTCAATGCAATTCGGTCGTTTGAAGCCGCCGCCCGACATCGCAGCTTTACACGCGCCGCAGAAGAACTGCACGTGACGCAGGGCGCAATCAGCAGAATGGTCGCCGCGCTCGAAGAGGAGATCGGAGTCAAGCTCTTCCACCGGAACGGCAGGCAACTTGAGCTGACCACCAATGGAAAGGATTACTACACACAGGTGGGTGAAGCACTCGATCGGATTGATCGAGCGACTCGTTCCATCAAGAACGATGATGCCGGCCGGACTCTCTCCATCGCGACACTGCCAACATTTGCCTTCCGCTGGCTCGTTCCGCGCCTCGCGGACTTTGAAAAGAAGTACCGCGGCATCACGGCAGATCTGACAACCGCAAATAGCTTTCACGATTTCAACTTCAATGCGGTTGATGTCGCCATCTGTTATGGCGCAGGGCAATGGCCGGGATGCGTGTCCACATTTCTCATGGCGGAGGAGATCGGCGTGTTCTGTTCCCCTTCGTACTTGCGTTCGCGAGGAGCCCTTCAAGGACCGCGCGACCTCTTACCGCTCCGCCGTCTTCAGCACACGACACGACCAGCAGCATGGAACGCATTCCTAAGCGAACACGGGATCAAAACCAATGTCGATTCCGACGGACCGGGGTTCGAACACATCTTCATGTTGCTGGAAGCTGCGGCCGCAGGAATGGGCCTGGCGCTGGTACCACGATTCCTCGCGCAGGACGATGTTGCGCAAGGCCGTCTGGTGCAGGCTATCCCGCAGACAATGCTGTCTCAGGATTCCTATTACTTAGTGCACGCGAAGAGCCATGGGGCGTTTCGTAAAGTGAAACTGTTCAAAGAGTGGCTTGCGAAGCAGGCCTAAGAATGCACAGCTTGCGGCAACGGTGAGTGACGCGCGGCTGTCCCTAAAGCCGTCAGTATGCACTGAAAGTAACGCTCGTGCAGGCAGGAAGATGAACGGCAACACGGGCCGCATGGAATCGTTTGGACATAATGGAGTGCTTCTGAACAGTGTGCGCAATCAATCTTAGAAATAGTTGGCAAATAGAAAAGAGAGAAACGCAGCCGTCAGCAAACAAAGCCGGGGAAGGTGACGTTTGGCCCAGTACGCGTAATCGCTGACCGCCTGCCTCGACGGTGCGTTCGCATCGAGGCGTGCAAGACGCGTGTTGAGTGGGAGCATCAAGGTCAATGTAAAGGCCGCCGCGGCAGCCCATAGGACGCAGCTTGCGATCAGGAATGGGAGACTTGGTTCGTGACGTCGAAGCACAGCGTTCGTAATGAAGAGCAAGAGACATAACACATTCCATGGAGGCAGAGGAGTTGCCAGTTTCGATGCCAGCAGATGGGCGGCTTTGATCCGGGCAGGTTCATCGAGCTTCAACAGAACCGGGTTGGTAAATGCGGTTAGGCAAACCTCAGAGCCGACCAGCAGGCCAACCGCAAAAATCGTGAATAGGTTTGAGAGAGACATCAACGTTAGTATTGGCATCGTTCGCTCCTTGAATGACTGCCTGTTCTGTCCGCGGGCATGATAGGCGAGACATTGGACCAGGTCTTTTGAAAACTCGTCGCAGCCTCGGATGTTTTTGCCTGGTCAGCACTGACTAGCGCCGACCAGACAGTTATTGGTGATCGTGCCTGCTCTCGGCTATGAACGAGCCAGCACTGCTTCTGTCTCATCGCCCGGAACTGCTGTCGGTCTTACACCAAACCAGATGGAATAGAGTGCAGGGAGGAACAGGAGAGTCAGCACAGTTCCGACGGCAGTTCCCCCAATCAGGGTGTATGCCATCGATCCCCAGAAGACGGAGAAGGTCAGAGGAATGAATGCCAACACAGCTGCAAGTGCCGTAAGGATTACGGGACGTGATCGCTGTACCGTCGCCTCCACGACCGCGTGATAGTTATCGAGCCCCTCTTCCTGATTTGTTTTGATCTGGCCGATCAGGATCAGGGTATTGCGCATCAGGATGCCGGCCAAGGCGATGAGTCCGAGGATCGCGTTGAACCCGAATGGTTGATGAAACAGAAGCAACGTTGGAACGGCACCAGCGAGACCCAAAGGTGCTGTGAGGACCACCATGAACATGCCGGAGAATGACCGAACCTGGAAGATAATCACGGTAAACATCAACACGATCATCAACGGAAAGACCTTCACCAGTGCCTTGTTCGCCTTTCCGGCCTCTTCTATATTGCCGCCGGTTTCGATCTTGTAGCCCTCGGGTAAACTTGCGATGATGGGCTGAATTGCCTTTTCAATCTCCGCAGAGACCTGAGGTGGTTGAAGGGATTCGTCGATGTCACTCTCTACCGTAATCGTCGGCAAGCGATCACGGCGTTTGAGGATCGGGTCTTCCGAGCGAACTTCGATGTGTCCGACCTGACTGAGTGGAATCACCTTGCCGGTGTGATTCATCAGGGTCATGTCGTTGAGCTTTGTGGGATCAAAGCGATCCGTTCCGGCACTTCGCGCGACTACATCTACGGTTCGAATGTCTTCACGGACCTGTGTCACTGGCGCGCCCGTCAGAAGGAATTGGATCTGTTCGGCGGCCTCCCGGGACGAAAGGCCGATCAGTTGCAGCCGCGCCTGGTCGAGCACAAAATGTACCGTAGGCGCACGTTCTCCCCAGTCCTGGTTCACTTGCCGCGTATGAGGATTTGCAAGCATTGCAGCCTGTACCTGCGTCGCAATCGCGCGGGCCTTATCGAGATTTGGACCTATGACACGAAACGCTACCGGCCATGGGGAGTAGGGGCCAAAGACAAGTTGCGAGGCGCGCACACGTGCTTCCGGCGCAAGGCCCCGCCCGACCTCTTCACGGAGCTTGAGCTTCAGATGATCCCGATCTTTCTCGCTGTCCGTCAGGATGATGATCTTGGCCAAATTGGGGTTCGGGAGTTCCGGGTTATACGAAAAGAAGAAGCGCGGAGCACCCGCCCCAATGTAGGCCGTAACGATCTTCGCTTCGGGCTGTAGGCGAAGCCAGTTCTCTATCTTTTTTGAGGTGGCGGTAGTGGCCTCGATGGCGGTGCCTTGCGGCAGGGTCGCCTCTACCAGCAGCTCTGGCCTATCGGATTGGGGGAAGAACTGTTGCTTGACAAGTCCCATTCCTGCAACCGAAAGAACGAAGATGCCAAGAACAATGCAAGCGACGAAGAACTTCCGGTGTACCGCCCATGCTATGAGTCGCCGGAGTTTCTGGTAGCCGGGTGTCGCATAGATCGCTTCATGTCCCCCAGGAAGAGCCTTGATCTCGGGCAGCATCTTCACGCCAAGATACGGCGTGAAGGTTACCGCCACGACCCATGAGGTGATCAGGGCAAAACCGACGATCCAGAAGATATTTCCTGCGTACTCGCCCGCACTCGATTCAGCGAAACCCACTGGCATAAGACCGATCACTGTAACCAGCGTGCCTGCCAGCATTGGAGCAGCGGTGTGACTCCATGCGTATCCGGCAGCCCGAACGCGATCCCACCCTTCCTCCATTTTGACCACCATGATCTCGATGGAGATGATCGCGTCATCCACCAGAAGACCAAGGCCCAGTATGAGAGCGCCGAGCGTGATGCGATCGAATACTCTTCCCGTTGCAAGCATGATGACGAAGACAGCCGCCAACGTAAGCGGTACGGCTGCTGCGACAACAATTCCTACACGCCAACCGAGACTGATGATGCTGACGATCATCACAACAGCAAGGGCAACAAAGAACTTCAGCATGAACTCATCCACGGCTTCGCGGATGTTCACCGCCTGGTCCGTCACTTTGGTATAGCTGATGCCCGCTGGTAGTTCTGCGGCTATCTTCTTCTGTTCGGCAAGCAGGGCTTTGCCGAGATCCAGGCCGTTCCAGCCCTCCTTCATCACGATGCTGAGAAGTAAGGCCGGTTCGCCGTTATGACGAACAAGAAAGGTCGCGGGATCTTCGTATCCGCGCTTCACGTCGGCAATATCAGAGAGCTTCAGGGTGCGCCCGCCCGCCACGACTGAGGTATCCCGGATCTTCTGTAGATCATCGAGCGCGCCATCCAGACGAATGAAGACCTGTTGAGCTTTCGTTTCGATAGAGCCAGATGGGGTGATCGCATTCTCGCGAGCGAGTGCATCGAAAACATCGCGGACACTGACTCCCAGAGTTGCCAGCCGTTCGTATGAGAACTCGACAAAGATCCGTTCTGGACGTTCTCCAACAATGTCGATCTTCTTCACCCCAGGCACCTGAAGAACCCGCTGCCGAAGAGTTTCTGCTTCGCGGGTAAGTTGGCGGGGAGGAAGGCCTGGAGCCTCGACCGAGTAGAGTGCGAATGTCACATCCGAGTATTCGTCATTGATAAAGGGGCCGAAGACACCTTGAGGTAATTTGTGTGCTTCGTCACCCAGCTTTTTCCGAGCCTGGTAAAACTCTTCCGGTACGTCCTTTGGGAGAGTGTTGTCCTTGAGAGTCACCATCATGAGCGCGAGGCCGGGGCGAGTGAAGGTCTCTACCCGGTCATAGTTGCGCAATTCCTGCATGCGCTTTTCCAGCGGCTCGGCAACGAGATCCTGCATTTCTTGCGCTGTCGCTCCGGGCCATACCGCTGAGACGGTAAACACCTTGATGGTGAAGCTAGGATCTTCGGCACGTCCCAATTTTAGGAAGGCGAAGACGCCAGCGGCGGCGATCATGACCAGCAGGAAGAGCGTGACTGCCTTCTCACGGACTGCGAGAGCCGACAGATTCAGAAACTGTCTTTCCGCGGACTTGCGAAACTCCGGTCCGGAAGGGCCGGTTTCCAGGGACTTCCGGAAGTTATCTTGGGCTTCGTGCTGGCTCATCGAACTCCTCCCTTTGTCTCTGGACGCACGTGTTCACCATCGTGAAGGAGGTGAACTCCAAGGGCCACGATCTGTTGTCCTGGGTGTACGTTTCCGCTGATGGTCGCCAGCTCTTCACCCAGTTGGCGAACTTGCACTAGCTGAAATGTGACAGTAGACGTAGCCGGATTGAGTATCCAGACGCCAGTCCCTTTCCCTTGATCGAGGATGGATGAGACCGGTACCTGCAACGAATCGGTGCCTACAGGACCAGAGAGGTGGACTGTGACGGTTGCGCCAAGAGGCGCGTTCGCGGCAGCGCCTTCGAGAACGTAGCGCGCTTCATAGGTACGGGTCTGCGGGTCAGCAGCATTGGAGAGTTGTCGCAGTCGCACTGGCACCATGGTCGCGCTGCCGTAGAGCGTGGCATATGCCCTCGATCCAAGCGCAGGCCTCAACGTCTCGGGCAGATTGACAGCGGCTTCTCTCGGGCCGGAGCGGGCGAGTTTCACAACCGTTTGCCCTGCCGCTACGACCTGCCCCGGTTCGGCTAAGGTCTCGATCACAACACCGTCCGCATCCGCAACAAGTTGTGAGTAGGCGTCCTCATCTCTCGCGACCAGCTCTTGTGCTTTAGCGGCAGCGAGGTCAGCTTGTGCCGCGTCCGATGCGGCCTTGATCTGATCATAGATAGAAGCCGAAACCGCGCCGCTCTTGACCAAGCCGCGATATCGGGCTTCATCGGCAGCAGCTTGAACAGCTTTCGCCTTTGCCGCAGTGACGGTCTCCGTTCGTGCCGTAATCGCGTGACCATAGTCTGTTCGATCGATCGTCAGGAGCGGTTGCCCCGCACGGACAAACTGTCCTGTATCGACCAGGCGTTTCGTGATCTTTCCAGGAATCCGGAAGCCCAGATCACTCTGGACACGCGCTGAGATCACGCCCGTGAATGCGCGACCTGCTACAGAGGACGAGCCTACCTCCACGATGCGAACCAGTTCCGGCTTCGTTCTTGGGTCTGCTTCCTGCTTTTGACTGCAACCGGCCACGCCGACGATGACGCCTGTGACGAGCAGCGCAGAATAATTGAAATTGATCTTCTTCATAGGTCGCACACCTTCTTATGTTTTGGATTTCGATTACTGAAGCCAGCCGCCGCCGAGAGCGCGATAAGAGCCTATGGCTGCACGCGCCGCACTCTCTCGTGCCACGGCCAAGTCGTCCTTGGCCGCAAGCAATTGACGATCGGCATCGAGTACGTCAGTTAGGCCGATGACACCGGCGGTGTAAGACTCTTCGGAGCGGTCGCGTACGCGCTGCAGCTCCTCGATTTCACGCAGGATTTCGTTGCGACGATTCTCTGACTGGACGAGGAGACTGAAGGCATCTTCCACATCCTCGGCCGCATGCAGGACAGAACTTCGATACTGGAGCAAGGCCCCGGCCTCAGCGCCGCGCGCTTGTTTCACTTCCGCGGCAACTCTGCCGAAATCGAAGAGTCTCCAACGCAGACCCACGACACCGGCAGGTTGAAATCCCTGCTGTTGGAAGAGGTGTGCGGGCGCGAGCGCTTGCGATCCAAGGACGCCCGACAGCGAAAGCTTTGGATAATATTCCGCGAGAGCTGCACCAATGCGAGCGTTCGACGCAGCCACCATTCGCTCGGCAGCGATGATGTCAGGTCTCCTGCGCAATAGATCCGTAGGCGTGCCGAAGTCGGAGATTGCAGGCACTTCGGGTATGTCGACCACCGGCGTCAGCTCGGCTGCGTACGTTCCGGGCTGGGCGCCCATAAGAACATCCAGCCGGTTCAGCTGTGCCTCCAGAGAGACTTTGATGAGCGGAACCGTCGCCTTGGCTTGCGATAACACAGCCTGGGCCTGGGCGAGTTCACGGTCGGAGGCGACGCCTGCGTCTCTGCGCTGCTGCACCAACTCGACGAGATGGGTGTCCGTCGAGATCTGCTCTTGGGCAAAGATTAGGCGTGCCTGCGCACCACGTACCTGTATGTAAGCATCAGCGGCTTCTGCGACAACGGTAATGCGGGTTCCTGTGTGAAGAGCCTCCGCCGCCTGGGCTTCGGCGGTCGCGGCTTCAGCGCCCTTCTTCAGACCGCCAAACAGATCCGCTTCCCAGCTTGCGCTGATTCCGAGATCGTAATAGTTCTGGCTGCGATCGTAGCCGGGCAGGTACCGACCGATGCGGCCGGTCATGCTTTCGGTGGACTGATAAATCGAAGTCGTCGAAGCACTGAGAGCTGCAGACGGCAGCCGTCGCGCTCCCGCCCCTCGGGCCGCCGCACGCGCCTGCTCGACCCGCGTCATGGCAACCGCGAGATCAAGATTCTGGTCCAGTGCCCGCATCACAACTCTGGTTAGAACGAGATCATGAAAGCCGGTCCACCACTGGTCGAGGGGCGCGGACGGCATGGAAGCAGTTCGTGCTTCGATGGACGGGGCGTTGTGAAACGGCTGCAAGTTCACCGTCGGGCGACGATATTTGGGCCCCACGGAACAGCCGGTGACGCTCGCGCTTAATGCAATAAGAAAGCTCATTTTTACAATGAACGTCCGCGCGGCGGGTGAGCCAGTTGAGGGCAACATAAGCATTCCTTACGTGAATAAAATAACGTACACGTATAATATGCTATACAGAAAGAGAAGGATTCAAAGGTTTCGAGGAAAATGACTCTGCCAAAGCGAAGAGAACGTTATCGCGCTGAACTGCGTGCCGAGACTCTGACGACGGCCCGAGAGCTCATTAAGAAGGAAGGCTATGAGGGGTTGACCATCCGCAAGCTCGCCAGTCGGATGGATTGTTCGCCGATGGCTCTCTACTCGTACTTCGCCGACAAGCAGGCTCTACTCATTGCTCTCGCACTGGAGGGCTTTGAAAAGGTGGCCAAACGATTCGATTCCACTACTGGTCGAGATCCGCTATCGGCTATCAGGAAGATACTGCTCGATTACATCGCGTATGCCGAGGAGAATCCTTTTGAGTACAGAATCCTGTTCATGTCGATTGAAACGCTTGGAGAGCTAGAGTTAACCCGAGAGGACTTGCAGGAGCGAAATCCAGCCTTTGGACCTCTCTTCAAGTTGGTAGAGGCGTGCATCAAGGCGGGTGTGCTTCAAGGGGACCCATTCGCCGTAACTACCGTGTTATGGACAGGCGCGCATGGGGCGGCGGCGCTGCTGATCACGGCAACGAAATTTCCGTTCGCCAGCCGTGAGTCATACGCAGAGGAGGTTGTCGATACCCTCCTCAGTGGCGTGCAAAACCGGGTAATCGCGCCGATCTGAATCATCACATAATTCTTGCAAGATCACATGAGTACGAATGTAGAGCTCCTAATCCCTCAAGACGATTGAAGACATCGAGGGCAGAGTCGCGCTCAAACCCCGGGGTGCGTACAGGTGATAAGAGAACACCACGTGTGTCGCTATGGCGTGAGGCTTTGGCATCACGAGCGAACGTCGTCGCGGCCATGGATCGGGGCTGAGGTCGCCGGTTCAAACGACAACACCAAGCGATCCTAACGGATTGATGCCCCCAAGCCTGCCTTCGCTCTCTCGGTATCCTGTCCCGGCGGCGCTCCGAAGAGACGCTTGTACTCACGGCTGAACTGCGATGCGCTTTCATAGCCGACTGCGAACCCTACTTCGGCTGCACTTGCCTGGTTTGCGATCATACGACGGCGGGCCTCATGGAGCCGGATATACTTCTGATACTGAAGCGGGCTGACGGCGGCGACGGCTTTAAAACGGTCGTAAAAAACGGATACGCTCATGCCCGCGAGTGCAGCGACGGCCTTGAAATTGAGGCGCTCGGTGTAGTGGTCGCGGATCCAAGCCATGGCCTTTCGGATGTGCATCAGGCGCGAGTCAGATCCGGCAATCTGACGGAGCAGGCCGCCATGCGGTCCCATCAGCAGCCGAAACATGAGTTCGTGCTCCAGGGACTGAGCCATGAACGGGATTTCGGCTGGCCGATCAAGTAGCTCCAGTAGTCTTCTCCAAGCGCCCAGGAGCGATTCGCTCGCGGTGCTAACGCCGTATCCCGACTCAATCCGCAGCTCTGGCATCGTGGCCATCTCAAGTACGAGATCCGACAGCAGAGCCGGGTCCAGAAACAGTCCGACTGCGACAAACGGTTGATCCTCTGACGCCTCACAGATCTGACCCAACGCAGCGATCTCAGCCGCAACAATCATGCTTTGGCCAGGGCCGTACTCAAACATCTTGTCGCCGATAAACATGCGCTGAGTTCCCTGAATCACCAGGGACACGGCAGGATCGTAGATCAGTGGGTCAACCTCGGTTGTATGGTCGAGGGTGTAAGCGATCAGTCTCGGCAGTTGAGGACTCTGACGACCTGCGTGGCGTACCGTCATCGCGCGGATTTTGTCGAGTTCGCTCATTGCGGCCAACCCAGGCTTCATTGCCTAGAATTATCAAGCAATCAGGAAAATCAGGCAATCGTGGCGGAAGATCCGGCATTGTGGCGAAACAGTTGAAAGCCTATCTTCAGGCTTATCAGGGAGGCCGCGACGGCTTCCAACATTCAGGAGGAAGCTGCTATGCCCACCCCAATCGAAACTGTTTCAGATTTCTGCGCGACGTTCTTTGAAGACGGCGGAAGGCCAGCCGTCCGTCGCTGGTTCACACCCAACACCCGTTGGGTTAACGAAGGTCTTGCGGTCACCAAGGGCGTCGAAGAGGCCATCGCCCTGATCGACGGACTTGGGGCGTCGATGGGCATCGCGACGGTTCGTATCGACATCCTCGCGATTGCCGCCGACGGATCTCGAGTTCTCACCGAGAGGCTTGACCGGTTCGAGCGTGCGGACGGCAGTGAAATCGGACGCGCGATGGTCATGGGCATCTTCGAGATCGAAGGCGACAAGATTATCGAGTGGAGGGACTACTTCGACGTCAACGCCGTACAGAAATTTGCCGCAGATTGAGGCGTTAACTCGCGAGCGATGCAATGGGCCGAGATGATTGTTTTGGCAGTCAGCAACGCGCTGCATTCAACTCTTGATGACAAGCCTAAGGCCACAATCGAAGATAAATCTTCACTCCCGTTGCTTCCAACAAACCTCGACACGCAGACCTTTCCGTTGAAGTCAATTTCATAGATTGAGAATTGGAGGCTGTTTAGATGAGGTCTGCGTTCGTTACCTTGTTCGCTGTAATGTTCTCCGCCGTTGCTTGGTGTCAGCCGCCCAAGACGTCTGTCAAGAAGCCATCCGTCAAGATCGAGGCCAGTAGAATGCCAACGCCAATTGAAATTGTCACCGCCTTCTCCGCTGCTTTCCCTGAGGACGGTGGCAAGATCGCTATCCGGCGCTATTTCACCTCCAAAACGGTTTGGGTTAATGAAGGTGTTTCGAGAACTACTGGCATTGAAGAAGCGATTGCGTTCTTAGAACGACCCAACAGGTCGCCGAGCATCGCGGCCGTCCATTTTGACATGCTTGCTATCGCCGCAGACGGAAATCGCGTGCTGACAGAACGGCTGGACCGTTTCTTACGCTCGGACGGAAGCGAAATCGCGGCAATCAAGGTAATGGGGATATTCGAGGTGGAAGGCGATCACATCGTGGCCTGGCGCGACTACGCCGATGTGAATGCCGGCAAGAAAATATCCGACGATAAACGCTAGCTCCTCGGAATCTTCGTCACCGTCTCAAAAGCGGCTTGCCTTCCTGCGCTTTTTAGGGCGAAAAGCAATGAGAGGCGGCAGGCGTGCTCGATCTAGCAATTGCGAACGCACCACCGGAGTCATCCTCCCCAGAATCCGATCTCCCATCCTGTGCAACAGTAGCCCACTACATCAATGCTTTAAGGAATCGCACTCCGCCTTTCGTGAGGTCTTCTGGTGAAACGTCGGTATATGCCCACAGTTTGCCAGGAGCACTCTTTTCTTTGGGACTGTAGCCAAAGCCCTCAATCATCAGATATCCGTCATATCCAATCTCTTTGAGGGAGAGGACGATATCCCCAAAGGGCACGTGCCCATATCCCAAAGGCCCTCGATCGTTTTCGCTGGCGTGGACATGTTTAAGATGAGATCCCAAAGATAAAATCGCTTTCGGGATACTTTGTTCTTCGATGTTGGCATGAAAGGTATCGATAGTAACTCCAATTCGAGGATTTCCGATCGACTCGCACAACTGTTTCGTGTCGGCGGCGGTCCGCAGAAAGAAGGTTTCTGAGCGGTTCACCGGTTCGATCGAGAGAGTCATATCAGTCTTATCAAGAGTGCTTTCAAGGGACTGGAACGCTTCAACAGCCCACGACCATTCGTCCTTCGTTGGGCGATGTTCAGGCAAATATCCGATAGGAGCGAAAAGTGGACCACCTAATACTTTGCTGCCCATCGCTGCCGAGGCTTCAACGCATCGAATCAGATGTTCAATGGCCCGTCGTCTTTGCTCCTGGTGGGGACTGATGGGATTGACTGTTTTGGGCAGAATGGCGCAGACAGTGCACTCCAGGTCATGGGCTTCAAACGCATCTCTGATCTTCTTGATCGGCAATGCATCCGGCTCGAACATTGGAACTTCGACACCGTCTATGCCCAAGGATTTGATCCACGGCAACAGATCGAGATGTTTGCGTTCTAAACACGATGTCCATGCGAACGCGCTGATGCCAATCTTCATGCAATATCTCCTAGTAAACTATCCATTTCCACTGCTGGCTCCTCTAAATACTGTGTCATTTCCTGACTGCATTTAGGCGATTGAAGTGGTAAGGCGGTCTTGCGATATGGGCATCATGTTAGCCACAGTAAGACCTCTGAATGCCTCCACATCCCCCAGGCATACAGCCCTTATCTCAGGCGACTGTCCTGCATCGAAGTAGTTTCGCACCGTCAATACCTGGCTGGAGTCGATAAATACTTCCATAATCGATCCATCGATCCAGATACGAATATTTGATACCTTTTCTCGATTCGGATGAAGAGGAACAGTCTTGTCTCCGATCATGATCGAGTCCGGCGGCGCATGATTTGAGGCATAAGACAGAGCCAACATAGGCTTGCTATCGCTCGTCGGCCCGATTCGCAGTTCCAGCCCACAGGAACGATCACCCACCTTGAACGAACAAGACACCTCTCCCGAGCGATTGCGGATGATCGCCTTCGCCAACCGATTATTGAGTTCATTCAGGTTTTTTGCGTGTGTAATTGCAACGGTATCTTCGCGAAGTTTCGCGAGTTCGGAAGCTACCTCCATCTGGAGTTCATTTCCGGAACTGATGGTCAGCACCCGTGGCAATGACATGGCACCCGCCCATCCCGCAGCTTTAATCTCTTCCTGCGATCGGGTTTCCTGTATCCAACCGAACAAAATGCGCCTGCCTCCTCCGTCCACCATGCTCTTGGGTGCATAGAAGGCGCCATGGTCGAGCTTTCCTTTCGATTCGCTATGGAAGCGCAGCTCCTGGCGATCGAATGTACCAACTTCCCACCGAGTCTCGTTCTCAGTGGAGTAGAGCAGGACATGCTTTTTACCAAGAGCGAAGAAGTCAGGGCATTCCCACATCTCTCCGCTTGGGACAGGATTACTGAAAATCTTTCCATTCCACTTTCCCTGTGCGAGCGGATGCAGGTACTCCCAGTGTCGAGCATCTTTTGAGCGATAAAGCAGGACTGCGCCTCCTTCATGTTCGAATCCTGAGCCAACCCCCACATACCAGATATCGCCTTCTTTCCATGAGAAAGGATCACGAAACCCCGTAATTTTCTTTCCGGTAGGGGGCGCCTCAATGATTGGTTTGTCCAGTTGCTGCCATGTTCGCAACTCAGGATCATTTGAAGTAGCGACGCATTGAACCTCCTTGAGTCCTTCGTTACGAATTGTCTCTTGCTCCCTCGGTACCTTCGTCACGCCGGTATAGATGATGCTTGCGGCGTCATCGTCCGGCAAAACACTTCCGGTAAAGGTTCCATATGAGTCATAGGAGTTCTCCGTAGGGGAGAGTGCAATCGGCAGATGTCGCCAGTGAACGAGGTCTGAACTGATGGCGTGATGCCATCCGCGACCGCCAAAATTTCCATGGAAAAAGGCGTGGTGCTGGCCGCGATAAAAGCGCGGGGCGCAGGGATCGCCGAGGGACCCAGCTTGCGGCAAAAGATGATACTGCGGGCGCAAGGGATCATGAGCGAGTCTCATTCTGAGTTCTTCGTCAGGTGTAGCTAACGCTGCCTTAAACGTCTGACTCAATCCTCGATGAGTTGCTAAATGTAAGGAACTCATCGTAGATGAAACTAAGAAAGCACGTCGGTCCATATGGTTCCTTTCCCAAATGTGTTTCTGAATTCTGGGTCTTAGTTCGGAAGATCACGATCCAGCATCTCCTGGCGATAGAAGGGGCGGGGCAACCGCTCTTTCAGCGGTGGAAGCGGGTCTAACGTCTGGTGGCCTTTCTGGTACCAGAAGGTAACGCTCGTATAGAGGTCGCGCCGATCGTTAGCGTGCCCGTGTTCGATGCCTGCGATGATCGACTTCGAGAAATAGATGGGATCTTCAAGAAAGAAACGGTACATCACATGCGCGCCACTCCAGTCCCGATTGCCTTTGGACGAATATCCCACGAAGGGATAGTTGAATTCGTCGGCAAACTGCCACGCACTTCCAAAGGCGTCTTCTATACCAGTACCGTTGATCGTTGATGGAGACGTGGCTCCATCGATGAAGAACATATCGTCTCCTTCACCCCACCAGCCAGAGGAAAGTCCCTGAATGGCAAGGATGACTCCCACAAGCTGTCCCTGCCCTTTGGCATGCATAAACAGATAGTTATTCTTGCCGTCGAGATTGACGCCATTGCTCTCCGAAAGCGGAACGGCACGAGTAATCTCGCTCCGCCATTGAGCATGGAAGCGGCCTTGTTTTGAGGTAGGATTTGTGTCCGCATAGCTCTGATAATCGATCTGGTAATAGAAGCTGGGCACGTCAGTTACACCCTGGTTCGTCACCGTGATGCGTGCTCCTTTGGAGAAGGGCATCTCGAAGTACGAACTCAGAGCGCGTCCACGCACCGTCAAAGGCATCGATTGCCAGGATTGATATCGCTGTCCAGTATGTCCTCCGGGGATAGCTTCGTACTCAAACCCCGTGCCGAAGAAGTCACCGATCGGCACCTCCACGCTGGGTTCTGAGTCTCCATCCCAATACATTCGCAGCACGAGCTCTCGAAGATGAAACTCACTTGGTGAATTGATGGTGATCCAGATGTGGCGAATCGAGCCAGCACCGGCGATGTCAGCGAGTGCTGCTGTTTCTCCAGCTTTGATTCGAATGGCGTCAGCATTGCCTCCACTCTTGTCGAAACTTGAAGCGCGATGAGATGTGACGCTGTTTCTTAAGTCGGCGATATGCGCCAACGGTCCTGATTCCTGTGCATTCATATGCATGCCAGAGATAGAGAAAAGCATGATACTGAAATATTGTCGAAGCTTCTTCATAATTTGGTCCTTTGATAGGCGATGTCGGGACTCCGTCACACCCTTAGGACGCTTACCCGCAAACTGGTGAGGTAGGCCTCCCCTCCCTCGCAGCATGCGGTGATGCCCACACTTTCCGGCAGAACAGGATAGGCACGCGTTGCGAAACAGCTCCGCTTGTCGATGAAGACCTCGATTACCGACTGATCGACAAAGAGCTCCAAGTCGAGCTTGCCGGACACGCGAGGTGCATAAGATACCTCTTGGCGATCTCGCCTTGTGTGCGTATCCAAACTGGATTTGGTTCGATCGAGCGTCAATTGAGAGCTGCGCCAGTCGTATCGTAGAAGGGTCTCTTCCTGCCTGTCGGGTGAACGGCGCAAGGCGATTGTTATGGAATCCGAAGCACCTCGTTCGACTTGAGCCTTGAGGTGGACACATGTACCTGTGCCGTCGAGGAGTGTCCAATTCTGCCCTAGTGGCCGCTTCTGTTCTGAAGAAGCGAGAAGCGCGAATCTATTTGCCAACTCCTCTATCGGCTGTTGTTGCAGCCGCACTTCAGGGCTGAGCGTCAGTTCTCGCGGCAGGCCATAGAGATGAGCCCACCCAGCCTGCCATGCTTCTATAGGAGCCCGGCTATCCGGAACGATTCCGATTGTGATCGCTCTCCCCTTTTCGTCGATGTACGGCGTTGGGCTAAGGAAGTGATTGAAGAGATCGAGCCTTTGGGGTTCTTTCGAGAGCACGTGAAACTCGTCATGCTCCCATGTTCCTACCCAATAGGACGCACGCCCCGGAACTTCACACACAATGAGGACGTGGCGATCGCCGATCTTGACGAACACCGGCATCTCCCAGAAGACACCCGAGTTCGCTTTGTCGCCAATAAGGAGAGGTTTGAGATAGGTCCACGACGTCAGGTTTTGTGAACGATAGAGCAGGGCAGTTCCGCCGACATCCGTAATACCGGAGCCGATAATCATGCGATACTCCGCCCCCTCTTTCCAGATGAACGGATCGCGAAATTCCTTCGCATTGACGCCAGAGGGTGGCGCCTCGATGATTGGATTGCCAGCGTACTTTGTGAAGTGGACCCCGTCCTCGCTTGATGCCATGCAGATGCTGGCTCGTTTACCATCGCCTCCGGTGTAGATAAGTACGATCTTTCCGTTATCAACCAACGCGCTGCCCGACCAGCAGCCTTCCGAGTCCGGTCCGGGCGAGGGGATCAAGGCCATTGGCTGTTCGGTCCACTGCAGGAGGTCGGGACTGGTCATATGTCCCCAGTGGATGTGTCCCCAGTACGGGCCGTTTGCATTCTTCTGATAGAAGAGATGATATTGGCCTCGAAAATGAACTAGGCCATGGGGCTCATTCGTCCACGCTCGTGGAGGCATCGCATGGTATTGCGGCCGCTGTGGATCATTGGAAAACCACGAGCCGTCCGGCGAAAGTGAGGCTATGGACGGCTGAAATTCCTGGCTCAGCGCATTGATATCCCGATCCGCAATGGCTGTATCGTACACGCGTACCTCACGTAGCAGACCATTCAATACACTCGTCGGGAAGACCTTTGCGACGATCTCTCCTGCGACCGCTCGTCCTAGAAAAACGGTCGAAATATCTCCCAGAGTAGCGATAGGTGTTCTTCCCGGAGATCGGGAGACTTTCTTGCCGTCGAGGAATAGCGTGATTGTGCCGTCATGCGCGAGAGTCGCTGCTGCGTGATGCCAGTTTCCGAGTGAAATCGAATGTTCAGTTCGGCATTCAAACTTTTGACCCTCGACTTCAATCGAAAACAGGAGGAAGCCCAACCGGTCAATGGCAAGACGAACGATCGAAGATTCCTTGTTCCATTCGATGATCGAAGCTGTGTTTACAGGGAACGACTCAAGAGCCATCCAAGCGCTGACTGTGACTTCCCGCCGAAGCCTTACTGGAGCATCGAGTCGATGTTCTACCCAGACCGAATATCCATCGAGCCGTGGAATCTCGGTGTCCCCATTCTTTATCCATTCCAACCGTCCCGTTCCATCCACAATAGTCGCCTGAGATCCCGTTGTGCTCTCACGGCCAGCGGCTTTCGGATCATTCAAGGGCCAGTACAGAACCGGCTGAGAAGTAATCGCGGCCCAACCAAGACGAGGAATCAAGAGCCCGCACGAAGCGATCACGAAGCTTCTTCGAGTGACATTAAAGATTGACGACTGCATGCATCCCCCATGTTTCGATTCAACAGCTCTGCCCTCGGGCTGAGTTGGTAAGTTGCAGTTCAGCTGATACCCAGCTTTGCCTGGATCTGTTCGAGCGACTTTCCTTTCGTCTCCGGGAAGAAGAGGAGAACGAGTACGAACTGGATTGCCATCATGGCTGCAAAGAAGGCGAACGGCGCCGCCTTCGAATGTGCAGCAATCATCGGGAACAGCGCGGCGATGACTGCATTCATAATCCAGTGAGAAGATGACCCTACGCCTTGTCCTTTGGAGCGAACGCGATTGGGGAAGATCTCGCTGATGTATACCCAAACAACTGATCCCTGGGAGATCGCAAAGAAAAAGATGAAGGCGATGAGAAGCCAAAGCAAAGATGATGACGCCTGCCCCGTATGGAACTTGTATGCCACACCACCCAAAGCTGCGGCAGTGCCAACGGATCCGATCAACAACAACGTCTTACGGCCAACCTTATCAATGACAGACATGGCGAGACTCGTAGCGAGCAGATTCATAAGGCCGATGATGACTGCCTGTACATTGCTGGAGACCTGACTGAATCCCGCTGCGGCGAAGATATCGTTGAGGTAATAGAGGATGGCATTGATGCCGGAGAGTTGATTGAAGGCGCCGAGCGTGATGGCGAGAAGCAGGGGCAAAAGGTAGCGTCGTTGGAACACCGATTCGTGCTTTGCCTGGCGATCGGAATGTATAGAAGCGACAATCTCGTTCAGCTCTTCTTCAGCAGAGGGAGAGCCGAGCATTTGGAGCACCTGACGTGCTTCGTCGACTCGATTCTGCGTTACCAACCACCGTGAGCTGCTGGGAACAGTAAAGAGGAAGATTCCGAACAGCAGTGCGGGAACAGCCGCTACAGCAAACTCCCATCGCCATTCCGCTACGCCAAGGTGAAGCCCGGAGATAATGTAATTAGAGAAATATGCGAGAAGAATTCCCAAGACTACGTTGAACTGGAACATCCCGACGAGCCTTCCACGCAGCTTCGCAGGAGCCAACTCCGCGATGTATACCGGCCCGAGGACGGATGATCCGCCTACCCCAATGCCACCTATGAATCGGAAGAGTAAGAGCGAGGGCCAGCTCCAAGCCAAGCCGCAACCAAGTGCAGAGACGACATAGAGAGCTGCCATAATTCGCAGTGCCTTACGAGATCCAATTCGATCCCCAAGAACGCCGGATGTCATTGCACCGAGGACTGTCCCCCATAGCGCGATCGAAACAGTGAGACCAAGCTGCGCAGGCGTGAGATGAAAAGTCTGAGTAAGTGCTTGGGTCGTGCCTGCGATTACCGCTGTGTCAAAACCAAAGAGCAGACCACCAAGAGCTCCAACGAGAGAGCTCTTCAGAATATAGAAATTCAACTTCATCGTGGGACGATCCTCCCGGTCTATGCCGTGGTTGCTCCGATACCAGGTGCAAGATGTTCAAAATAAGAAATGGATATGCCGGGTCGTTGGAAGGATTCAACGACCCGGCGAGGAGATGTGGCAGATCAGAAATTGAGCTTCGCTGCGACCTGGATGGTACGAGCTTGGAAAGCTCCAGTTGCTCTGCCGAAGGTCCCACTATCTATATTGGTGTCGAAGTTACTCAGATTGACGCGGTTGAACAGATTGAAGAAGTCGCCTCGAATCTGCCAGCGCCCGCTTTCACCGAATAGGAACGGCGTGGAGAAGGATTTGGCGAGGCTTCCATCTACTTGGGCGAAGCCGGGGCCTCTGGCCGTATTTCGTCCAGCATTCCCGTTCGTTCCTGCCGTGGGTGCCGAGAACGTAATACCTGAAAAGGCAGAGCCATTCAGATAGTCACTACGACTCAACCCCGTCTTGACTTTGCCAGAAGCATTGGGACTGTCATAGAAGTAGCCATCGCCGTTGTAGTCCTGGGCGCTGGAGTAGATCGTCGATGGCAGCCCGGACTGAAGGATACCTAGGCCGGAGATCTGCCATCCGCCTAGAACACTGCGCATAAGATGCGAACTGCCCGTCACTGGAATCTCCCAAACGGTGTTGAACGCAAATTTTTGCGGAAGATCTTGTGAAGAACGGCCACGTTGAGCAGCAAGGTTCCATGCGTCAAAGACAGCGGCATTCTCTGCCCCCTTGTTCGCGCCGGGCGCCGCACTCATCAAGTCGATCGTCTTGCTGAAGTCGTAAGACGCAGAGAGATTCAACCCATGACTGAAGTTCTTCTTTACAGCAACGGCCAACCCATTGAAGGAGGAGACGTTGCTGTTATCCGCGTAGTTGATTGATGCGAAGTATGGATTCAACCGGGTCAGGGTGCCCCCGTGCAACTGCTTGTCGCCGGCAAAACGATTCCGGTCAAAAATCGAATACAAATGGCGCCCATTCGCACCCGAGTAGTCCACCTCAAGCACGATTCCACCTGCGATGCTACGTTGTATTCCGAGGAACCAGTTCTCTGAATATGCCTGTTTCAGGCTTTGATCCGTACCGCCAATCCCAGCCAGGGCATTTGCGGGACCGCCACGAGGATTGAGCCCTGGCGTGACCGATGGTGTTGAACAGTTGTACGGATAGGTCGCGCTCGCACAAAGAGCGAAGACGGGCTGCGGGCCGCTAGAGTTATCTACATTTGCGTTGATGTTGGCAAGCAACGGTGGATTGCTGCGATTTACATCACTCCAGATGAAGTTGCCGCTGCGGTTGAAGAAGATACCGAAGCCACCTCGAACGGAAGTCTTCCCATCGCCGAACAGATCCCATGCAAAGGCAAGACGAGGAGCGAAGTACGCGATCCGATTGTCTGAATAAACACGCGACGAGGGAGTAACGTATCCGCTGGTTATTTGCTGCTGAAGATTACTTCCACTATTGAAGCGAAGCACTGCAAGCTGATTATGCGCTTCTGTTGGGTTCGTGTTGAAATCCCAGCGCAGTCCGTAGCTCAAGGAAAAATTCGGTCTGATCTTCCACTGATCCTGAGCGTAAACGCCGAACGTCGCCGAACGGTAGTAGCGGTTGTTGTTGCCAATCCCGCCGGTCTGAGGATTAACGGTGTAGCCCTCATCGTGTGGGCTGCTGTCGGCGAAACGGACAGGGTTCAGGAAGTTAATCGAGGGTCTAATCCCGATGTCTGTCAGGGTACTATTGTCTTGATCTCGATAGAACTCTATCCCTGCGCGGATATTGTGGGTTCCGCGGTTCATGATAACGGAATCCCGAACGACAAAATCGTTGCCCACGCCCACGACCGGCGCAAATCCGGCTCCGAATCCTGCCAGGCTCGTGACGCCAATGATGGGAACCTGGCATTGAGGGCACGGCACCTTGAAGTAAGACCTCGTACCACCGACGGCGAACTCGTTCAGCATACTAGGCGAGAAAGTATGGGTGTAGTTAAAGTTTCCGTAGTCGATCGCTTCAGGAATCACTCTACCGAAAGCCGAGCGCGTGTTGTTCTCTCCCTGGGTATAGGGGCTTCGATAGAAGCTGCCATAAAAACGATCCTTAGCGAAATCCTGATCGATGCGGATGCTCAACTGCTGACCATTGTGAGCGAGGGTATACGAGTTGATCGCCTCTCCGACGATTTGAAGATTGCAGGGCAAGCCCGAAGTCGTTGTTCCCGCACAACCCGGAACGAAATTGCTCACAGGCTGCTGTGTTCCTGCGATGACGGGTCCTACAGTGCTCGGGTAGGCTGTCAGAATTTGGGTCGCAAGGCTGTTCGGCCGATTCTGCTTCATGTACTGCAGGAAAGCCGGAGTCTCGACGTTGACAAGGTTTGCGTTGGCATTGGTTGAGAGAAGCTTGTCGATGGTGAAAAAGAAGAAGGTATGGTTCTTCCAGATCGGACCACCGATCGAACCGCCAAATTCATTGCGACGGAATACCGGCAACAACCTTCCCGTGGGATCCGGAGTATTTTGAAAATGTGTCCTGGCGGTCATCGCGTTATCTGAGTGGTACTCGAATAGCGATCCATGAAACTTATTCTCACCGGAACGAGTGTTGATCTCCGTCACAACACCATTGCCGCGGCCATACTGCGCGGAGTAATTGTTCACTGAGACGCTCATCTCGCCGACCGAATCCGGGTTAGGAACCAGGCGTGCACCGCCGCCAGAAACGTTATCGAGATTTGAGGTCCCGTCAATGAAGTAGACATTTCCGGAGTTCGGCGCGCCATTGGCCGTCATGCCGACGAAGGTGTCGATATTGAAGATGTCAGCATTGGTACCAGTAAGCCCCTGCCCCTGCACCCCCGGCGTCATGGCAGCAGCTTGCAGTACGTTTCGTCCTTGTAACGGAAGTTCCTGAACACTCCGCTGGTCAATAGTGTTCGATATCGTTGGATCAGCGAGTTGAACCAAAGGCGCCGCGCCTTCGACAGTGATCGTTTCGGTTGATCCCCCAATTTCCATCGTGATGGGAACGGTTTGGACTCGCATCGGCTCCAGAACGAACGGCGCCGAGCTGGTGATCTTGAATCCTTCCTTCGTAATTGTTACGACGTAGGTGCTCGGTGCTAACGACGCGAAGTTGTAATATCCCTGATCATTCGTTCTGAAGTGTTGCTCTACCCCGGTCCGGGTGTCCTTCAACGCCACATCTGCACCGGGAACGACCGCCCCCGTAGAGTCTTTTACTGACCCATCGATTGAACTGTTGAACTGAGCGTGAGCTGAGCGAACTCCCATCCCGAGCACGATTGTGAATACGATCCAGGAGAGAAAACGGAGGGAACTTCTTTTCCCTTGATACATGACAGCCATACAAGCCTCCACACACTGCGACGAAAGGAAGTTTTAGGCTGCTACCTATACAGTTGTCAATCATTCTGACTATAGAAAACACTTAAACCTGTCTAGTCAAGTTTCGGGTCATGGATTTTCTTTCCTGCCGCATGAGCGTCGGACAACGAGGTGCCCATTCAGCCGTATCGATCGGGGAGGCAAATGAGGGTTGCTGATGCGTTCCAGCATCGCCGACATACCTGCTGCTCCTATGTCCGCACAGGGCTGGTGGAACGTAGTTAGTGGAATGGGCAGCAAACTGGCGTACTTCACATCATCAACTCCTGCAATTCGTATGTCCTCCGGGATTCTGAGGCCAAGCGAAAGGATGGTTTGCATGAGATTGGCCGCAGTGTGATCGTTGGCACACATGACCGCGTCTGCCTTGCTTTTGCGAAGTGCCATCTCCACGAATGTCTTATCCCCCGCTTCTCCCCTTAGCAGGAGGTCCGGGGCAGGCGATAGGTCATGAGTGTGCAGAGCTTCGCGATATCCTGCAATGCGGGAGTCCACAGTCTCTGCAGAGTGCTCCCTGGCGAAAAACGCTATACGTGTGGCTCCCTG
Organism: Terriglobus tenax; assembly: GCF_025685395.1. Taxonomy (NCBI): domain Bacteria; kingdom Pseudomonadati; phylum Acidobacteriota; class Terriglobia; order Terriglobales; family Acidobacteriaceae; genus Terriglobus; species Terriglobus tenax. Next base: position 326,948 of record NZ_JAGSYA010000003.1, on the reverse strand, counting down.
CCGAATCAGGTGGTCGGTCACGATATATCCGGCGCGGCGATTATCCAGCCCCACAAGATCGTAGCTGCTGCGCTCCGGATACGGGACCACATCCCGATCAAGCAAAATCACCGGGATGTGGGCCTTATCCAACGCTCGTAGGATCCGGCTATTCACATCTTCACGGCTGGTGAATTCGACTGGAGCAAAAAAAATACCGGCGACTCCCTGTTCGATGAAGCTCCGGCAAAGATGTTCTGCTTCTTCTTCCTTGTGGGCCGTAGACAAAGCATGCCCCCACGCGAGCGAATGGCCCTTCACCGAGGGTGATCGCATCATTCCACGGCAGATCGGCTCGAAAATCTCTGTCTGGCCGAGATCAGGAATAAGCAACCCGAAGGACAATCCTTCAGTCGCGGCTTGACCGGCAGCATAGGTCCCCGACCCGGCTCGACGGACAAGAAGGCCATCCTGCTGGAGCTGTTGGATGGCCTTGACGACTGTCATTCGGCTCACACTGAACCTGCGGACTAATTCCGCCTCGCTCGGCAGCCGGGCTCCGGGACGGTATCGACCCGATGCGATATCTCTTCTCAGGCTCTCCACGATCGAAAGGTACTTGGATCGTTTTGGGGTTTCGGCTTTTTCAGTCTTGATATCACTCATCCGCTCGGTCATACAGCATTACCATCCTCGGCGTCGGTACGCTTAGTCAAGAAGGCCACCTCATTGTGTGATCAATACTAGACAAGTAAGCCATGACTTGCATATACATTTAGGGGACTTCTATAAGTGCAAACGGAGCGAAAATGCGGATACTCAGTATCGGCGAGATATTGTGGGATGTTTTCCCGGACAGGGAGCTTCTTGGAGGCGCTCCTCTGAATTTTTCAGCGAATGCTGCCCGGCTGGGGAACTGGGTCGCATTGATCAGTGCTGTTGGTGACGACGATCGGGGCCGACGCGCCAGGGAAGGCGCCGGGACCCTCGGCGTGGATACAAGATTTCTTCAAACGGTTACTGGCCAGCCGACTGGCGTGGCGCGAGTGACAACGAGCCCGGAAGGAGAACCCCGATTTGAGATTCCAAGGCCCGCCGCGTTCGACGCCTTCAATCTGTCATCAGAAGCACTTTTGTCTCTGAAGACCCTTGAACCCGACTGGTTATATTTCGGAACGTTGTTTCAGACAGATGCCCAAGTGGAACAGATGACACGCAGCCTCGTGGAATCCTTGCATGGCACACGTTGTTTTTACGATCTGAATCTTCGACCCGGAAGTTGGAACCTGCCCTTGGTGGAACGGCTTTGCCGATTGGCTTCGATCGTGAAGCTCAATGAATCTGAGGCGCAGACACTCGCGACGCTTACCGGGGTGGATCCAAATTCGTTTTCATTGGAGAACTTCTGCGCCGACTGGGCTTCTCGCTACAAAATCGAAAGCATTTGCGTCACGCTTGGAGCGGCAGGTTGTCTTGTGTATGAAAACGAAACCGCACTAACCGTTCCGGGGTTTCCTACTTCAGTCGAAGACACGGTGGGCGCAGGGGATGCATTTGCCGCCGCCTTCCTTCATGGCTATCACGCAAAATGGCCACTTTTGCGTACAGCACGATTTGCCAACGCACTGGGGTCGATCGTCGCCAGCCGACCCGGTGCCACGCCGAAATGGTCAATAGACGAATGCCTCCAACTCGCATCGATCTCACCCGAAACAGCCAGCGTGGCGAACGGCAAAATTGAAGGAGCTCATGTATGACGCGATCCCTTTCCGGAAATCTCGTACGATCTGTCCTCGTGATCGCACTCGCCTTCTTTGCACGGAATGGTAGGACGCAAACATCAGGATACGACCAGCCCTATCGACCGCAGGTCCACTTTTCGCCCAGCGAACACTGGACGAACGATCCCAATGGCCTTGTGTTCTTTCGTGGCGAGTATCACCTCTTCTTTCAGTACAACCCATTCGGCGATGAGTGGGGACATATGAGTTGGGGACACGCGATCAGCAAGGACATGCTGCACTGGAAGGAACTTCCCGTAGCCATTCCGGAGAAGGATGGCGTGATGATATTCACCGGCAGCATCGTGATAGACCTGCACAATACAAGCGGTCTATGCGCTCCCAAGAGCGAATGTATGGTCGCCATCTACACAGGTTCCGGCGACACACCTCAGGGTCCGCGCCAGACACAGAATATCGCCTACAGTCACGACAATGGCCGTACCTGGATCGCCTATGACCGGAATCCAGTGCTTGACCTGCACCTGGCTGACTTTCGCGACCCGAGTGTTTTCTGGGATGACAAGCAACAACAATGGGTCATGGCTGTATCCCTACCGAAGGAACACATCGTCCGTTTTTATTCCTCACCAAACTTGAAGGAATGGACGCAACTCAGTGACTTCGGACCGGCGGGAGACGTTGCTGGCGATTGGGAATGTCCTGATCTTCTTCACGTTCCCGACAGCAATGGAAAAGATGGCGGCGTCTGGGCGCTTAAAGTAGGGCTCAATCCAGGCGCTCCTCAAGGTGGTTCGGGAGAACAATATTTCCTCGGCAGCTTTGATGGCAAACGCTTTGCTCAATCGAACGAGCCCGGTTCCCACGGGTGGACGAACTACGGGAAGGACGATTACTGCGCTATCAGCTTCAACCATCTTCCCAAGAATCAGAATCCAGTACTGCTTGGCTGGATGAGTAACTGGCAGTATGCGGCGAAATTGCCAACTTCTCCGTGGCGTGGTCAGATGAGCCTGCCACGACGGCTTTCGCTCGTGCGGGATGAGACAGGACTGGCGCTCAAGCAGGAGCCTATCGTTACTGCTCTCCGTTCGACCAGCATCCCTATTTCTGCAGCATTCGGCTCGAACAAGGAAATCGATAATATCCATAAGCAGATAACGCCGTATGAACTGGAACTGGAGTTTGGAGTGAATTCAGGCTCGGTCTCTGGGCTTCGGATTTATTCTGACGACCAACATTGGACTGAGGTAGGCTTTGATACCCAGCATGCGGAATTTTACGTTGATCGCTCGAACTCAGGCCTAGCGGTCATGGCCGATTTCCCAACTAGAACCACAGCCCCGCTTGTCGCAGGTCGGCCTTATGATCTAAGGCTGATAGTGGATCGCTCTTCCGTAGAGGCTTATGCACAAAACGGAACGATTGCTATGACCAATCTCATCTATCCTCCGTCTCAAACTAACAAAATTAAATTCTTTCAAAGCGACGGTAAGTCTGTGATGGTGAAGGGCAGGCTCTGGAAACTTCACTCAATTTGGAACAGATAGGCATTAGCAATTCATTATTCCGAAGACGTTTTCAAAGCCTAAATGCGTTTGGCAGGGGGATTTTATAGGTGTATGTGACTTCAGACTGTAGAGTCGGCCGCATTGGCGCAGGTTCTCTTCCTGGTTCGGTCCACTTGATGATTGAGTCAACTTCTTTTGTGCCATAGCAGAAGCCTGCACTTTCGCCGAGCGCTACCTGAGTTGTTTGCAGGTATTGCTTGCCTATCGCGGTCGGTTGATAGCGTTTCACATGGCGCTGGGTGTTGCCGCGGAACTACCTGGGAATGTAAAGGCCGATTGAATTGTCAATGAGTGCGTTGACCTGCTCTCACCAGTCGAGATCTGAATCTGTAATCCAGGCTGAGTTCCCGTTACCGATCATTTCGATCCTGCCTTCATGAAGGTTCTACCAGACCGTAGCGCTGCGCAGACGCTACATCATCACGCCGCCGTTCACCTCTATGCGCTGCCCATTGACCCAGCCGTTATCGTCAGACAGTAACGCAGCGATTGCTGGTCCAATGTCGTCCGGGCCAGCCACACGACCTAGAGCCGTATGATTGGCGACTAGCTTGTTTACCTCGGGATTGTCGCGCACGATGCCGCCGCTAAAGTCCGTTGCAACTGCACCGGGTGCGACGACATTGACCGTGATGCGGCGCGGGCCGAGCTCCGTCGCCATGTGTCGCGAAAGGACGTCTATGGCTCCCTTCATGGAGGCATAAGCTGCTCCTCCACGACTCGAAAGGCGCGTGCGGGTGGTTGAAACATTCACGATGCGGCCACCATCTTTCATGATCGGCAGCAGCTTTTGTGTCAGAAACAAGACGCCTTTGAAATGGACGTTGTAAATGCTATCCATCTCTTCTTCAGTGACACTCTCCAAGGGCATGTTGCGATGATTGTTGCCCGCGTTGTTGACCAGGTAGTCGAAGCGCTCCGACCCTCGATCAGCGAGCACGTCGCGCACGCTTTGAGCGAAGGCCTCGAACCCGCCGACTTTCCCTGTGTCGAGAGGCAGAGCAGAAGCCTGGACGCCAAAGGTCCTCGCTGCAGCGACGACCGCATCCGCGTCCTCGCGATGACTGTGATACGTAAAGATCACGTTCACTCCGCGACGTGCGAGACTTTCCACCGTGCTGCGACCGATGCCTCGGCTTCCTCCAGTAACGATAGCAATCTTTCCCTGTTGATCCTGTGACATGCTTCCTCCTGATCTTCTTCCAAACTAAGCCGCCGAAGAGCGAGGCGGAATGGCCTGGTTTCGCAATTTCTTGCCTATTCCTCTCACGTACACTGGTCTTCTATGGGCGTCGCGAAGAACAGAAGATCGCAGTGTCTCGACGAGCTTGCGCAGGCGGTGCGCAGCTACACCGATTCGTGCGCAACGACGAACCCCTATCCGACCGCTATCGAAGGCTTCGTAGTTCTTCGTTCCGATCAGCCGAAGCTTCCCAGCTACCGGCTCTTCCAGCCTGCTCTTTGCATCGCGATACAAGGGAGCAAGTGGGCCACTTTTGGCGACTTTCGCTACCAGTACAACGCCGGCCAGGCGATGGTTGTCACAGTTGAAATGCCGTCACGCGGCGCTGTCTCTGAGGCAAACCCCGGCGAACCCTTTCTAGGCTTTGTGCTTGTTCTCGATCTCGCTGTTTTGCGTGAACTCGCAGAGCAGATGTCCTCGCAGCCAAAGAGCCAGACGCAAGCTTCGTCGGCCTCGCCTGCGGGTGTCTGCGTCGTCGATCTCAGTGCGGAGGCGCTGGATTGCCTATGCAGAGCCATGCGTATGCTTGAGACGCCAGCAGCGATCCCGCTTCTCTATCCTGGGCTGTACCGTGAGCTGCTTTATTGGTTGCTAACAGGCTCCGGCGGAGGACAGCTCCTCCACACAGTCGTAGCGTCCAGCCGCGAGAACCGATTAATCGCCGCGATTCACGAGCTGAAGACACGCTTTGCCGAACCGGTGCGGGTCAATGAACTGGCCGCAATCGCGTGTATGAGTTCTGCAACCTTCCATCGTCACTTCAAAGCGACAACAGGGATGAGTCCTCTGCAATATCAAAAGGAGCTACGCCTGTTGGCGGCTCGGCGGCTCATGCTCGAAAACGGTTCGAACGTTGAGACAGTCGCAACAGAAGTAGGCTACGAAAGTGCTCCACAGTTCAGCCGCGAGTATGCGCGAATGTTTGGCCGCCCGCCACGCCGTGACGTACGTGCGTTGGCTGAATTTGTGAGCGAATCCTTCTAACAGCGACGGGTAAGTCCCGATGGACGCTGTTCTTGCCATCTGTCTTCGGGTGATGCCAGACCAAGCGGCAGGTCGACTCGCCTTCTCGACAAACGCCAAATCGCCTGTGCACTTTTCGAGGACAAGTACCTCCGGAAAGATAACTGGCCTGTTCTCTCATTTGAGTGGTTATTGAGCGCGATACTCCCAACAAGGCGGCTAGTGACGAACTAAAACTCTGCCGCCGCGGAAGTGAGCTGTTCCTGGGGATTCGCACCGTAACGCAACCCATCGATCAGGACATCCACCATCTTGCTCGCATAAGCGGTTTTTTCTCCATGGGGTCCTCGGCACATCGTAGCCACCGTCCATAAGAGTTCCTCTGCGTCAATATCGCTGCGGACAGCCTTAACGGCGATGGCGCCGTCGAGCAGCTTACGAAGTGCACCGCCCAGACGTTCCATCACGTACCCGGGCAGGGCTGCGTAGGCGGGATCGCCCGAGTGCAGGGCAGCCGCCAGGCCACGCTTCGCCCCAACAAAATCCATCAAGCGGTGGAGCCAGCGGGCCAGCGCTTCCTCCGGCTCATATTCGCTCGCGAACACAGCGGCTGCGTCCGCGCATGCTTCCACATGCGACTGCATGACCGCCACGATAAGGTCGGAGCGCTGCGGAAAATGGCGATACACGGTTCCCAGACCAACGCCCGCTCGTTGCGCAATCTCGCGCACAGGAGCATCCACGCCGGACGTCGCGAACACCTCGGCGGCAGCACTTAGAAGAGCTGCGAGGTTCTGCTTTGCATGCGCACGCACCGGCGGCAGCTTCGTTGCGGTGCTCTTCTTCGTCGCGCGGGTAGATGGTGTTGTCACGATGCTTACCTTGCTCGCGGAACAGCGTTCCGGTAGTATCGGAACATCGTTCCGTCGTTCCTGAAGAATAGCAGCACAAGCCCAAGGAGGATACAAAATGTCGAATCAACGTATAGCTCTCGTGACTGGAGCCAATCAGGGAGTCGGATTCCAGGTTGCGAAGGAACTCGCCGCCAATGGGGTGACGGTTTATGTCGGGTCGCGCAATCTGGAGCGTGGCGAAGCTGCCGCGAAAGAGATCGGCAACGGTGCGATCGCGCTGCAGATCGATGTCACCGATCAGGCTTCGATCCGTGCTGCGGCCGAGCGTGTCCGCACGGAGCTTGGCCGCCTTGATCTGCTTGTCAACAACGCAGCCATCTCGAACACAAGCAGGGGCGACCGCTCGCTCGAGGAGTTTTCCAAACTCACCCGTGCCAGCAATATTTCTCTGGACGAGGTCCGCGCTATCTGGGAGACGAACGTCTTCGGCGCGCTCGCCGTGTATCAAGCCATGCTGCCCCTACTGCGGGAATCCGCGCACGCACACATCGTCAATGTCTCCAGCGGCGTCGGTTCATTGACTACGAATGCGAATCCGGATTTCCAATATCGCAAGATGTACAGCCCGGGCTATGCCGCGTCGAAGACAGCTCTGAACGCCATCACGCTAGCCATGATGATTGAACTGGAAGGCAGCGGAATCAAGGTTAACCTCGTATCCCCAGGCTTCACCAAAACGAATCTCAACGGTTATGCCGGGTTAGAGTCGCTTGAGTACGGCTCTCGTGAGGTTGTGCGGGTCGCCCTGCTCGGACCGGACGGTCCTACCGGCACCTTCACGCACTGGGAAGGTGAAACGATCCCCTGGTAAGTAGAAATTCCGTCCATAGAACCATCAAAAGCCGCTTTGGCCGCACACCGAGAGAAGAGAGGAAACTGCCGTGAAATACCGCACGCTAGGCCGAACAGGCATCAAGGTCAGCCCATATTGCTTAGGAGCGATGATGTTCGGCGGCATCGCCAACTCCGATCACGACGACTGCATTCGTATCATCCACAAGGCCTTAGATTTCGGCATCAACTTCGTCGACACCGCCGATCGATACAGCAACGGAGAGTCGGAGGAGATCGTCGGCAAGGCGCTCAAGGGTCGTCGCCAAAATATCGTGCTGGCCACCAAGGTGAACGGCGCAATGGGCGAGGATCCGAATCAGCAGGGTAATTCGCGCCGTTGGATCACACAGGCCGTGGAGGCGTCGTTGCGCCGCCTTCAGACCGACCACATCGATCTTTACCAGGTCCACCGTCCCTCTCCCGATACCGACATCGAGGAGACGTTGTCGGTGCTCACGGACCTGATGCGCGCGGGCAAGGTCCGCGCCATCGGGTCATCGACGTTTCCTGCTTCCGAGATCGTGGAGGCGCAATGGGTGGCGGAGCACCGTGGCCTGGCTCGCTTCCGAACCGAGCAGCCACCTTATTCGATCCTCAACCGCAGTATCGAACGGGAGGTTCTGCCCATCTGCGAGAAGTATGGGATGGGCGCGCTGGTCTGGAGCCCGCTGGCGAAGGGTATGCTCACCGGGCGCTACCGCAGGGGCCACTCTCTGCCGGAGAGCCTGCGCGTCAAGGTCTTTCCCAAACAGATGTCCGACGAGCGCAATCTGGAGGCGGTCGAACGCCTCATCCCCATCGCCGAGGGAGCCGGGATTTCGTTGACGCACATGGCGATGGCGTTTGTGATGGCTCACCCCGGTGTTACATCGGCGATTCTCGGTCCACGCACCATGCAACAGCTGGACGATCTGCTCGCCGGTGCCGAAGTTGCGCTTAGCAACGAAATCCTGGATAGGATCGACGAGGTCGTTGCGCCGGGGACCGACGCGGGGCCGATGGGCGCACTCTACACTCCGCCCGCAGTGACTCAGGCGAGCTTACGGCGTCGTCCAGATCGGGTTGCAGTTTGACCGAAGTGCTGGGTCTTGCGGGTTCAAGGAGTTCTTCGATTTAGGCAAAATCACCGAGTCACTCGTTGAGGCAGACGGGGCTGGAAACGTGCATTGCCCTGTTATCAGCAGTTGAGGATCGTACGCCTCGCGGTTTGGTTGGTGAAGTCGCAAGGCTGTAAGGAGCTGGCGAACTTATTAAGCGCGCCGCCTGAGTCTATCCCGCGGTATTCCTGTCCTATCTGGTCTGGCATTCGAATCAGTGTTCATTCCATTCGTAAAGACGATGTCAATGCTTGTAAAAAGTGAATGCTCTGATTGCTTTCATGGGATACGGTCTTTTATTCTTCTCCCAAATTAAAGACCGGCAGAGAGTATGGCTATAAACAGAAGACACTTTCTTCGCACTTCCGTCGCCACCGCATTTTCGACACGCGTTTCATCGATTGCGGTAGAGATGCTGGAAGACAGCCGTCCCGATGAGCCGAGAGTGGCGGTCCTGTTGGTTGATATGGATCGGGCCAGCCAAACAATCGATCCATACATCTATGGGCAATTCCTAGAGCACATCAACCATTCCGTCGAGGATGGCCTATTCGCCGAGCAGATTCGCGGCGCTGGATTTGAAGGCAAGGATTTTGAAACCTACTGGAAGCCGGATTTCGACCGTGGACAGGTTGAAGTGGCCAACCTGGAGTTTCAGAATGGATCAAAAAGCCTCCGCCTGAAGGTGAATGGTGGCCACGCAAAGATACAGCAAGGGCGTCTTTTTCTTGAGGACGGTGTCGCATACGACGGCTTTCTTTGGGTGAAGCGAGAACGCGGGACGCCTCGTTTGACCATCCAAGTTCACTCATCCAGCGGTCAGATTCTAGCCAGTGTTCTCATAGCTGTACCTTTAGGTGACTGGCACCGGATCCCGTTCACCTTCCGAAGCAATATACGAGATACCGAGGCCACTCTTGAGCTAGCGGCTTCAGGACATGGATCGTTGCTGGTCGACTTTGTCTCCATGATGCGTTCTGATGTTCGTCGGGATGGGATGTTCCGTCCTGATCTGTTTGAAGCACTCGAAGGTCTGCGCCCCACATTTATCCGCTGGCCCGGCGGATCCTTTGCTTCCACTTACCGGTGGAAGGAAGGCATCGGCCCCTATGAGTCGCGCGGGTATCATCCCAACACCTATTGGGGTGGGTACTCTGACTACTTCGGGTTCGGTACCGATGAATTTCTCAACCTATGCAAGAAATTGAACGCGGAGCCTCTGATCACTTTGGCGGCCCCGGATACATCACCTGAAGCGATTGAGTATGCGCTGGACTGGATTCGTTATGTAAACGATCCGCCAATGACGGAGTGGGGACAGCGGCGCGCAGCGAATGGACATCCCGAACCGTATAACGTCCGCTATTTCCAGATCGACAACGAGCCGATGAACAATGGCTTTACGGCGCAGTCCTATGCAGAGGTTGTGAATGCCTATGGACCAAGGCTGCGGGCTGCTTCTCCGGGTATAAAGATCGTCGCGTGCGGGCAGAAGCGCTCTAACGATATGGAGTGGAGCCAGACCGTGATTGATCTTGCAGGCGCCAATTTCGACGTACTGGGTTGCCATAACTACGAATATGAACCAGCAAACTTTGAATTGGGTGTCCGGCGTATACACGACTACCTTGCCAAACTGTGCGACTATGTTCGCGCGTCGAAACATCCGAAGATCGAAGTTGCAGTGTTGGAGTGGAGCCTGCAACACACGTACGACTGGCGCGCCGGACTGCATGCCGCTGGCAGCCTGATGATGTACGAAGAGCTGAGCCCCGGCTTGACGATGACCTGCCCTGCCTTGCTGATGAGGAACACAACGGACGATCCATCCTGGACGGCAGCCATCTACCACGATCATGTCTCATGGTTCCCTGGGGGAAGCTATCCTGTGTCCAAATTGTTTCGAGAGCACTACGCTGAAGAGTTGCTGGCTTCCGCAACGGGAACCTTCCGCGACCGTGATCGCACTCTGTTGCTGGACAAGATCTCTACTGCGATTCCCCAGGGATGGCAGCCCGGCTCCGTGGACGCCAATGCAACGCGAAGCAAAGACGGCAAGCGCATCGTGATCAAGGCCGTGAACTACCAGGGCCAAAGAAACTCGATCTTAGTCCGGCTACAGGGTGCAGCAGCTCCGCAGACCGCGGCGGCAATGCTGCACACCCTCGGCGCAGATCTGATGGATGTCGCCTCCCTGGAGCATCCGGACCGGTTTGCCGTGTCCAGCCGTAACCTGGAATACAGCAAGACGTTTTCCATTGATCTCGAGCCTTACTCGGTCGCAGTAGTGGAGATTCGTCCGACCTAGTGAAGCTTTTCTCCGCAGGCCTTCTCAAAGCAAAGATTTTTGCTAAAGAATGGCATCACATAATTCTGGAAGCGGTCTGCAACCGCGCTGGTGTGCGTACCGGAATAGATCTCGAATGAATTCGTGATGCCGTATTGATCCAGAAGCTCATGCAGCTTGCCGGCATCCACGCGCAGTCCATCCTGGTCACCCACATCAATAGCGATGGCCCGGTAACGCTTCAAATCGCGCGTGTATTGATCGACAAAGGAAAGCGGGGCGTTGGCCGCCCATTTTGCCAACACATCCGGCTGAGCTACACCATCTTTGACCGGCAGATCGAGATATAGCGGAGGGTTCTTCGGATTGGGCGACCACGCTGCTGCCGAAGCCAGTTGCGTGCGGAGCGGAAAGGGGAGATTCGCTGAATCGGCCGGAGCCTTCACCGCTGCCAGAGTCTTCTCCGTCTCCGGATTGACCGGTCCAGCACGTCTTGCTGACATGCAGCATGGGCTCATCATGTAAAGACTGCCGAAGACGTCCGCATGCTTCATGCCGATGCGGCTTGCCCCGTATCCTCCCATAGAATGCCCCACCAGGCCACGGCTGGCGCGATTCGGCAGCGTGCGATAGTGCGTGTCGATGTAGGCCACGACATCCTGCGCAATAAAGCGCTCGAAGTCGCCCGTCGTTGCGGAACTGGAGTACATGGAGCCGTTATGGACTGTCTTTGCATCGGGCAACACTACAATCATCTCTTTGGCGCTCTGCGCGAAGGCACCTTCGATTGTCTGGGGAACGTGAATCTCCTTTGTCCACTGCTCGGCCCCGATGGAATATCCATGCAGAGCATAAAGCACCGGATAGTGGCGCCGGGGATCCTTATCGTAGCTCGGCGGAAGATAAACCAGTACCTCGCGGTCTACGGCATCTCCTTCCAGGTTGCCTTCCAGCGATACACCGTGGATGGATATCCGCTCCAAACGGACGGGCCTTGCTCCGGGAACAACCGGAGGCACGATCGTCTTTACTTGTGCATAAGAGTTGCCTGCCAACAGCCCCACAAAAACGACGCTGACAATCCACGCCAACATAGGCATCTTCATCCAATCCTCCATCGGGGAGAAACGTCTGGAACAGCTCAACCATTTAGCTCAACAGAATCTTCCTTACCTCACCATCCGGGTCGTCGACCATCCTGCAGCGGTTGTCAAAGACCATGGTCTGGCAGCGATTGGGATCAGATGCTGTCCACGCAAGTCCCGGCTGGCTGGGGTTGCCGGTTCGGGCGAAGTTTGCCCATGCCGTGCTCATCTTCTTCGCCAATGCCTGCGCCTCCGGAGTGTTGCCAGTTCCCTGCTCACAGCGTCGCGTGTTATCGAAACAGAAGGCCAACTCCGCCGTATGCCATGCGCCGCACTGTCCATCCAGCATGGGAGACTGCCAGGTAAACCAGTACTGATATACCGGCGCCGCTGCCTGGCCGTGTTTCAGCTTTACCATACGCTGCACGTTGTTTCTTGCGCTCACGCCCTGAACACCATAGGACAACGTGCGGATACTCTTCTCCGGATGCGCCTTCTTCATCGCGGCGATTAACGCAGTGGCTTTCTCGCTGCCGTAAGACCTGGTCAACGTATCCAGCCACTCGGATTCCGTCGGTTGCAGGCGGAACTGCATTCCCTCCTCACTCACGGAACCAATCATCATCGGGATATTTTTTGAGATCTCAGGAGCAGCATCAAAGAACGACCGGAGTGTCACGGTGCGTCCATCGACCGTCGGCCCCCAGCCTACCCGAGGCGCAGCCCCAGGCACTGAACCCGGGCCAGCAGATCCCCGGAGAGGCGGATTGATTTTGGCAATGGCTGCATTGCCAGCGGCGAACAGGCGCGACCAATCCATCTTTTGTAGCGCGCCAAGATCATTCGCGCCTAGCCCCAGCTCTTTCATCATCTGGCGGGAGAGCTCCCGGGATTGCTCAGCGCTGGGACTGTTGCCTCCGCCGCCGGATTGAACGGCCGCGGTACGAATCATGCCCGTGGCTGACGGCATCCCCAGCAGACACGTTACCTTTGACCCGCCGCCGGACTGGCCGTAAATCATGACCTTGTTGGGATCGCCACCGAAATTGGCGATGTTCTCCTGAATCCAGCGCAGTGATGCCACCAAGTCCGTCATGCCCACATTCACGGAGAGGTCATACGCTGACCCGCCAATCTCGGAGATGTCGAGAAAACCAAGCACATTCAAACGATGGTTGACCGAGACCTGCACCACATCATGATTACGGGCCATCTGCGCGCCGTCATGCGAAGGCAACTCGTACGCGGAGCCAAAGCTGAAGCCACCGCCATGGAAGTACACCATGACAGGCCTGTTTCCTGTCAGCGCTGGCGTCCATATATTCAGCCTGAGCATGTCTTCGCTCATGTAGCCATCGTCCCAATCGTAGAGAAAAGACATCTCCGCCGACTTGAAGTTATGCAGCGTCTGAGGACAGTTGGCACCATAGACCAGGGCAGGATATTCGTCCTGCCATGGTTTGGGCGGCTTCGCCGGAAGCCAGCGATTCTCTCCGCTGGTGTCCTCGCCATAGGGAACGCCCTTGAAGGTATAAACATCACCGGCGATATAGCCACGGACCTTACCGTACTGCGTTTTAGCGACGGCGCTCCTGGGGGTTGTACAAAGACCAGGGTCCAGGCGTGTTCCCGTCTTTGTACTGTCTGAAGCGTGCACGGCTCTGGTTAAGGACAAACCCAACCCGGCAGTGGCGGAAAGCCGCAGGGCATCCCTCCGGCTGATAGCACCCATACCTATGGTCTTCTTCATTTTCGCTCCCCTGGCGCGCAGGACATCAAGATAGAACCCTGCCCCGATGACGACTAATTTCGCATCACGAATTAAAGAAAACGTTTACTCCATAGTCAAGCAAGAAATATGAATCTTCTGATTTTCTTTTTGGTGCAAAGGATACCGCCGCACATTCCAGACAATGGCTACATCCTTCCGGAGCCAACTGGGGATCTGGATCCGTCGATCCTGTTACTACCATCCTGTACGTCGTCTCCAAAGATGCGCCATCCATGCTGAAACTTGCGCCCCGTGCGCCTCGCACTATGATGACCGGCGATCCGGAGACCCTGGGTAAGATCGTCTACATCCAGAACTGCCAGATGTGCCATCAGGCCACTCTCGCAGGCCAGCCGCCAAGCATTCCATCCCTGGTCGATGTTGTGGGACGCATCGGCGCTGACCGTGTCCGCACAACTGTACGCGAAGGCTCCGCTCCCATGCCTGCCTTCTGCCGGGTGCATAAGACGCTGCGTGTCACCCCGGCGATGGAAGCTGGCATCTCCGGTCATGTGTGGGAGATTGAGGAATTGGTAGCCCTGATGCCTGAACCGGAAGCGAAAAAGCGCGGGCCTTACAAAAAGAAGTAGTCTCTCAGTTTGATTTCTGAGAGCATTCCCCCGCAGTAAAAACATTGAACAATGGGGGATTCAATGACTCCGCAAACCGAACAGCAACTAATCCAAGCTCTTAACCAAATTGCACAACAGCTCACGCGCATCAATAATCAACTGGCTATGCTTCAGAACATAAACAACAACCTGAGTGCTATTGCATCCCGTCCTCGCTGACACAATCCCTTTCGAAATCCAATAGAGCATAGTCGCGGTGCCTCAAAAGAAGCTCCGCTATTTTTAGGGCGGTGTGGGCCGTGTTAGAGTCCGCATCGCCCAGCGTCTTTACGAGTTCTTCTGCAAGTACTTGAGGAGTCATATTTCAAACTGAGGCACTACCGAAGCGGCGGTTCCATTGACAGAAAAGTTCCTTATGTGAAACGCTGAGGTCGATGCGTTCAAACCACTTTACAGCTGTACTGGAGTGTTGTCGCCCCTCGACATGTCGAGCCGGGCGCTGTTCGCATTCGTGACGTTTCTCGTCTCTGAATGGCCGTAAAACCAGATGCGCCCGCTCCCGCAGGAGTGGGCTTTTTTGTGGGTTCACTCTTTTCCGTTACCCCAACGAGGAGAGTTATGGCATTCATGAGCGCGACCGTTCCCAGCTCTTCCTTCCCACCATGCGCCTGTTGTTGTTAAGGCCGCATTCCATTTCCCTTCTGTTTTATTTCACGTTTCTGCATTCGCCCTCCTGGCGGGCTGCAGGCTGTTCTCTCAACATGAAAGGACCTCGTTTTGAAACTCTGGCATCGACGCACTCCCTCAATTCCTCTCGCATCTTTACTGCTCTGGATGGCACTGGGCACGGCCGGTACGACAGCGGCGATTGCACAATCGACCCAGGCCACCATCACCGGCATCGTCTCTGACAAGGAAGGTGCTGTGCTGGACCACGCGGCAGTGCTGATTACCAACACGGAAACGGGGATCACGGTTCATACAAGCACAAACGCTGAAGGCAAATACACCGTGCCTGCACTCAACGTGGGCGTATACAGCGTGTCAGTGGAGCATGATGGATTTCAACGTTATGTGCGGCAGAACCTGGTGCTGAGCACAAACCAGGTGCTGGGCGTGGATGCGCAACTTCAGCCGGGGTCTGTGAACCAGAGCGTTACCGTCAGTGAGCGGACCCCTGAACTGGAGACACGCAGCTCATCGATCGGCCAGACGATTGAGTCCAAGAGCGTTGCGGAGCTGCCGCTGGGCAACCGCACATCCATGAACATCGTTGCACTAACCGGAGGCGCGGTCTTTATTGACTCTGCCAACTACAGCCTTTCGGGCGGCCGCACCAAGAGCTCGATGACCTGGCTGGACGGTGGCTCCGGACAGAACATCCGTATCGGCATCGGCACTGCGGAAGTAAGCCCGCCGGTCGATACGGTGCAGGAGATTGGCGTGGTGAGCAATAACTATGCTGCCGAGTTCGGCGGATCGGCTGGCGGCATCGTGATCCAAACTACCAAGTCAGGCACAAATACATTCCACGGAACGGCCTATGAGTTTCTGCGCAATGATGCTCTGGACGCCTCCGGATACTTCGCAACCACAAAGCCCAAGCTTCGGTATAACGTCTTTGGCGGCACCATCGGTGGACCGATTCGACGTGACAAGACCTTCTTCTTCTTTGGATTCGAAGGAACACGCCAGAAAACAGGATCGACCACAACGCTGACCGTTCCCACCCTTGCGCAGCGCGCTGGCGACTTCTCTCAGACCTACACGACCGCGGGAGCTCTGATTCCCATATACGATCCGCAGACAACCACCACGGTGGGCGGAGTGACAACGCGGTCGCGCTTTGCGAACAATGTGGTTCCACAGAACCGCCTGGACCCGGTCGCCGTTGCGTTGATGAGCTACTATCCTTTGCCGAATCGCACACCGGATAACATCTCCGGCGCGAATAACTTCCGTGCCAACGATCTCGCCACCAACAACACGCAGTTCTACCTGGCACGTGTCGATCACGTTCTGACTCCGGCGGATCATCTTGCCTTCCGTTACATCTACACCAAGGGGAAGACCGATAACGCCTCGGTCTACCCGGTGCGCGGCGCGGATCCGACCCTGAATAACACCTCCGATGACAACATCGGCTATGCCCAGTGGACCCATACCTTTTCGCCTTCCCTGCTGAATGATGTCCGCTTTGTCTACGACGTGCGCACCTATCACCAGTTCTCCAACGGCGTGGGTGGCGGGTTCCCGTCGCGGCTGGGCCTGAGCGGCGTTTCGGACAATGCCTTCCCCTACTTTGCGCCTGCTGGTTTCAGTCCGCTGGGAAGCAGCTCGCAGGAGAGACAGCAGTATCCCGTCACCGTCTATCAGCTGGTCGACAACTTCACACAGGTGTTTGGCCGCCACAGCATTAAGTATGGCGCGGAGGCGCGGCGCTCGATGGACCATGAGATCAGCCTGTCGTCCGCATCCGGCTCCTTCACCTTCGCAACGCAGCCCACCGGGCAACCAGGCAGCGCCTCCACCGGCAACGGCCTGGCGTCTCTGCTGCTGGGATTCCCCACCGCGTATAGCGCAGCGTCAACGGAACCGCTGACACGTGTGAGCTGGTATCTGGCTGCCTTTGTGCAGGACGACTGGACCATTACACCGCGGCTGACTCTGAATCTTGGACTTCGCTGGGAGACGGATACTCCCATCAAGGACGAGAACGACCGCATGAACAGCTTCGATGCCACGGCGATCAACCCGGTTTCGGGAACTCCAGGTGTCGTCAAATTCCTGGGACGCAACGGTTACCGCGATACGCCGTATGACGGGGACTACAACAACATCGCGCCTCGCGTTGGTTTTGCGTATCAGCCCTTCTCCTCAGGCAGGACTGTCATTCGTGGCGGCGCCGGCATATTCTTCGCACATCCGTTTGACTCCGGCCAGCCGAATGCCGCAGCCATCGGCTTTGCGCTCTCCACTTCGCTGACAACGCCAGACAACGGGATCACCGCTCCGTTCTATCTGCGGAACGGCGTTCCCGGCTCCTCGACCAGCCCTGCCCTGAACGACCGCTATGGCGCGGTTCCCGTGGGGTCGAATGCAACGACCGCTGTCAGCTACTTCGATCCGAAAAAGCGCACCGGATACACCACGCAGTTCAACCTGGGGGTACAGCAACAACTTCCCGGTCAGTTCGTTCTGGAGGTCTCAGGACTAGGCAACGTTGCCCATAAGCTTGCCGGAGCAACCCAGAGCATCAACCAGATCAACCCCAGCATTCTGAGCGCAGCCCATAGCTCGCAAAAGGACCGTCCGTTCCCGCAGTTCAGCACGGTATCAGTCGTGGTGCCGACCAACAGTGACTCGAACTACTTCGCAGGCATGGTGCGCGTTGGCCGCCGCTTCCAGAACGGATTCAACATCAACACGACCTACACCTATTCCAAGTTCCTGAACAATGCGTTCGAAGGAGGATCATCCTTCGGAGCCGACGGCGGAGCCTATTCCAACTACTACGACCGCACGGCCGACTATGGGCCTTCGTCGAACGACATCCGTCACCAGTTTGTTTTCTCAGGCCTGTATGAGCTTCCGTGGGGTCCGGGACGGAAGTATCTGAACCATGGAATCCTCGGCAATGCCATCGGTGGCTGGACTGTGGGCAATGTAACGCGTGCTTACAGCGGCGCTCCCTTTACCGCCACAACCAACACGAACAACACCAACGCCTTCTCTTCCGGATCGCAGCGCGCGAACATCGTGGGAGATCCTTACCTGTCGAAGAGCCAGCGCGGACCACGCCAGCTGTGGCTGAACACGGCCTCGTTTGCGCAACCTGCGATCTATACCTTCGGGACGCAGCGTCGTAACAGCCTGCGCGGGCCGGGATTCGCAACCTTCGACTTCTCGCTGATTCGCAGCATTCGCTTTGCGGAAGGACGTGCGCTTCAGCTTCGCGCGGAAGCCACCAACATCCTTAACCACACCAACCTGACGACGCCTTCGGCAAGCTATGGAGCTTCGACCTTCGGCTACATCACCTCGGCTTACGCACCCCGGCAACTCCAGTTAGGAGCCCGCTTTGTCTTCTAACCCAAACACAAACACCCGGCGTCTCTCCCGGCGCAGCTTCCTGTCGAACGCAGCCAGCACTGCCTTCACAGGAGCTATCAGCTCCTCCCTGCCGGCCAGGGCACTGGAACCGAAGAAGCCACTGAACGTTCTCTTCTTCATGTCGGACGACATGCGCGTCGAACTTGGCAGTTACGGCAGCCAGTTCGGCGCCAGGACTCCGAACCTCGACGCACTGGCACGACGCGGTGTCCGCTTCGACCGGAACTACTGCCAGTTCCCTCTTTGCGGCCCATCGCGGGCATCGTTGCTTACAGGTCGCAAACCTACTTCGACTGGAATCCTCGGCAATCGCGGGCATTTTCGCGATGTCCACCCCGAGCTCGTAAGCCTTCCCCAGCTCTTTCGCGAGCACGGGTATGCCACGCTGCGCACGGGAAAGATTTTTCATGGCGGTGTCGATGATCCGAAGGCATGGACAGAAGGAGGCGGCAATGAAAACCTGCAGTCCATCGGAAACCCCGGGAAGACAAAGCAGGTGAGCCGTGGCCCGGTGCCTCCGCAGCCAGCGAACGTCAAACCGCCGCTGCCGCTGGACATTCAACAGGCGCCCAACTCTGACCGCATCGTCGTGCTGGAGGGATACGGCGAAGGACATCCGGATTACCAGGTCGCCGACAAGGCAATCGAGTATCTGAACCGCTACAAGAACCAGCCTTTCTTCCTGGGATGCGGCTTCTCAAAACCACATAGCCCGCCGACGGCTCCGCAACGATTCCTCGATCTCTACCCCGCGAAGAAGATCAAGCTCCCGCACGACTTCGCAGCGTGGCCAACTGTTCCCGAAGGCATTCCGCCGGCAGCGATCCGTATGTTGAATGCCGACCTGTTCATTGGCCGTGGAGCCAGCGAAAGCGAGGCAAGGGAAGTGATTGCTGCTTATCTCGCGGCCATCTCCTGGGCTGACTGGAACGTGGGCAGGGTTGTCCGCGAACTCGACCGCCTGGGCCTGCGAGACCAGACCGTGATCGTCTTTGTGGCCGATCACGGATACCAGCTCGGCGAAAAAGGAAAATGGTCAAAGGCCGGGTCACTGTTCGAGATGGGCACACGCGTGCCGCTCATCATCCACGCTCCGGGCGCCCACGGAAACGGAAAGACCAGCTTCCACACGGTGCAATCTCTGGATCTCTATCCGACACTGGCCGAGCTATGCCGGCTGGAAACACCTGGGGGCCTGCAGGGAAACAGCCTCGCTCCCCTGCTCAACAGGCCTTCGGTCGCATGGACGCATCCAGCTTTCAGTATCTGGAGCGAAGATGGGAAAACCGTGCACGGCACCGCTATTCGCCAGGAGCAGTGGCGCTATGTCGAGTTCGGAGAAGGTGGGCAGAATGGCCGCATGCTCTTTGATCTGCAGGCGGACCCCAGCGAAAGCCACAACCTGGCGCACGATCCCTCCAAGCAAGCACTGGTTGCGTCGTTGTCGCGCCAGATCGCAGAGTATGGCCCATTGGCTCTCTCCACGTAAAAGGGGTAAGCCTTAAACGACGAAAGCTCCGCGCTATGCGGAGCTTTCGTCGTTAAGACGTTCAAGCCGTCTCAGATGCCTTCGCCCATGGAAACGTAGTCGCGCAGGCGGTCGAGCTCCTCGCGATACGCGGAACGCTCGGCTTCTTCGGCGGCAAAGGGAGTCGCTTCCGCGCGCTGTCCGCCAAGCTGCTGCTCAAGCCCCTTAACGCGGTCTGCAAGCGCAATCAGCGCGTCCGAAAGAGGATCCTTGATATCGTGCGGGTCGGTGATGAGAACACGCTGACCGGCAAGATAGACGATGTGTGCGGGCACGCCAACCACCGTGGAATTAGGCGGAACATCGCTGAGAACAACCGAGCCCGCTCCCACACGCGAATTCTGGCCAATGGTGATGTTGCCGAGAACATTCGCATTGTTACCAACGAAAACGCGGTCACACAGCGTGGGGTGACGCTTGCCGTGTCCTTTGCCGGTGCCACCAAGTGTTACGCCCTGGTAGAGCGTTACATCATTGCCCACGATTGCCGTTTCCCCGATGACGACGCCGGTGGCATGGTCGATGAAGAGGCGGCGGCCAAGCGTCGCGGCAGGATGGATCTCCACACCCGTGAGAAAGCGGGCCACCTGCGATAGAACGCGCGCAGGCAGACGCAGATGCGCGTGCCACAGACGGTTGGCCATGCGGTGGAGCCAGACGGCCCAGAGGCCGGGATAGCAGAGCAGCACTTCAAGCCCTGAGCGCGCGGCGGGGTCGCGTTCAAGGACAGAAGCAATGTCTTCACGGATATGGTCGAACATGGGTGAAGGTTCTTCGCTCATAGCTCCCGGAAGTCCGCTGCAGAAGGGGCTTTGCCTGCGGACTCCCGGGAGCTGGCTTATTACAGCGTGACGGTTTCGGTGGGCAGCGCCAGGGCTTCCTGACGCAGCGACTCAAACAGCACGGTGGAGAGGTAACGCTCGCCGAAGCTGGGAAGGATGGCGACGATCAGCTTACCGGCATTCTCCGGGCGGGCTGCCACCTTGAGAGCGGCCGCAACAGCAGCTCCAGAGCTGATACCGACGAAGAGACCTTCTTCCTTTGGCAGGCGGCGGGCGGTTTCAACGGCCTCGTCGTTTGAGATCTGCACAACCTCATCGATCAGGTGCGTATCAAGAACCGAAGGAACAAAGCCGGCGCCGATGCCCTGAATCTTATGCGGGCCAGGCTTACCGCCGGACAGTACCGGGCTGTCCGCCGGTTCCACCGCAATGGCCTTGAACTCCGGCTTGCGCTCCTTGATGTACTTGGCGATACCTGTCAGGGTTCCGCCGGTGCCGACGCCACTGATCAGGATATCGGCCTTGCCGTCGGTGTCTTCCCAGATTTCAGGGCCGGTGGTGGCGTAGTGAATGGCCGGGTTCGACGGGTTGTCGAATTGCTGCAGAATGACGCCGTTGGGCGTCTTTGCCAGAATCTCATTGGCCTTGGCGATGGCACCCTTCATGCCATTGGGGCCGGGGGTAAGAACGATCTCCGCGCCAAAGGCCTTGACCAGGACACGACGCTCCACGCTCATCGTCTCCGGCATGGTGAGAATGAGTTTGTAGCCCTTGACGGCGGCGATGAAGGCCAGGGCAATACCGGTGTTGCCGCTGGTGGGCTCAATCAAAACGGTTTCGCCGGGCTTGATGCGGCCGGACTTCTCGGCGTCTTCAATCAGCGCGATGCCGAGGCGATCCTTCACGCTGGCAAGGGGGTTCTGGCTCTCAAGCTTCACCACGACGGTGGCCGGCAGTCCGGCAGAGAGACGGTTGAGCCGCACCAGGGGGGTGTGGCCAATCAGTTCGGTAATGTTAGCGGCGATGCGCGCCATCTTTTCTCCTTTGCGGGTACGGAAGTCGTCCCGGGGCAACTGAACGAATGTCGTTGGGGATAAGAGGCAGGATGCGATAGCGATCCAGCCGGAAGAAGGGATGCTGGTGTGCAGATGTGAGGCACACGTCAGCGTCGGAGCAAACACCCGGACGGTATTAGCAACATCGACGCATACCAACAGCCTATTCCCGAGCGCAGGCTCTGGCAAGCGGCTGGCCCATCCACGCAGGAGGGACGGACGCCGCAGATCGCGCAGGCGCTGAACAGGTTAGCTCCTCCGGCTGGGGAGGGCGGTTCCATGCTGACGATCAGGAGTGACGAAGCAAAAGCCCCTTCACTCCCGCGAAATCGTTACCGGTTGCGGCACTGCGATCATCCCAGGCACTTCGTCACCAGCTTTTTGCGGGATTTGCATCGCGAGCAATAGTTCTGCAGCCGCAGGAACTCCGCCGGAAACAACGCCAGGGTCGAGGCTATGGCATTCACTTCGTGACGGCTGACACCGGCGTTCTCGCCAATGCAGTCGTCACAGTATTCCTTCGCCAGATGTGTCTTAAGAAACTGATGCACCCTCTCCGGATGAGTTCTCGGGCGGGTGCGGTTCGCATGCAATATCGTCACGATTGTAGGTCCTCGTTTTTTGAGCGGATATTGGGAATGAATAACGCTGCGTGCCATGCCAGAGGCCAGCAGCGTCTCCTGCGCCTGATCCATCAGTTCTAGATATCGATATGTTTCTCCTCTGCGGGGAATCTCTTAAATAAAGTCAGGCCGTGGCTGAAAGAGGTGGCCGCGGTGTATGCCCCGGCCACCCGCTGGTTAGTAGGTGATGCGGATACTGCCCTGAATCTCCCGCATGCCGTTCGCTGCAGTAATCGCGCCGAAGCCGCTGCCCGCATTCAACTGCGAGGTCCCGGTATAGGCAGCCGACGGCGACATGAAGTTCGGATGGTTGGCGATGTTGAAGCCCTCCACACGGAACTGCATCTTCGCATATTCACGAATGGCAAAGGTGCGCGCCACGGTAAGGTCAATCTGGTTGAAGCCGGGGCCGGTGATCGGATTCGGCGCGGCATTCCCAAAGGTGCCGGCAGCGCGTGTGCCAATCGCGTGGATGTTGAACCACTCGGCCGCGGTGCGTGTTTTTGCGCCGGTGGTTGTGTCGGTGCCTGCGTTGATATCGGCCACCAGGTTCGGACGATCGCCACCGCCGTAGCTGCCGCTGGAAACGCTGCCATCGGTGATGCTGATGGGGCGGCCTGTCATCCACTGCCAGATGCCCGAGACCTGCCATCCACCGGCGATTGCCGAACCAAGCCCCGAGTTCAACAAGCTGTGTCCGCGGCCAAACGGCAACGCGACCACCGGGCTGAAGGCAATACGATGGCGCACATCGAAGGCAGAAAGCTCCTTGTCGCCCGACTGGCTTCCGGGCTTTCCATTGGCGACATACGCAGGATTGGGATTCTGAGCACTGGCCAGTCCGTCCAGCGACTTGCCATAGGTATAGGACAGCAACAGCGTGATGCCTCCCTTGGTGCTTTGCTGGATTCTTCCCTGCAGCGAATTGAACTCAGAGTTGAAACCGGTTTTATGGTTGCTGATCGCCCCCCACTGCGGATACACACGATGCGCCTGCGTGGTTGCCGTGGCCGCACTTTCAGCGCCGCGCGAGTTGTAATTCAGGACGCTGTTGCCATTCAAACGAGTACCTTTTGAGCCGTAATAAAGTACTTCGGCAACGGCGCTCTTGGAGACCTGGCGCTGAACTCCGAGCGACCACTCGTCCCAGTACGGCGTGGCATAGTGAGGATCCACCGACGTTCCACTGACGATGGAGATCAGGTTGGTGCATCCTGACACCGGAGTCGCCGGGCAGTAGGGCGTACCCGGAGTTGGCAGGTTGCTTGCCGTTCCGAACGGCGCATCCAGCGTGTAGTTGGAGTTGGCCGAAGCGGTCGAAGAACTGATCGCCGCCGGTGTAAACGTCTTGGGATAGCGGATGGGATACTGCAGGCTGTAGCTGAGGAACTCGTTATACAGAATCGGCTCCTGGTAGAAGACGCCGAAGCCGGACTTCACCACCGTCTTGTCATTCTTGAACGGCTGCCATGCAAAGCCAAGACGCGGCGCAAAGTTGTTCCGGTCCGTCTGGTACACCGTCTTTGTGCCGTTCCACGCTGCCACCTGGAAGGTCTGCGTGACGGGGCTGAAGCTGGAAATCTGCCCGTACTTCTCGCTGACAGGCGTATTCAGCTCATAGCGCAGACCAAGGTTCAGCGTGAGATAGGGTGTGATCTTCCAATCGTCCATGGCGAAGAAATCAAACGAGTGGAAACGGTTGTAGGTGATGGGCGCGGTGTCTGTCGCGCTGGTGGAAGACGGAATGCCAAGCAGCATGTCTC
The DNA here is from genome assembly GCF_025685395.1 of Terriglobus tenax. Classification (NCBI taxonomy): domain Bacteria; kingdom Pseudomonadati; phylum Acidobacteriota; class Terriglobia; order Terriglobales; family Acidobacteriaceae; genus Terriglobus; species Terriglobus tenax. Next base: position 303,026 of record NZ_JAGSYA010000003.1, on the reverse strand, counting down.
CGAAGGCGTTGTTGGTGGTGCCTTTGTGATTGCTGCCGTTGATAGTGTTCAGAGTGCTGGCGCTGAAAGAGATGGAACCACGGCCCGTGGTGATCTCGTACTCGGTTGACTTCACGTCAGTCATGTCATATCCGAACTTGAAGGTGTGCGCCCTGTGACTCCAGGTAAGGGTGTCACTGAACTGCCAGTGGTTTGTCCAGCGGTTCTGCGGCAGGTTGGTTTGTCCACCGGTGGAGGTGTAGTTCTGCAACGTAATCGCAGGCAGACCCAGGTTGTTCGGTGCCGTGCCCTGGAAGGCTCCGCTCAGGCCGGGCCACTGGCTGCCGATCGTTGTGTTGTCCTCCTGGATACGCGGCTGCACCAGGCGGCTGAAGCCGAGGCGCACATCGTTCAGCACCGTCGGGCGAATGGTGCGAATGTATCCAACGTTCGCCAGTGTCGACATCTGGTCCGTAAAGCAACCGAAATTCGGCAGCGTGCGTGAACTGCAAAGGCTGTTATAGGGCTCGTAGGAAGGATCGTGGAAGTAGTTCCACGTGCCATAGAAAGCATCTTTCTCGGAGTACTTGTAATCGCCACGAACGTTGTACTCATCCATCGTTTCGCGGCGCACCGGGGTGTACAGATAGTCGTTGCCCGGAACACCAGCGTTGGTTACAGGCTGGTTGGTGTTTGGAAGCGGATACGAAAGTTTCGCCATCAGGCGGCCCAGCGTTGCCGCCTGTGTGTTCCACAGAACAACACCGCTGCCATCCGTCATCCTGGTAATGTCATAGCCGCCGCCGGGGACACCGGCGCAGGCGCCGGTCGTCGACATGGTCAGAGCAGTTCCCGTGTAAGGGTTATAGAGCTGTGTGCCGGTTGGCAGGCAGCCGTTCTGCGCCCACGAGGTTGGCACCGTTGACTTCAAGGCGAACTGCTGCCGGATGCGCTGCCCCTCGTATCCAAAGAAGAAGAACGCCTTGTCGCGAATGACCGGACCGCCGATGGTTGCGCCAAAGGTATTCTGCTTGAACGCAGGCGGCTTGGTGCTGGTGTCTCCCCAGGCTTTGGCTTCGATGGCGCCGTTCCGGATGAACTCATACGCAGAACCATGAAAGCGGTTGGTTCCCTGCTTGGTGACCATCACGATCTGGCCGCCGGAGAAGCGTCCGTACTCCGCCGAGTAGACACCGGAGAGCACCTTGAACTCCGCAATGGTTTCTACCGAAGGACGGAACGAAGGCTGGTTGGTACCCATGTCATTGTTGAAGGTGCCATTGACCAGGAACTGGTTGTTGGTCTCCGGAGCACCGTTGACGTTGAAGCCTCCGCGAAAGCCGAGGCTTGAGTTCTGCGCCGGAGGAAGTACACCCGGAGCAAGCTGCGCGAGTGCGTAGAACTGGCGGTTCGCCAGTGGCAGCTCGACGACCTTCTTGTTGTCGATAACCTGTCCGTTGGACGATGTCTCCGTCTCGGTGGTCAAGGCCTCTGCTTCGACGCTGACCGAGTCGGATGCACCGCCGACCGGCATGCTGATGTCGCTGCGGCGCACCTGCGCAATATCCAGCTTCAGGCTCGTCAGGTTTACGGTGCTGAAGTTTTCCGCAGCCGCGGTAACGTCATACACGCCCGGCGAAAGCTCTGCCTGGTGATAGCGGCCACCCTCATCGGTGACCAGTTGATAGGTAATTCCGGTGCCGGTGTTGCGGATCGTTACCTTTGCGCCTTTGAGAGCCGCGCCCTGTACATCCGTAACGGTTCCCTCGAGGGTGCCGGTAATGGCCTGTCCTTCGGCACTCGGGGCAGGTCCATACAGCATAAGAAGACACAGGAGAAGGGTGGATACACTGATACGCCTGAAAAGCGACAACATGCTTCCTCCAGAAAAACTGATTGTGGGCAAAGAAAGGCGTGCGGGATGGTTCAGGCCACACCGTTAGAACGGGCGGCCAGCGCGGTATCCCTGGACTGCAACATCACATGACGGGCAACAGAAAGAGGTAGACGTTCACTACGAACCTGCGGTGCTTACAAAAAGCTTCTGTATGTTTTACGAACTTATGGAAGTAAGCACTTCTGCCAGAGAAGAATTCAGGTGAGTTGACATTCATACCACTGGATACAGCCCCAGCAAGTACACGATGGCGAGATGCGGTAAAAGGCCCGCATAGGAAAAATCCTGTTGTCCGGTGAATGGATCATAGGTTAGGTAAAAAATGCTGTAAAGCAGAAAAGCCTCTTATAGATAGGTAGGCCGGCTACTTACTGTTTTCTAAATAAGGTCATTCATTTCCTTGATTGAAGCGGGGATCCCTGATTTCGCTGTTGCTGCAATGCACGCCAATTCTTCCCATCCGTTCTGGCGCATCCGAATGCGGTGATACGATCGGCACACGGAGTCTCTCCTCACATGACAAAGCAATTTTTTGTTGCGCTTGCCGCGATCGGCGCGCTTGGAGCAGTGTCTGCACCTTCCCCTTCCCCGCAGACCACGGCCATCACCGGCGCGATGGTCTTCGATGGCACGGGTGCCGCGCCGAAGGTGGAAACGGTGCTCATTCAGAACGGCCGTATTGTTGCCGTCGGTGAAACGGTAAAGCCGCCCGCCGGGGCAACGATCATCGATGCTCACGGAAAAGCGCTAACGCCGGGGCTTTATGACCTGCATACGCACTGGACACCCGGCGGCGAGCCGGCTACCGTGCCACAGATCGCGACCGAGTATGTGAAGTCCGGAGTGACAACAGTCAATGACTTCAATGAAGCGCCGGAGGCCTTCGCACCTCTCCGCACGTGGCTCGGCACATTGGCTACACCTCATGTGAACTTCGCGGCCCGCATTTCCACACCCGGCGGCCACGGAGCCGACTGGGCTGACCAGGCAACAACGCGCTGGGTGAATACACCGGAACTGGCACGCGCGGCCATTGAAGACCTTGTCCGCTACAAGCCCGACCTCATCAAGGCCTTTACCGATGGCTGGCGCTATGGAGCTTCGCCTGACAACACCAGCATGGATGGCTGGACTCTCTCCGCACTGACGGAGGCCGCGCATCAGCAGCACTGGAAGGTAGTGACACATACGGTGACAGTCGACCGTGGCGTGCTGGCCGCACGCTCCGGTGTGGACTCGCTGGCGCACGGTATGCAGGACCGCCTGTTGACCTCAGAAGAAGTGGCCGCGATTAAGAAGTCCGGCATGGCGGAGATTCCAACACTGGCTGTCTATGACCCGAACAAAGATCCGAAGCATCCCATGAATCCGTCCGACCCGAAGGACGCGCAGCGGCTGAATAAGTTTGCCAACGCCGAGAAGAACGTGAAGATGCTCTACGACGCAGGCGTGCGCATTGCCGTTGGCACCGACGCCGGGATGCCGATGACGCCGCATGGCAGCTCCACCCTGCATGAGCTGGAACTGCTGGTCCAGTCCGGACTTACCCCCTCGCAGGCCCTGACCGCGGCCACGCTGGAAAGCGCGCGTGTCATCGGGCAGGACGACGACCGCGGCACCATCGCCGTGGGCAAACGCGCGGACCTTGACCTGTTCGAAGGCAGGCCCTGGGAGAACATCGCGGATATCCACACGCTGGCCATGACGATGATCGACGGCAAACCGGTATGGGGCATGCAGGCGCCGCAGTTCCCTGCAACCAACAGCGCCACCACTATGCCCTCGGTCGCCATCGCCGCGCAGGTCGATGACTTCGAGCGCGCCGACGGACGCTCTTCTCTTGATACCTTGCGCGTGGACACGCCCGATGGCGGCCTGGACCGCACCGTTGAAATCAGCGAAGTGGTGCCACGCGAGGAGGGCGGCCACGCCCTGCTGATCTCTGCCCGCATGGCGACGAAGAAAGATCCCTATGCCGGTGTGGCGGTTCCGCTCACGCGTGGCTCTGTACAACCGGCGGATGTACGTGCGTTCCATGGGGTGCGCCTGGATATCCGTGGCAATGCGTGCACAGACAGGCTTACCATCAACGGCGTCACGGGCGCCTGGACGGCTCCGCTGACGGTTTCCTTCACATGGAAAACCGTCGAGATTCCTTTCACATCGCTCCAGCCGCAAGGCCGCCGTCATCCGAAAGAGTGGACAGGAAACGACGTGACCCAAATTGAAGTGGGAGGCAGTTGTGCCCCCGGAACCAAGCTCTGGCTGCAGCTCGACAACCTAACCCTGTACTGAGTCTGAGGCCGCTGGCGGGGCGGTGATGGCAATTGCAGCCAGCACAATCCACAGCGGCACAAACTCCACCGTATAGCGCGGCTCCGAGTTATCGACCGTCAGCAACAAGGCACAGCGCAGCAGGCCATAGGCCAGCATGGCCACCTGCAGTGCACAAAGATCCCGCTGGTGACGCAGCGTCCATAGGCCCATCGCCGCCAGGGCCATCAGCGCAAGGTTCACCGCTCCGAAGAACAGAGCACGGCCGAAGGCCAGCGGCGAAGACTCCCGCCAGCGCCACCAGCGCAACGGCCCGGGAAGCCAGTCCGCCCGTGGACGCAACAGCATGTTTGCCACACGCGCAACAGGCAGCCATATGTAATAGCGGAAAGGGTGAGCCTGCACACGCTGCTGCGCGATCACCGCAAAACGGGCGTCCACGGCAGCCGAGTGCCGCGTTGTCTGGTTGTAGAGTGCAAATACTTCGGCGGTCTCACGGAACTGCTCCGGCGAATCGAAGGCTCGCCCGGGGAGCGAGGCGAAGTCCATCGGATCTCCGTCGTAGTCCCAGTAAATCTCTTCGGTCGAGGCGTAATCGACGGCCCATGTCCGGTACCAGCGCTGAAAGCCATAAGGATTGGGCTCCCCCGGGTCATTGGCATAGCGCGGCGCCAGCGGCTGGATAACGTGAAAGACACGATAGTTCCGCACGGCCCACGGGACCAGCGGCAGTACCGCCAGGACGGCGCAGGCAATGACCGGAAACAAGGATCGGCGCACCGCTCTGCCTTTCCCCAGCAGCATAGCCGGAAGAATGGCCGCTGCCAGCAGCCCTTGGTCCGGACGCAGAAGGATGGCATACGCCAGGGCCGCTGCCAGAACCATCACCCAGCGCCAGTGTGGGTCGTCCAACCAGCGCTGCAGCGCCCAGAAGGCCAGCACAGTACAGAAGAGGGTCAGCGTCTCCGTCAGACCGGCGGCTGTGAACTCCGCCAGGAAGGGGCACAGAGCCGCCATCCACAACGCCACCAGCGCTGCCCTTTGTCCGGCCATACGGCGAGCCAGCAGCGACAGCAGACCACAGGTGCACAGGTCCACCAGCATCTGCACCCACAGCACAGGCTGCAGGTTATCCATACCGAACAGACGAAAGCAAAGACCAAGAAAGAGGGGGTACCCCGGCAACCGGATCAACGTTGGCCGGACTCCCGCGCCCTGGGTAAACCCGTAGACGCCGGTCGTCATCCAGTTGCGGATGAACTCCGAATAGAGCTGGGGGTCGCCCTGCAGTTGCGGGTAATGCCGGATACAGTACATCCGCAGCAGAGCCCCGGCTAAGATGGCCACAGTGGACCAAATAAGGATGCGTGCCGCTGGCTTTGCCATGAATCGCATCATACTGTGATGTAAGGTTCCCGGTTCGGCCTTAAGATGGGACATAGCACTCACTTACGATGACGAAACCTGTTTTTTACGATCCGCAACGCCGCCGCTGGAAGCGGTTGCGCCGCATCTTTGATATCTGTGCGGTCCTGGGCAGCATCCTGCTCATTTTTTTCGTCATCGGCCTGGTGCGGATTCGCCCCCTGCCACAGCTTCTGATCGAGGCGCCGAAGCGCAACTATAAATCGCTTTCGACCCCGCCAGTCCCGGAGATGTCGCCGAAGGAACGTGCCCAGCTCAACGCCCACCGCCGCACCCGCCGCAAGCCCTCGGAGATCGCCTTCAACACCGGCGAAGGTCTGCGGGCAGCCTATTACGTGGACGACGACCCGGCCAGCTACTCCTCGCTGAAGCAGCATGTTCACCAGATTGACCTGCTCTTCCCCGAGTGGCTGCATGCGCTTTCGCCCGACGGAACCCTGTCGGCGTACAGCATCGACAACCGGCCGTTTTCCGTGGTCGACAAAAACGGTACCGTCCACGGCGTCGACCGTGAGAACAAGGTCATCCGCACTATCACGCAGGCCCGGGAAGATACGGAAGTCTTCCCCCTGCTGAATAACTACGATGTGCGCCGCGGCAATTTTGTACCGGAGATCGGTCAGCTTCTCAATAGTCCTGACGGCTCCGCCAACCTGGTGCGGCAGATTCACACCTTCCTCGCGGCCAATCCTCGCTACCGGGGCATTTCGCTGGACTTTGAAGAGATTCCTTCTGACGCGCAGGCAGGTTTCCGCAACCTGGTCGCCGCGCTCTACAACGACTTCCATCCGCGCAACCTGCGGCTTTATATCAATGTTCCGGTCGGCAATAACGACTTCGACATGGCGTACCTGGCCGCCCACTCGGACGGCCTGCTGCTGATGAACTATGACGAGCACCAGACCGAGAGCGACCCCGGCCCCATCGCCTCGCAGGACTGGTTTGTCGAAAATCTGCAGCAGATTCTCAAGCAGGTGCCCAAGGAAAAGATCATCTGCGCTCTCGGGTCCTATGGCTACGACTGGACCACCACCATGCCGGAGCCTGAGGACAAACGGCATCCGCATCGCAAGCCCGCGCCGCCAAAGGTGGTCAACTCCCTGAACCTGGCCACGCAGGAGGCCTGGCAGGCTGCGGTCGACTCCGATGCAAGTGTCGTGCTCGACCCTGACACGCTGAACCCGCACTTTGCCTATGATGACGAGGATGCGAAGGTGCGGCACCAGGTATGGTTCCTGGACGCGGTCACTGTTCTGAACGAGATGCGAGCCGCCCGTGAGCTTGGTCTGCAGACCTTTGCCCTGTGGCGTCTGGGCTCGGAAGACCAGTCGTTGTGGAAGATCTGGGACCAGCCCAACCGCGCCAACCCGGTAAAAGATCTGGCCGATGTTCCCCCCGGAAATGCCGTGGACACGGAAGGCGATGGCGATGTGCTGAAGGTCACGCGCGGCATGCAGAACGGCAGGCGCCTGGTGAAGATGGATGACGACAACAAGTTCGTCGCCGAAGAAAGCTTCTCGAAATATCCGCTCTCCTACACCGTGCAACAGTATGGCTATCACCCGAAGCGCGTGGCCATCACCTTTGATGATGGCCCGGATGCCGATTGGACGCCGCGTATTCTCGACATCCTGAAGGAGAATCACGTCTCCGCCACCTTCTTCCTGATCGGAGAAGAAGCGCAGGACAATGTCGGCCTGGTCAAACGCATCTACCGCGAAGGCCACGAGATCGGCAACCACACCTTCACCCACCCGGACATCAGCGAAATCTCCAGGAACCAGCTTGACCTGGAAATGACGCTGACGACGCGCCTGTTCGCCAGCAAGGTAGGTGTGCAGCCGCTCTACTTCCGTCCGCCCTACTCCATTGACCAGGAGCCTGACACCAACGACCAGGCAGCTCCCGTCGAGCATGTGCAGGAGCTTGGCTACGTTATCGTCGGCAATAAGATCGATACCAACGACTGGGACGAGCACCCGCGCAAAACGCCGGAAGAGATTACGCAAAGCGTTTGGGACCAGATCAACCTGATGGACCAGAAGCCGTGGATGCGCGGCTCCATCATCCTGATGCACGATGGCGGTGGCAACCGCCAGCCCACCGTCGATGCCCTTCCAATCCTGATCAAGGCGCTGCTGCAGCGCGGCTATGAGATCGTTCCCGTTTCGCAGCTGCTGGGCAAATCGCGCGACCAGGTGATGCCACCCATTGTTGGCTTCCGCGCCAAATGGCAGGCTTTTGTCGATTCGGTGATGTTCTCGCTCTTCGGCTTCTTCAACCACTTCGTCGTCGCGGTCTTCTTTGTCGGCGATGTGCTGATGACGGCACGGCTCATCATCATCGGCCTGTTCGCCGTCATCGACCGTTTCCGTAAGCGCAAGTCCATGGCGACTGAGAGCTATCAGCCGCGCGTCGCCGTGCTGATCCCCGCCTACAACGAGGAGAAAGTCATCGCCCGCACCATCCGCTCGGTGATGATGTCCAACTACAAGAACCTGAACATCGTCGTCATCGATGATGGCTCCAAGGACCGCACCGCGGCCGTGGTGCGTGAGACCTACCCGAAGGAGCTGGAGAGCGGACGCCTGACCCTGCTGACCAAGCCCAACGCCGGTAAGGCCGAAGCGCTGAACTACGCCCTGAAGACCATCGAAGAAGAGATCTATGTCGGCATCGACGCCGACGGCGTCATTGCACACGACGCAATCGCGCGCCTTGTGCCGCACTTTGCCAATCCGAAGATCGGCGCTGTGGCCGGCAATGCCAAGGTGGGCAACCGTGTGAACCTGTGGACCCGCTGGCAGGCGCTGGAGTACATCACCAGCCAGAACTTCGAGCGCCGCGCTCTGGATCTATTCGACGTTGTGATGGTCGTTCCCGGAGCCATCGGCGCGTGGCGCACACGCGCTGTGCAAGACCTGGGCGGCTACCACGCCAACACGGTCGCCGAGGACGCTGACCTGACCATGAACCTGCTGGAGCAGGGCTACTCGGTCATCTATGAGGACCAGGCGCTGGCCTTTACAGAAGCTCCGGAGAATATACGCGGACTGATGCGGCAGCGCTTCCGCTGGTCCTTCGGCATCCTGCAGGCGGTCTTCAAGCACATTGGAGCGGTGAAGCGTCATCGCGCCATGGGTCTGTTCGCGCTGCCGAATATCATCATCTTCCAGATCATTCTGCCGCTGCTGTCGCCGCTCATCGACCTGATGTTCATCGCCAGCGTGGTGCACTACCTGCTGGATAAGCACTTCCATCCTGAGGCCGCCTCGAACGCCAGTTTCCTGAAGTTGCTGATGTTCTTCGTCACCTTCATGGTGGTGGACTTCGCCGCCTCCGCGCTGGCCTTCGCGCTGGAACGCAAACACCCGGCCAGCAAGGGAGACGCCTGGCTGCTGGCCCACATCTGGATCCAGCGCTTCAGCTACCGCCAGGTCTTCTCCATTGTGCTGCTGAAGACCATCAAGCGGGCCATCGACGGCAAGCCCTTCAACTGGGACAAGCTGGAGAGAACGGCGCAGATGTCGGTCGAAACCGAGCAGTTGACCAAGACGTAGTTATGGAAACGCGCACCAACAGCTTCCGAATTGACGCCGACAAGGTCGGGGAAGGGATACGGCAGGCAGATGCAGGGGAGACCGTCTCGCATGACGAGATGAAAGAATTCCTCAAGAAGCTCACTCGCGATGATGCTTCGGTGGACCCGGCGCTCTCAGTTCGACATCGCTGCTCTTCACAAGTACATCTCGCAGCACAGTCCTCAAGCTGCCGACGGGCAGGTCCACCGTATCCAAACAGCCGCGGAGATGCTGCCGTGGTTTCCCTTGATGGGACGAGAAGGACGCGTTTCAGGAATACGTGAGTTTCTTGTTCCCGGAACCTCTTACCTGCTGTCACACCGGACTGAAAAGGCGGCAGTAGCGATCCTCCCCGTACAGCACGGCGCCCAGCGCTGGCCCGTCTCCTTCCCAAACCCCTAAAAGCGATAAACTTGAAATTGATATGCCGATTTCTACCCTGCCTCCCTTTACGAACGAGCCCTTTGAAAATTTCAGCGACTCTGCCACCCTCCAGGCCATGCAGCAGGCGCTCCAGCAGGTAGGCTCCGCCCTCGGCAAAGAGTATGACCTGATCATCGGCGGCAAGCGTATCAAAACCGCCGGCAAGATCACCTCCACCAACCCCGCGCGCACCGCGCAGGTGGTCGGCATTCACCAGAAGGCAACTGAAGAACACGCCGAGCAGGCGATACAGGCCGCACAGGCTGCTTTTACCACCTGGTCCAAAACCTCCGTCGAGACCCGCGCCGAACTGCTGCTCAAAGCCGCATCGCTGGTACGCGAGCGCAAGTTCGAGTTCTGCGCGTGGCTCACCCTGGAGGTCGGCAAGAACTTCGCCGAGGCAGACGCCGACGTGGGCGAGACCATTGACTTCCTGGAGTTCTACGCGCGCGAAGCCCTGAAGCTCGACCTGGCCACCACGCCCATCCAGTACACCGGCGAGCGCAATCAGCTCCGCTACATGCCGCTGGGCGTGGGCGCTGTCATTCCGCCGTGGAACTTTCCGCTGGCCATCATGGCCGGCATGACCTGCGCCGCCATCGTCTGCGGCAACACCGTTGTTCTGAAGCCTTCCGCCGACGCTCCGACCATCGCCGCCCGCTTTGTGGAGCTTCTGGAAGAGGCCGGGGTTCCCGATGGAGTAGTGAACCTGCTGCAGGGCGAAGGCGCCGAGGTCGGCCGCGCACTGGTGGATCATCCGCAGACCCGTTTCATCTCTTTCACCGGATCAAAAGCGGTCGGTCTTGAGATCCACGAGCGCGCCGCGAAGACCCAGCCGGGACAGAAGTTCATCAAGCGCACGGTTCTGGAACTCGGCGGCAAGGACTCGATCATTGTCGAGGCCGATGCTGATCTGGACTCTGCCGTCGACGGTGTCATCGCCTCCGCCTTCGGCTTCAACGGCCAGAAGTGCTCGGCCTGCTCCCGCGCCATCGTGAATGAAGCCATCTACGATGTCTTCCTCGACAAGTTGCGCGAGAAGGTTGCGGCCATCAAGACCGGCGATCCGTCCGAGAACATCTACACTGGCCCGGTCAGCAGCCAGCGCGCCTTTGACCGCGTGATGGGCTACCTAGAAGTGGGCAAGACCGAGGGCCGTCTGCTGTTGGGCGGTGAAGCTATCCCGAACGAGGAGAAGGGCTTCTACATCCAGCCCACGATCTTCGCCGACGTCGCCCCCACCGCGCGCATCGCGCAGGAGGAGATCTTCGGACCGGTCCTGGCCGTCATCAAGTCGAAGAACTTCGACGACGCCCTGGCAATCGCCAACAACACGGAGTATGGCCTGACCGGCGCGCTCTATACCGGTTCGGCAGCCAAGCTGGATCGCGCACGTGTCGATTTTCAGGTGGGGAACCTGTACTTCAACCGCAAATGCACTGGCGCCATGGTGGGAGCACATCCCTTTGGCGGTTTCAATATGAGCGGTACAGACTCCAAGGCTGGCGGCCCGGACTATCTGCTACTCTTCACGCAGGCAAAATCGATTGCCGAAAAAGTCCGCTAAGCGACATTGACACTCACCGCTGTCTAACGCAAAATCCCCAGTGAGGAGGGCGGTCCGTGGCACGTATTCTGTGCGTTGATGATGAGCCGGATGCACTGCGTCTGAAGTGCGTCATCCTCAACCGTGCCGGGCATCTGACGACGCCTGCGCCCTCCACCGGGGAAGCCCTTGCCTACCTCCGCGCCACGCCGTTCGATGCCATTGTGATGGACTGGCAGCTTGGCGCAGAGGACGGCCATCCCCTGCTTCAGCAGATCAAACAGCTCTCAAACGCTCCGGTGATTGTTGTTTCCGGGTATGTCTCCCGCGCGTACCAGTCGTCGGAACCCACGGCGGATATCTACCTGGAAAAGCCGGTCGACCCCTCGGAGCTGGTAACGATCCTCGAGACCCTGCTTCGTCCTGCCAGTGCCGCCCCCATCGCAAGCTAGGAAGCAGCAGCCTCTTCCGGTACCACCTGGTGATGGATGGCGAACAAGGCCAGCTCCAGCCGGTCAGATACGCCCACCTTGCCATAGACACTGCGCAGGTAGTTCTTTACCACCTGCTCCTTGGTGCCTAGCTGTGTGGCAATCTCCTTGTTGCGGCATCCCTGCACAATCAGGCTCACCACCTGCATCTCGCGGGGCGTCAGCTTCTGGCGGATACGTTGACCGATGTTCTCCGGCTTTGACGGCTCCGCCGCCGTGCTGAGCGATGCGCGCTGGCCGCGAGCCACCTGGCGGACCCGTTCCACCAGCGTCTGGCCATCTACGTTTCTATGGACAACCCCAAAAAGCCTGGCTGCCACCTCCGGCGTGGGCCGCTCGCCCTTTTCCAGCACCAGGATCAGCCGGCTGCCTGCCTCGGCAACCACGTCAAACAATTGGGGAAGATCGGTGAACATGGACCGGCCGGCCAGCACAACGGAAGACCGGTAGGCCCGGACCGCCTCCAGCAGCCGCTGCTGGTCGCCACACTGTGCCACGATGCGCAGATTGTCGTCCCGTACCAGAACCCGCGCCATACCCGCGCGAAAAATTGCTTCGTTGTCCCCAAGAATCACGCGAACCATACCTCAACACCCCTGAAACTTCTCTCGACACGGTTTATCGGCGCAATTCGCGCCCTCCGTGAGGAGTGTCTGAAAATGGCACACATCTTGCGCCTGCAGAACCTGGGATGCAATAGGAATTTTTGAGTCTTCGCCCCTGTGGAAGGAATCAAAATGCTGTCGCGAAGCTAGACTCTACGGTATGCCCAAACCAATTATCCTCGCAGTCGACGACGATACCAGCGTTCTGGAAGCAGTAGTCCAGGATCTTCGCCGCCATTACGGGCAGCAATACCGCATTCTCCGCGCAGCCTCTGGCAAGGCCGCGCTCGATACCGCTGAGCAGCTTAAGGAGCGCGGCGAACAGGTTGCCCTCTTTCTCTCGGATCAGCGTATGCCCGGCATGACCGGCGTTGATCTGCTCGAACAGGTCATCCCCCTTTACCCGGAGGCCAAGCGAGCGCTTCTGACCGCCTACGCGGACACTGAAGCCGCCATCCGGGCCATCAATTCCGCAAGAATTCACTATTACCTGAACAAGCCCTGGGATCCGCCCGAGGAGAAGCTGTACCCCGTCCTCGACGACCTTCTCATGGCCTGGCAGCAGGGTTACAAGCCTTCCTTTGAAGGCCTCCGTGTCATCGGCACCCGCTGGTCGCCGCAGGATCACGCCACTCGCGAGTTCCTGGGCCGTAACCACGTGCAGTATCAGTGGCTTAACCTGGAGCAGAATCCGGAAGCCGGAAAGCTGCTGGAAGATCACAAGCTCGACGCCAAGAACCTTCCGGTCGTCTGCTTCGGCAATGGCGACGTTCTCGTCCAGCCGACCCTGCTGGAACTGGCCCAGAAGATCGGCCTCCGCACCCAGGCCGAGCAGCAGTTTTATGACCTGGTGGTTATCGGTGCCGGTCCGGCCGGATTGGCTGCGGGCGTTTATGGCGCCTCCGAGGGGCTGCGTACCCTGATCGTGGAACCCGACGCTCCCGGCGGACAGGCTGGTTCCTCCTCGCGCATCGAAAATTATCTCGGCTTCCCGCAGGGGCTCTCCGGCGAAGAACTGGCCAAGCGCGCGACCCTGCAGGCCACCCGCCTTGGAGCGGAGTTCCTGACCCAGCGCGCCACCTGCGTGCGCAACGAGAACAACTACCACATCATCACCATGGCCGACGGCAATGAAGTCACCTGCAACGTCTGCCTGGTGGCCACTGGTGTCTCCTATTGCAAGCTGGAAGTCCCCGGTGCCGACCGCTTTACCGGCGCCGGCGTCTATTACGGCGCTTCCATGAGCGAGGCGATGGCCTGCGCTAACGAAGAGGTCTATATCGTCGGCGGAGCCAATTCCGCCGGACAGGCGGCCATGCACTTCTCCAACTATGCTGCCTCGGTCCGCATGATCGTCCGTGGCGATGGGCTTGAGAAGTCGATGTCCAAGTACCTGATTGACCAGATCGCTTCCCGCCCCAACATCGTTGTAGAGACCTGCACCGAGATCATCGGCTTTGACGGCGATGGTCACCTGGAGAGCATCACGGTCCGCTGCAAAGAGGGCGAGCACAAGCGTTCCACCTCGTCGGTCTTCATCTTTATCGGGGCTGCCCCGAAGACGGACTGGCTGCCCTCCACCGTGTTGAAAGACGAGCGCGGCTTCATCCTGGCCGGCCCTGATCTTCCGGCAGACCTTCGCGGCAAGCTCAAGATGGACCGCGACCCGTTCCTTCTGGAAAGCAGCGTCCCCGGAATCTTTGTGGCGGGCGATGTCCGTCATGGTTCCGTCAAACGTTGCGCCTCCGCCGTAGGTGAAGGCTCCATTGCAGTGCAGTTTGTACACCAATACCTAGCAAACATGTCCCGATGATGATTGACCTAACCCAGACCGTCTCTCTGTCCCCTTCCGAAGTCGCCCAGCGCCTTCGTGCTCTGCCTGTCTTCTCCACGCTGTCCGACCAGGAGCTCGAGTGCATCGCTTCAGCTCCTGTCGTTCATGTCTCCGCCGGGCAGATTCTTGCCCAGCAGGGAGAGAAGCTCACGCTCTTCGGCATTCTGCTGGAAGGCAAGGTCCGTAGCTTCTACCAGTACGGCGCCAAGCAGGCACAGACAGTGGCCACCATCGAGGCCGGTGCCGTGATGGGCGAGTACGCCCTTCTGACCCGGCAAGCGATCCCGGTCACAGCCGAAGCGGTGGAAGACTGCATGATCCTCAGCTACACCGAGGAAGAGTTCTGGGGCTTGATGGCGCGCTGCCCCGCCATGCGTAACTTCATCCTGGGCCAGTTGAATGAGCGTCTGCGCGGAGCCCAGCACCGCGACATCCAGGAGGAGAAGCTGGCCGCTCTAGGCACGCTGACCGCCGGCCTGATGCATGAACTGAATAACCCCGGAGCAGCTGCCAGCCGCGCCGCCAGCCAGCTCCGCGCCAACCTGGCCCGCATGCACGAGCTCACCAAGGCGTTTTCCAGCGAAGACAACGAGAAGCCCGAGTTGCAATGCGTCTGGGCCCTGCAGGAACGTGCCTTTGCCACCGAACGGCCGCAGTGCATGAGCTCGCTGGAAGAGGCAGACCGCGAGGAAGAACTGGCCGAGTGGCTGGAAAGCAACAACCAGACCAATGCCTGGAAGCTGGCGCCGATTCTCGCCTCCATCGGAATTACGACCTTTGACCTGGAATGCCTGAAGGCTGAGGCTCTGCAGGACGGGAAACACTCTCTCAGCAACATTCTGGAGTGGCTGGCCTCCATGGTCAGCTCCATGCAACTGGTTGGCACCGTAGAAGAGAGCATTACCCGCATTACCGGCCTCGTCAAAGCAGTCAAGACCTATACCTACGAAGGCAAGAGCGGCCAATCGATTGATCTGAACGAGAGCGTGCATGCCACGCTCATTCTTTTGAAGCACAAGATCTACGAGAAACAGCTCAGCATCAAGAAGAACTTCGGCGGCGGTCTGCCGCCTCTCGCCGTCAATGCCGCCGGCCTGAATCAGATCTGGACCAACCTGCTGGACAATGCCATCGATGCCGCTCCCTCCGATGGAGGACAGCTCACCGTTACGACCGGCATCAAGGATAGCCGCATCTTCGTCACCATCGGCGACAACGGCACGGGCATTGCCCCCGAGGACCAAGACAAGATCTTCGAGACCTTCTTTACGACCAAGCCCATGGGCGTTGGCACAGGTCTCGGCCTGGGCATCGCACAACGCATCGCAGAGCAGGCCGGAGGCCTGATCAGCTTTACCTCCGCCCCCGGAAAAACCGAGTTCACGGTCAGCTTTCCCGTAAAAGAAGCAACCAAATAACGCGTGTACCGGTTTTGCCGCATCCATAAGCTCTGTAACGTTCGCCGTTCTACCGACGTCCTATGCTCGAAAGGTGACCCCTTATGCGCACGATGACGCGTATGTTTGCAGCGATGTTGAGCCTACTTCCACTCTCAGGAGGAGCCGTGACCAAACAACCACTTCCAGCACCGGTACACGATGTGGCCCTGGCCTCCACCCATGGCGAGCAGAAAGCCGTCTTTGCCGGCGGATGTTTCTGGGGCACGCAGGCAGTCTTCCAGCGCCTGAAAGGCGTTCTGCACACCACCGCCGGTTACGCCGGCGGCACCAAAGAAACCGCCAGCTATCAGCAGGTGATCACCGAAACGACCGAGCACGCCGAGTCCGTCGAGGTGGTCTACGACCCCGCGAAGATCACCTACGGCACGCTGCTGCGCATCTTCTTCTCGGTCGCGCATGACCCTACGCAGCTCAACCGTCAGGGTAACGACGTCGGCTATTCCTACCGTTCTGCCATCTTCTACCAGAACGAGGAACAGCATAAGCTGGCCACCGAGTACATTGCGCAACTCGACGCCGTGCACGCTTTCCATGCGAAGATCGTGACCCAGGTGGCTACACTCAAAGCCTTCTACGCCGGCGAGGACTACCACCAGGACTACGCCCTGAAGAACCCGAACAATCCCTACATCCAGGTCTGCGACCTGCCGAAGATCGAGGCGCTCAAGCAGCAGTTCCCTGACCTGTTCGTGGACTACAAGGGACATTCTCAACAGTAATCCGCAGCACACAACGAAGAGCCGCAGGGGAAGTTACCGTTTTTCCTGCGGCTTTTTTTCGTTCCATCCGTCATACCTCCACACGCACCAAACATCTGCTGTCCCTCTTTTGGAGGTTGTATGTTTCGCAAGCCCACCCTGCTGCTGGCCGGTCTGCTGACCCTTGCCAGCGTCTCTGCCTATGCCCAGATGCCCGGCCCGGGCGGTCCCGGCGGACCGCAGCAGCCGCCACCGCCGCCGACTGCCGGCGCCAAGCTGGACATCGTCCCCGATGGCTCTTCGGCCACCTATCGCGTCACCGAGCAGTTTGTCGGCGTTGCCTTCAGCAATGAGGCCGTCGGAACCACGACCGGCGTTACCGGCAGCATCACCATCAAGGCAGACGGCACCATCGCTCCCGGCTCCAAGCTAACCGTGGATCTGAAGGGCCTTAAGAGCGACCAGGACCAGCGCGATGGTTTCGTGCAGAACCGGACGCTGGAGACCGCCAAGTTCCCCACCGCCGAGTTCGTCCCGACCAAGGTCTCTGGCCTGGACAAGATGATTCCGTCGACCGGGCAGACCGGCATCGCACTGACCGGCAACCTGACCATTCACGGCGTCACCAAGGAAGTCACCTTCCAGGGCATCGCCACCTTCAACCCGCGCGAGAGCATAGTCGCCGGCCGCGCCAAGACCACGCTGACCTTTGACCAGTTCGGCATCGCACCGCCGAAGATCGGCCGCCTGGCCAGCGTCGACAACAAGATCGAGCTGGAACTGGTCTACCGCTTCAAGCGCAGCATGCCGTAAAGGCAGTTGTCAGTTCTTAGAAAAAGCAAAGCACCCGTTTCCCCATTCTTTGGCGAAGCCAAAGGGTGGGGTTTCGTGCTTCTGAAGCCTTGTCATCTCGACCGAAGCGCGTAGCGGGGCCCTGCATTTACTTTGTTGCGAACGGGATGCAGGTTTCTCTACCTCACAGAGCATAGACTGCTCCCGGATATCCGCCAGCCAGCCCTTGACGAAAAACCGAAGAAACTCTAACCTCTCAGTAATGGTTATGAACCCCACCGCTGCCTGTACCTGTTGCGTTTGTTGCGACAGCGTATGCTGCTGCGCGGTTCAAGCCTGATACGACGAAGCTTAGAATAAGCTTCCACTCAAGATTCAGGACCCACGCATCAGCCAACAGAGCGATGCGTGGGTTTTCTCTTTCCGGCGCATCGTGAGCACCAGGCATCACGGTAAGGAGCCGAAAAGAAATGTCACCGAATCCCACGACCAAGGCAGCAAAGCACAATACCGCCGTCATCGACATGCTGGCCATCGGCATCGCTCTGGCGCTGGCCGTGCTGGTCCGCCTCGATGTAGTTCCGCACATCAGCTTCTAATTTTCGACAGTTGACCGTGCCGACAATGCTTGCATCTCCGGAGACCCACACGCAGAGCTCCGGCTCTGTCGTGAAGGCATTCGTGCGCCTTCTCCCCGGCATGGCTCTTCTGTTCGGCATCGGCTTCCTGGGCAAGTTCCTGGAACATGAATTCACCCATCTGCGCACCGAGTATCATCTGCGCCTGCCCCAGATCGAATACGTTCTCTGGGCTATCATTCTTGGGCTGATCGTCTCCAACACCATCGGCGTGAAGTCCATCTTCCGCCCCGGTGTCGCCACCTATGAGCTCTGGCTGAAGCTCGGCATCGTGCTGGTGGGCGCGCGTTTTGTCTTCTCCGATGTCATGCGCATCGGCAGCGTCTCCATGATTCTGGTCTTCATTGAGCTGGCGCTCTCGCTTACGGTGATGACGCTGCTTGGCCGCATCTTCGGTCTGCGCCCCAAGCTCACCTCGCTGCTGGCCATCGGTTCGTCGATCTGCGGCGTTACCGCCATCATGGCTGCGCGCGGAGCCATTGATCCGGAAGAGGAAGATGTCTCCACCTCCATCGCCGCCATTCTGACCCTGGGTGCGATTGCCCTGTTTACTTTCCCCACCATCGGCCACCTGCTGCACCTGAGCCAGGAGAGCTACGGTATCTGGACGGGCCTTGCCGTCGACAACACCGCCGAGGCCACCGTCACCGGCGCTCTCTACGGCGATGTCGCCGGACGCTTCGCCATCCTGGCCAAGACCGCGCGCTCGGCCTTCATCGGCTTCGTCGTTCTGGGCTATGCCGTCTATTGGGCTTCTAAGGGACAGGCGCCGGATGTTCCGAACAAAGCGCTCTTCCTCTGGCAGAAGTTCCCCAAGTTCATCCTCGGCTTCCTCATCATCTCGGTACTGGCCTCGTCGCACTTCTTTACCGCGACGCAGCTCACCAGCCTGAGCAATCTTTCGCGCTGGGCCTTTCTTCCCGCATTTGCGGGCGTTGGCCTGCGCACCAACCTGCGCGACCTGGTCGGGCAGGGATGGCGGCCCATCGTGGTCGGGGTCCTCGGCGAAATTTTCATCGCCCTGGTCACCCTCGGGCTCGTCTACTGGACGTTTATCCGCGGAGGCATTCAGTAATGCGCCGCGAGTCCTGTTGTTGTCGCTAACCCGCTTCGGGTCAGCGCATCTTCGTTTTTCTGGCACACCTTTCCATTCCATCTCAAAGCCGCGCCGCATCCAGCGGACGCGCACATACAACGACTAGGAGATCCACTCCATGCGCCGTATCGCTTATATCGCCGCGTTTCTATTGCTATTCGCCAGCTTCGCTCTTCTTCACGCCCAGATGGTAGGCGGCTCCATCGCCGGTACCATCACGGACGCCAGTGGCGCCGCCGTCTCCGGAGCGACCGTGACCGTTCGCAATGAAGAGACCGGCACCGAACGCCACCTGGCCACCGACGGCCAGGGCCGCTACTCCGCTCCCTCCGTCACCATCGGAAGCTGGGCGGTCTCGGCGGTAAAAGATGGCTTCGCCCAGCAGTCCCTCACCGGCATCAAGGTCGTGGTTGGCCAGGCGGTGACCGCCGACATCCGCCTGACCGTCGGCGAGGTCTCGCAGGCTGTCTCCGTGGTGGACACACCTCCGGTCGTCAACCTCTCCACGCAGCAGACAGCCGGCCTTGTGGACGAGCGCGCCGTGAAAGAGCTGCCGCTGAACGGACGCTCCTACGACCAGCTCATCACGCTCAACCCCAGCGTGGTCAACTACACCGGCCAGCGCTCCGGTTCGGTCGGCACGTCGAACTCCTCGGTCGGCGCCATGTTCTCCGTCTCCGGCCGCCGCCCTCAGGACAATCTCTTCCTGCTCAACGGCATTGAATACACCGGAGCGTCGCTGATCAACCTGACCCCCGGCGGCGCCAGCGGCCAGTTGCTGGGCGTCGATGCCGTGCGCGAGTTCAATGTCATCAGCGACACCTACGGCGCCAACTACGGCAAGCGCCAGGGCGCGCAGATCTCCATCGTGACCGCCAGCGGCACCAACCAGTACCACGGCAATGTGTATGAGTTCCTGCGCAACTCCGCTCTGGATGCACGCAATTACTTTGACCAGGTACAGGAGAACGGCAAGCGCCTGCCGCAGTTCCAGCGCAATAACTTCGGCGGCTCCATCGGCGGACCTATCCGCAAGGACAAGCTGCTGCTCTTCTCCAACTACGAGGGCTACCGCCAGAACCTCGGCCTCTCGAACAAGGCCATCGTTCCCAACGCTCGCGCACGCCAGGGCTATCTGCCCAACTCTTCCGGCGGAGAAACCTATGTCGGTGTCGCTCCCGGAGTCGCCAGCCTGCTGAAGCTGTGGCCCACGGCCAATGGAGCCGATATCGGCTCCGGCCTTGCCTACGCCTACTCCAACCCCGTGCAGCGCATTCGCGAAGACTTCGGCACCACGCGCTTTGACTGGAATATCGGCAGCAAGGATCAGTTCTTCTCTGTCTACACGGTCGACGACTCCACGGCGCACACGCCCACCGTCAACCCGCTCTCGTGGATTGGAGAAGACCTGCGCGAGCAGGTGATCAGCCTGCAGGAGCAGCACGTCTTCTCCCCGCGCCTGCTGAACACCGCGCGCTTTGGTTACTCACGCGCCGCCTTCTACTTCACCGGAGAAGTTCCCGTCGACGGTGTTACCCCGTTCGTCACCGGTAAGCCTGTAGGAGCCATCGTCATCGCCGGCTCCACCGCATCAAACGGAGCCTCGCAGGTCTCCACTGCCGGAGCGAACGTCGGCTCCAACAACCGCGCCGTGCGCAACCTGTTCACCTTCGATGACCATGTCTTCTACACCGTGGGTCGTCACCAGATTGAAGCCGGGGGATGGCTGCAGCGTCTGCAGGCCAATGACCTGCTGGCACAGAACCAGTACGGGCAAGCATCGTTCTCCACGCTCACCAGCTTCCTGCAGGGCAACGTGGCCACCTTCAGCGTAGTGCCCGCGCCCACGGCGCTTGGCTTCCGCGCCCTCTTCGGTGCGGGCTTCGTAGAAGACACCTTCCGCATTACACCCCGCCTCGAAATCCGCGCCGGCTTCCGCTTTGAATCCGCCAGCAACTGGAGCGAGGTGCAGAACCGCGCCTCCAACTACGCCCTGACGAACTGGGTCATCGCCACCAACCCCACCGTGGGCAAATACGCGCTTTCAGACAACAAGGCGAAGTTCCTTCCGGAGCCGCGCCTTGGCCTCTCCTGGTCGCCCTTTGCCAGCGGCAAGACCGCCATCCGCCTGGGCGCCGGCGTGCACCGCGCCCTGCTGGACAACCTGGACTACCGCCTGACGCAGGTGGCTCCCTTCAACACCACGCTTGCCTTCAAGAACGTCGTCGTCTCCAGCCTGGCCATCACGCCCAACACTACGGCATCCTCCGGCTCGCTCATCTCGCCCTCGAACGTGCAGCCGGATATCCGCACACCGACCGTCATCGCATGGTCGTTGCGCGTGGAGCAGCAGATCGCCAGAGACACCTCGCTCACCATCGGCTATGTAGGCTCGCGCGGCTATCACCAGGTTGTCTCCGGCGACCTGAATGAGCCGGCCATGGTGCGGTGCCCCAACCCGGCCTGCCCCTCAACCCTGGCCGCGGGCAGCTACTACTACCCCACCACCACCAAGCTGAATCCGAATGTCGCGAACACGACCTCCTGGTGGTCGGCCGCCAACAGCTTCTACGGAGCTCTGCAGGTAGACATCCGCCGCCAGTTCGCGCACGGCCTGCAGGTTCGCGGCAACTACACCTGGGCGCGCAACCTCGACAATGGTTCGGCCTGGAACACCAGCGTCAGCGCCAACACGCCCGCCTTCGTCAGCGTGCCGTACATCCCAAAGCTGGACTGGGGTCGCGCCGCCACCGACATCAAGCACTCGGCCAACATCAATGGCACCTGGGAGATTCCCTTTGCCCATCCTCTGAGCAACGGCATTGCCCGCCAGACGCTGGATGGCTGGACCATCAGCAGCATCGCCAACTTGCTCTCGGGCTTCCCCTTCACACCGCAGCTTGGCTACAACCCCACCGGCAGCGGAGACACACGCAATCCAGTCCGCCCGGACGTCAACGCCAGCTTCAACGGCTCGCTCTACCCGCGCACGGTCAACCAGTGGTTCAACCCGGCCGCCTTCAGTGCTCCGCATTATGGAGCAGTCGGCAACCTGGGCCGCGATACTCTTACCGGACCGCACATGCTCAACGTGGACCTCTCCCTGCTCAAGCGCTTCAAGATAGGCGAGCGGGTCAATGCGCAATTCCGTGCCGAGGCCTTCAACTTCCTGAATCACACCAACTTTGCCCTGCCCAACCCGACCGTCTTCACCAGCGGTCCGACGCAGGGCACCAACGCCAACCAGACCGCCGCCGTTGTCGCCTCCCCCACAGCAGGAGCGATTACAGCCACGGCCACCACCTCCCGCCAGTTGCAGTTCGGACTCAAGCTGGCGTTCTAAACTGACCCTCTTCCATAAACGGCGCGGCCTCCGGGCTGCGCCGTTTTTGCTTCGTTCGTTTACCGCACACAAAATGCGAAAATCGGTACGGTAACCGTGCAACCCCTGCCCAGAAGTACCCGCACAGGCTTAGCATAGGTGTGGCGGATTTTCGAGGAAAAATCTGCCTCTAATTGGAGAAGATGGTGCAATGGCAACGAAGGCTCCTGTCGAACGGAAGAAGACCACAACCCCACAGAAGAACGGAACGGCGAACACAATGACCCGCGACCTGGTGTTTGATGTCTTTCGTCGCTGGGGTTACCTGCAGGCACAGCTCGACCCGCTGGGCCAGTACCTGCCCGCCGAGCCGTTCCCGGCCGATATCCCGGAGGACGAGCTTTCGAGTGAGTTCGCGCAGGAAGCACGCGGTTACTACTGCTCCACCATCGCCGCCGAGTTCATGCACATCCCGTCGCCGGAGCGACGCAAGTGGATCCAGGAGCGGATGGAACAGCCCGCTCCCAGGTACGACCAGAAGCGCCTGCTTTCTCTGCTGATCCGCGCCGATATCTTCGAACAGGTTATCCAGGCCCGGTACCTTGGCACCAAGCGCTTCTCTCTCGAAGGCCTCTGCGGCCTGATCCCTTTCCTCGATCAGCTTTTCTCTTCCAGCGCCAGGCATGGCGTTGAGACCTGCGTCTTCGGCATGGCCCACCGCGGCCGTCTGAACGTGATGACCAACACCGTTGGCCGTGGCGCGGTGGAACTGTTCACCAAGTTTGAAGATGTCGATCCGCGCAGCACCCTGGGCGGCGGCGACGTGAAGTACCACCTTGGCGCCACCGGCACCTACACCACTGCCGAAGGCAAAAAAATTGCTCTGCACCTGGCCTCCAACCCCTCTCACCTTGAGGTGGTCAACCCTGTAGTTGTGGGCCGTGCCCGCGCCAAGCAGACACGCATCGGCCTGGGCGGAGACAAGAAGGTTCTTCCCATGGTTCTCCACGGCGACGCGGCCTTCGCCGGACAGGGCATGACGGCCGAGACGCTGAACCTGGCCACCATCAACGGCTACAACGTCGGCGGAACCATCCAGGTGCTGACCAACAACCTGCTGGGCTTTACCGCCATGCCGAACGAGTCCAACTCGTCGCGTTATTCAACAGACCTGGCGAAGCGTCTTCCGATTCCGATCTTCCACGTCAACGCCGAGGACATCGACGCCGTTGCCCGCATTGCGGAGATCGCCGCCGACTATCGCGCCATCTTCGCTTCTGACGTTGTCATTGACCTGGTTGGCTACCGCAAGCACGGACACTCGGAAGTGGACGACCCCACAGTCACGCAGCCGCGCCGTTACGCCCTGATCAAGGATCGCCCGGCCATCTACCAGGCCTACGCACAGAAGATCGGCGTCGACCCCACGGCTGAAGCCAAGACCGTTCAGGAAGAGTTCCTGGAAGCGCAGAAGCAGGCCACACAGGCCAGCCACGTCCCGCACATGGCCGAGCCGCCAGCCTACTGGGACAACTACAAGGGCGGCTACCTGCCGGCCAACGACGACACGAAGACAGGTCTCTCGCAGGAGCGCGTCACCGAGCTGGTCAACAAACTCACCAGCTACCCGTCTGACTTCAACATCCATCCCAAGGTGAAGGCCCTTCTGGTCCAGCGCAAGGAGATGGGTGAGGGCAAGCGCCCGTTCGATTATGGTATGGCCGAGCTGGTCGCCTACGCTTCGCTGCTGGAAGACGGCACCCCGGTCCGCCTCTCCGGCCAGGACTCGCAGCGCGGCACCTTCAACCAGCGCCACAGCTTCTATACCGACACTGAGACCGAGCTCCGCTGGTCTCCGCTGCAGCACCTCAGCGACAAACAGGGCATGTTCGAAGCGTATAACTCCATGCTGAGCGAGGCTGCCGTACTGGGCTTCGAGTATGGCTACTCGCGCGACTACCCTGAGACGCTCGTCCTGTGGGAAGCCCAGTTCGGCGACTTCTCCAACGGCGCGCAGATGGTCATTGACCAGTTCATCTCCGCGGCAGAGGCCAAGTGGCACCTGCTCTCCGGCGTCGTGATGCTGCTGCCCCACGGCTACGAAGGCCAGGGCCCGGAACACTCGTCGGCCCGCATGGAGCGCTACCTGCAGCTCTGCGCGCAGGACAACATGATCGTCGCGCAGCCGTCGAACGCAGCCCAGTACTTCCACCTGCTGCGCCGCCAGGCCCTGTCGCCGTACCGCAAGCCGCTGGTCGTTTTCACGCCCAAGAGCATGCTGCGCCACCCGGACGCCATCTCGCCGATTGCTGACTTCTCGGCAGAGACCTTCAAGACCGTGCTGCCCGAGGGCGAGGTACAGAATGCAAAGCGCCTGCTTATCTGCTCCGGCAAGATCGGCCATAACCTCCGCGTGGAGCGCGCCAAGCGCAAGGACACGGAGACCGGCATCATCTTCGTCGAGCAGCTCTTCCCCTGGCCCGAGGCTGCCCTGCAGGCCGCCATCGCCCAGCATCCCAACGTGGAAGAACTCGTCTGGGTACAGGAAGAGCCGGCCAACATGGGACCGCTTACCTACATCAACCCGAAGCTGCGTTACGCCGCCGGCGACATCCCGGTACGCACCGTGACCCGCGCCGCAGCCGCCAGCCCGGCCACCGGTTCAGCCAAGGCCCACGAGATCGAGGAGAAGCTCCTCATCGAGATGGCCTTCCGCCAGATCTAACGCAACTCAACCTGAAAACGCCCGGCCATCGCGCCGGGCTTTTCTGTTTTCGGCCAGCTTATTTCGGCAGCTTCATCGCCGACCGCAGCGCCACCAGCCCCAGCGTACCCACCACGCCAATTAGCGCCAACCACAGCAATTGCGGATAGCGTTCGGTCAGCGGGCGTTTTTCCTGCGTCTCGCGATAGACAGGGTTTGGCTCCTCGGCACGCATGGTTGCCTCAGTCTGTCTGCCACCCACCGCGAACAACCGAGCGTAGTCATACACCGGCGCAGGCAACCCCTTGTAGCCATAGAAAAGTACGGGCGAAGCGGCCGTTCCCGCTGGCCAGCAAAGCCTGCGCTGACGCATCTCCAGCTCGATGGAAGCAATCGGCAGCGGCTGGTCATCGCCATTCTCCACCGTTACCTCCACCGTGGCCGGTGACTGCAGGTTCGCGCCGATGGTGAAGGGTATCGCCAGTTGCTCGTCCTCAATCTCGTGTCCTGCGCGCGTCATCTTTACGCGCAGAATCTCTCCCGAGGCCGACTCGCTGCGGCTTCCCTGCTCGGCCGCGCGGGCGGTCACCGTGACCCTGCGTGCAAAGTTGCCGTGGAAGTCCGGCTGCAGGGCAAAGCGCACGCGCTCCACCGGCACCTGCATTGGCAGAGCGATCGTCTCCACTGTCTGCCTGCCCTTCTGCAGCACGCTGGTGCTGCGCGCCACGGAGGTGTAGAGCGTCTGTGCCTCACGGCTTGGCGGAATGGTGGCTGACTTCACCTCCGCTACCGCCAGCTCATGCAGGTTGCCCGCAGTCTGGATCGGGGTCAACTCTACGTGCAGCAGAGGAAAGGTGCTCTCCTGCAGGTGCAGCGTGGTGCTGCGCCCCAGCTTCTGGCTGGTCAGGTCAAAGATCGTGAAGCTGCCAAGCTGCGCACTGCCCGCCGTTACCTTTGCCGTGGAGAGGAAGTCTTTCACGTCCAGGTTCAACTCCACATCGGTATACGGATGACCCGGCATGGCGAGGTCAAAGGCAACGGCATTGCCCTGCTTCGCAAGATTCAGCACGCGCGCCGGCTCCGGGTCCGGTGTGGCCGGCTCGCTGACCGTGGTGGCATACGGAACCTCGCGGCCGCTGGCATACAGCCGCAGGTCGCGCAGCGCCGGAGCGGCGTGCGAAAACACATCGGCATCCAGCACAGCGCACGCCTGGTCCGAAGCGCCCGCGGACCGGACCGTAAGCTGGCGCTGGTAACGAAAATCCGACTGCTGGGGGGAGGGGGCCGCCGCCAGCAACGCCAGCCCCGCAACAAACCACTTCACTACGACGACTCCTCCGTGTGTGGCGCAGCCTTCAGGCCGAGCCAGTCCTTCTGATAGACGAAGCTGACCGCCATCAGCAACGCTCCCAGGCCAATAAAGCTAAGAACGCGATAGCCCTGCGACAGGCTACGCATATCGTAGAGGAAGACCTTGGCGATGGTCGCCACCAGCAGCACCAGCCCCTGCCAGCGCACAAACGCCGACCTCCTCCAGAAACCAATGGCCAGCAGCGCCGCGCCATGCAGCATCATGAAGGCGGAGAAGGTGAACTCCAGCGCGATTGACTCCTCATACCGCCCCGCAGGTTGGAAGGCAAAAATCTCTCGCCGCATGGCTACCAGCAGCAGAAGGTTTAAGGCGACCGACAGGATCGCCGGCACCTCGTACTGTTTGCGCCTGACGTCCAGAAAGATCACGAACCCAAGCGCGGCCATCGCAAACAACTCCGTGGCAAAACGTGCATTCAGAAACGGAGCCGTTCCGCTCACCGTCCACCAGGGCAGCGAGAGAGCTCCTGCATACCCGAGCGCCAGCGCGCCCAGCGACAGCCAGCGCAGGCTGAAGCGAATGCCCGGGGTCGCCTCTCCCAACCTTGCAACAGCCACCCAGTAGAGCGCGATGCCTTCGGCCAGCCATCCAAGGGTGATCCACCGGCCTGAGGCCTTCAGCGGAATCGCAATCGTCAGAAAGACAATGGCCAGCGTCAGGTGGATTGCCTCGCTCACAGGGTTCGGCTTCACACGCGCCTGCACGCGCATCAGCAGCAGGTAGAACGCCGCAAACGCCACCGCTCCCCAGGCAAGCCAGTCGTGCCGTCCGGAGTCCTGCAGAAGCGAGTAGAAGGTCAACGATCCATACAGAGCAGCGCCCAGAGGAGCCCATACCGAAAACTCTCCGCTCTTTGCTTCGGAACGCACCAGTGGCACGGTGGCGAACAGCAGGAACAGCCCTGCCGCAAACATGCTGATCAGCCAGAACTGGTCTGCCGTGAAATAGTGCGAGTACCAGCCGACGGTGTAAAGAGTAACTGCCGTCAGCGAACCCAGAAGAAGCCGCGGCCACAGCTTGAAAGCCAGCAGCACCACCACGGACGCGATCAACACCAACATGTAACTGAACAGGAAGACCGCATGGTTCTGCCCGGTGGACAGCAGCCCCGGCGTGGCAAAGCCGCCCGCGATGGCATAGGCTGCCAACAGTTCGCCATCCTGCGCCCACGCCATCCATGCGTTCCACGCGGTTACACCCAGCATCGCGGCAAACACCACAGCCGCCGGCAACAGGTGGTACAGCTGAAACGATGCCCACAGCGACAGATACAACGCCCCGCTGCCAACAGCTTTCAACGAATACGAGAAGACAGAAAAACCCTTCTGGCGGAAACGCTCTGACCACAGCACAATGCCTGCGCCAGTCAGCAGGCCAAGTATGACGCGTCCCGCCGGGCCGACCCACTGGTTGTCGATGGCCAGCTTCAACGCCCAGGCTGCACCAATCAACAGCGCCAGCACGCCAATGCGGTTGAAGACCTGCGATCCGATCCGGGATTCAAGGTTCTGCGACTCCCGGATTGCCGGACGTACAGGCGCTGGCGGGAAAGGGATCATGGGCTCAGCAGCCCGTGGCTGCACCGTGACCGGTGACGCAGGGGCTGTCCGTGGCCGGCCGGAGCGCAGTTCCGCGACCTCGCTCTCCAAGGTCTCCACCCGCTTTCGCAACCACATCAACTGCTCTTGAAAATTTTCCGGGCTGCCGTCCATATGCAGGCTGTTATACCCTGTCTGCGACATGGCAACCAACCGGATTCTCGTTATCGAAGACGACCCCATGAGCCTGGAGCTGCTGGATGTGCTGCTGACCCAGGAGGGTTTCGCCGTCACCGGCTGTGGTTCAGGAGAAGATGCCCTGGCCGCGATCACCCAACACCATGACATCCATTTCGTGTTGACTGACCTGCAGATTCCCGGACTTCGCGGACCTGCTCTGGCCGCTGCGCTGCGCAAAGCCACACCTGCTGCGCTGCGTATCTTTGCCATGAGCGCGACCGCACCGGAGCATCGCCTGCCGGGCTTCGATGCCTTCCTTTTAAAGCCTTTGTCCATGGAGCGGTTCCTTTCGCTCGTCCACGGCTCAGGGTCGCACCGTGCTGCTGTGCCGCAGGAGTCGCACCTGCTGGATGAGAACATCTATCGCCGCATGGCCAACGCCATGCCCCCCGCGCAGTTGCAGGCCACTTATACCTTTGCCCTGGACGATGCCATTGCGCGCATTGAAGCCATGCGCGTGGCCTTTGCCGCCAATGACAACTCCACCTTCCGCCGCCAGGCACACTCCATCAAGGGAGGATGCGCCATGGTTGGAGCCGTAGAACTGGCTTCCATCGCATCCATCTTTGAGCGAAATGGCATCACCGGGAAGCAAGTTGGTACTGACCTGGACGAATTCCATCTCGCGGCAGACCGCCTGCGTCGTATGCTGGAAACGCGGTTCTGACAAAGCAGGTATGCGCACCATGCCATTCAGACCGGAGGAACGCAGAGATGAAAACAGTCACCTCGAAGTCTGGAGCGCACATCATCGCTCACGTTGGTCCACCGATTCGCATTGTGGTCGCCGATGACCATCCCGTGGTGCGCTTTGGCGTGCGCAACATGCTCTCTCCCGATCAGGGGTTTGACGTTGTAGCAGAAGCCGAGGACGGCGACATCGCCATCACCCAGACGCTGGAACATGAGCCGGATATCCTTCTGCTCGATCTGCAGATGCCGCGCCTTCCCGGTCTTGAGACCATGCGCGCCATCATGGGCCGCTCCCCCGGCGTCAAGATCGTTCTTCTGACCAGCACCATCACCACACAGCAGATCATTGAAGCGCTGCAGATCGGCGCCCGCGGCATTGTGTTGAAGGACGCCGTCGCCGGCGACCTGGCACAGGCCGTTCGCGCGGTTGCCGGTGGCGATTACTGGATCGGCGGCGAGCGCGTCGTCAACCTGGTCAAGGCCCTGCATGACCTGATGCAGAAGGCCGCCGCGCAGCCGGAACGACGCACCTACGGACTGACACCGCGCGAACTGGAAGTCGTCGCCTGCATCGTCGAAGGCTGCAGCAACAAGGACATCGCAAAGCAGTTCACCATCAGTGAAGAGACCGTGAAGCGCCACCTGTCCAACGTCTTTGACAAGACCGGCGTCTCCACACGGCTTGAGCTCGCACTCTTCGCTATCTCGCACAAGCTGGTGAACTCGGACAACTAATCCTTGTTTGGTTGCCTTCATACGACAAAAATACGCAATAAAATCAGGCTATTTCGCATACTCCATGCGGGTAGCCTTTCTTCTTGAATCCGGCATCTGACTTATTGCACGCCGGAACGGCAAAGACCGCTTGGACCGGTGCCTGCTCTGATGACGTCCGCTTTAGCGCGTTTAGAAGACGTCACGGAGAGCTATGAAGGAGTTCGTCAGACCTATGCACGTCATTGCCAAACACTCGTTCTACACAGCACTGCTTGCCGCCGCCAGCCTGCCTCTCGCAGCGGTCGCGCAAGAGGCCAACCCCACCAACACACCCGCAGGCCAGTCACAACCGGCCGGAGCACATCTTGACGGTGAGTACAATGGGGTTCCCCTCTATCGCGTCAACGTCGTACAGCGCGACCTGGACGCCGTGAACTACCTGCATCGCACCGGTTCCACCACTCTCGATCTCGTTGGTACTCCTCTGCTGGGAACGGCCAAAGGCAAGGCCACCGTCAAGAGCGAGAAGGGACGCATGACCGTCAGCGTCAAGGCCGACAAGCTTCCCCCGGCAAACGGCTTTGGCCCCGAATATCTGACCTATGTCCTGTGGGCTATCACCCCGGACGGCAATCCGCAGAACCTGGGCGAGCTGTTGCCTTCGGGCGATGATGTCAGCATCAACGTCACCACCGGCCTGCAGAGCTTCGGCCTGATGATCACCGCCGAACCGTACTTCGCCGTCAAGGTCCCTTCCGACGTCGTCGTTCTGGAAAACAAGATCATTGAAGGCAAGACCAACGGCGTTCTGGAGAAAGTCAACGCCCACTACACACTTCTTCCGCGCGGCCAGTATGTCTCGCAGACCTCCGGCTCAAAGACGGTGCTGAATCCCATCACGCGGGACGAAAAGAGCCCCCTGGAACTGTACGAGGCTCACAACGCGTACCGCATCGCCATCAACGCCGGCGCCGACAAGTACGCCCCGGAGATCATGTCGCAGGTCAAACAGAATCTCGACAACGCCGATAACTTCGACCGGAACAAGCATGGCGACCGCAAGCAGGAGATCACCTACGCCCGCGAAGCGGTTCAGCGCTCTGAGGATGCCCGCCTGATCACCCTGCGCAAGATCGCCGCCGAGCAGCAGCAGGCGGAGATTGATGCCCGCAAGGCCGCCGAACTGCAGGCCGCACAGTCACAGGCCGAGGCACAGGCTTCGGCTGCAGCCAAGGCCCAGGCGGACGCTCAGCGCGCCCGCGCTGAAGCCGATGCAGCCAATGCCCGTGCCCGCGCCGCAGAGGCAGCCCATGCTGCCCAGGCAGCGCAGGACTCTGCCGCACAGGCCCGCGAGAAGCTGCGCCAGCAGTTGAACTCGGTCCTCGCCACACAGGAAAGCGCCCGCGGACTGATCGTCAACATGTCGGACGTGCTGTTTGACACCGGCAAGTACACGCTGAAGCCTGACACCAAGGTCGCTCTGGCCCGCGTCTCCGGCATCCTGATGGCCTACCCGGCCCTGAAGGTTCAGGTAGAAGGTCATACCGATTCAGTGGGCGGCGATGACTACAACCAGAAGCTGAGCGAAAACCGCGCCAACACCGTTGCGGCCTTCCTCACCTCGCAGGGGGTAACGCAGGAGAACGTGACCGCCAAAGGCTTCGGCAAGACGCGCCCAGTGGCTGATAACGGCACCGCTCAGGGCCGTCAGCAGAACCGTCGTGTCGAGCTGGTTGTCTCCGGCGCCGCCATCGGCGTCCAGGACTCCGAGAACCCGGGCAGCGCCGCCGCTCCTGCCCCTGCCCCGGCGCCCGCCAATACAGGCACCTCAACCCCGCAGCAGTAACCGCATTCCAGCAACACGGCAAGGGCCGCCTTCCGGGCGGCCCTTGCCGTGTCTGGACGTGCTAGCGTGGATGGTATGCAGCCCGTTCGTGGAAAGATTGTCTTCATCACCGGCGCCAGCTCCGGCATCGGAGCCGCCACCGCCCTGACCTTCGCCCAGCAGGGAGCACGCCTGCTGCTCTGCGCCCGCCGCCTGGAAAAACTGGAAGCCCTGCGCGATGAGCTGACGACTGCCGGCGCCGAGGCTATTCACTTCTTCCAGCTCGATGTCCGCGACCGCACCTCGGTCAACGATGCCATTGCATCCCTGCCTGAGGAGTGGAAGGCCGTCGACGTTCTGGTGAACAACGCCGGCCTGGCCCGTGGCATGGAAAAGCTCTACGAGAATGACCCCAACGACTGGGACGAGATGATCGACACCAACGTGAAGGGCCTGCTCTACGTCACCAAGGCCATTGTTCCCGGCATGGTGGCACGCAACAGTGGTCATGTGGTCAACATGGGCTCTACGGCCAGCTACAACACCTATGCCAACGGGGGCGTATACTGCGCCAGCAAGGCCGCGGAAAAAGTGATTTCAGAGGGATTGAAGATCGATCTGCTGGGAACCGCCGTGCGGGTCACATCCATTGACCCAGGCATGGTCGAAACTGATTTCAGCAAGGTACGTTTTCACGGAGACGAGGAAGCTGCCGCCAAGGTCTACCAGAACATTACGCCGCTCACCGGGGAAGACATCGCCGACGCCATCCTCTGGGCGGTCACACGACCGGCCCACGTCAACATCCACAGCATGGTATTGACCACGATCCACCAGGGCAACGCCTACTACCTGCACCGCACCAACGGAAACGCTACCCGCTAGCCCGCAAGGGCTACCGGGCAGTTCCGGCGCCACCCTACATGTGGATGGTCCAGCCCAGCTCGCCCAGCTTTTCCTCAATGTCGGCCAGTGCTGTCTCCAGCGCTGTCCGGCGGTGAGGGCTGGAGGTACGCTGCGACAGGATATGCTCGCGCTGTAGTTCCAGCTCGCGCCGGCGACGTGCCTTCTCGGTCTCGGCTACCAGGTTTGCTTTTGCGGTCTGCGCCTTAACGGTTGCTTCTGCCTGTTGCTCTTCCACGGATTTGCTCTCCCAGCCTCGCGCCATATCTCATTCTAGTCCCAGCAGATGGCGCTGGCGGTTCCGGCATCTCGAATTTGATATTCGCACCTGCGACCACTTTCGGTTCCGGAACGTCTAGTCAGCATCCTGAAAATGATGGGTCGCGCGCACTACAATGGGCGTGTCCAAATCACTGCGTTTCTGAATCGCTCTAAATAAGGCCTGAAGAGTCTCCCATGTGGATTGTCCGCCTCGCCCTGCGCCGTCCCTACACCTTCGTGGTGATGTCCGTGTTGATCCTTGTCCTGGGCGTCGTCAGCATCATGACGATGAGTATCGATATCTTCCCCACCATCGATATCCCGGTCGTCACCGTCATCTGGCAGTACAGCGGCACAAGTCCGGACGAGATGGAAAAGCGGTTCACCACCATCTCTGAGCGCGGTATGACCACCACCGTCAACGACATCGAGCATATCGAGTCGCAGTCGGTGAACGGCATCTCCATCATCAAGGTCTTCTTCCAGCCGGGAGCCAAGATTGAGGCTGCGGTGGCGCAGATCTCCGCCGGCAATCAGTCCATCCTGCGCGTCATGCCGCCGGGCACGCAGGCGCCCTTTCTTCTGCGCTATTCGGCCTCCAACGTCCCCATCCTGCAGCTTGGCCTCTCCTCCGACAAGCTCACCGAAGCTGACCTGAACGACATCGGCCTTAACTTCCTGCGCACACAGCTCGCCACCGTTCAAGGCGCACAGGTGCCGGCCCCCTACGGCGGCAAGGCGCGCAGCATCATGGTCGACCTCGATTTACAGGCGCTCATTTCCAAAGGGCTCTCCCCCACGGACGTGGTCAACTCTCTGACCGCGCAGAACCTGATTCTTCCGGCGGGCGACGTCAAGGTCGGAAGCACGGACTATATCGTCCGCACCAACGCCAGCCCCCAGGTCCTGGACCAGTTGAACGACATCCCCATCCGGCAGGTGAACGGCACCACCATTCATATGCGCGATGTGGCCTACGTGCATAACGGTTCTCCCATCCAGGCCAATATCGTCCGGCTGAACGGCAAACGCGCCGCTCTGATCACCGTTCTCAAGTCCACCAACTCGTCCACGCTGGACATCATCAAGCGCGTCAAAGCGACCCTGCCACGCATCATCGCCAACCTGCCGCCGCCTCCACCGGAGGTCATCCCTCTGCTGGATCAGTCCATCTTCGTCCGGGCCGCCCTGGAAGGCGTTGTGCGGGAAGCCGCCATCGCCGCCAGCCTGACCGCGCTGATGATCCTGCTCTTCCTCGGCAGCTGGCGCTCCACCGTCATCGTCGCCATCTCCATTCCGCTTTCGATTCTGGTCTCCATCATCATCCTCAAGCTGTTTGGCGAGACGCTGAATACCATGACCCTCGGCGGCCTGGGACTCGCCGTCGGCATCCTGGTTGACGATGCCACCGTCGAAATCGAAAACATCCATCGCAACCTGGCCCAGGGCAAAGAGATTGAGCCCGCCATTCTGGA
The DNA here is from genome assembly GCF_025685395.1 of Terriglobus tenax. Taxonomy (NCBI): domain Bacteria; kingdom Pseudomonadati; phylum Acidobacteriota; class Terriglobia; order Terriglobales; family Acidobacteriaceae; genus Terriglobus; species Terriglobus tenax. The sequence continues at coordinate 269,237 of NZ_JAGSYA010000003.1, read as the reverse complement.
CGGCGCAGCGCAGATCGCCGTACCGGCCTTCGTCTCCACGCTGGCCATTTGCATCGTCTTCGTGCCGGTCGCTTTCCTCTCCGGCGCAGCCAAGTCGCTGTTTACGCCACTCGGCATGGCCGTCGTCTTCGCCATGCTGGCCAGCTACCTGCTGTCCCGTACGCTGGTGCCCACCATGGTCAAGTTCCTTCTGGCCTCAGAAGTCGACATGTACCAGTTGATGGAGGAGGGCGGTCACCATGAGGCGCCAGCCAACGCCGGCCTCATCTGGCGCGTCCATTTCCGCTTCAACGCGTTCTTTGAGCGCCTGCGCGCGCGTTACCACGCCCTGCTCGACTGGGCTCTCTCCCACCCCAAGTTCACCCTGGGCTGCTTCAGCCTGTTCATTGCCGGCACGCTCTGCCTGATTCCCTTTATCGGCGAGGACTTCTTTCCGCAGGTCGACGCCGGCACCTTCCGCCTGCACGTTCGCGCCGCTCCCGGAACACGCATTGAAGAGGTGGAACAGCTCTTCGCGAAGGTGGAAAACACCATCCGCGAGACCATTCCGCCCAGCGAGCTGAACACCATCCTCGATGACATCGGTATCCCCAGCGGCGGCTTCAACCTTGCCTTTGGCGATAGCTCCCTCACCGATGTGCAGGACGGCGAAATCATCGTCTCCATGAAGGAAGACCATCGCCCCACCGCCGAGTACCGCCAGAAGCTGCGCAAGGTGTTGCGCGAGCGCTTCCCGGACACGGTCTTCTATTTCCAGGCATCCGACATCGTCAACCAGATTCTGAACTTCGGCCTGCCTGCACCGATTGACGTGCAGATCAGCGGCCGCCAGACGCTGCCCAACTACGAGATTGCCCAGAAGATGCGTGCCGAGATCGCAAAGATCCCCGGCGCTGTCGATGTCCACGTTCACCAGGTGCTTTACGCTCCGCAGCTGCTGGTCAATGTGGATCGCACCCGCGCGCAGAACCTTGGCATGACTGAGGCCAATGTGGCTAACAGTATGCTCTTCGCCCTCTCCGGTTCCGGCCAGGCCTCGCCCAACTACTGGCTCAACCCGCAGAACGGCGTCAACTACTCCGTGCAGGTGCAGGTGCCGCAGCACCAGCTCGATTCCATCGACACGGTCAGGAATATGCCCATCACCTCGGGCTCCAGCACGGTGACACCGCAGCTGCTCAGCAACCTGGCGACCATCCAGCACGGCTCCAGCCCCTCCATCACCAACCACTACAATGTGCAGCCGGTCTATGACGTCTTCGCTACAACAGAGGGCCGCGACCTGGGCGGCGTGGAAGGCGAAATCGACAAGGTGATTGAAAAGTACCGCAAGCTGGCACCGCCGGGATCCACCATCAGCGTTCGCGGGCAGGTACAGAGCATGCGCGAATCTTTTGTCGGACTTGGCCTGGGCATGTTCTTCGCCGTGCTTCTGGTCTACCTGCTGATGGTGGTCAACTTCCAGAGCTGGCTTGACCCGTTCATCATCCTGATGGCCCTGCCCGGCGCCGCCTGCGGCATCCTGTGGATGCTATTCATCACGGGCACCACCTTCAGCGTGCCGTCCCTGATGGGCGCCATCATGTGCATCGGCGTGGCTACGGCCAACTCCATTCTGATGGTCACCTTCGCCAACGACCAGCGCCGCGCCGGACTGGACTCTCTCCAGGCCGCCAGCTCCGCCGGATTCACCCGCCTGCGCCCGGTTATGATGACCGCCCTTGCCATGATCATCGGCATGCTGCCCATGTCCCTGGGCATGGGCGAAGGCGGAGAACAGAACGCTCCGCTGGGCCGCGCCGTCATCGGCGGTCTGCTGGTAGCCACCTTCACCACGCTGCTGATCGTGCCCATCTTCTACAGCCTGCTGCGTAAGCAGGAGATCAAAGAACTGCAAGCCGAAGAGATTCCCCAGTAAGGAAGACATCGAGCAACATGACTGCTAACCACTCCACTGAACGCTCCTCCCGCGCGTCCTACGTTATCGCCGCCGGATTCTTTCTGCTGCTTGCTGTCGTCGCCGTGCTTGTCTTCCTTCCCCGGCTGCGGCACAACCGAGAACTCGCGGAAGAATCCAGCGCCGTCACCGGGCCGCCGGTCGTCCTGGTCTCCAGGATCAAAACCGGCGCTAAGGACAGCAAACTTGAGCTCCCCGGCACCGTGCAGGCCTTTGAGCAGACCGCCGTCTATGCGCGTACCAATGGTTACGTAAAAGCCCGCTATGTCGATATCGGCGACCACGTGCGCCAGGGCCAACTGCTCGCTCTGATTGAAGACCCCACCACAGAACAGTCTCTTCGTCAGGCCCAGGCCAACGTCATGCAGCTGAAAGCGCAGGTTGTGCTGGCTGAAGCCAATGCAAAGCTGGCCGACGCAAACGACACCCGCTGGAAGGATCTCTACAAACAGGGCGTCGTCAGCAAGCTCGACGCCGACACCCGCGGAGCTACCGCCTCCACCAACCAGGCCACCGTGGAAGCCGCAAAAGCCAGTGTCGCCGCCGGCGAAGCCACCGTAAAAAGCCTGCAGGAACAGCTCAGCTTCTCGCGCGTCACCGCACCATTTGATGGCGTGATCCTTTCACGCAACATCGACAACGGATCGCTGATCACCTCCGGCTCCTCCACCGCCACCACGCAGATGTTTACCCTTGGACGGTCCGACATCGTCCGCGTCCTCAGCTCCGTTCCGCAGTCTGAGTCCATCGCCGTTCTCAACTCCAAGGCCGCCAAGGTTAACTTCCGCGAGCTGCCCAACCACCCCTATCCCGGCACCATCGCGCGCACCAGCGCCAGCATCGACCCCACCTCGCGCACCATGCTGGTAGAAATCGACCTGAAGAACGATGGCAAAATCCTTCCGGGCATGTATGCCAGCATCCAGTTCGATGCTCCACGCGCCGAGCCGCCCACCATTCTGCCCACCAATGCCCTCATCGTCCGCACCGCCGGCCCGCAGACCTTCGTCGTCGGCCAGGACAATATCGCCCGCGTGCGCAGCGTCGTCCTGGGTCGCGATATGGGCAGCAGCGTCGAAATCGTCTCCGGTTTAAAGCCTGGGGAAGACGTCGTCATCAACCCCACAGACCAGGTGGTTGACGGAGCACACGTCAACCCCAAGCCCATGCAGTAAACTTCATAGCGGTGATCGTAGAAATCCAGTCGTTGCGCAAGGTATACGAAGGCAAGCAGACCGTCACAGCCGTCGATGGCATTGACCTCTCTGTTGCGCCCGGTCAGATCTACGGCTTGCTCGGCCCGAACGGCGCCGGCAAAACCACAACCATCTCCATCTGCACCACACGTGCCCTGCCCACCGCGGGCACCGTGCGCATTGCAGGCGTCGATGTAGTCGCCAACCCGGCAGAGGCCCGCCGCCATATCGGCGTGGTGCCGCAGTACAACACGCTGGACCGCGCCTGCACCGTCTTTGAGAACATCTACTTCCACTGCCGCTACTTCGGAGCCTCCTCGGCCGAGGCCAAGGCTCGCACCACCCAACTGCTCGACCAGTTCCATCTGAGCGAACGCACCAAGGCCTACCCGCAGCAGCTCTCCGGCGGCCTGGCCCAGCGCGTGCAGATTGCCCGCGCCATCGCCCACCGCCCCAAGGTGCTCTTCCTCGACGAACCCTCCGCCGGCCTCGATCCGCAGTCGCGCATCGCCATGTGGGACATCGTCCGCCGCCTGCATACCGAGGGCATCACCGTCGTTCTAACTACCCATTACATGGAAGAAGCCGACGAGCTTTGCAACCGGCTCGCCATCATCGACCACGGCAAAATCCTGGTGCAGGACACCCCCGCCGCCCTCAAAAGCTCCATCGGCGCGGAGACCATTTACCAGCTCGACCTGCGCCAGCCGGAGCAGGCCACGCAGCTTGCCGCCCAGCTACGCAGCTTCCATGGCGTCTCCAGCGTGGAAAACACACCCAGCGGCGTCCGCGTCCTGGCCAAAGCATCGGACGGCCTGCTGCCGGAGATCGTCACCGCCGCCAACCCCTACGGCCTGCGCGATCTCTCCATCACCGAGCCCAGCCTTGAAACCGTCTTCATCCGCCTGACCGGGCGTGACCTGCGAGAGTAACGATGCCCAGCAACGCTACCCAATACGCCCACGCCTTCCGCGGACTCTTCCTGCGCGACCTGCATGTTCTGCGGCGCGAGCTGTTCCCCTTCATCATCCGCATCTGCATGAACCCGATCCTGTTCCTGTTCGTGTTCACCTACATCATGCCGCACATGTCCGGCGGCGCGGCCATGAATCCCACCGCCAGCATGGCCCAGGGCACAGGGGTCACCTTCTCCACCGTGCTTCTTCCCGGCCTCATGGCTGTGGCCATCATGTTCAGTGGCATCGCCGCCGTCGCTCTTCCCCTGGCGCAGGAGTTCGGCGTCACCCGCGAGATCGACGACCGCGTCATGTGCCCTCTGCCGGTCGGCGCCGTCGCCATTGAGAAGATCGTCTTCTCCGCCATGCAGAGCATCATCGCCGCCTGTATCGTCTTCCCGCTGGCCTATTACATTCCCAGCACACCGGTCTCAGCGCACGTCTCCAGCTGGCCTTTTCTGATTCTTGTACTCATTCTCGCCTCGCTGACCGCGGGCGCCCTGGGGCTGACCATCGGCACCACGGTCAAGCCGCAGCAGATCGGCCTCATCTTCGGCGTTGTCGTCATGCCCATCACCTTCCTGGGCTGTGTCTACTATCCGTGGGGAGCGCTCACGCATATCAAGTGGCTGCAGTACGGTGTGCTGTTCAACCCGATTGTGTATATGAGTGAAGGCCTGCGCGCCGCGCTGACACCGGCACTGCCGCACATGCATCCGGCTGCCATCCTGGCCATGCTCTGCTTCTTCCTGGTGCTGTTGACCTGGTTAGGCATTCGCGGCTTCCTTCGCCGCGTGATCGGTTAAATTCTTTTCGTCACTGACGGGGAAGACGAACCTTCGTTGAGAGCTTCAGCTCTCCAACGGATTAAACAGTGGCCTTCAGGCCGCTGAAACAGCGATCAAAGAGAAAGGGCTTTCGCCCTGGGTACACAAGAAAACCCAGCGCGAAAGCCCTTTCTCTTTTCTCATACTACTGACGAGAAGCAACGGCTCCCGCCGATGGCCGTTCCAGTTTATCGTCACTGCCTAACGCAACCTGGGTATCCACCAGCCCACCCTCGGGGAAGAAGATCGCAAAGCTCGTGCCGGAGTGCTCGCCCTGCCGACTCTTCACCCGCACCGTTCCGGAGTGCTTGCGGATGATCTCATCGCTCACCCATAACCCCAGGCCCGTGCCGGTCGCGTCCTTTGTCGTGTAGAAGGGCTCAAACAGCCGGCGGAGCGTCTCCTCGCTCATCCCGCTCCCGGTATCGCTCACAGTCACACGCACGCCGGTGCACCACTGGCCCTGCAAGGAGCGGCCCGTGCCGTAACGAGCCCGTACAATCAGGCGTCCGCCGCCGACCATCGCATCAATCGCATTGCCGATCAGGTTGGCGAAAAGCTGCCTCAGCTCTCCACTGAAGCCAAACAGCGAGATCGATGCATCCATCTCACGCTCGACCATAATGCGCGCGCTCGTCAGCCTGGACTGGTGCAGCGTCAGCACCGAGTTCAATACCTCGACAATCTGCGTCTCCACGGGGAAGGTGGACTGCCGGTAGAAGCGCAGCGTCTGCTGCGTAATCTCAGAGACACGTGCCAGTTCCCCCTGCGCCATGGCGACATACTGCCGAGCCTCCTCGTCCATCTGCGGATGCGTCTCCAGCAGGTACAGCAGGTTGGTTACGGCTTCCAGCGGATTGTTGATCTCATGCGCGATGCTCGCGGCCAATCGTCCTGCCGCAGCCAGCTTCTCCGTCTTGCGCAGCAGCTCCTCCGAATGCAGGCGCTGCGTAATCTCCATCACCACACCGCCCACCCAGCGCACGGTTCCCTGCTGCGAACGCACCGGGTACCAGTTGCAGATCCATGTACGCTGCACGCCGGGCTGGCTTGGAAGTTCGCCTTTCATCTCCACATCGCGTACCGGCTCACCCGTCGTGAAGACCGTCTCCAGGAGTTGCTCGACGCCTCCCGCAAGCTGCCCCGGAAAAATCTCACTCATCCTGCGGCCAAGGTGCCGGTTGATCGGCATCCCGTTCATGTCCGCCAGGAACTGGTTCAGCCGCACATAGCGCAGCTTCTGATCAAAGAACGCAAACCCGATGGGCGCATTGCCCAGCATGGAATCCAGCAATGCCAGCGTCTCATACAGCCCCGATCGCTGGTCCTCCAGCTCGCGCACCATCGTGTTGAAGCTGCGCGTCAGTTCTCCTACCTCGTTGCTGGTCGTCACCGTCAGAGGAAATCCCGCGTTCGACTCAGGATCGCGGATGATCTGCTGCGTCGCCTCGCGCAGCCGGCGCAGCGGACGGCTGACACCGCGCACAATCAGCACAATCGGCAACAGGTTCGACAGCAGCGCCAGCCCGCCATACCAAAGCGCGCTGTTCACGACGCTGGTCGTGTTCACCGCCGTTGCAGAGGCGCTTGGCTCCAGCCAGATCAACCCCGTCGACTGGCCGCTGACGTAAATCGGAGCCACCGCCTCCGTCTGACCGCGCTCGGTCACAAACAGCCGTGGCTTCAGAGCTCCACCCAGTTCGCGGCGCTCTTCGGCGCTCAACGGCTGATCAACGTTGGACTGCGTTACCGCCAGGGTTTTGCCATCCAGGTCCGTGACGCGCGCTCCACCAATGGTCGGCGTAATGCGCGATATCTCCAGAATCTCCCGCAGAGCATCCATGTGCCCCTGGCTCAACGGAACGCTTGAGGCGTTGGCCAGACGCTCCACCTGCTGCAACAAACGCTCCCGCGCACGCGACCGCGTAAACTCACGCTGCGATGAGATCGTATAGCTCAGAAAAATGACGAGCAGGATAGTCTGCACCACGATGGTGCCGAGGATCAACTGCCCCTGGATCGTTCTTGGCAGAATGCGACGCATGACAAATGGTGTTTCCAAGCCTAAACCCTATGGAGATTGAGGGAAACCCTCCTCATCCTCAGGAGAGCTTCTTCTTCAGGTCGCGCGCGATCTGCACACCGTGGAAGCGCCCATTTTCAATGAACACCTCGTTGGTACGCTCCCCCGCCACAATCACCCCGGCAAGATAGATGCCTGCTACGTTAGACTCCAGCGACTCCGGATCGCACACCGGGCAGCGATCATTCTCCGCATCCAGCTTTACACCCAACTCTTCCAAAAACTCAAAGTCGGGCCGGTATCCGGTCAACGCAAAGACAAAGTGATTCGCAATCGTCACCTCGCCCTCAGGCGTGGTCAGCGTCACCGCGTCTTCCGTAATTTCTTTCACCACGGTCGAGAAGTGCGCCGCAATCTCACCATTCTTGATGCGGTTGTTGATGTCCGGCAGAATCCAGTACTTCACATGCTTGTGCATCTCCGGCCCGCGATGCACAAGGGTCACGCGAGCTCCGTGCCGCCACAGGTCCAGCGCCGCAATCGCAGCCGAATTCTTGCCCCCGATCACCAGCACATCCAGACCAAAGAACGGATGCGGCTCGTTGTAGTAGTGCTGCACCTTCGGCAGCTCCTCACCCGGCAAGCCAAGATAGTTCGGCAGATCGTAATAGCCGGTCGCGACAACAATCTTCTTCGCGTGGTGCTCAACCTTACGGCCGAAGCGGTCTTCGGTATGGATAACAAACGCGCCATCCATGCCCGCAACCTTCTCCACACGCTCATACTGCCGCACATCCAGCCTGTAGTGCTCGGCCACCTTGCGGTAGTACTCCAGCGCCTCGCTGCGCGTCGGCTTCTGGTTCGGCGAGCTGAAGGGCATGTCGCCAATCTCCAGCAGTTCGGGCGTCGTAAAAAACGTCATGTGCGCCGGATAGTGAAACAGCGAGTTGCACAGGCAGCCCTTATCCACCATCACGGCCTTCAGGCCCGCGCGCTGCGCTTCAATCGCACATGCCATACCCGTTGGCCCCGCGCCAATCACCAGAACATCGAAAGTTTCGATCGCGCTCATAACCACAATTTTATCGGAGACGCTGCGACATCGAAGTATCCTGAGCATCCAACAGACATTGACAACACATAAGGAGCACCTGCACATGCCCGATCTGGAACACATCAAGCATGGCCCGGCGGAGACCGGCGTCGAAGAGATCATCCTCAAGCGCTGGAGTCCCCGCGCCTTCTCAGACAAGCCCATCGCGCCCGCTGATCTGAAAAAGATCTTCACCGCCGCCGGCTGGGCCGCAAGCTCCTACGGCGAAGAGCCCTGGCGCTTTATCGTCGGCATCAAGGGCGACAGCACCTACGACAAAATCCTGTCCGTACTCGTGGAGTTCAATCAGGGCTGGGCCAAGTCCGCCCCCGTGCTCTACCTCTCCGCGGGGAAGAAGACCTTCACCGCCAACGGACAGCCCGACTACTACAGCCTGCACGATACCGGCGCCGCCTCCACCACCGCCGCGCTGCAGGCCATCGCCCTCGGCATCCACAGCCACGGCATGGGCGGCTTCGACCACAAAAAAGCACGCGAGGTCTTCAATATCCCGGAAGATTTCGACATCGGCGCCGTCTGGGCCCTCGGCTACCTCGGCGACCCCGAAACACTGCAGGGCGGCATGAAGCAGCAGGAACTCTCCCCGCGCAAACGCAAGCCGCTCGAAAGCTACGTCTTCACTGAGTGGGACAAACCCGCACAGTTCTAAGCAGGGCACGATTTTCTACATGCCCTTACAAGCAGGCATGTATGCTGATTTCGATGACCTCTCCCCAACAGTCATTACCCATTGGAAAATCAGGGCCGAGCCGGCTCTCCGTAACCGGCTCGGTCTTTCTGGACCTTCTTCGCTTCAGCGCGGCTGTTGTTGTGGCCATCGGCCACTTCTCCGACGGCTATGCCACCCGCTGGCCCAACCTTGAGGGCTCCGCGGCCGATGCGGTCTCGGTCTTCTTTGTTCTCTCAGGCTTTGTCATCCGTATGATCACCGTGGGTGGCCGCGTCAGCGCGCGGCAATACACCGTAGACCGAGTCTCTCGCATCTACTCCGTACTTATTCCCTCCATGCTCTTCTCGCTGCTTGTAACCGCACTGGTACAGGCATTTCCGGGCCACTCGCTGCTTGAGATGCACTACACGCTTGCTGATGCGGCCAAACAGATCTTCGCCAACCTGACACTCAGCTCGCAGATCTGGGGCATGGATATCCCCGTAGGTTTCAACCAGGTCTTCTGGTCACTGGGCTATGAGTGCGCCTACTACGTTCTGTTCGGCGTCGCCATCTTCATACGCGGATGGAAGCGCGTGGTAGCGCTCGTCCTGCTCTGCCTCTTCTATGGCCCGCCGATTCTCTCTCTGCTGCCGCTTTGGTTACTGGGATGCGCGCTTTATGAGGCCTATCAGTACCTTCGCAACCGTCCTAACCCGATCAGAACACTCACCCTCATCTATGCCGTGATGGGAGTTGCCGCTCTGGTTCTGCTCCTGGCGGCAATGCACTTCCGCAGCCTGCTGCATTCGCCCGCACTGCATGCACAGTTGCATCACTTGCGGTCGTATCTGCCCGCCCATCTTCACCTGCTGCGCCGCTCTAGGCCACGCTTCTACTATGTGGGCGTTCCAGCAGCATTTGTCATGCTGTATGGGCTCCTCTTGTGCGACCGCATCCGCCTAGACAAGAACGATGCCATCGTTCGCACCATCCGCACCATAGCCGACGGCACCTTTGCTCTTTACCTGATCCACCCCGCCCTGTTTGCGTTGGCCGGGGCGTACATTCCCTATGACCGCTCCAGCAACCTGCAGGCCTGCCTCGTGTTGTTTGTAAGCATCGTCCTCGGCGTCGCCGCAGAAGCACCCATGAACTGGATCAAACAGAGAATGCGCGAACGGCTGCTTCCGCAAAGAGGCAAACCTGTGCTCAACCAAACGTAATTCCATTGAGCTCTTACTGTAGAATCGGCACTCCCCCAAACGTTCCCGCGATCCGCGCCTTCCACTCCGCCGGCCCCGTCTCATGCACGCTGACGCCGTTCGAATCCACCGCCACCGTGACCGGCATATCCTTCACCGTGAACTCGTAGATAGCTTCCATGCCCAGGTCTTCAAACGCCAGCACCTTCGATGCCTTGATCGCCTTGGAGACGAGATACGCCGCGCCGCCCACAGCCATCAGGTAGACGGCCTTGTTGTCGCGGATGGCTTCAATCGCCGCCGGTCCGCGCTCGCTCTTGCCCACCATGCCCAGCAGGCCCGTCTGCTCCAGCATCTGGCGCGTGAACTTGTCCATACGCGTCGCGGTGGTGGGACCAGCCGGGCCAACCACCTCTTCCCGCACCGGATCCACCGGCCCGACGTAGTAGATAAAGCGTCCCGTAAAGTCCACCGGGAGCTTCTCCCCCTTGTTCAGCATGTCGATCATCCGCTTGTGCGCCGCATCGCGGCCGGTCAGCAGCTTGCCGTTCAGCAGCAGCACCTCGCCCGGCTTCCAGTCCAGCACGTCCTCGCGAGTCACCGTGTCCAGGTCCACACGCCGCGCATTCGCGGGGGAATAGGTCAGCTCCGGCCAGTCTTCCAGCGACGGCGGATCGATATGCGCCGGACCGCTGCCATCCAGGTGAAAGTGCGCATGGCGCGTCGCCGCACAGTTGGGAATCATCGCCACCGGCAGGTTAGCCGCATGCGTCGGGTAGTCCAGAATCTTGATGTCGAGTACGGTGGTCAAGCCGCCCAGGCCCTGCGCTCCGATGCCGAGGGCGTTCACCTTCTGGTAGAGCTCGATGCGCATCTCTTCCAGCTTGTTCGCAGGCCCGCGCGCGATCAGCTCCTGCATGTCGATGGGTTCCATCAGGGCCTGCTTCGCCAGAAGCATTGCCTTTTCTGCCGTGCCTCCAATGCCAATCCCCAGCATGCCCGGCGGGCACCAGCCAGCGCCCATCTGCGGCACGGTCTTGATGACCCAGTCCACAATCGAGTCCGACGGGTTCAGCATCGCAAACTTGCTCTTCGCCTCGCTGCCGCCCCCCTTGGCCGCGACGATGACATCGATGCCATCGCCCTGCACCAGCTCGATGTTAACGACGGCGGGTGTATTGTCTTTGGTGTTCTTGCGGCTGAACGCCGGGTCGGCCAGCACGCTGGCGCGCAGCTTGTTGTCTGCATCGTTATAAGCCCGGCGAACACCTTCATCGCACATGGACTGCACATCCATGGTCGCGCTGGAACCGTTCGGCCCCGCCCACTTCACGTCCATGCCGATCTTGAGGAAGACGGTGACGATACCGGTGTCCTGGCAGATGGGCCGGTGGCCCTCGGCGCACATGCGGCTATTGATCAGGATCTGGGCCATCGCGTCTTTGGCGGCGACGCTCTGCTCCAGCTCATAGGCGCGAGCGAGGTTGGTGATGTAGTCCACCGGATGGTAGTAGCTGATGTACTGCAGCGCGTCCGCAACGCTCTGGATGAGGTCTTCCTGTTTGATCGTGGCCATTGATTTTCCCGCAATTATTCTAGGCGTTGTGGATTACCCTTGTCCCCATGCCGTGCGAAGATCGGCCAGTTCTGCATCCAAAATGACTATGCGTAAACTCCTCCTCCTCGTTGCCCTGTCACTCTTCCCCACCTTTCTCCAGGGACAAGCCATGACCCACGCCAAAGGATCCTTCGACGTCAACGTCGCGCCCACCGGTCATAACCCCGACGCGAGCATCACCTCCATGTCGATCGACAAGAACATCCACGGCGACCTGGAGGCCACCACCAAGGGAGAGATGCTCTCCGCCGGCGACCCGAAGGCCGGCACCGCCGGCTACGTCGCCATGGAACGCGTTACCGGCAAACTGAACGGCCGCGTCGGCAGCTTCGCCCTGATGCACTTCGCCACCATGTCCGGCGGCAAACAGGAGATGAAGATCATCGTCGTCCCCGGCTCCGGCACCAACGACCTCTCCGGCATCTACGGTACCTTCACCATCACCATCGACGCCAGCGGCAAGCACACCTACGACTTCGAGTACGCCTTCGCGACGAAGTAGGTTTCCTGTCTTGTCATCCTGGAAAGATCTGCTTTGAGCCTTTATCTTTCGTGCCTTGTCATTCGTAGCCGAAGGCGAAGGAATCTGCTTGTTGACGGAGCAAGAAGCAGATCTCTCCGCTACGCTGCGAGATAACAAAGCAGGAAAAACATGGCGAACAAGCGATAATGGAGGCGACCGGAGCCCCCATGAAGACCCGCACCGAAAAAGACTCCCTCGGCCCCATCGAACTCCCCGCCGACGCGCTATACGGCGCACAGACGGCCCGCGCCATCCGCAACTTCCCCATCAGCGGCATGCGCGCACATCCGGCGCTGATCCGCGCCATCGCGGCCATCAAACTCGCCGCGGCCGAAGCCAATCGCGACCTCGAAACCGTCTCCGCCGAGCGAGCCAACGCCATCGTCAAGGCCGCGCAGGAGGTCCTCGACGGCAAACACCACGACCAGTTCGTCGTGGACGTCTTCCAGGCCGGAGCCGGTGTCAGCTTCCACATGAACACCAACGAGGTGCTGGCCAACCGCGCCAACCAGATCCTCGGTGCAAAGCTGGGTTCGTACGAGAAGGTCCACCCCAACGACCACGTCAACTACGGCCAGTCCACCAACGACGTCTTTCCCACGGCCATGCGCCTCTCTGCGCTGCTGGCACTCGAAGACCTTTTCCCGGTGCTCAAGTCTCTCGCCGCCACCTTCGCGAAAAAGGCCGCCGAGTTCGACCACGTCCTCAAGTCCGGCCGCACCCACATGCAGGACGCCACACCCATCCGCCTGGGGCAGGAGTTCGCAGCGTATGGCCTTGCGATCTCCAACTGCTGCCGCACCATCACCCGCACCAGCGCCAGCCTGCGCGAGCTCGGCCTCGGCGGCTCAGCCGTCGGCACCGGCATCAACACGCACCCCAACTACCGCGCGCTGGCCATCCAGAACCTTTCGACCATCACCAGGCAGCCGCTCGCGCCATCACCGGATATGCGCTACGCCATGCAGAGCTGCGCCCCGATGGCCGACCTCTCCGCCAGCCTGCGCACGCTGGCGCTGGAACTCATCCGCATCAGCAATGACCTCCGACTTCTCTCCAGCGGCCCCAATACCGGCTTCAACGAGATTCAGCTCCCCGCCCTGCAGCCGGGCTCTAGCATCATGCCCGGCAAGGTCAACCCCGTCCTCGCCGAGCTCACCGCCATGGTCGCCTTCCAGGTCATCGGCAATGACACCGCCATCGGCTACGCCGTGCAGGCCGGCCAGCTTGAACTGAATGTGATGATGCCCACCATCACCTACAACACCCTGCAGTCCATCCAGATCCTCACCAACACACTCCGCGAGTTTGACCAGCGCTGCATCGCCGGCATTACCGCCAACGAAGACCGCTGCGCCTTCTATGCCGAGAGCACCGTCTCGCTCGCCACCGCGCTGAACCCCTATATCGGCTACGCCAAGGCAGCGGAGCTTGTGAAGGAATCCATCGCCACCGGCAAAGGCATCCTCTCCCTCGCACGAGAGAAAGAACTCCTCACCGACGAGCAGATTACGGAGATTCTTGACCCAAAGAAGATGACCGAGCCGAGAGAGACGATCTAATCGGATGCTGGGATGGCGGGCTGCTTTTCTTACCTTGTCATTCCGCAGCGAAGCAGAGGGATCTGCTTTTGCATAACCCTCATGACCGCCCACCGCAGCCTAAGCCCTGTCACCATCAATCTCCCCTCAACAAACCCCTTGCAACTTCCCGCACCCCGCAGTACTCTCAACAACTGACATGCAGCATCGCGCATTCCAGTCCGGCTTTTGCTTTACCTACCGCTACTGCTGGCCAGTAGCGGCTCAGGCGAAGCGCGGGCGTGCGTTCCGGGGATAATCCCCAAAGATCCAGAAAAGCCCAAGTTTCAAGCCCCGAGCCGCGACCCCTACCAGGTCGCGGCTTTTGTTTTACCCCCAAATCCAGTCCAAAAGAGGAAAATAGAATGGTGACCGTCGACAGCTCATCCAAACCCGCAACCTCCACCCCGCCGCAGATTGCCCCCTCCACCGAACGCGTGGTGTTGACCGGCTACATGGGCGCGGGCAAATCGACGGTGGGCCGTGCCCTGGCCGCGGAGCTTGGCTGGGAGTTCGTGGACCTGGATCACTTTCTGGAGGCACGCCACAGCGCCACCATTGCCGACCTGTTCACCCAGCACGGCGAACCGGCCTTCCGCCAGTTTGAGACCCGCGCCCTGGCCGCCGCTCTGGGCCGCAAAAACATCGTCCTGGCCCTGGGCGGCGGCGCCATCGAGTCGCTGGCCAACCGCCTGCTCATCGAGCAGAAGCCCAATACGCTGACCGTCTTCCTGGATGCTCCCTTCGGCGTTCTCTTCGACCGGTGCGTTCTGCAGCCGGACGCGGCCATCCGCCCCGTGCTGAAGGATCCCAACGCCGCCGAAGCCCGCTTCAAGAGCCGTCATCCGCACTACCGCCGCGCCGCCCAACTCACCGTCGACACGGAGCCGCTGACCCCGGCCGAGACAGTCGCCCGGCTGATCGAAGAACTCCGCACCCGCTAAGTCATACCGCGACCCGTGTGCCCCACCCTCGCGGAGCCGGGCTGGGTTCAATGAAACGATCTACACGCCGGGCGCAGTTTCTGCATCGTATGCTGTGACACATCTGCACAACGTACGGAGAGACTGCGCTTGGCTGAACCGCCGATTATCAACCCACCCAAAGACCGTGCCCGCGAGATTCGCGGCTATATCCTGTTCACCTTCATGGTTATGCTGGCCATCTACCTGGCCTGGCGGCTCATCCATGAACTGGAGATCCTCTACGTCTCGGCCATCTTTGCCGTGGTGCTTACCCCGGTTGTGCGCAGCATTATGCACTGGCGCATCCGCACCTGGCATCCGGGCAGGGGGTTGTCGGTCGTCTTCCTGATGGTGGGCATCGTCGGTGGCCTCACCCTGCTCTTCTGGCTGGGTCTGCCGCCGGTCATCTCCGATTTGAAAGAGTTTGCCACCGACCTGCCTGCGCGCATTCCCCCGGCGCTCGCCAAAATCAAACATCTGCCCATGGCCGACAAACTGGGCGTCGATGCCGTCACCTCGCATGTCGAGCAGGCTCTCTCCGCCACCGCAAGCTACATCGTCGCCACTCTACCGAAGTGGATCGGCAGCGTCGCCGACATCTTCATGGCGATCATCCTGACCGTCTACTTCATCCTGGAAGGCGACACCGTCTACCGCTACTTCCTGTCCATGGTCCCAGGCATCTATCGCACACGGCTGGACATGACCCTGCAGAAGGCCGAACTTCGCGTCAGCCGCTGGCTCATTGGCCAGCTTTCGCTCATGGCGATC
This sequence comes from Terriglobus tenax, assembly GCF_025685395.1. Classification (NCBI taxonomy): domain Bacteria; kingdom Pseudomonadati; phylum Acidobacteriota; class Terriglobia; order Terriglobales; family Acidobacteriaceae; genus Terriglobus; species Terriglobus tenax. The sequence goes on along the minus strand of NZ_JAGSYA010000003.1, from coordinate 253,853 downwards.
CAGGGCATCTACAGCGTGATCGTCTTCTGGGCGCTGCATGTGCGCTACTTCATGCTGCTGGGCGTGCTGATGGGCATCACCAACATCATCCCGGTAGCCGGCAACCTCATCACCATCGTCATCGTCTTCTGCGTCGCCGCGGTGGACTCCTGGACCAAGGCCTTCATCGTCCTCGCCTTCTACCTGCTCTACTCGCAGGTAGAGAACGCCTGGCTTACCCCGCGCATCATGAAGTCCTCGGTCGACCTGATGGGCATCACCGTCCTGGTCGCCCTGCTCTGCGGCACCGCCGTCGCCGGCATTGTCGGCGCTCTGGTCGCCGTACCCACCGCCGCCCTGGTTGCCGTCATCGCGGATGAATATCTGGTCCGGGGAGATTGAGGCAGGTTGCAAGGTGCGAGTTGCGGGAATCGGGTATCTCCTCACAGCTCGTACCTCGCAACTCACAACTTTTCTCCCACTTTTGTTGAGTTGCTACCCCTGTTTGCAGCGTCCTATACTCGTGCGGTTTGGCCACGAACCGGTCTGGTCAAACCAGGATTGCTGCCGATAGATACCAGGTGGCAGCCGACGGCCGGAGAGTAGTAACTAAAGGAAGTAAACCCATGCAGGTGAACGACATTTTGACGCTGGAACAGGAAACCAATCCCTGGGCTGCGCAGGAAGCCCGCTTCAATGAAGCGGCTGAAAAACTTGGTCTCGAGGAAGGTTTGCAGAAGGTTCTGCGCCAGCCCAATCGCGAGATCATCGTCCATTTCCCCGTTTTGATGGACAACGGAAAGATCGAAGTCTTTACCGGCTACCGTGTACAACACTCGGTGGCCCGCGGCCCGGGCAAGGGCGGCATCCGCTACTCCCCCGACGTCAACCTGGACGAAGTGCGCGCCCTGGCCAGCTGGATGACCTGGAAGTGTGCGGTCGTCAACATTCCCTTCGGCGGAGCCAAGGGCGGCGTTATCTGCGACCCCCGCAAGATGAGCCAGGGGGAACTGGAGCGCATGACCCGGCGCTTTACCGCCGAACTGATTGATTTCATTGGCCCGGAGAAAGACGTCCCGGCCCCCGACATGAATACCAACGAGCAGACGATGGCCTGGATCATGGATACCTACTCCATGCACATGCGCCAGACCGTCACCTCCGTGGTCACCGGCAAGCCGGTCAACATCGGCGGCTCCAAGGGGCGCACGGCCGCTACCGGACGTGGCCTGGCCGTAGTCTGTGATGAGGCGCTCAAGCACCTCGGCATTGAGCAGAAGGGCTGCCAGGTCATCGTGCAGGGCTTCGGCAACGTCGGCTCCAACGCTGCCCGCCTGCTGCACGAGCGCGGCTACCACGTCATCGGCATCGCCGAGCATGATGGCGGGCTGTACAACGCCGGCGGCATCGATATCCCGGCCCTGCTGAAGTACAAGCAGCACGCCGGAACCGTCGTCGGCTTCCCGGAAGCCGAAGCGGTCAACCCTTCCACCCTGTTGGAATACAAGACGGACATTCTGCTGCCCGCGGCGACGGAAAACGTCATCACCAGCCGCAACGCCGAACGCCTGCAGTGCCGCATCCTCTGCGAAGGCGCCAACGGACCCACCACTCCCATCGCCGACGAAATCCTGTCCGACAAAAAGATCTTTGTCATTCCGGACATCATGGCCAACGCCGGCGGCGTGACCACCAGCTACTTCGAGTGGGTACAGGACCGTATGGGCTTCTTCTGGACCGAGGAAGAGGTAAACACCCGTCTGGACAAAACCATGGCCGACAGCTTTGCCGACGTCGTCCGCTACGCCCAGCAGCACAACGTCAACAACCGCATCGCGGCCTACATGCTGGCCATCGATCGTGTCGCCTACAACATCCGCCAGCGCGGCATCTACGCGTAATCAATACGGGCATCAGGGAGCAGCCAACAGGGAACAGTAAACCGTCGCTGTTCCCTGTGCTTTCTTTCCTGTTCCCTGTTCTCTGATCGCTGTTCCCTCATAGAATAGTCTTGTTGTGAATCTCCCCAACTCCATCACGATGAGCCGCATTGCCGCCGTACCGCTGCTCATCTGGGCGCTGTCGCCGGTCTTTCCCTGGCAGCACGTCCCCGGGGCGCAGGAGATTGTCGCCTCGGTCATCTTCGTCATGGCCTCCATTACCGACGGCCTGGACGGCTACCTGGCCCGGCGGCGCGGGCAGATCACTACGCTCGGTATGCTGCTGGACCCGCTGGCGGACAAGTTGCTGGTCACCGCAGGCTACATCTGCCTGGTCAGCTTCACACCCACGGTCGTGAAGGCGTGGATCGCAGTCCTGGTCATCGGCCGCGAGTTCCTGGTCAACGGCCTGCGCTCCATTGCAGCCTCGGAAGGCTTCACCATCCAGGCCAGCGAGATCGGCAAGCTGAAGACCGTCATCCAGATCGTCTCCGTCACCACGGCCATCATGTCGCACGGATGGCAGCGCTGGGATATCTACGGCTTCATCTTCGACTGGCACCTGGTCGCCGTTACCGCCATCTACTGGATGACCATCGTCTCCATCATCTCGGCCGTGGATTACTTCGTCGGCTTCTGGAAGAAGATCGACAACAAGTCCGAGAGCCGCCGCAAGCGCCGCAGCTTCGTCCTGAACCGCAAGAAAAAAGTCCAGGTCCCGAACGCCTCCGGCACCCAGCACATCAGCTAAGAAACACCACGTTGTCATTTCGACCGGAGCGCGTAGCGGAGAAACCTGCATTCTCCGCGTGTCATCCTAAGCGAAGCGAAGGCCTGCTTTTGCTTTGCTTTCGTCTTTCTGTTTGTCATTCCGCAGCGTTAGCGCAGGAATCTGCTTTTGCCTTATATAAGGGCACGGCTGGACAACCAGACATCCAGCCGACTAGCCATCTATCCAACCAGTTTCGGCATCGCCCCAAGAAACCGTTCGACATCGGCCATATCGTTATAGACCGAAGGCGAGATGCGGATGTGGTTCCACCGTGTTGTCACCTTCACGCCAACCTTGCGGAAGCTGTCCGCATACTGCTGCGCGTTCTGGGCTACCACCGTCACAATCGGTGAGGTCGCATCCATAGGAGTCATCAACGTGTAGCCGCGCTTTACCAGTTCTTCCTTGGCATAGCGGGTCAGTGTCTGCACATGCGCCTGGATCTTCTCCGGCCCAAAGCCTGCGATATACGGCAGCGAATACTCCAGCCCCGCCATCGTCGCCGTGTTCGGCTCATAGCCCATCGAGAACATGCCCGGCGCTCCCGCCTTGTTCTGGTAGTCGTCCACAATCTGCACCCCCGGCTTGTCGAAGGGATACATGTGCGTCTCCGGCAGCAGCCGTGTGTACTGGCTGAAGTGGTAAAAGGGCGGTTGCATCTTCTCCTGCGACGACTTGCGGACATACAGAAATGCCGTGCCCGACGACATCAGCCACTTGTAGGTCGCGCAGCAGGCTGCATCGACTCCGCTGGAAGCCAGGTCCAGTGGCTGATTGCCGGCGGCTTGAATTACGTCCGCGTAGACCATCGCACCCTTGGCGTGGGCCATCTCCGAGACCTTCTTCAGGTCATGCTGAAATCCGTTGACGAATGCAGTATGGGAAACGGCCACCAGCTTCGTTTTGCCCTTGATGATGGCGCGGTCCAGGTCTTCCAGCGGAATGCGGTTGTCCTTGATTTTGACCCAGGTCACCTCCAGCCCGCGGCGGGACATGTCGGTGTACATCTCCTGCGATCCCACAAAATGCAGGTAATCGCTGACCACATGCGCGCCTTTTTCGTGCAGCCCCACGGCACTGGCGATAAAGCTCTCGCCCGCCTGCGTGCTGGGAACCATCACGATTTCAGAGACATCGGCGTTCACCAGCTTCGCAAAGTTGGCGCGGATTCGGTTCTGGTCCGGCCGGAAGCCGTCCGGGTCCCCGGCCTCAAACGACGCCGCATGGCGGATCAGCACATTTGCTCCGGCAGGCCGCGCGTGCTGCGCCGCTCCGTCCAGGTATGCGGTCTCACGGAATTGCGGGAAGGATGCCTTGTCCGGCAGGCTGGTGGGAAACGTAAGCTGCGGCAAAGGGCTGGCGGCGCGCTGCTGGGCCAGCGCAGGCAGGCCGCGCAGAGCAAACGGCAGGGCTCCCGCGCCCTTCAGAAGACTTCTGCGGTTCAGGGACATCCGTGGTTCCCCTTCAGACTGTTTGGAGTAAACCCAGCCTATGGGGTGCGGCAAAACGTGTCAATTTTGCTTGTTTTAAGCAGCAAAAACCCGCCTTTAGGGCGGGTTTTGCGTGAGTTTTGACGCGGTTTATGCACTTACAGCGGTCGTTGGAACGCGTGCCGCGGCGGCAGCTACTACCTGGGCCGGAACGGCGGTATGCGTATGGCCACTGGCCGCAGGCTTGTGGACGAAATGATACGGCGGCCAGGGTCCGGAGAGCTGGAACTGGCAGTCCTTCATTGTCTGCAGGGCCTGGGCGTACTTGTTCTGGTAGCGCTCCACACACTTGCGGTCGATCAGGTGGGCGATATCGATCAGCAGCTTACCGGAATCCAGGCGCTTGCAGGAGATCTCCTCCGACAGCGGCAGGAACATGCGGTTGAACTGCACCGAAAGAGCACGGGCACGAGCCTGACGCTCTCTCTGACGACCGGCCTGCTCACGCAGACCCGCCAGATATTCCTTGCCGGCGCAGCAGACCTGCAGCTTGGAAGCGCCTTCGACGTCGTCGACCAGCACCTTCAGATGCATCTCTGCCTTGCCCTGGAAACGCTCCATGTTAGCGGCAAAGTGGCGATGGTTGGAACGGATGGAGCGGCGCAAAGCGTCGTCATCCGCAAAAGTGGTGTTGAAACGAAATGGCAGAAGCGTCGTCTGTTTAAAGCAGTCAGCGATCACGCGGGCGTGGTCTTTCTGGCACTGCTGGTCGATACGGGCTGCATCTTCTTCGGAATGTTCAGAGACCAGGACGGCAAGATCACTCGCCGGGAACAAAAATACCTGATTTCCAAAAAGTCCCTTTACGTTTTCCAGGGGCATTGGTCGGCGGTGCCGTGAAAGCTCCGGAAAAGCCTGGCGCTCAGCGATACAGTAGGCATACCAAGACATATTTTCTCCGCATAAAACTGTCGGGAATGAAGGATTCTTCCCGCAGCCGTTTTTATGTATGTAGCGGTAAAGCTCAACAAACGTTTGGCAGCTGGTTCGACCACTAAAAGGCGGACTGAACCGATTGCGAAACGGATACTATGCCTGCCCTATAACGTTTGGCAAGCCTTTGTTTTGTTGCAGCTTTGAAGAAAAGAAAGGGGTCCTGCCATCGCCCTGCATGGCCCTCTTAAGCCTTACGATTCAATCTCATAGACGGTGTGCGCCAGCCAAATACATTGGACAGCAGACGCAGCAGAAAGCCGGTCACGGTGCCCAGCGTTGAGCTGGTCTCCGTGGACAGACCAAAGCGTTCCGCACCCAGGTAAGTGGCCGCCGCAACGGTCGCGGCAATGGCGTACGGCTCACCGCGTTCGAAGACGGCGGGGGTACGTCCGCTGAACACATCGCGCAGGGCTCCGCCGCCGACAGCGGTGGTGATGCCCAGCAGCAGACAGGGCAGAAAAGCCAGACCGGCATCCTGCGCGCGGGTTGCGCCGGCGACGGCGAACAGGCCAAGCGAAACGGCGTCAATGATGAAGATGAACCGCTGGACCCGCACCCCGACAACCGAGCCGAAGAACAGCGCCAGCGTCGCTCCGCCCAGGGCGCAGGTCAGGTAGGAGGGGTGTTCGAAGGAGAGCGGCACGCCCTGTTGCAGGATCAGATCGCGGGTTACGCCTCCTCCGACGCCGGAGATCAGGCCGAGGCCGAGCACGCCCATCCAGTCATAGTGGTAGCGCTGGTCGCGCCGCACGGAGAGCGCTCCGGCGAAGGCTCCCACACCAAGCGCCAGGTACTCAATCACCATGGAAACGGTGGCCGTGCGGATGGGTGCGTGGGGAAGACCTGGCAGCATGAGCGCTATTTTTTCTCTGCGGGAAGCTTATCGCGCCAGCTTGGGCCATTGGCCTCGCGCCGCTTCCGGGCCTCTTCAGGATTGGAGATGCCCACGAGGGAAAGGATACGGAGGATCATGGTTACGATTGACTTCATGAGTATTGGGTGCCCTCGTCTCAAAACTGGAAAGATGACATCATCTTATGAGACAGCCTACAGGTGTGGCGAATGGGATACGTCTCCTGGCCACCGTGGCACACCGCAAGATCAATCCATCTTTGAGAGGAAAATCGCGAGTTCATGTCTCTGTTTAAGCGCGTGCACGGATTGGCGTTGCTGCTGGCTCTGGCGCCGGTAGCGGTAGTAGCTGAGGACAAACCCAACGAGAAACCCACCCCGGACGTCATCGTCTTTCAGAACGGCGACCAGTTAACCGGAACGCTGGTGCGCGGCATTGGCGATACGGTTGTCTTCAAAAGCGACGTGGTGGGCGAAGTCACCGTTCCCCTGAGCAAGGTCAAGGAGTTGCGTTCCAGCGGCAGCTTTGCCCTGTTGAAGAAGGACACCCCGGTGAACAGGAAAAACACCCAGACCGGCATGGTGAACGTGGTTGGCGACTCCGTGACCCTGCTGCAGCCGATGGGGCAGGTAGAGACGATCCCGGTCAAGAACCTGGCCTACATCATCGACCAGCAGACCTATGACCGCGAGCTCGAAAAGAAGGCCGGACCTCTGTATGGCTGGAAGGGCACGCTGACGGCGGGAGCATCGTTTGTCCAGAGCACGCAGCATGGCGGCACTTTTACCAGCGGCATCAGCCTGTCGCGATCGATTCCGACGGTGGCCTACCTAAAGACGCGCAACCGCACGCTGTTCAACCTGACAGAGACCTACGGCAAGCTGACAACGCCGGTGATTCCGCAGACCAATCCTCCGACGCCGGACTCGGTGGTCAAGACCAGCATCTTCCACACCGATCTGGAACGCGACCAGTATGTCTCGCAGCGGTTCTACTACCTGGGAACGGTAGCGTTTGACCACAACTACTCTTCCGGTCTGGACCTGCAGCAGATCTACGGTGCCGGCATGGGTTGGACACCGATCTCAACCGCCAAGCAGCAACTGGATGTGAAGGGCAGCATCAACTACGAGAAGCAGCAGTTTGAAAGCGCCTCCAGCAATCTGAACCTGATTGGCGCTTCGATTGGCGAAGCCTACAAGCGTAACCTGCCGCGCGCGGTGGTCTTCACCCAGTCGCTGCAGGTGTTGCCGGCCTTCAATAATGTCCAGGCCTACTCGGCGAACTTTGCCACGGGCCTGACGATGCCAGTCTTCAAGCGGCTGAGCATGAGCGTCTCGGCCAGCGACAACTTCCTGAACAACCCGTCGCCGGGCTTCAAGAAGAACACCTTCCAGTTTGTGACCGGCGTGACCTACACGCTGCCGTAATCGCGGAAACCGCAAAAAGCCCCACCTCTACAAAAAGAGGTGGGGCTTTTTTATGCGTTCTGATTGTGTCAGTCGCCCATCAGGTTGCGGACCGGGTCTGGAAGATCGTCGCCTGCCTGCTGCAGCAGCAGGGTCAGCTGCCAGATCTGCTGGCTGGTGAGCTTGCCGGCAAAGGCGTGTCCACTGGCATTCGGGCTTCCCTTGGCGATGGCGGTGTAGATCGCCGAGGGAGTCTTATGGCCGAGGCTGGGTGCGTGCTGGCCCCAGAACTGCGGCGCATTGCCCTTGCGCGGCTTACCGCTGGGTGAGCCATGGCAGGCAGCGCACTGCTTGCGGTAGAGAGGTGCGGCGGCTTCAAAGACCTCTTCACTGGCAGCAAAAGGTGCCTGCCCCGCGGCGAGAGCGGTTTTGCTGGGCGGAGCGACCTCAAGCGGTGCAGCGGGAGCCGGCTGAACTGGCGGCTGAGGCTTTGGCGCGGGTGCTGCCTGCGAAATCCTGGGTTCCGCCGGCTCTGCTCCGGGCTCGGACCCGGGGTAGCTGCCACGGATGCCGGAGGAGTTCCGGACGCCGCGCAGGGCCTCTGGATGCAGGTACAGGTAGCCGGCTGTAGCGGCCATGCCGGCGCCGAGCACAGCGCCGAGCAGCAGCTTGCCAGAGCCGGAAGAAGATTTGGAGGAGCCTTTGCTGGATCGTTTGGCCATGAATTCCGCGCCGGGGATGTTCTAATAAAAGAGTGCGCCGTTTGCGCTGGCGCTACTGGTTTGAAACTAACAGAGCAAGAAGGCTGCAGGGGTATCGTTTGATGTTCGGTTTGAAGCGGATGGTGTGCGCGCTGGCAATGGCCGCGCTGGTGGGAACGGCTTTTCAGGGCGAAGCGCAGCAGCAGGACCGCCGTCAGCGGCGCCTGAATGCGACGCGCAGGGCGCGTATCGCGAAGACGATTGAAGAGACCTACTCTCACAAGTACGAGCTGTTTGGCGGCGTGGGTTACCTGCGCTTCCGCTCGGGCGAGTTTTTGCAGCGCAACAACGAGGTTACGTGGAATGTTGCCGGGAACTACTACCTGAATCCGCGCTGGGCGGTGGTTGCCGACGTGCGCGGCCACTATGGCAACGCCAAGACGAACAACAATCCCTACAACGTGTGGAACCCGCTGATTACGCACTACACCTTTATGGGAGGACCGCAGTATCGCTTCTACCGTAAGGAGCGCTTCAGCGCGAGCGTAAACGCCCTGGGCGGTCTGGCGATGGGCAACTTTGACGGCGGATCGAAGGGCATTCCGGCCGACGCGCTGGGAATGTGGAAGACCAGCAACACCGGCGCCTTCTCCGTGGGTGCAAACCTGGAGTACAGCTTCTACCCGAACCTGGCCTTCCGTATCGCTCCTGCCTATGAGGCGACCACCTTCGGCTCCAAGCTGCAGAACAACATGGGCTTCAACATGGGTGTCCTGTACCGCTGGGGCGTACAGGGGAAGTAAATCCCGTCAGAAACAGGAGAAAAGCCCGGCGGCCTGCCGGGCTTTTCTATGCCTGCAGGCGGATTATTCGCCAGCCATTTCACCCGCCATGCGGGCGGCATAGTGGTCAGGCAGGCGGGATTTCTTGAACTCGCGGTCGATAACGACGTGGACCGTCTCGCCTTCGCAAAGCAGTTCCTCGTCGCAGACACGGACGACCTGGTAGCCGATGCGGATGATGGAACCGCCGCGCACCTGCTTCACCGTCGTGCGGATAGCGATCTCGTCGTCGTACCGGGCGGGACGCTTATAGCGGGCATTGACCTCGACGACTGCGATGAGAATCCCTTCTTCCTCAAGCTGTTTATAGGGGAGGCCGAGAGAACGGAGCAGCTCGACGCGACCCACTTCGAACCAGACAACGTAATTTGCGTGATAGACCACGCCCATCTGATCGGTCTCGGCGTAGCGGACGCGAACGCGGGCTTCGGCTGTAGGTGCGGACATATCTCTTAGTGTACGAATAAGCTATGGGCCTTGCGCTGAAGCCGACCGATACGCTGATTGTCATCGACCTGCAGAATGACTTTTGCCCCGGCGGTGCGCTGGCGGTCAACGACGGCGATACGATCGTTCCACTGGTCAACCGGTTGCAGCAGCAGTTCCGGCACGTGGTTCTGACGCAGGACTGGCACCCGGCCGGGCATATCTCCTTTGCCAGTGCGCACCCGGATAAACAGCCGTTTGAGTTGATCCAGCTGGGCTATGGCCCGCAGGTACTGTGGCCGGATCATTGTGTGCAGGCCAGCACAGGGGCAGCGTTTCACCCGGGGCTTGAGACCACGCGGGCGGAACTGATGGTGCGCAAGGGGTATAACCCTCAGGTGGATTCCTACTCGGCGTTTCTGGACAACGATCATGCAACGCCGACAGGGCTTGCCGGAGCGCTGCGCGAGCGCGGACTGGGGCGGCTGTTCTTCTGCGGGCTGGCGTATGACTACTGCGTCTTCTACTCGGCGGTGGATGCCGTGGCGCAGGGCTTTGAGGCGTATGTGATTGAGGATGCATGCCGCGCGATTGATCTGCATGGGTCAAAAGCCGCAGCGAAGCAGACCATGGTGGAGCTGGGCGTTCACCTGATTTCGAGTGATGATCTGCTGTAGCGCTGTGCTACGCTTCTGGCCATGAATGCCGTGCAAGGCCGCAGTGTTGTGATCGTCGCGTACCGCCCGAAGCCTGGGAAAGAGGAAGACCTGCTGCAGCTGACGCGGGAGCACCTGCCGCTGCTGCGTACAGAGGGGTTGGCAACGGACCGCGAAGCCGTCGTGTGCCGCGCCGCGGACGGCACCCTTCTCGAGGTCTTCGAGTGGGAGGCCGGAGCGATTGAGAAGGCGCACGCGAATCCGCGGGTGATGGCGCTGTGGGAGCGATATTGGGCCTGCTGCGAGGTGGTTCCGTTGAACCAGCTTCCAGAATCGAGCCAGATGTTCGCCGGATTTGCCCCCGTGGCCCTGTAAGCGGCCCGGAGGGGCGCTGAGCTACAATCGAAGAGGTTCAACCGTGCAGTGCTGACGCCCTGCCAGATCCGGCCCTTTGCGGCGCGGAAACCCACCAACAATTTCAGGAGACACACCATGGCGATTCCCGCCACTCAGATGCGCCCCGGCATGATCATCAAGCATAACGACAAGCTGCACATGGTCTTTGCCGTGGAGCACCGCACGCCGGGCAACCTGCGCGCCTTCATCCAGGCCAAGCTGCGCAACCTGTCCTCGAATGCGATGTTCGAGCACCGCTTCCGTTCCGGCGACGCGATTGAACGCGTCATCGTAGACGAGATCTCCATGGACTACCTGTACAACGACGGCGACGACTACTACTTCATGGACACGACCACCTACGAGCAGACCATGCTGACCCGCGACACGCTGGGCGATGCCGTAGACTACCTGCTGCCCAACCTGAATATCTCCGTCAGCTTCTACGACGGCAAGGCTGTTGGTATCGACCTGCCCGGCGTAGTGGAGATGACTATCGTCGAGACCGAGCCGGGCATCAAGTCGGCCACGGCATCGTCGGTGACCAAGCCCGCCAAGACCGAGACCGGCCTGGTGATCCAGGTTCCGCCGTTCATCAACGAGGGTGAAAAGGTCCGCGTGGATACGGCCGAAGGTACGTACATGTCACGCGCGTAGTCTTGTTGAAATCAGCGAAAAGGCCCGCTTCGGCGGGCCTTTTGCTATTCGCTGTACGGCACGCCAAAGACCATGACCGACGTCCGCGACGGGCGGCGCATCTCGCCAATGATGGTGGGCTGTTTGCCCATCTCGCGCCAGATGCGCAGGGCGTCCGCGTTCATGTAAAGCAGGCGCACCTGTTCACGGGTGCTGCCGCTTTCGCCGTAGATGCTGATGGTGCGCAGCAGTGTCTCCTGCCCGGTGGCCTGCAGGTAGTTCCACAGGCTGACCGAGGGAGAGTTGGAGAGGTCGCGCACCTCATCAATGCCTTGTGCCACTACGGTGTAGTTCAGTGCCATTGTTACGATCTATACCCTGACGGAAGGTCCAAACCAATAATAGTGCCGCCAGCAGTTGACGCAACGCACCGGGAACAAACCGAGGTAGCGCAGAAGGTTGTCAATGGGGCGTGGCACAGCATTTTCAAACTGCACCGACGTGCACAAAGGGCATTGGGATTTCTGACCGAAGAGCAGTTTCATGGGATGAACTACTTCCCTGCCCGAGGCTTGAGCTCCGTTGCCGATTTCGGCGGCAATGCGGACGCTACCGGCGTGGGGCGAAAGGGGAATGGAGCCGGCTGCGCAACGGGCTGCTCGACCGTATCCGGCACCATCTTGTGCGTCCGTGGCGCCATGTGCTTCTTAACGTCAGTTTTTCTGAGAAGGCTCATGCTGTCTCTCCAGTCGTGCGGTTGCGTACCTGAACGACGCTCGTCTGGAGCAGATGCCTTGAGGCTGAAGGCGAGAAGGGGACTACACCTTTGAGTGTACGCCTCTTCGGCGGGCTGAGTACGTAGGGCACGGGCCGCCACGCTACAATCACTCCATTGCGGAGGGTCCGGTAAAGAACGATGGTGCGTCATTATCTCGTCTCAGGTCGTGTGCAGGGTGTGGGGTTCCGCTGGTTTGTCCATCGCGAGGCGGCCGAGCTTGGCCTGGATGGATGGGTGCGTAACCTGCAGACCGGCGAGGTGGAATGCGTGGCCGCGGGCTCCGAAGCGAAACTGGAGGAGTTGGAAGCCGCGCTCCGTAAAGGCTCGCGCGGATCGCGGGTGGACCGCCTGCAGATTCACGACCTGGTCGAGGCCGAGGGCGAGAAGCTGGGACCCTTTCAGATTGAAGGGGCTTGGTAGCTGGTTGGATTGTGAAATGCAGGTCCCTCTACGGCGCTTTGCGCCTCCGGCCGGAATGACAAACCATACAACTTCAAAAAGCAGATTCCTCCGCTACGCTGCGGAATCACAACACAGGAAAAGCGACTTCGTCGCCAATCAGGCGGCGGGATTTTCGGGAACAACCGGCGCACCATCACACTATCCAACCATCCCACCCTCCAACTAAAATCTCCATATGGCGACACCCATTAACTGTGAACCTCTCAAGTCCCTGGTGCGGACTGTTCCCGACTTCCCCAAGCCCGGAATCCTGTTCTACGACATCACGACGCTGCTGAAGGATCAGGCCGGTTTTGCGCAGATGATTGATGCCTTTGCCGCCTACTACATCGGCAAGGACGTCGACCTGGTGCTGGGCATTGAGGCCCGTGGCTTCATCTTTGGACCGGCGCTGGCCTATCGCCTGAACGCCGGCTTTGTGCCCGTTCGCAAGCCGCGCAAGCTGCCCGCCGCCACCGCCAAGGTGACCTATGACCTGGAGTACGGTTCGGACTCGCTCGAGATCCACCTGGACGCCATCCAACCCGGACAAAAGGTTGTGATCGTGGACGACCTGCTGGCTACCGGCGGCACCATGGAAGCCACCACGCAGCTGGTTCGCCAGCTCGGCGGACAGATCGTGGGCCTGGGCTTTGCCGTGGAACTGGACTTCCTGAAGGGCCGCGCCAAGTTCCCGGACTACGACGTCTATTCCCTGCTGCACTACAACGAGTAACCCCGTTTTTACAGGAAAATGAGCCTTCCGTGGGGAATCCTGCGGAAGGCTTGCCTGTTTCTCCAGAACTTCGGAGAATTTACGCCATCCGCTTTCCGGCTTCGCTAGACTCAATTTTGTGAGCAGCATGGCCAGCACGCACGCGAAGATCAACCGCATTCTGGAGCGGATCAGTTGTGGCGAAGGCATTCGCTCGACCGAGCTGCCTGGCCTGCGGACGATCCTTTGCCATCGCAATGTGCCGCGCAGCTCCGTCCTGTACGAGCCTTCCATCGTCTTTGTGACCAGCGGCAGCAAGCGGGGTCACGTGGGCATCCGCAGCTTTGTGTATGACACCGAGAACTACCTGGTGCTGGCCGCTCCCCTGCCCTTTGACTGCGAGACCTTCTGCGCTCCGGAGGCTCCGATGCGTGGCATCTCCATTCTGCTGGACATGGCCGTGCTGGCGGACCTGGTGCTGAAGCTGCCCTCCTCGCCCCCGCAGCCAGTTGCCCGCACCGTCGATGCGACGCCTTTGCCGGCAGAGCTGGCGGAAGCGTTGCTGCGGTTGCTGGAGGCGTACGAGAATCCCAATGACCGCATGATTCTTGGGCCGCAGATCATCCGTGAGATCACCTACCGCGTTCTGACCGGGCCGCGCGGGCAGGTATTGCGCGACCTGCTGGCCATGCAGGGCAGCATCTGCCAGATCTATCGCGCCATGCACCGCATTCAGACCGAGTTTGACCGGCAACTCGATATCCCCACGCTGGCCGCCGACGCCGGCATGAGCCTTTCGGCTTTTCATCAGCATTTCCGCAATATGACCGCGACCTCGCCCCTGCAGTATTTGAAGGTGACGCGGCTGCACAAGGCGCGGCTGATGATGATCCAGGAAGGCATTGGAGCCAGCGTCGCCGCATCGCGCGTGGGCTATGAGAGCCCGTCACAGTTTTCCCGGGAGTTCAAACGGCTCTTCGGGGTCTCCCCCGCGGAAGAGTCACAGCGCCTGCGTTCCCACCTGGGAGCCCAGGCACAGACTCCACTCCACGTTGCCATGATTTAATTCCAACCGACCCCTTACCAAGGAGAAAGCACCCATGATTGCTACCAAAGGCTACGCTGCGCACAATGCGACGACCGATCCCTCCCCATGGAACTTTGAGCATCGCGATCCCGGCCCGAACGATGTGCTGATCGACATTGAGTTCTGCGGCATCTGTCACTCGGATATTCACCAGGCCCGTAATGAGTGGGGCAATGCCATGTTCCCGATGGTTCCGGGCCACGAGATTGTCGGTCGCATTGCCGCTGTCGGATCGTCCGTGACCAAGTTCAAGGTGGGCGACAAGGCTGCCATCGGCTGCATGGTCGACTCCTGCCGTACCTGCACCTCCTGCAAGGCTGGCGATGAGCAGTATTGCGACAACTTCGCTACCGTGTGGACCTACAACGGCAAGGACAAGAACGGCAACCTGACCTTTGGCGGCTATGCCAACCACATCGTTGCCGACGAGGCCTTTGTGCTGCATGTACCGGACAACCTTGACCTGGCTGCCGCGGCTCCGCTGCTGTGCGCCGGCATCACCACCTACTCGCCGCTGAAGCACTTCGGCGCGGGTCCCGGCAAGAAGGTCGGCATCATCGGCCTGGGCGGTCTGGGCCACATGGGCCTGAAGTTCTCGCACGCCTTCGGAGCGAAGACGGTGCAGTTCACCACCTCGCCCTCGAAGATTGAGGATGCGAAGAAGCTGGGCGCCGACGAGGTCATCCTGACCAAGGAAGCTGGCTGGGACAAGGGCCACATCCGCACCTTCGATTTCATTCTGGATTGTGTTGCCGCGCCGCATGACATCAACCCTTACCTGAGCCTTCTGAAGCGCGATGCCGTGTACTGCACCGTGGGCATTCCGGAGACTCCGCTGCAGGTCGGCGCATTCTCCGTCGCCGCTGGCCGCAAGCATGTCACCGGATCGTCGATTGGCGGCATCAACGAGACCCAGGAGATGCTGGACTTCTGCGGCAAACACAACATCGTCTCTGACATTGAGATGACCAGCTTCGACAAGCTAAGCGAAGCCTGGGTCCGCGTGGTGAAGGCGGACGTAAAATACCGCTTCGTGCTGGACTGCAAGAGCCTGTAATATCAACCAGATGCGGCCCGCCACTGCGCGGGCCGCTTTTTCATGCAACAATAACGACGCGCCTATGTCCATGACCGAACGCTTCCAGAAAAGCTGCATGGATTGCACTCTGCGGAATGCGAACAGCTTCTGTGCGCTCGATCCTGCGTCCTTGGAAAATCTGGATACGCTTGGCGAGCAGATCACGGTGGAATCACGCGAACGCGTGACGGAAGAAGGCAGCACCCCTCGCAACCTGTACGTGGTGTGCAGCGGACGCCTGAAGCTGGTGGTTTCAGCGGAGAATGGCCACTCGCTGCTGCTCCGCATTGCCGGTCCGGGCGATGTGATTGGCCTGGCGGCGGTGTTGCGCAATGTGCCCTATGAGGCCACGGCGGAGACACTGGAGCCCTGCCGTCTGAAGAAAGTTCCGCAGGCAGACTTTATGACGTTTATGCGCGATCACTCGCAGGTGAGCCAGAATTGTGCGAGCAAGGCTGCTTCCGAGTATCAGCAGGCGCTGATTTCGGCACGCCGTCTGGCCCTGTCCGGATCGGCGGCAGCACGGCTGGCCAATACGCTGATCGAGTGGGCGCGGCCGAACGACCTTACCCTGCCAACGCGTTTTGCCATGACGCTGACCCACGAAGAGCTGGGTTCGATGGCTGGCATTACACGGGAGACAACCACCCGTCTGCTGGCTCGCTTTGAGCGCGAAGCCCTGATCCATCGCAAGGGTGCATTTCTTGAAATTCCGCGGCCTGAACAGCTTGCAGCTCTGACGCAGTAAAAAATAGCGGTTGGGCTCGTAACAGTATGCCCAACCGCTGCCGCAAACTTATCTAGATCAATTCAGGTTCCGTGGCCGTGCTCCGCTTCTGCGAATCAATCCACTCGTAGTCGTAGGCTTCGTGCGTCACCGTCGGAGTCCGCAGGAAGTTCTCGGTCAGCGGGGGCGACTGTGTCTCCCACTCCAGACCGTACGCGTTCCAGGGATTGTCGCCGGCGACCTTGCCCCACTTGAGGCTCCAGATCAGGTAGGCGGCGGCCAGCATGTAGCCTGCGCCCATCACGGTGGCTCCGGCGGTCGACATCACGTTCAGCACGGTCCACTCGGCGGGATACATGGCATAGCGGCGAGGCATGCCCAGGTAGCCAAGGATGAACTGCGGACCGAAGGTGAAGAAGAAGCCGATGAAGACGAGCGCAGCGGCGATCTTGGCAGGCGTTTCCGGATAGAGACGGCCGGTGATCTTCGGCCACCAGAAGTGCAGCCCGCCGAGGTAGCCCATGATGACCGCACCCACCATGACGAAGTGGAAGTGCGCGACGACAAAGTAGGTCTCGGTCAGGTGAATGTCCGTGCCCAGGTTGCCCAGGAAGATGCCGGTGCAGCCGCCCACCACGAACAGGCCAAGGAAGCCGAGCGCGTAGATCATCGGCGCCTTGAACTCAATGGAGCCCTTGTACAGAGTCGCCGACCAGTTGAAGCTCTTGATAGCCGAAGGGACAGCGACCAGCATGGTAAGCAGGCTGAAGACCAGAGCCGAGTACTGGCTGACGCCCATGATGAACATGTGGTGTTCCCACACGAAGAAGCCGAAGACGGCGATCGAGACCGAGCTGAAGGCCACCGCCGTGTAGCCGAAGGGACGCTTGCGGCTAAAGCAGGCGATGATCTCGCTGATGATGCCCATCGACGGCAGCAGCATGACGTACACGGCAGGGTGTGAGTAGAACCAGAACAGATGTTGGAACAGAACCGGATCGCCGCCCATGGTGGGGTCGAAGAATCCGAAATGGAACAGGCGCTCCACGGCAACCATGATGATGGTGACGCTGACCACCGGTGTGCCCAGGATCATGATGATGCTGGCCGAGTAGTTAGCCCATACGAACAGCGGCAGACGGAACCAGGTGAGACCCGGCGCGCGCATCCGGTGAATGGTGACAATAAAGTTCAGCCCGGTAAGGATGGACGAGAAGCCTGCGACAAATGCAGCCAGACCGGCGGTGATGACGTTGGTATTGACGAAGCGCGTGCTGAGCGGAGCGGTGAAGGTCCAGCCGGTATCCACGCCTCCGTTGACCACCGTGACCACCAGCAGAAGGCCGGCGATCATGTACAGGTACCAGCTCAGCAGGTTGATCTTTGGAAACGCCAGGTCCCTTGCCCCCAGCATCATGGGTAAGACAAAGTTACCGATGACCGCCGGAACCGCGGGGATCAGCACGAAGAAGACCATGACGACACCGTGCATGGTGAATACCTTGTTGTAGGTATCCATCGCCATCAGGTCGGCGTCCGGTGTGAGCAGCTCCATGCGGATGACCATCGCAAGCAGGCCGCCCACCAGGAAGAAGAAGCTGACGCCCATCAGGTACAGGAGGGCGATGCGCTTGTGGTCCACGGTGAGCAACCAGCTCTTGATACCGTGGGTGGCATTCAGGTAATTGGTGCGCTGGGCGCGTGCTTCCTTCTCGCTCACCAGGTCCGGACTAATCGCGGCAGTACTCATCGTCTGCTTCCCTCCCCCGAGGTTTTGGCCACCTGCTGCTGGATGGCGATCACAATCAATGGAGGACACCCCGCATGCGCCCCGTAGCCCGTGCAGTGACCGCTGCACGGATGAATAGCCCATGACGCTACCGTGTTTTTGCAGATCGGAACCATGTCTGGGATGTCCTCCTTGAAAAGTATGTTCGAGCTTCAGGACATTTCAGCGCTGTGATGGGCATCACAGCGCTGCACAGGTTCCAAAATGGAAAGGCCAGCCCGGGGATGGGCTGGCCTTTTGCTGCCAGGCAGGATATTCACTCCTCTCAACCGCAGCGCAGCCGCGGAGGGGAGATCTTCCAGAGTGAGTCGGCTAGACGCCCTTTCGCGCCTCGCGGAGAATCTCCCCGGAGAAGGTCTCGTCGTCGATGGCGCGGGCCAGCACCATGGCTCCTACCATCAGGGCGGTTCTCCGGATCGTCTCTCCCCGGCCCTCGGAGCCGAGTTTCAGCAGCTCCTTCACCTCACGGGTGAAGGCCTGGCGCACAACCTCCGGGCAGCGGGCGATCTCTTCCCCCAGGGCCGCCATGGTGCAGCCGTCGCCGGGGGTGTCCCGGTGCGCAGGACTCAGGTAGCGATCCAGATAGGCCTTCCGTTCCTTCTGGGAGCCGAGGCTCTGCTGGATGCGGCCCAGCGACTGCTGCAGACCGTACTCCACGGCGGCGGCCTGCAGTTCGTCCTTGGACTGGAAATGCGCGTAAAAGGCCCCGTGCGTCAGACCGGCAGCCTTCATCACCTCGGAGACGGTGACGTGCTCAAAACCACGCTCGCGGAAGAGACGGGAGGCCTCCTGAATAATACGGCGATGGTGCTGCTGAGTCTGTTCGACGGAATAACGCATCTTTGTGAATCCTCGATATAGGACGATCATCCTACATAACGAAACATGACCGTCATCATATTTGAGACGGCCACTCCCGAAAGGATGCAGATCACCATGAAACTCTCCGGAAAGAAAGCCCTGATTACAGGCGGCAACAGCGGCATTGGACTGGCCACCGCCAAGCTGTTTGTGGAACAAGGCGCGCAGGTGGCCATTACCGGCCGCGACCAGAAGACATTGGACGAGGCCGCCGCCCTGCTTGGACCGGGCGCTCGCGCCTATCGTGCCGACGTGACCAACCGCGAGGAGCGCAAACAGCTCTTTGAGGCTCTGGCAAAGGACTTCGGCAAGCTCGACATCGTCTTTGCCAACGCCGGGATCAGCGGTTCCACACCGACCGGAAGCACGGATGAGGCGGTGTTTGAGAACATCATCAACATCAACCTGAACGGTGTTTTCTTCACCATCAATGCGGCCGCTCCTCTGCTGAACGATGGCGGCAGCATCATCATCAACGGATCCGTGCACAACTATCTGGGAGCTCCCGGATATGCGGCCTATGCTGCGACCAAGGGCGGCGTGGTGTCGATGGCGCGCGCCATTGCAGGCGACCTGGCGCCGCGGAACATTCGTGTCAACGTAGTAGCTCCCGGTGCGACCAAGACGCCGATCTGGACGCGCGGTGCAAGTTCCAGCGCTCCGGATGAAGCACGCCAGAAGCGCGTTGCTGCGATTGCAGCAGGTATTCCGCTAGGCCGCTGGGGAGAGCCGGAGGAGCTGGCCAAGGCCGCTCTCTTCCTGGCATCGGATGATTCGTCGTATGTGAATGCGGTGGAACTGATGGTGGATGGAGGCGCAACCGGCGCTCCGTTCGGTGCTCCGATGTTCCGTCAGTAAAAAGCACTCTCTCTGTGGAGAGGCCGCTTACTCCAGAGAGGAAAGGGCTTTCGCTCAGGGCCATTGCAAAGGACCCAAGGCGAAAGCCCTTTCATTTTTATGAAGGCACTGCTCCCCTACGGAAGCAGAGGCTACACTTTCATCGCATGCAGATTTCTGACCCCACCGTTCGCACCATCGTGGACTTTCTCCGGCAGATTGGCCTCGACATCCGTATGGAAGCGATCGAAGGCGAGACCTTCCTTCCTGGCATCCGTATCCAGCCCAACGGTCTGCTTGTCGACATGGAGAAGCTTCTTTACCCCGGCGACCTGCTCCATGAAGCAGGCCACGTGGCCACGATAATTCCGGAAGACCGCGCCAAAGGAAGCACAAACACTGGTTCTGATATGGGCACGGAGATCGCCGCCCAAATCTGGTCTTACACCGCGGCCGTCCATCTCGGCCTGCCGCCTGAAATCGTCTTCCACGAGAACGGCTACAAAGGGAGCAGCGAACGCCTGATCGAGAGCTTCCGTGCAGGCGCTGTCGGCGTTCCCCTGCTCCAGTGGATGGGACTGACGACCATGGAAACCTATCCCAAGATGCATAAGTGGTTGCGCGAAGCTCCGGTATCGGAACCAGCCTAGAACCACGTATGCCCTTGGATATTTTGTTTACTCGTGGCGCAGCGCGGTCAGCGGCATCACCTGCGAAGCCTGCTTGGCCGGGTAGTACCCGAAGAAGATGCCGATACCCGCGGAGATGACAAACGAGATCGCCACCGCAGGAAGGGAGACGCTGGTCGACCAGCCGATGGTGCGGGCAATGGAGACGGACAGAGTTACACCGAGAATGATTCCCAGCAGACCGCCGCCGACACTTAGGGTTGCAGCCTCCAGCAGGAACTGTGTCAGCACGTCAGCCGAGCGAGCACCGATGGCACGGCGGATGCCGATCTCCTTGGTGCGCTGCGAAACCGACAAGAGCATGATGTTCATGACCCCGATGCCGCCGACGATCAGCGAGACCGTAGCGATGCTGATCAGCAACGCGGACATGGTGGCGCTGGCAGAATCGAGTGTGCGGCCAAGCTGATCGAGCGTCATCTTGTCCAGGTGCGCGGCGTTGCCCATCACGGCACTCGCAACGTCGGGCCGCATGGAGTGCTCCATGGTCTTGTGCGCCTCGCCCACCACGGTGAAGTCATCGGGATCGTTGTCGCTGATGTGGTGCCGCTCGCGCAGCAGTTCCTTCAGCGTGTTCTCCACGCGCAACACATCACCGGTGCTCTCAGTCGTGACGGCTGCAACGCTCAGGTAGTTCTGCCCCAGTAGACGCTTCATGGCGCCGACGGGAACGTAGACGGCGTCGAACTGGTCGTCATGCTCCTTGGGCTGCACCATCCAGCTGCCGCTGCCCACCACGCCGACAACTTTGAACGGCTCGCCCTTCAGAGTAATGGTTTTGCCCACGGGATTCGCCGCACCGAAGAGTTGCGTCGCCACATACTGGCCCAGCGCAACGGCGTTCTCGCTCTTCTTCTCCTCGCCCTTCGAATAGAAGCGGCCAAAGGGAAAGACCCAACCGCGGCGGATCTTCAGAAGCTCGGTGTCGTCCCCATGCATGGAGGTAACGATGCGCTTGTCGGCGGTCTCAATGGCGACGGTATCGTGAATGCCGCCGGAGGCGAACTGCACGCCCTTGATCTTGCGAATGGCTTCAACATCGGCGTCCGTGAAGGTGGTAGAAGCACCACGTCCTTCCTTGCCGTCACCGGGGCGTCCCTTTTTCTTCATGACGAATCCGCCTTCGGAGCCGGCGGCTTCGCCGGCTGCGGGAGCTTCTCCCTGCACACGGACGAGGCGCGGATGCGCCGATGGCTCCCATACCGCGCTGACGAGTTTCGCGTGCGATTCCTGGCGAAGCGAAGCGCCCATCACGCTGTCATTACCGCTGCCATTGCCACGGCTCCAGTTCCCGCCCTGAACGATGATCAGGTTCATGCCGGCGGAACGCACCTGGTCCTGGATGGAGGCTTCAGCGCCCGCGCCCAGCGCGATCATGGTAAGCACGGTGGCCACACCGATGGTCATGCCGAGCATGGTGAGCACGGTCTGCAGCTTGTTCTTGGTCAGGGCCTTTACAGCAATTCCCCAGGCATTTCCCGTCTTCTTCATGGCTTCGCGTCTCTCCGGATGGCCCTGCGGCAGCGACACTTCGGCGAAGGCGCTCACAGAGACAGATGGCGTCAAAAACACTTGCTGAAACAGGGGTACGACGGTACGTCAAATCCGCCCACACAGAACGTGCGAAAGGGCAAAGAGTGCCAGCGGTGAGCGAAGCATAGCACGACGCCAACGCATGAAACGTGCGTTTTAGTCGTCTGCATCGTCCTTTGATGCAACATAACCGGCGTATTCCGCCAACCGGATGCCATCGGCTTTCGTAGAGACGCGCATCTGCTGCCCATCAAGGATGCGGCGGAGGGTGATCTGCGAACCGGGACATACATACCGGACGGGTTGATCCTTCAGGATGAACCCATTGGTCGGGGAAAGCTGCCGTACCCACACGCCAGGAAGCGACATGGGCAATACGCGCGTAATCTCCCCAAAGGCCTGCATATAACCAGCCACCGAGGGCTGGGACTTCGATGTGCCGCATGGCGCGGTGAAGTACTGAACACCTACTTCCGCGGTGTATGGCTCCCACACGGCCGTGCGACATTCCAGTTGGCTGCCAAGGAACCGATTGCTATGCGCACGGCAGCGGCCGATGGCGGGAAGATCATTCCAGCCGTCTTTCAGAATAGTTTTCGTAACGCCACCGAGAACGGTTTCACGTACCGCGAGCTGAATCTCCGCATGCACCGGTGTGTTTTTCAGTTGCTCATAGGCGGCATGGGGCATCATCACCTCCGCCGTCTCCACACTGCGGCCAGGTTGCAGCGTCCATCCCTGCTCCTTCCAGCCGGAGTTCCAGTAGGCGCCGTTGGCGCCGCGCAGGGCAATGCTGGCGGCAGCCACGGAGTACTGATGATTCAGCACCAGACCATCGGACTCCAACGGGAGACGAACCGGAACCTCATCGCGCTTCGGATCAACCTCAAGATTCTCCAGCTTGCGGCTGCTGTCCGCGTCAAAATGCAGGCGGACCTCCGGCTCACGCAACTCCGGATAGCTCATGGGCACGGTGATGCTCCCCATGGGAGCAACCGCCGTTGCTGCCACCAGAAGCAACAGGATGCCGAAGGCGGTGCGTGACCACCAGACGCGGCGCGAGGCGAACTGCACCACAATGATGCCCATCGGCACAAGGATCAGGAAGACGGTGAACAGCGGGCCATCGGGACCGGGGTTAAAGCCGGCGTTGAAAAATGAATTGAGCCCAGCACACATCGCGATGTAGATGCAGAGCCCAATCAGCGTAAAGAAAGCCTGCACAAAGGTCCGCGTGATCACTGCGATCAACGCGAACGGCAGCAGAAACAGGCTGAGGGTGAAAGCGTTTAGCACGAGCGCAGGGAAAGCGGCAAAGACAGCGAACCCGGCGCGATGGACAAGCACCATCTGCATAACGGCGACCGGCGCGACAATCACCAGCAGATAGAAAAGAACGCGCGCCAGCAGAAGCTGTTGCCACTGGTATGGCCGTGTCAGCCAGAAGTGGCGATCGCCCACCAGCGGCTCTTCCTGCAGAATCCGCGTGACCAGCAGCCACGCGACCAGCGGCACCAGAACGATGACCAGATCAGGCCGCAGAGCCATGCCGAGAAAGCGGTTGGGATAGCCGCCAAACTCTCCCCAGCTGCGGGGATAAAGCAGAGCGGTTGCCGCCACAGAGACGAGCATGGCTGCGATGAAGGGCCACAGATGACGAAGGTCTTTGCGAAGGATGTGCAGGGCCTGCTTCATGCCGCACCTCCGCGGCGCGAGCGCGCCACCGCCAGGAAGATCTGCCGCAGGCCCATCGATGCGACCTGGATATTGCGTGCCTCGGGAAAGTGCTCCAGTACACGTGCGCGTGTCACGTCGGCTCCCTCCGGATTGTTGATGGCGAAGGAGTAGACGCCGGCGTACCACTGCGCCTCCATCCATGGGGAAGGTATTGCGAAGCCTTCTGGCGGCGCAGCCAGATCGAACTCCACGCGCTGGAAACGACGGCGCAGCGGCGCCACTTCTTCCACGAAGAGCATCTTCCCTTTCTCCAGAAATCCAACATGCGTGGCGAAGCCTTCAATCTCGTCCAGGTCATGCGAGGAGACGAGGAAGGTCATCTGTCCGGCGCAGCTCTTCAGTACGGCAATCAGCTCTTCGCGCACCAGCGGATCGAGGCCGCTGAAAGGCTCGTCCAGAATCACAAGGTAGGGCCGATAGCTCAGCACTCCGGCAAAGGCAGCCTTCATGCGTTGTCCACGGGAGAGCGACTTCAGCTTGCGGTCCAGCGGCACATCCAGCATCTGGAGCAGTTGCTGCTCCAGCGCCGCATCCCATGTCGGATAGAAAGGTCGCAGATAGTCCAGGTAGTAGCCAACGGTCATCCATCCGGGCAGTTCCTGGTTTTCCGAAATGTAGCCGAGCCGCTCCAGTAGTTGGCCACGCAGCAGCTTGGAGTCCTCCCCCATCACGGTGGCGTAGCCAAAGCTGGGCTGGGCGAGGTTCGCCAGTACCTTGATCAGGGTTGTTTTTCCGGCTCCGTTGGGGCCGACGAGGGCAAAGACCGCGCCTTCAGGAATAGAGAGATCAAGACCATGCAGCGCCGTTGTGCGGCCATACTTCCGCACCAGACCCTGCGTTTGCACAACCTTCGGCAACGCGTCCACCCAGAGATTCTCCTCGCCTTACTGGATGGTTGCATCATCTTTGAGCCCGCGAGGGATGTCCACGGAAAAGCGCGGCGTGCGTTCTCTGGTTTAAGCTTTTGCACATGTCGATGACACGCCGCGGCTTTCTCTCCTCTACCGCCATGCTCACGGCCTCTACCCTTCTGCGAGCGCAGCAAGGAGCGCCTGCTGGCTCCGCCGATGCCTATGCCACACCGAAGGCCGACCTGGCCGGACCGTTTCAACCGTCGTGGGAATCGCTGCGCGACCGCTACACCGTGCCCTCGTGGTTCCGGCAGGCGAAATTCGGCATCTTCATTCACTGGGGTCTGTACTCGCTGCCGGCGCATGGCAATGAGTGGTACGAGCGGCACATGTACCAGAACAAGGAAGACTCCGACTGGCATACGCAGCACTATGGGCCCGCGGACAAGTTCGGCTACAAGGACTTTATTCCGCTGTTCACCACGCCGAACTATCACCCGGACGAGTGGGCGCAGTTGTTTGTGGATGCCGGTGCGAAGTACGTCGTTCCCGTGGCCGAACATCATGACGGCTTCGCCATGTATGACTCCGGCCTGACACCGTGGTGTGCCGCGAAGATGGGGCCGAAGCGCGACCTGATCGGAGAACTGGCCACGGCGGCGCGGAAGAAGAACATGATCTTCGGTCTGTCGTCGCACCGCATGGAGCATGCCTACTTTGCCTATCCCACGCCGGGGCTGCCGAACGATCAGAACGATCCTCGCTATGCGGGCTTCTACGGGCCGCCTATCCAGGGTGAGTTCAACTCCGCCGGCAATGGCAGGGCCTTCCAGATGGACTGGCTGGCGCGCACGCAGGAATTGATTGATAAGTACGCGCCGCAGATGCTGTACTTCGACAACGGCATCAATCCGCGCGAGTACGACGAGGTGAAACTGCGGGCCGCGGCGTACTTCTACAACCGTGCAGCGGAGCGGAAGCAGGAGTCCACACTGGCCACCAAGGACTACGCCTACCTGTTTGCAACGGTGCAGGACTTTGAAGGAAGCGGACGCGCTCCGAAGTGGCCTTACCCGGCCGCATGGCAATGCGACTCGCCGATCGGCAATTCGTGGGGCTACATCGATGGATTGAAGGTGATCTCCGGACTTTCGCTGATCCGTACCCTGGTTGAGATCGCAAGCAATGACGGCAACCTGCTGCTGAATATCTCGCCGAAGGGCGACGGCAGTATTCCGCAGGACCAGCAGGATTCGCTGCGCATGCTGGGCACGTGGCTGAAGACGCATGGCGAGGCGATCTATGGCTCCCACGCATGGCATATCCCCGGAGAAGGTCCTGGGATCCCCGCGACGGCTCCCGGCGACTGGAAGGGCGGAAGCACAGCCTCTCCTCTGCCAAAGGTGATGCCGGTCAAACACGAACTCACAGAGGAGACATTCCGGTTCACGGTGAACCGCGGCAGCCTGTATGCCATCGGCATGAAGTATCGGGCAGGCACGGTAACCGTGAAGTCGCTGCCTGCCTCGCAGGCGAAGGTGGAGCGGGTAACGCTGTTGCGCGGCGCACAGGGATTGAAGTTCCGGCAAACCGAAGCCGGAACACAAGTGGAACTGCCACAGACCCCAACCGCAAGCGAAGAACCCTATGTGCTGCGGATTGAAGGAAAGATGAACGGGTTCTAGCAGAAGAGGGCGCCCATCGATGGGCGCCCTCCTGGTGATCCATGCAGAACTGAGTGGCTTACTTGCTCAGCTTCAGGTCGATGACTTCAACCTCAGTGTTGTGCGCCGAGCGGATGCCGTAGCCTCCGTCGGTGGACTTCAGCTTGCCGGCAGCCATCACGTCGCTCTTGGGAGCAGACCAGACCTCGGTGCC
The DNA here is from genome assembly GCF_025685395.1 of Terriglobus tenax. Lineage (NCBI taxonomy): Bacteria > Pseudomonadati > Acidobacteriota > Terriglobia > Terriglobales > Acidobacteriaceae > Terriglobus > Terriglobus tenax. Next base: position 227,816 of record NZ_JAGSYA010000003.1, on the reverse strand, counting down.
GTTGATGGAGCAGCTTACCGTATCGCCCTTCACGGACATGGAGATCTGCTGTGTGACCTCCGCGTCCTTGGCCGGAGCCTTGTGCACAGCGGCGTTCTCCTGGCCGGTACGGCCGTTCATCTGGAAGGGCTGCGGGCCCATGCCGCGCACGATGAACTTGCCGCTGCCGTAGGCGGCGCAGTAGAGGAAGCTCTGGGTCTCCGTCCCCATGTCATTGGCGCCAATCACAATGCCATAGGGATGCGGATGGTCGTTCAGGTTCATGTAATGCGGTTCGCGGAAGGTGGCTGAGACGGTGTAGTCGCCTTTGGCCAGGTTGGCCGCGTTCCAGTAGGTAATGGCCGGGCCGGTGGTGACGTGCAGGTTCTTGCCATCCTTGGCCAGCCGGGCGTTTGCAATCGTTTCGCCACGCTTGGCGGAGAGTTCATCGACGACGCCCTTCCATCCGGGCACAAAGATACCGCCGTTCTCGACCTTTCGGTTAGCGTCCGGCGGCGGTGGGCCCATCGGGGGAGGACCTTGTGCGACGGCAATGCCGCCGAGCACCATCAACATGGCTGCAATCTGGGTACACTTCATTGCGGGAATCTCCTTTAGCGTGCGGGGAAAGCCTAGCAGGCTGTTGCTGAGACGCGCCAGTGAAGTTTCGGTTAGTCGAGCGCGGTGACCCTGGCTACCGGAATCACAATCGGGGTTCCAGGCAGGGTGTTTCGCTCCTCCACGCGCCCATCGGCGTAGTCGCAATCGGGATCGTAAGGAGTCCCGAGGTATTCCTCGACCGTGATGCTCTGCTGTTCTGCCGGAAGCAGGTGGGCGGCCGCCATGCACACAGTATGCGCCTGCCGCCGTCGCTGCGCTATCCTTAAGGAGTTATGGCAATTACTCGCGAACAGGCCCTGGACTGCTTCCGCTCGGACGATCTGATCGGCATCGGCATGGAGGCCGACGCTGTACGCCGCAAGCTGCACCCCCACGGCATCGTGAGCTACATTGTGGACCGCAACATCAACTACACCAACTTCTGCACGGAGTACTGCACCTTCTGCGCCTTCTACCGGCCGCTGGAAGGCCACCGCTCCGAGGAAGGCTACGTTCTGGACGCCGAGACCATCCACCAGAAGATTGCCGAGACGGTGGAGATGGGCGGCACCGGTGTACTGATGCAGGGCGGCGTCAATCCGGACCTGAAGATTGAGTGGTTTGAGTCGCTGTTCCGCGGCATCCGCGAGCGTTTCCCGCAGATCTGGCTGCACTGCCTGTCGGCCAGCGAGATCCTGGCCATTGCCGAATACTCGAACCTTGACCTGCAGACCACCCTCGCCCGCCTGCGCGATGCCGGGTTGCAGTCAATTCCGGGTGGCGGGGCAGAGATTCTGGACGATGAGGTGCGCCATCGCGTGGCCCGCCTGAAGTGCACGACCGCGGACTGGGTGAACGTACACCGTACCGCCCACCAGATGGGTATGCGGACGACGGCCACCATGATGTTCGGCATGGGCGAAACCTTTGAGCAGCGCGTGAACCACTTTGAGGTGATTCGCCAGCTGCAGGAAGAGACTGGCGGCTTTACCGCCTTTATTCCCTGGACCTTCCAGCCCCACAACACCGCCCTCGGCGGCCGTGGATGGGAAGAGGCGACGGCGGTGGAGTACCTGAAGACCCTGGCCATCAGCCGCATGTACCTGGACAATATCCAGAATGTGCAGGCCAGCTGGGTGACGCAGGGCCTGAAGGTGCTGCAGATGGGCTTGCGCTTCGGCGGCAACGATGTGGGCTCCGTCATGCTGGAGGAGAACGTGGTGAAGGCGGCCGGAACGGTCAACCACACCACGGAAGAAGAGCTGCGGCGCATCATCCGCGATGCCGGCTTCCGCCCGGTGCAGCGCGACACCCTCTACCAGACCATGTTTTTGAACTAGATAGCCGGGGGGACATCCCGGCAGGCGCTCAAGTAAGATCAAGAGACAGTTTCCCTTAGAGTTTTAGAACCCTTGATTGCTTACCTCAACCTGATTGCGAGCTTCCTGCTGGCCCCCAAAGGGCTGGGGCATTACGTTCGTTCCCATTACCTGGACAATACCCTGCGCCAGTACGGCTCGCTGTACCGCTGGAACGCCTTCGACACCTGGCTCCTGGTGCCGTATTTCTTCGTGATGGTAGTGCTGGCCTTTTACGGCGTGCACCGGTATCAACTGGTCTATCTCTATTACAAACATCGCAAGAACGCGTCGAAGTCTGACCAGCCACCGGCGAAGTTTCCCGAGGGCGAGCTTCCGTTTGTCACCATCCAGCTGCCCAGCTACAACGAGCAGTACGTCATCGACCGCCTGATCGACGCCTGCTGCCGCATTGAGTATCCGCGTGACCGGTTTGAGATCCAGCTTCTGGACGACTCCACCGATGAGACCAAAGAGGTTGCCGCCGAGGTCGTGGAACGCTACGCCAATGGCTTTGGCGACCTGGCCCCCCAGCCCATCAGCTTTCACCACCGCGAGAACCGCTACGGCTTCAAGGCAGGCGCCCTGGACGCCGGTCTGAAGTCGGCCAGGGGCGAGCTGGTCGCCATCTTTGACGCTGACTTCGTTCCTCCCAGCGACTGGCTGATGAAGGTGATTCACCACTTTGCCGAGCCCGGCGTGGGCATGGTGCAGACCCGCTGGACCCACCTGAATCGCAACTACAGCTTCCTGACGCAGGTGGAAGCCATCCTTCTGGACGGCCACTTCGTGCTGGAGCATGGCGGCCGTTCGCGCGCCGATGTCTTCTTCAACTTCAACGGCACCGCCGGCATGTGGCGCCGCGCCGCGATTGAAGAAGCCGGTGGCTGGCAGCACGACACCCTGACCGAAGACACCGACCTTAGCTATCGCGCGCAGTTGAAGGGTTGGCACTTCAAATACCTGCAGGACGTCGAGTGCCCGGCCGAGCTGCCCATCGAGATGACAGCCTTTAAGACCCAGCAGGCACGCTGGGCCAAGGGCCTGATCCAGACTGGCAAGAAAATTCTGCCGCGCGTTCTGAAGTCTGACGCGCCCTGGCATACCAAGCTGGAAGCCTGGTACCACCTGACGGCCAACATCAGCTACCCGCTGATGATCGTTCTCTCCACGCTGCTGATGCCCGCCATGATCATCCGCAGCTGGCAGGGCTGGCTGCAGATGCTGCTGATCGACTTTCCGCTGTTCATGGCCAGCACCTTTTCCGTCTCCAGCTTCTACCTGGTCAGCCAGAAGGAACTGTTCCCGAAGACCTGGTACCGCACCTTCCTGTATCTTCCCTTCCTGATGGCGCTGGGAGTCGGCCTGACCATCACCAATACCAAGGCCGTAATGGAGGCCCTGTTCGGCATCAAGAGCGCCTTCGCCCGCACGCCGAAGTACCGCGTGCAGAAGAAGGGCGAAAAGAACCAGGCGCAGAAGTACCGCAAGCGGCTCGGCATCATCCCATGGATTGAAATAGCGCTGGGCTGCTACTTTGCCTTCACGGTCTGGTACGCCTTCTCCAGCGAGAACTACTTCACCGTGCCCTTCCTGCTGCTGTTTGTGCTGGGTTACTGGTACACCGGCCTGCTGAGCCTGTTGCAGGGACGGTTCGATAAGAAAGTGGCCGCCAGTTCGGGTGAGATGCACGAGAAGCCGTATCCGGTCGGGGTGTAAGTAACAATTCAAGGAAGTGCTAATGCGTATTCGTCCCTTAGCTTCTGCCGTTCTACTACTGGCCGGATCGATCATGGCCCATGCCCTGGACTCCGTCCCACAGCCCGAATACCACCAGCGGCGCGAAACTCTGGGCGCCAGCCTGAAGGGTGGCGCAGCCCTGCTGTTCGCTGGTGAAGAGCCGCTGCTGGACTTTATGCCCTACCGGCAGGATGAGGACTTTTACTACCTGACCGGATGGAATGAGCCCGGAGCTGCGCTGCTGATTATCGGCGCGGGCGATGGTTCCGTGGACCGGCTGGGAACGCAGATTCCCCCGCACGTCTACCGCGAGATCCTCTTCCTGCCCACGCGCAACCTGGTGCTGGAAAAGTACACCGGCATCAAGATGGACGCCACCACCGCAGACGTGACCAGCAAGACCGGCTTTGCCGAAGTGATGCCGATGTCCGCGCTGCCCGAGGTTCTGGGGAAGTTCATCGGCGAAGACCGCCGGCGCGCAGCGAATCTTTATACGCAGAACGATGTGGCGGCCGCGAAGGCGGCGATGGAGTTCACCGGGGCGGTGCTGGGCGGCAGTGGGCTGTCAGCACGCGATGTGCGTCCTGTGCTGGTCCCGCAGCGCATGGTCAAGTCGCCGGCGGAGATCGAGCTTCTGCGCAAGGCGGCTGTGGCCTCGGTCGCAGGACAGAAGGCTGGCATGAAGGCCATCAAGCCGGGAGTGCGAGAGCGCACCATCGCGGGCATGGAAACCGAGAAGTTTCTGGAGGCAGGGTGCGAGCGCGTCTCCTATGCACCGATTGTGGGCAGCGGACTGAACTCCACCACGCTGCATTACTCATCGAATGAAGCCCTGATGGAGAAGGGCGATGTCGTCACCATCGATGCGGCCTGCGAGTATTCCATGTACGCGTCCGACATTACACGCACCATGCCGGTGAACGGCAGGTTCACCGCCCGCCAGCGCGAGATCTACGAGATCGTTCTTGGGGCGCATCGCGCCGCCGCAGAGGCTTTCGCCGCCGGAAAGACGCGGCTGGGCAATGTGAATCAACGCGGACCCGAGGTGACGGATACGCTCGACAAGGTGGCCTACGACTACATCAACACCCATGGCAAGGACCTGCATGGCGAGCCGCTCGGCAAGTATTTTCTGCATGGTCTGGGCCATCACGTCGGCATCAATGTGCATGATCCGTACGACCCCGCCAAGCCCCTGGATAAGGGCAATGTCTTCACTATCGAACCGGGGATTTATATTCCGGAAGAAAAGATTGGCATCCGTATCGAGGACACCTACTATGTCGATCAGGACGGAAAGCTGGTCGATCTGATCACAAATCTCCCCCTGGATTCCACTGCGGTGGAAGCTGGCATGCGATAGGATCGAAACGAATGCCCCACCTCATTCTCTTTGTAGTCATCTCCGTGCTGTGCGGATACCTTGCGGTCATCGGGGTCTATCTTGCACTGACCTTTGGCGTTACCGCGCTGCAACCCAGGTTTGTCATGCGCAAGGGACACTTCACCGGCGCCTTCATCACGCTGCACTCGCTTCTATGGGCGGTGTGCGGAGCGGCTGGAGGGTATGTCGCCACCCGTCTGTCTCCCGGAGACAAGCCATACCAGATTTATCTGCCTGCGGGCATCCTGGTCCTGGCGATTAGCTATATTGTGCTGACCAACAGCGGCCAGTTGAGCCGCTCGCGCGCGGCGCAGGCGCTGTTTGCCGTTGCCGGAATTGCCGGTGGATCGCTGCTCATCGCAGGCATGTAGGCCCGCATAGGCATAAAGAACAAGGGGTGACGGCGGTCTGCCGTCACCCCTTTTGTTTCTGCTTCCGGTGTTCTACCAACGTAGACCGAAGGTCACCGGGAAATAGCCGGTGCGGTCGTTGGCCTCAATCCAGCCATTGTTCAGGTTCTTCTGGTTGTTCACCCATACGTAGCGTGCCTCGGCAAAGAACTTCTGGTTGCTCCACTTGGAGACCTTCCAGGTAAAGCCCGCACCCAGGTTGGCTCCGCCAGCGTTGTTGGACCAGTGCGCAATGGTCTGGTTGCCGGTGCAGTAGTAGTAGCCGTAATACGGGCTGTAGCAAAGCTGCGTGGTGGCCTGCGTGAAGTTGAAGAGCTTGCGATAGAAGCCACCGCCGCCGATGATGTACGCGCCCAGGCTCTCGCCGTGGTAGTAGGTGATCATCGGGTTCAGCGTGACGGACCACAGGTGGCCGTTGCCGCCCAGCTGGGTCATGTCATTGGCATCGGCCACGGCCTGCAGGTAGCCCTGCGTCATGCCGAAGTGGTCATAGTTGTATTCCAGCAACAGGGCCACGGTCTTGTTGAAGTTCACACCGCCGCCGACCATGAACTTCCAGCTTGGCTTGAAGATCTGGCCGCTGTGACCGGCCGGAACGGCGAATCCGCCACCGACGGCAAAGGTGTAGCGGTTGGAGCCATCAGGATTATGGTTGCGGTCGTTGTAACGCGGACGCCCGTACTGGCGGCGCGGGGGCGGCTGCATCTCGCTGGAGGAGAAGTTCATGGCAGGCTCCACCATGGCCACCTGCGACGAGCTGTAGCTCGCCTCCGGCGTAGTGTCGTGCAGGTACTGGTTCAGCGAAGGAAGAGACGGAGTCAGATCCAGCTTCGGTTCCTGTGCGGTCTGCGCTTTGGCGACCAGCGATCCTGCCGCCAGGGCAAACACTCCTAGAATTTTGACAATGCGCCGGCCGGCAAACTCAGTACTCATCTGCATGATATGTATCGCTCCTTGGTTCAAACGAGGATATGGGTATCCTCTGGCCTGTTCAGACACCGGTTTTTCCCGGTTGTTGTGTAGGACGCTTTTTCCCGGCAAATGGATACAAACAAAAGAAAACGGGTTCCGCATCGTGCAATGCGGAACCCGCCATTCCATTAGGGTTTAGTGGATATCAAACTGCTCCGGGTGCAGGCTCGGGTCGCTCTTCACCAGGATGGTCTTGCCCGTCATCTCTTCCATCTCGTGCAGCCAGTTTGCATTGTTGGTCTTCAACTGCTTGACCACCTCAGGATGCACGCGCAGCATCACGTCGCCCTTGTCGATGTGCTTGTACATCTTGCGCATCTCGATGTAGATCTCGTTGGCAACCGTGACCGGCGACTTCACCATGCCGGTGCCGGCGCAGATGTTGCACTGGGTGCTCAGGGTGCGCTCCAGCGACTGCTTCACGCGCTTACGCGTGATCGCCACAAGACCGAAATCGTTGAACTGCAGAACCTTCGACGGGGCACGATCGTTCTTCAACTCTTCTTCGAGAGCGGTGAGCACCTTCTGGCGGTTCTTGCGCTCGTCCATGTCGATGAAGTCGATGACAATGATGCCGCCCAGGTCGCGCAGGCGGATCTGGCGAACGATCTCCGGGATGGCGTCGAGGTTCGTCTTGACGATGGTGTCCTCAAGGCGGGCCGTCTTGCCGACGTACTTGCCGGTGTTGATGTCGATGGCTACCAGCGCCTCAGTCTGGTTGATCACGATGGATCCGCCAGACTTCAGCCATACCTTCGAACGCAGGGCCTTGTTGATCTCTTCCGAGATGCCGAACTGCTCGAAGAGCGGCGTTTCCTTGGTGTAGAGCTTCACGCGGCGAATGAGCGAGGGCTCAAAGCGCTGCAGGAAGCGAAGGACACGCTCGTACTCGGTTTCCGTGTCGACCCAGATGTGCGAGAAGGTATCGGTGACCTGGTCGCGCAGGATGCGCTCGACGAGGTTGAGATCGTGGTAGATCAGCGCGGGCGGCTTGGAAGACTCCGAACGGCCCTTGATATCGTTCCACAGGTTGATCAGGAAGCGAAGGTCGCTGCGGAGCTCCTGCTCGCTGGCGCCGTCGGCGGCCGTGCGGACAATAAAGCCACCGGTGGCCTCGCCCTTTTCGCTGAGCAGTACCTGCTTCAGGCGGCGACGCTCATCATCCGACGAGATCTTACGCGAGACACCAACGTGGTTGACCGTCGGCATAAAGACCAGGAAGCGGCCCGGAAGGGCAATGTGCGAGGTGATGCGCGCACCCTTCTTGGCGATGGGCTCCTTGGCGATCTGGACCAGGACCTCCTGGCCGGGCTTCAGCAGGTCGCTGATGGCCGGCAGGTCGGTGGTCTGCATAGAGGCACGGCTGGGGCCACGTCCGCCACGACCGCGGTCGCGGTTACCGCCACGGTCACGTCCGCCGCTGCGTCCGCCACGGCGGCCATCCCGATCACGGCGGCCGCTGCGCTCGCGGCGCGGCTGGGCCTGTCCGTCGGCGGTGACACCTTCCGCCTCTTCTTCTGAGGGAGCATCTTCCTCTGAGGTCTCCTCAAAATCGCCTTCGAGTGTCAGCTCCTCGTGCTCGTCCTCATCTTCTTCTTCGTCCTCATCGGGCTGGGTCGCCTCGTCAATGGACATGTCGCGCAGCATGGTGCCCAGGTCGGCGGCGCCTTCCAGCGTCTCCTCCTCCAGGTCATCCTCAAAGAACTCATCGTCGGAGGCGTGCATGGCCAGAGGCTCGAACTCGTACTCTTCCTCTTCGATGACCTCTTCTTCAAACTCGCCATCCAGGACAGGCGAAGCGGCGGCAACAGTCTCTTCCACCGGGGTCACGGCAAACTCAGCTTCCGCGAGAGTGACGGACTGTACAGCGGACTCGTGCTCGATCGGAGCGGCGGGGTCTTCCGGAGTCGCTACCTCAGAGATCATCTCGCCCGTGGGCTGCAGGGTGGTAAAGGCATGCTCAACTGCCTCGTTCTCCTCAGCAGCGGCCTCCTCGATCACAATCTCTTCTTCCTCAACCTCCGGTTCCGGCTTCTGACGGAACTCGCTCTGCGAAGGATCGACACGGAACGAGGCTGACCCCTCGGTGGGCTCGTACTCGGTGGGCTCTTCCGGCTTGGCAGCCGGTGCTTCCACAACAGCTTCCGCAGGAGCAGCTTCGACGGCAGCCTCGGCAACAGGAGAGGCCTCAACTACTGCCTCAGCAGCGGCTTCGACCGGCTTCTCCTCCGCTGCAGGAGAGAACTCCAGATCGGTAGCGGTGGCCTGTACCTCGGTGGGCTGCTCGGCGATGACAGGAACAGCTTCCGCGATGGGCCTGGGAGCTGCCTGCGGCTTGCCGCCACGACGGCGGCTCAGCGTCTCGCCGGGAAGAGCGAAACCGCCATCCCAGCCGGTGGCGTCCAGCTCTTCTACAAGGGTCTTGGGCTTGGCCAGGCCAACAACGGCCGGAGCAGCAGCGGCTGCGGGCTTTGCCTCTTCCGTGGGAGCAGGTTCGCCGCCGGTGCGGTACTTCGATAGAGATTCGCCGGGCAGAACAAACGGCGCTTCCAGGTCAGCGGCGACCTCGGCGTGCAGCTCCGGCAATTCAGCCGGGTGTGCTTCGGGCTCAAATTCAACGGGGTCGGACTCATGCTCGGAACGGGGCTCACCGCTCAGAGCGGCCTGCTGCTCGTCACGACGGGCTCCGCGGCCACGGCGACGGCCGCGACGGCCACGCCAGCGACGGCTGCCTGCCTCGTCCTCACCCTGTGCCTGGCTGTCTCCGCCCTCGCTTACTGCCGGAGCGGTAAACTCTGCGGGCTCGTCATCCGAGAAGCCGCCTTCGAGTACAACGGTCTCGCCGGTGGGCGCGTCCTGCGCAGCCTGGGGCTGTTCGGTGCGGTCGCCACGGTCGCGTCCACGGCGTCCACGGCCACGGCGGCGTCCGCCCTTGTCCCCGCGGTCGGCCTTGTCGCCACGCTCAGCACGCGGTTCAGACGAGGTGCTGGCACTTGCGGCAGGAGCAGAGCCCTCGGTATCGAACTCATCCGAGTCCGGGCTCTCTTCCAAAAAATCGGTAATGTAGAGGAAGGCATCGCGCTCCAGGCCGATGTCGACAAACGCCGACTGCATACCCGGGAGAACGCGCGTTACTTTGCCTTTATAGATGGAGCCGGCGAGGGTGTACTCGTTCTCGCGCTCGTAGTAGATCTCCGAAAGCGCATCGTTTTCCACGATGGCCAGCCGCGTTTCGTGCGGCGTTGAGGAGATGAAAATTTCCTTCGACATGTCTGGTCTCTTTCTTCAAAGACCAGGCGAATCAACTACCTGCCGAACAGAAAAGCAGAAAATTCCGTGCTACGCTCCCGCCCCGTGCCGCCCCGTTCCCGGGGGAGCATCGAAGTGTTCCATAACTGACATAGAGGGGGTAACAGCGGGGAAAACACATACGGATTTTGTGACCTGTGCTGCCTCAACGTGAGGTGCGGCCGTTCGCGGTCCGTATGCATTCATCGTTTCTTCTTCAATCCTGTCCAGCGGGCGGAATCGTCCTCGCCTGGCTGGAATCACTTATAAAATCTTGTTCGCCGCCCGCGCTCACAAAGCGCCGCTAGGACGGGTGCAACCCATCTGCCGGAGGCCTGGCCTCGGGCAGGTATGCCCCTAGTATGCACTATCCGAGGTGCGGGAAGGAAATTAGACCTGCAATCTGGCCATGCAAATAGAAAAATGGGATGACGATTTTGCTCTTCCGCTTTCCGAGACTATTGTGAAAGCGCTCGACCTTAAAAGAAGGTGATGAGGTGGATCTCAGGGACGTTGGACCGAAGCAGTTTGAGTTCTACAAGATTCCGTCAAAGCCCTAGTTCACAAACCGGCGCATACGCACATTCATCACAATCCCCAGCGCCATGAAGGTGAACAGTACGGACGACCCTCCGTAGCTCATAAGCGGCAGCGGAATGCCTGTGACCGGCATAAAGCCGATGACCATGCCGATGTTGACCGCCATCTGGAAGATGATGATGGCCACAATGCCCATTATGATGAAGGCTCCGGGTGGATCGGGCGCGGTCTGCGCGTTCTGGATCAGCCGCATCAGGATCAGGAAGTAGATCAGCAGAACGCCCAGCGCACCGACAAAACCATGCTCCTCGCAGAAGGCTGCGAAGATGAAGTCCGTATACGGAATAGGCAGGAAGTCGCCCTGCGTCTGCGTGCCCTTGGTGGTTCCCTTGCCCCAGATACCGCCCGAGCCGACAGCGATCAGCGACTGGCGAATCTGGTAGCCGGAGCCCTGCGGGTCGTTGTCCGGGTCAATAAAGTTGGTCAGGCGGGCCTTCTGGTAAGGCTTCAGCAACTTACCCGTCTTCCACACCCCGCCTACCAGCAGAAGGAAGCTGATGACAAGGATGGCCGCCTGCTTGAAGCGGATGCCGCCCAGGAAGAGGCCGCAGATCAGGATGGGTGAATAGGTCAGCGCGGTGCCGAGGTCCGGCTGCTTGAGCACCATCAGCATGGGAATGCACACCAGTGCGAAGGCCTTGGCGATGTCCTTCCAGGTAAGGTCTCGCCCGCCCAGGCTCCAGAAATACCGGGCGACGGCGATCACCAGCACGAGTTTGATCCACTCGCTTGGCTGGAAGTGAATGCCCCCGGGAAACTTGATCCACCGCTTTGCGCCGAGCACCCTTGTTCCCACAAGGGCCACCGCAATCAGGGAAACGATACTGACCCCATAGGCCCAGGGAACGATCTCCAGCAGCATGTGATAGTCGATCAGCGAGACAAGGAACATCAGCACCAGGCCGATGATCAGGAACTCCATCTGCTTCTTCTCAAAACCATGGAACTTGGTGTGCATCGTCGCCGAGTAAATCTCCAGCACGGAGATCACGCTCAGCAGCAGCACAAAGCCCAGCAGGACCCAATCGAAATCGCGGAAGGTTGAAAAACGGCGCATGGAGATAGGACAGCTTCAGTGTAACGGCTGCGTGGAGAGCAATACGGCTCGTCTCCCGGGCAGCGAATTGACTAGTTGGTGACCGGCTCTTCTTTTTTAGCCGCACTGCCAGAAGACGGCGCGGGTTTGGGAGCTTCAGCGACCTTGATCAGGTTGCCGGCCTTTTTCCTCTGCTTTTCCACAAAGGTGTTGACCACCTGCGCGCCCAGCTTGGCGGAGTTCGATCCCCAGTCGCCGTTCTCCCACAACACGGCAACGACGATATCCGGATTGCGGCGCGGAGCCATGCCGACAAACCATGCGTTGGGCACGGTCTTTTTGCCGCCGCCGGAACGCGCCAGGGCCGCGTGGCTCATCACCTGCGCGGTGCCGGTCTTTCCGGCAAAGTCGATGCCTTCCAAGTGAGAGGCGGCGGCGGTGCCGGTGTTCAGGGTCTCCGCCATGGCATCAGTGATGATCTGCCAGTTCTCCGTCTTGAGGGGCACCTGTTTTTCCCCGCTACCGGGATAGGTATCGCGTACGGCCTGGACATACTGCTCCGGGAGCTGACCGTCGAGGATGACGTGTGGACGCTTCAGGGCTCCGCCGGAGGCAATGCCGCTGAGCGCGCGGGCCAGCTGAATGGGAGAAGCCTGCACAGCTCCCTGCCCGATGCCGACCGAGATGACCTCACCCGCGTACCACTTGTCGTGGAAGTTCTTCAGCTTCCAGGCGGTAGAGGGCATCGTGCCGGTTGCCTCGTCCGGCAGGTCGATGCCGGTTTTCTGGCCGATGCCGACCGAGGTGGCGTATTTCGCGATGGTATCGATCTGCAGGCGCTCGGCCAGCGTGTAGTAAAAAGTGTCACAGCTCCACGGAATGGCGTGATAGATGTCGACGCCTCCGTGGTGCTTGTCGCAGGCAAAGAAGTGGCCGAAGAAGGTGCCGCCGCCCGCGCAGTTTACGTGCAGATCCTGCGCCAGGCCTTCTTCCAGGCCAGCGTAGGACATGATGATCTTGAAGGTGGACCCCGGTGCGAGCTGCGCCTGGATGGCCTTGTTCATCATGGGGTGGTCCTGGTCGTTGAGGATCTTGTTCCAGTAGTCGCGGGTCAGGCGGACGGCGAACTGGTTGGGGTCATACGTAGGCCGCGAAACCATGGCGAGAATCTGGCCGGTGTGCGGGTCCATGGCGACCATGGCGCCGGTCTTGCCTTCCATGGCTTTCTCGGCAGCCATCTGCAGGTCAAGATCGATGCTGAGGCGAAGGTCCTTGCCGGGGACGGGGTCCTGCTGGCCAAGCTGGCCGACCTCGCGGCCACGGCTGTCGACGACCACATCGCGGGAGCCGTCCGTACCGCGCAGGACGGCGTCGTAGGTAGCCTCCACGCCGGACTTTCCGACAACATCGCCGGCCTGGTAGAAGGCGTATTTCTCCTTGTTCAGGTCGTTTTCGCTGATTTCTCCAACGTAGCCGATCAGGTGGGCCGCGAAGCCTCCGTTGGGATACAGACGGCGCTGCTCGTCCAGTGTTTCCAGCTCGGGCAGCTCATTGCGGTGCGCCTCGATGAAGGCCACCTCGTCGGGCGAGAGGTCCTGCTTCAGCGGGATGGGCTGGTATTTGGGAGCGTACTGGTATTTGCGCAGAACGTACTGGATCTGGTCGACCGTCATATGCAGCCCCTCTGCGATGCGGGGCAGGTCAGCGGTCAGGTCGTGCGAGGGCTCGCGCAGAAGGTAGCAGGAGATGGAGGCGTAGTTGTCGACCAGGAGACGGCCTTCGCGGTCGAAGATCTTGCCGCGCGGCGCCATAATGGGCACCTTGCGGATGCGGTTCTGCTCGGCCAGAACGCGGTAGTTGTCGGCGCTGACCACCTGCAGACGCCAAAGCCCGGCGAGAAGCACCACGAGCATCAGCGCCACAACATACTGAACCATGTTCAGCTTCAGCGGAGAGACCTTCTCCTCTTTGGATATGACCGAGTTTTCGTCCAGCATTGGTTCCGCTCCGACCTACGCCTATAACCTTGCGCCTGCCCTGGCGCGCTGTGCAACGGCTCTCTTCAGGCCTGCTGCTTGGTGGAATCCAGCAGGAAAAACAGAGGAATGGCGATGACCGTATTCACACCCGCGCGCAGCAGCTCATGCAGCCAGCGCACCTGCACATTCACATCCTGCAGCAGCCAGTGATAGATGCCCAGCATCAGCACGCTCTGCAGCAGGCAGAAGCCGAAATTCATGACGACCCGCGTGGCCAGCGCATCCACATCAACCCGCAGGCTGATGGACGCTGCAATGTAGCCAACGATAGCTTTCACCATGCCGTTGATGCCGATGGGCTGGTTCAGCAGGAGGTCCTGCAGCATGCCGATGACACCGCCGGTCAGAACGCCGGAGATGGGGCTGCGCCGCGCCACCGCGAAGAAAATGACGACGATCAGTGGCAAGTCAAGAATGATGAGCCACGGAGCCAGCCGCGGCAGGTAGGCACCGGCGAAGATGGCCACCAGCGGCACGATAAGACTGATTGCCGGATGAAAGACGTGCTCATCCATCTCCCGGCGGGAACTGTACATGCGTCCAAGGCCTGCCATTAGCGGTCGTTCCCTCCCTGGTTGGATTGAGGAGCCGTATCGGCCTCTCCCTGCCGTGCACCTGGGGTCAGAGAGGCTGCCGAAGGCGTTGTGCCGGGGCTGTACTTGTCCGGGCGGGTGACAGGGGTCGGACGCGGCAGCGGGGCCTCTTTGGCCTCCTTCGCTTCCTCATCCGGGGAGTCCTGCCTGAGCTGCGGCAGATGTTCGCCGCGTGCGCCGGTCTCCGGCTCTCCTTCGGCAGAGGCCACCTGGTCGGAGGCGGCTGCTCCCTTCTCGACGACCACCAGCACCTCTTCCAGACGGGCCAGATTCGCGGTCGGCTTGACGATCACCCGGGCATAGTTGCGGTCCTGACCGATGCTCTCCACCACACCGGCGTTCAGGCCGCGCGGAAAGACCTGGTCTCCTCCGCTGGTCAGCACCTTTTCACCGGGCTTGATGCGGCTGTCGGGCAGAACGTCAAGGATGCGCAGGCGGCCGTCGCCGGTGCCGCGCAGGACGCCGCGGATACGCGTCGTCTCCAGCACGACACCCGCGCCGGAGGTGGTGTCATTGATAACCAGCACCTGAGCCGAGTGCTGAAATACGTCGCGCAGCTTGCCCACGATGCCGTCCGGCGTAATGACCGCCATGTCCGGCTTCAAGCCGTCGGCCACGCCCTTGTCGATATAGATCACGCGGGATTGCTCGCTTCCGCTGGTGCCGATGACCTGCGCGGCGACTGTCTTCGCAATGTACTTCTGCTTGAAATCGAGCAGGGTCTGTAGACGCTGGCCCTGGCGAGCGTCTTCCGCCAGCGCGGCCTGGTAGAGACGCATGCGGTCCAGGTCCTGCTTCAACTGCTCGTTCTGCCTGCGGATGCCGCGAAGGTCAATGTAGTTATGCCAGATGCCACGGATGCCCTGCCCGGTTCCGCGGAACAGGCGTTCGAACGGCGAAACCAGCGCCACGGCCCAGTAGCGGAAGACACGGACGTTCCTGCCGTCCTCGCGCGAGCCATAGTCGGGCCTCCGCACCTGCACGGCCAGGCCAATGGTGAAGGCCACCAGCACCGCAATCAGTACGAGCGCGTTCTTGTACCTGGCGAAAAACCCTTCCATGATCTTGAGAGCCTAAGGCGAAAGAGCGCGGCCCCTTCAGGGCCGCCCCATGGACCGTGGTTAGTCGATCGAAATCTTACGCAGCAGCTTGAAGTCCGAGAGCATTTTGCCGGTGCCCAGAACCACGGAAGCGAGCGGATCGTCGGCGATGGAGACGGGCAGCCCCGTTTCCTCCCGGATGCGCTTGTCCAGGTTCTTGATCAGGGCTCCGCCGCCGGTGAGCACAATGCCACGGTCGCTGATGTCGGCCGAGAGCTCCGGCGGAGTGCGTTCGAGAGCGACGCGGATGGCATTCATGATGGTGGCAATGCACTCGCCCAGAGCCTCGCGGATCTCCGAATCGTCGATGGTGATGGTCTTCGGCACGCCTTCAATCAGGTTGCGGCCCTTGATTTCCATCGTCAGCGGCTTGTCCAGAGGATAGGCGGAACCGACTTCCATCTTGATCTGCTCCGCGGTACGCTCGCCGATCAGGAGGTTGTACTTGCGCTTGAGGTAGTTCATCACTGCCTCGTCCATCTGGTTACCAGCCATGCGGACGGAGCGCGAATACACAATGCCGGCCAGGGAGATGACGGCGATGTCCGTAGTGCCGCCGCCGATGTCGACAACCATGTTGCCGCCGGGCTCGGTAATGGGCAGCCCTGCGCCGATGGCGGCCACCATGGCCTGCTCAACGAGGTACACCTCGGAGGCCTTTGCGCGGTAGGCGGAGTCCTCAACGGCGCGCTTTTCCACCTGTGTAATCTCAGACGGCACACCGATGATGATGCGCGGATGCACCATGCGCTTGCGGTTATGCGCCTTTTGAATGAAGTAGTTGAGCATCTTCTCCGTGACCTTGAAGTCGGCGATGACGCCGTCCTTCATCGGCTTGATGGCAACAATGTTGCCCGGAGTACGGCCAAGCATCTCCTTGGCCTCTTTCCCGACGGCCTCAACCTCGCCGGTCGACTTGTTGATGGCCACGATCGACGGCTCGTTGACGACAATTCCCTTCCCATGGGCATAGACCAGGGTGTTCGCAGTGCCGAGATCGATGGCAAGATCGCTGGAGAAAAGGCTGAACAGAGAGCGTAGGCTACGCCCCCGCGATGTGCGCTGCTGGAAACCGTTTGACGACATTTTGAAGCTGGGATCCTGATCCGTAGGTTATTTCCATTGTAAGACCACAAAATCTGCTTTGGGCCTGAGGAACACTAGAAAAACCGGGCTTTGGGCGCGGCGTACCTGCACAGTACCAGCGCGGCGGGCAGAAGAAGCACGCTGATGTGCCGGGTGTAACCAAAACCGGCAAGGTAAGGTGCCGCAGCCGCGCCGAACAACGCCAGCATCAGCAGCCCCGAAAGCCGGTCACCGGGCAGAGCCGGGCGGACGATCCACAGGCAACAGAGCAGGAAGGAAACCCAGAGGAACACCCGCAGGATCACCAGGCCCAGGGTCTCAGCCAGCCTCATGGCTCCCTGGCTCTCAGTCGAGCCGATCTTCTTCATGCTGAAGAACAGGACGTAAAATTTGCGCCACCAGCCTGTCACCGTCTCGGATGGATGCTTGCGCATGTACTGCTTGCCGGCCTGCAGGTGGTAGTCGCTGTACTCCCATTCGTTGTGAAAGACGTGACCGACGTTCAGTTCATGGTCGAATTCATCGAGATTCCTTCCGGGCTGAGGAGGGAACCGCTCCAGGAACTTCGCATTGTTCCCCTTGTGGAAGTTGATGCCGTCCAGGCTGGTACCGATGGCGTAGCGCCCGCTGACTGTGTGCGCGTGGACCATCCAGCCAACCGGAGCAGCCAGCACCAGCAGGCAGAGAGCCAGCCGCTGTGCGCCCGGCTTAACCTGCAGCAGTCCCCAGAACACGAGCACCGCCACTACAGCAATCATCGAGCTTTTGGCCAGGTACAACAGGTCGACCGAGAGCGCCAGGGTGATGAGCCACGGCCACCTGGCGCGGCCGCTCTCGCTGATCCAGAAGGCTGGAAACAGCAGCAGGGCCACACAAAGCATGAGGGCGCTGTAGGTATAGCCTTCCTCCACCTGGAGGTTCACGACGTCCGCCAGAAGCGGCGTTGCAAAGAAGGGCACAAGCAGCAGCGCCAGCACCAGTGCTGCCTTGCGAGGGCTGACGGAGGAGAACACGGTCCATCCGGCCAGCCAGACCAGTGTAAGCATCAGGACGGTCTTAACCAGGCCGACCCGCAGCGAATCATCTCCGACGATGCCACGCAACACGGCGATGAAAACACTGGCGGCGGGCATACGTCCGTCATACAGGCAGAGGTATGGATCGATGGCGGGGTCCGTAGGACAGACGGTGAAGCTATGCCGCTCAGTCAACGACTGCGCGGTGGGGCCGACAAGGTTGGGCAACAGGTATACCGATGCCCGGTGCTGGCTGAGGAAGGCGTAGCAGGCCGCCAGGGAGATCAATACCGTGGAGAGGCAGTAGACAATCAGTAAATTTCGCGTGACCGTACTCTGTCTTGCCTGGGCCATGTGTTGCCTTGTCTCCTCGTGGAAGCCGTGTTACCTTACGCCATCATCACAACGAGCTGGGATGAAGTCAAAGCCTTCATCCTTCTGACAGGCCCAGGGACTACCGTAGACTGAGTTCCTGTAGCAGTTGCTTTGCCCTTTGTAACATTCTGAAGAATTTGCATTTTTCCAGGAGACTACAGCAACCCTTCGCGGGACGCCCCTTCTCAATTGTGCAGGCAGCTTGATTCTTGAGAAGCGAAGCCATGATTTCCGGTGCGCGACAGCAATGCGCCGGGACTCCGCGTAAAGCCTAAATGAGGGATGACGATCATGCAGCACGAATCCACGCACCAGGTTCAGCCTCGCTCTTCTGTTTCCCCATGGCTGATCGCGGGCTTTTTCCTGACTTTTGCTTTATTTGCCTACGTGCTCATCCGCTGGCCGGATAATTTCTTCGCAGACGACAGCTACTTCTACTTCCAGGTGGCATGGAACATTGCCCGTGGAATGGGAAGCACCTTCAATAACGTGATGCCGACCAATGGCTACCATCCGCTGTGGATGCTGGTCTGCACGCTGGTCTTCAAGCTGTTTCCCACGAAAGACAGCGCCATTCATGGCATCGGGCTCGCGATCGCCGTGGTCAATGCAGGCGCCCTGTTTGTGCTGGCAAGGCTGCTTCGCAAGGTTGCTCCGGAAGCGTGGTGGGCTGCCTTCCTGCTCTACATGCCGTTCTGCTTCACCACCCAGCTTGGCACCGAAGGAGCCTTGAGCGGACTTTGCCTGGTGTGCCTGATGCTGACGGGTTACAGGCTGACGAGCCTGCCGGATTGGACATCGGGCATCCTGTTCACCCTGAGCGCAGCGCTGGCCGTACTGAGCCGGCTGGACAACATCTTCATTGTCACGTTTGTCTATCTGGCCGTCTTCTTCCTGGCTCCCACGGAGACTCGCTCCGCCGTACGCCGGCTGCAGATCCTTCTGCTGCCTATCTGCATTGTGCTGTGGGGCGGCTATGTCACCAGCAACGTGGTCTGGTTTGGGACCATCCAGCCGATCAGCGGCATGCTGAAGGCTCACTCCGAGCACCATGCCCTGTTTACGAATATTCCGCATGTCGGTCAGCTGGCGATGCTCATCATCCTTCCCTGCATCGTGCTGGAAGCGCTGGGGCAGCGGGACAACTTCTTCCGCTGCATTGAGGTTCCCTTCACTGCCGGAGTTTTGACGCATGCAATCTATATCTCCCTGGTAATGTCGGCCGAGACCCGCTGGACCTGGTACTACACCAGTTGGAGCCTGCTGGCTTCGGTACTGCTGGCCCGGTGCGTTGCCCGCCTGCTGAGGACCACATCGCTGGCACGATTTGCTCCGGCACTCTCGGCCGTTACGGTGCTGGCCCTGCTTGCTTCCTGGTATATGGCCAGCTACCGCCGCTTCGGCCACTACAAGCCGGAGCAGCGCGGGGCGGAATACCAGGCCAATATCCCCGGCAAGGGGATGCAGGTGGTTCTGGCTTTCGACAAACCTGGGCGCGCTGCCTACTACACCACGGCGCAGATCATCGCACTGGATGGCCTGATGGGCGACCTGAAGTTCCAGCATGACCTGGCCAGCCGCGGCATTGCCGCCTTTGACCGCGAGAACAAGGTGGACAGCTTTATGGGGCCGCCGCAACCGCTGGACCGGCTGCACGCGGATGCCTTCTGCGACAAACTTTATCTCACGTCCTTGATGTTCCACTGCGTCCAGACCGGGCCGGAGGCCTGGCAGATCACCTCCGTGACGGTATACGCACGCCTCGGCATTGTTCCTGCAGGCACCCTGGAATTGAAGCCGGAGAACATGGTCACGAACATTCCGAACGACGTTGCCGTATGGAAGCTGGAGACCAGCGCTCACTGACCGGCCCGGCGGGGGATGCCGGAGCCGGTTGAGAGGAATACACTCTGAAAAGTGAGGTTTACGCTGCAATGATCATTGGTGTTCCTAAAGAAGTTAAGGACCACGAAACGCGCGTCGGTATTACCCCTGCCGGCGTGCGTGCTCTTACGGAAGCTGGACACAAGGTGCTTGTGGAACACAACGCCGGCGAGCTCTCCGCCTTCCCCGATGACGACTACCAGAACGCCGGCGCGGAGATTGTCGGCTCTGCCTATGACACCTGGCGGCTGGCTGACATGGTGGTCAAGGTGAAGGAGCCGGTCGAGAAAGAATACGGTCACTTCCGCGAAGGTCTGACCCTGTTCACTTACCTGCACCTGGCTCCGCTGAAAGACCTGACCCAGAAGCTACTGGACAAGCAGGTTACGGGCATTGCCTATGAGACCGTGCGCGACCGCTTCAATACCCTGCCGCTTTTGACACCGATGTCCGAGGTTGCAGGACGTCTCTCCGTACAGGTAGGCGCCGAGTACCTGACCAAGGCGCATGGCGGACGCGGCCTGCTGCTGGGCGGTGTGCCGGGCGTGCCTCCGGGCAACGTCACCATCATCGGCGGCGGCATTGTGGGCACCAACGCGGCAAAGATTGCCGTAGGCATGGGCGCCAACGTCACCATTGTGGACCTGTCGTTGCAACGGCTGCGCGAACTGGACGACATCTTTGGCGGACGCGTCGCCACGGTTGCCTCCAACAGCTACAACATCGCCAGGGCCGCGGCGGAAGCCGATCTTCTGATCGGCGGCGTACTGATTCCAGGCGCTGCCGCTCCCAAGCTGGTGACCAAGGCG
Source organism: Terriglobus tenax (assembly GCF_025685395.1). Classification (NCBI taxonomy): domain Bacteria; kingdom Pseudomonadati; phylum Acidobacteriota; class Terriglobia; order Terriglobales; family Acidobacteriaceae; genus Terriglobus; species Terriglobus tenax. The sequence continues at coordinate 207,547 of NZ_JAGSYA010000003.1, read as the reverse complement.
ATGGTGGCCAACATGAAGAAGGGCGCGGTGATTGTGGATGTGGCCATCGACCAGGGTGGCTGCATTGAGACTGCGCACCCGACCACGCACTCCGACCCCTCGTATGAGGTCAATGGAGTGGTCCACTACTGCGTGACCAACATGCCGGCCGCTGTGCCCAACACCAGCACGCTGGCGCTGACCAACGCGACCTTCCCCTACGTGATGAAGCTGGCGCTGCACGGCGCGGAAGCGGCGATCCGCCAGGACAAGGGCATTGCCGAGGGCGTGAACACCTACAAGGGCCACTGCACCTATGAGGCTGTCGCCAGGGACCAGGACCGCGTGTACACGCCGGTCTCGCGCCTGATCCAGTAAAGGACTTCACCATGAACCTGCGGCGCTGCATGCTTGTTGCCTGCGGCGCCGTTTTCTTTTGCAGCCCACTCAGCGCCCAGCAGCGCTTCCACGCGACACACCGCGCCATGGGTACGGAGTTCACGCTTGACCTGTATGCCGCGGACGAAGCCACAGCCAACGCGGCGATTGGCGATGCGTGGGACGAGGTTGACCGGCTGGACGACCTGCTGAGCAACTACAAGCCCCAGAGCGAGCTGAGCCGCATCACGCGCGAAGCCCGTAGCGGACCAGTAACGACGGACCCGGAGAGCTTCGCGTTCCTCGCGCGATCGGTGTACTGGAGCCATGTCTCTCACGGAGCCTTCGACATCACCGTTGGCCCGCTGCTGCGCGTGTGGGGTTTCTTCCGGGCGCAGGGCCGCGTACCTGGGGAAGCTGATCTCGCCAAAGCGAAGAAGGACACGGGCTGGCAGAATCTGCAGCTTGACGCCGCGACACGCACCGTCAGCTTCCGCGACCATCGCGCACTGGAGCTTGACCCCGGCAGCATCGGCAAGGGCTTCGCCGTCGACAGCGTTGTGGCCCGCCTGAAGGCGGAAGGTATCTCCTCTGCCCTGCTCTCAACGGGAGGCAGCACCATCTACGCGCTGGGTGCTCCACCGGACGAAGAAGGTTGGCCGGTGACCATTCCCAACCCCGCGGACAAGGAACATCCGCAGACGCTGCGCCTGCGTGACCTGTCCATCTCCACAGGGGCTTGTACCGAGAAGTTCTTTGTGCAGAACGGCCATCGCTATTGCCATATCTTCGATCCGCGCACAGGAAGGCCAGTCGAAGGCGTCCTGCAAAGCTCGGTGCTTTCGCCCAGCGCCACAGACGGCGATGCCGTCTCCACCGTAGCCTTTGTGCTGCCTGCCGCACAGGTGGAAGAGAGCTTGCGCAACCACCCTGAAATCAGCGTGCTGGTGTACCGCACAGCGAATGGCAAGGGGAGCGTGCAGGCTCTGCGCTGGCCGAAGGTGCGGTAAGTCGTTTAACCTTGCGTGCGAGGAAAATACCGCTTGCTGACTCGTCGCGAACTGATCTGCTCGCTCTCCGCCGCCGCCCTTACGCCTTCCCCGCTCTCCGCCTTTGCCATGCAGTCGCGTGTGGAGGAGGCTGACCGCCAGACCGCAATGACGCGCGACAGCTCGCCCATCCGGCTGGGAGTGATTGGTCCGGGCAGCCGCGGCAAGGAGCTGGTGCGCAGCTTTCTGCGCGTGCCCGGGGTGAAGATTGTCGCAGCCGCCGATGTCTACGAGCCGCGCTTCGATCAACTGGACCAGACCTGCGGCTACAAAGTGGCACGCCACACGGACTACCGCGCCTTGTGCGATCGCAAGGACCTGGACGCCATTGTGGTGGCGACGCCGCTGGGCCTGCATGGCGAACACATGCTGGCTGCGCTGGACAGCGGCCACAATGTCTACGGCGAGAAGACAATGACCTATCATGCCGAGGAGTCCGACAAGCTGGTCGCCTCGGTTGGACGAACGAAGAAGATCTTCCAGGCTGGACACCAGTATCGCTACTCGCCGTGGATTCGCGCGGCGCTGGCTCGCATTGCCAAGGGAGAGATTGGCACGGTCACGCACATCCAGGGCTACTGGCATCGCAACAATGACTGGCGACGTCCCGTCCCCGCGCAGGACCCCGGCGGCAAGCTGGAGCACCTGATCAACTGGCGGCTCTACCGCCCGTGGTCGCTTGGCCTGATCGCCGAACTGGCAACACACCACATTGACCTGGCCAACTGGATCATGGACGCGAACCCGACGACAGCGATTGCTTCCGGCTCCATCTGCACTTATCACGATGGCCGCGAGACAGACGACAATGTGCAGGTCGTTCTGGGCTATCCGGGAGGCCGCCGCTTCATCTTCACCAGCATGCTGAACAACGCCATGCGCGGCGATCAGCTGTGGGTCTACGGCACCAAGGGATCCTTGAACCTGACGCTGGAAGACGCGACCTTCTACTACGAGCCGGCGAAGATCGTGAAGCCCGCTGCCACCGGCAAGAATGAAGACAAGGGTGTAACCACCACCGCCAGCTACAAGCCTTCCAACGAGATGCCCTATCGAGGAGCCGGCAAGCCAGTGGACGTCACCACCGCCGAAGACCCGACGACGGCGGCGACACGCGCTTTTATCTACTGCGTGCGCAACAACGCCGAGCCGGTATCGAACGTGCATATCGGCCGCGCGGCGGCGCTCGCGGTCATTCAGGCCAACAAGGCGCGCGACGACGGCAGGCAAGTGGAGATTCCGGTCTAAAGTTCTGTCATCGACCAGAACAGGACAGCGTCCTGCGAAGTGGAGAGATCTGCATTTACGGCAATATCAATGCAGGTCCCTCCACTTCGGCGCTTCGCACCTTCGGTCGGAATGACAAAGGTTTGAGGATGTTTTAGCGGCGAATCCTCACCGCGAACTGCGCGACACGCGGATCAGTCGTGGTGCTGGTGATACTGCCGAAGGCCGCTGCGCCAAACGATCCATTGGGCTGCGAGAAGGCGGGCGTGTTGGTGACGTTGAACAGCTCGGCGCGGAACTCCACGTCTGTCTGCTCACCGATCAGGGTGTGCTTCACCATGGCCACATCGGCATCGCGATAGGCGGGGCCGCGTACCGGGTTGCGCGAGCCATTGCCAAAGGTGAACTGCGGCGCGGTCTGGAACGCCGCCGTGTTGAAGAAGCGCTGCGGCGTGCGCTGGCCCGCTGGCAGTGACGGCGAAGCGACGATGTTTGGCCGCTGCAGCACAACTCCCGCGAAGCTGTTGTTGTTGGTGGCCTGCGTCACCGTGACCGGCATACCGCTCTGCATGGTGCCGATCACGTTCACGGTCCATCCGCCCAGCAGCGTGGTGGCCGCGCCATGCCCACGGAACTTCGGCAGGTCATAGACCACGCTGGCCGTCAGCACGTTGGGCATGTCGCCACTGGAGGAGTCGCGCTCAAGGTACGGACGATAGGTGTCCGCCGCGACGAGCGAGGAGGTGTTGGGCGACGACAGCACCGTCGACGAGAAGACGGAAGAGGCATCGTCAATCAGCTTGGAGTGCGCATAGCTGACCAGCAGATACAGCCCGTCGGAGAGACGCTGCTCCAGCCGCGCCTGCACGGCGTTGTAGTTCGTCGTACCGGAGTTGTTGCGATACGTCGCCACGTTCTGGAAGCGGGGATAGGGCTTTAACAACTGCGCTGCGGCGATGGTCGGCGTGTTGAGCGTGGAGCCCGCCGGCAACTGTCCATAGTAGGGATTTGTGACACGCGCGGTCAGGGCTCTTCCCTGCGCAAGCTGCGTGGCGGTGAGCTGGTTCAGGTTGGAATCGGGAATCCCCACATGCACAATGTGCGAGCCGACGTAGGCCACTTCCAGCGACATATTCCTGGTAATGGCGCGCTGTACGGCGAGGTTCCACTGCTGCACATAGCCGGAGCCTGCATCACGGTTCGCGGTGTAGACGCTCTGTCCAAGTCCCGCATTCGGTGTCAACGCAATCGGCTGCACGGTTGGCCCGCTGCTCAACTGGAAGGGCGAGACATATCCGTCCTGCGTACGCTGCTGCACATTCTGGATGAACGGGTACTGCGGCGTGGTGAAGGGCGTGGTGATGCCGCTCTGATCGATGAAGACGATGCCGAAACCGCTGCGCAGAACGGTCTTCGAGTCCAATGCATACGCCAGGCCCACACGCGGAGCCACGTTGGCCCAGTGCAGGCGCCGGGCGCTGCGCGAGTTGCCATTGACACCGAGATAGTCAAGCTGCTGTGTGGCCAGGTTGAAGACCGCGCCCTGGTTATGCGCCTCGGTCGAAGGCATGTGCAGCGTCCAACGTGCACCAAGGTTCAGGGTCAGCCTGGGCGTGACGCGCCAGTCATCCTGCACGAAGAACTCATGGATGTAGTCTCGCGGGCGCAGGGTGCGGCTCTGCAGGTCGATGGAGAAGTTGTCCACCTGTCCCAGGAGGAAGCTGGCGAAGGCATTCCCGCCCGTCGCGCCGCTGCTTCCGGTCGTGTTGGTGCCGGTCGTGGTGAAGGCGAACGAACCGGTCGGGTTCGGCGGAGAGATGGCGTTCAGTTCATAGCGGCGCAGGTCTCCACCGGCTTTCAGCGAGTGGCCTCCGTGCGTCCACACCACCATCTCCACCAGTTCGCTGACGGAGGTCTGGTAGCGCGCCGAGGTGCTGGCATTCGCGCCAAGCTGCTGCAGACCGGTAAAGGTGAACAGCGGCAGCGTGTTGTTGAAGGCAGCGTTGGTGGGAATGCCGGGAATCCCCAGGTCGCTGGCGGGCGAGTTCGGAAGCGATACACCAATCTGCGAGTTGCCACGGCGCGTGTAGCCCACGCGAAGATTGTTGAGCACGGTGGGCGAGAAGACGTGCGTCTCATTCAGAACCACCTGCTGGCCCAGCACGTTGGTCAGGCCGGCCACATTGCCGGTGCCCAGCACGGATCCGCTGATGGAGCCTGAGCCTTCCGGCAGCGGCGTTACGGGGTTCTCCACCTCGTGGTAGTAGGAGTAGCGAGCAAACCCGCGATCCTTCGCTCCGAACGCGCCATCCAGGCGCACATCGAACTGGTTCTGGTGGTCGTCATCCGGAGCAGTGCGCGTGTAGTTGTTCGACGCTCCGCTGCTGGTGGGCGTGGGAATGCGGCTGAGAAGTCGCTGCGCCACGGGATCAAACGACGAAGTAATGACGTCGTTGGCAAACTCCGCGCGCTGCAACTGGCCACCCACAGTGGTGGTCGTCGCAGGGTTATAGATACGGGCGACTCCGGTGAAGATGCCCTGCCGCATGGCATTGGTCGGCACGGTAGAGATGCGCGTGACACCGATGCGCTGCTTCACGCCCTGGTAGTCCGTGAAGAAGAAGAGACGGTCACGCAGGATGGGTCCGCCCAGCGTTCCGCCAAACAGGTTACGGCGGTACTGCGGCTTGCGCGCGTTGGAACCGGCAAAGTAATTGCGCGCGTTCAAGGCCTCGTTGCGAAAGAACTCGAACACGCTTCCGTGAAAGGCATTGCCTCCGCTGCGTGTGGACACATTGACCACGCCGCCGTTGAAGCGTCCGAACTCGGCGGGGACGTTGTTGGCGGCCACGGTGAACTCCGCAATGCCGTCGATGATGGGGAAATAGGCAACCTGTCCGGGCTCCGGCTGCAGGGCGGAGATACCGTCGTACAGATATTCGTTGGTGCGCGGGCGTCCGCCGTTGATACGCGGCAGCACTGTTCCAGGCGGCAGTTCCACGCCAGGAGCCATCTGCGTGAGCTGGATGAAATTGCGCGAGTTCAACGGCAGCGCAACAATGGCGTGGCTGGGGATGGTGGTTGCAATATCGCTGGTCGCGCTCTGCAGCAGGGGCGCGTCTTCATTCACGGTGATAGATTCGCCCGCGCTGCCCGGCTTCAACTGCAGGTCCAGGGTAACGGTCTGCCCGGTGGTCACGGTGACGCCGCTGCGCTGCAGCCGTGCGAAGCCGTCCTGCGTAACTCCCACGCTGTAGGCGCCGGAGGTGAGCTGGGTGTAGCTGTACTCCCCGGAGGAACCGGTGACGGTATCGCGCGTGACACCGGTTGCCGTCTGCGTCAGTGTCACCTTTGCCCCGACAACGGAGGCTCCGCTGGCATCGGAGACACGGCCCTTCAACTCACCAAGCACCTGCGCATGAGATAGCCCTGACAAGGCAAACAGGCACACAAAGACAGCAGGAAGCAGCGTACGGGGGAAATTCAACATGCAACGAATTTATACGATTGAAACCGTATAAACACCCCTCGATAGAGTGATTTGGCGTGCCTTGCCGGAACATTGGCGTGGATTGCTATTCCACACGTTCGATCATCACGTCCGTGGACTTAACCAGCGCGGCCACGGTCTGGCCTTTCTTCAGGCCAAGCTCGCGGGCGGCGTCCGCGGTAATGATGCTGTTGATATGCTGCTCGCCCACAGCGACTACCACCTGGGCCAGCAGGCCCTCAATCCGGACGCTGACGACCTTGCCCAGAAGCTGGTTCCGGCCGGAGACCTTGCGGTAGCGCTCGCGGGAAACCTCCGCCGGACGCTCGCGGTCCTGGGCGAGGAACGGTTTCAGGGCCGATTCCGCCACCCGGTGGTGACCTCCAGGCGTAGTGACCGTTTTGAGTTTTCCGCTGAGAATCCACTGTTTAATCGTCGGATAGCTGATACCGAGCATCCGTGCCGCTTCCCGCGCGCTGAACATTGCCGTCGTAGCCATAAAGCATTCTGTACCATAAACATCAGCATTGCATGAGCCCCGGGACGCCAACGCGCAAGGCCCTGACCATCGTGCTGGGCGTGTGCCTGCTGATCCTGTTCCTGGGGCTGGCGGCGCTGAACGCCTTCAAGCTGGACTTCCTGGACCCGTCGTCCACCCCGCAGATCTTCCTGTTTACGGCCCTGTCGACCATCGCTTTCCTGCTGTTTGTGGTGGTGCTGATCCTGCTGACCCGCAACCTGCTGAAGCTCTATGCGGAGCATCGCAGCCGGCTGCTGGGCTCGCGTTTGCGGGCGCGCATGGTCTGGGGAGCCGTCATCCTGTCTCTGCTGCCCATCGCCTTTATGTTTGCCTTCAGCTATCTGCTGATGAACCGCGCGGTAGAGCGCTGGTTTTCACAGCCGGTAACGCAGCTTCGCGACGACTCCAACTCGATTGCCGTGGAGTTGTCGCGCTACGCCTCTGCCAATGCGCGGGCAGAGGCACAGGCTATTGCGAACTCCCTGCCCGCAAGCGGTGGCGATCTATCAACGCCCCTGCAGGAGCATGAGGTCACGCTGCAGGGCGGATTTGCCGCCGTCTACCGCAACAATGCCCTGCTGGCCGCATTCCAGCTGCCGCAGGAGCAGAACGGCAAGGTGGTAATCAAGCAGTTGCTTCCCGAGGGCGGGACAAAGGCCTCGTCCGCGGCAGAGCTGCTGCAAACCGCACTGCGCTCCGACGATGCGCTCTACTCGGTTGCGGACAAGGACTTTGCCCTGGGCACGGCCTGGGTAAAGCCGCAGGGCGACATTGTGGTGGTGGGGTTACCCCTGCCACAGGGGATGTCGGACACGGTTGGCCGCATCCGCAGTGCAGCCGATACCTACTGGACGCTGTTCCGCACGCGCCGCTCCATCCGCAACCAGTACATGCTGCTGCTGCTCATGATCACGGGGCTCGCCCTGTTTGCCAGCGTGTGGCTGGGCCTCCACCTGTCGCGCCAGGTAACACGGCCTGTCGAAGCGCTGGCGGATGCCATGGAAGAGATTGCGACTGGCAATTACGCCCGCCGTGTCGAGGCCAGCGCAACGGAGGAGTTGGGCGAGCTGGTGCGCAGCTTCAACCACATGGCGGCCGACCTGCAAAGCTCACGCGCGCAGATTACCGAGTCAACACTGCAGATCTCCCTGGCGAACTCCGCCCTGGAAGCCCGCCGCAAAGAGCTGGAGACCATGCTCCAGACCATTCCCAACGGCGTGGCCATGCTGGATATCCACCAGCGCGTGCTGCTGGCCAACCGCGCCTTCAGCGAGATGCTGGACCCCGGCGGACAGCGTACCTTCACCGGCCTGCAGGTTTCCACCTTTGTCCCTGCGGACCACATGCCGGAGTTTACACGGCTCTTCCAGCGGTCCCACCGCATGGGATCGGCTTCGGCAGAGTTTGAGATGCTGGGCCTGAACCTGTCCGCCACGATAGCCCTGATTGAATCTGCCGAACACGACCACCGTGGATACGTGCTGGTGCTGGAGAACGCCACGGAGCTATTGCGCGCGCAGCGGCAGTCCGCATGGAAGGAAGTAGCGCGCCGCGTCGCGCACGAGATCAAGAACCCGCTCACGCCTATCTCGCTTTCCGCCGAACAGATTCATCGCCACGCCGGCCGCATCGACACGCAAATGCAGGAGGCCGGCCTGGAATCGCCATCGCCGGCAGTGATCCGCCGCAGCTCGGAGACGATTCTTTCCGCGGTAGAAAGCCTGCGCACACTGGTCGACCAGTTCTCGTCGCTGGCGGAATTTCCCATGGCGCGCCCCAGACCCGCGGACCTGAACACAATCGTGCAGAATTCCCTGGCCATGTTTGCCGGTCGCACGCAGGCGGTGAAGATTCGCCAGGACCTGACGAATTCCCTGCCGCTGGTTCTGGCCGACCCGGAGGCGCTGAAGCGCGCACTCTCCAACCTGATCGACAATGCACTGGAGGCGATGCAGAACCAGCTCCTGCGCGAGCTGCATATCTCCACCGCCCTGCTGCCCTCGGGCATGCTGGAGCTTGTGGTGGAAGATACCGGCACCGGCGTGACCGACGAGATGCGCGAACGGCTGTTTCTGCCCTACTTCTCTACCAAGCAGCGCGGCACCGGCCTTGGACTGGCCATTGCGGCAAAGATCGTTCAGGAACACCATGGCAGCATCCGCGCGGAAAGTGCGACGCCCGTCGGTGCACGCTTTATTCTCGAACTCCCGGTAGCATCGGAGATAGACGTACACGGCACAACGTCCGACGCCGTAAACATCCAACCCTCCACCTAACTGGCCATCCAACAAGATATGAATCACATTCTCGTCATCGACGACGAAGCCGCAATCCGGACATCGCTTGAAAGCATCCTGAGCGATGAGCAGTACCATGTTGCCAGCGCCGCTACAGGGGCAGAGGGTCTTGCCCTGCTGAAGGACGGCACGTGGGACGCCGTGCTGCTCGACATCTGGCTGCCGGACGCCGATGGCCTGGACCTGTTGGCGAAGCTGCGGGAGCTGAACCTGCCCTCGGCGCCAGAGGTCATCATGATCTCCGGCCACGGAACCATCGAATCGGCCGTGCGCGCCACCAAGCTGGGGGCCTTCGACTTCCTGGAAAAGCCGCTCTCGCTGGACCGTACCCTGCTGGTGCTGCGCAACGCGATCCAGTCGCGGCAGCTGCGCATGGAGAACCAGGAGTTCAAGCGGCAGCTTGCCACCAGCGCGTCGCTCACCGGACAGTCGGTCCCGCTGAAGGCGCTGCGCCAGCAGATTGGCCTGATGGCGCCAACCAATGGCCGCGTTCTGATCTATGGAGAGTCTGGCGCGGGCAAAGAACTGATCGCCCGCACCATGCACGCGGAGTCGCTGCGCCGGGAACACCCTTTCGTCGAGCTGAACTGCGCCGCTATTCCGGAAGACTTTATTGAAGCCGAACTCTTTGGCCAGCGCGGCGACGGCGCGCAGAACAAGCCAGGTACCTTTGAGCGTGCCCACCTGGGAACGCTGTTTCTGGATGAAGTGGGTGACATGAGTTTGAAGACGCAGGCCAAGGTGCTGCGCGCGCTCGATGAGCAGCGCTTCACGCCGGTGGGAGCCACCTCCCCCATCTCCGTCGATGTGCGGGTGATCGCGGCGACCAACAAAGACCTGCAGGAAGAAATTGCTCGCGGTAACTTCCGCGAAGACCTGTTCTACCGGCTGAACGTGATTCCCTTCTTCGTCCCGCCGCTGCGCGACCGCAAGGAAGACATTCCGCTGCTGGTGCGCGAGTTCCTTCTGGAGTTTGGACGGCAGTACGGCCGCCCGCGCGTGGAGATCGCCGACGACGCCATCGCAACCCTGCAGCACTACCACTGGCCCGGCAACGTGCGCGAGCTGCGCAACGTGATTGAGCGCGTGCTCATTCTCAATCCGCGCGTGCTGCGTATCGAACGCAAACACCTGCCGGTACTGGTGTACCGCGAGCAGGGAAAACCCGGCCGCACGGAAGACTTCCCTACCCTGCTGCAGGCACGCGAAGCCTACGAGCGCGACTACATCCTGAAGAAGCTCGACGACGTGCATGGCAACGTAAGCCGCGCCGCCGAGCTGCTGGGGTTGGAACGCAGTCATCTCTACCGCAAGATGAAGGCGCTGGGCATCAACATCAAGGAATAGCGATATGCCCTTTCACCTTTGATCAAGTGGTCGACTAGCTTTTTCCGAAAGCTTTCGGATTGATAGCCAGGCGGATTTGCCAACCACCAAAATTGTTCTCGGACGTCTTTCCATTTCCATCCACAAAGAAGAGTGCCGGTCCGAAAAATCTTTGCCCCGATATCGTGATTCCTCCCTTGATCGCGAGTCCTATCGCGAGTTGAGAAAGATAGAAATTTTTGTGATCCAAGCCTGCCGCTTGGCGAAAATCTTCTCCCACGTGCTGATACGCGGGACGCCAATCGACAAAGACGGAGGCAGGAGCATCTCTGCCTCCGTCTTGTCCAATCGCGTCATACTGTACAAAAAGCTCTGCTGCAAATTGTGGAAGTGGATTCACACCGCTGCCGGTCGTTTGATCTCCAAGACCAGCGACGGTAAACCCGAGGCGCGGGGAGAGCACTGCGAGCGCTTGTAAATCATGCTTGCGCCAATTGAGCATAGGCCATGTAGCCCGCGTGTAAAAATCGCCACCCCGCTGCAACGCCTGGGCCGCCTGTTGAACGGAACCCGTTCCATCATTCGTTTGCGCCGCGCTCCCGCCGCAAGTGGTCGCTGTGCCGCTTGAGCCAGACGTTTGCTGGTCGCAACTGTTGGTTGAACCATTCCCGCCGAGCACCAACTGGATTCCGGGCATAAAATTGAATGCAAGCAAATCCGCTCCTACCGTCGATGCGCTTCCGGATGGGTTATAGGCATATTGCACCTGTGAGACAAAATCAAGGCTGCCACTCGCATTGAAAAAACAATTAACCACATTCTTGCGAATATCTTTGTGCGTGAGTGGGAGCCACGCAAAATCAGAGGTCTGACAGGTCTGAGTTCCGCTTCCGATCAATGGCACCGTCACAGTGACTGTCGTACCCGGAGAACCCGCAAGCGCAAAAACAACCTTGAGAGTTGAGGATGCCTGGCCTTCTTTCATGGGCTTATATGTCACCGGAATCACACAAGGATGAGATGCGTTAATTACGCCGGCGCAATTTTGAATCGAGAAGTTCGTATCATCTACCGTCGCCGTTGCAGTGTAATTTTCTGTTCCATTCAAGACCTCGAACGATAGATCATCCATATCGACCGAGCTGTTCACCGTGGCTGTCAGGATACGACTGGATGGCGCCTGAATATTGTTCGGGCTAGAGGATGTCCCCGGATAGAGGATGAACCTTGAAGCCAGGGCGATTTGTTTCTTCTGCTCAAGCTTGGCGCGATACGCATCCTTGAGGGTTTTCTTTTGTGTGGCATTCAGGGTCTTTTCCGCACGCCCCTGAAAGACCGCTCCACGCACTTGCGCTTTGTCAGCCGCTGTCAATTCTGCACGGCTCGTCGCGGTTCTACTGGAAACGCCAGCCCTTCCTGTTCCAGGTGCAAAGCTCTGCGCCTGCATCTCGAAAACCGGCACCATCGCCAGACACACCAAGACAAATGCGCATGCCCATGCACGCGCAGCAATACGGATCATCCACACCATCTCACTAATCTCCTCAAAGGATGAGAAACGGGATACTTCGTCTGCACAGATTGTTGGGGTAACCTGGGCCGAAGATAGCGTGACTATGTGTACGAGTAAAGAACTTTTTGAAGGAATAAAAATCGACGCTCCCACCGCCGCCTAGAATGGGAATTGCAAAACCGCTTTCCGAAGGACATTCATGCCTGAACGCAACAACTGGGCCGGCAATTACACCTACTACGCCAGCGTTCTCCTGACTCCCGCTACCGTCGAAGAAGCCCAGGCCATCGTGCGTGACACGGCACAGGTGCGCGCCCTGGGCACACGTCACACCTTCAATGGCATTGCCGACAGCGATGGCGTGCAGGTCTCGCTTGAAAAGCTGACCGGCATCACGCTGGATGAAGACGTGCGCACCGTAACGCTGGGCGCAGGTATTCGCTACGGCGAGCTGGCCGCGTGGCTGCACCAGCGCGGATATGCGCTGCACAACCTGGCTTCCTTGCCGCATATCTCCGTGGTCGGTGGTGTGGCGACGGCGACGCATGGTTCCGGCCTGCGCCATGGCAATCTTGCCACGGCAGTCACCGGCATCGACTTTCTGAACGCGAAAGGGGAACTGGTATCACTGACGCGCGAGGGCAATCCGGATCTCTTCTCCGGCGTGGTCGTTGCCCTGGGAGCACTGGGCATCGTCACCGCCATCACGCTTCGCATAGAACCCACGTACGACGTGGCGCAAACGGTCTACGAAAACCTCTCTTTCGATCACCTGAAGGACAACCTGCGCACCATCATGGACGCGGCCTACTCCGTCTCACTCTTCACCACGTGGCAGGACCATCGCGCGCAGCAGGTGTGGCTGAAACAGCGGGTGGGCGAGCCATATGCTCCGGAGGAGTTCTACGGCGCGACGCGTGCCGCCACCAGGCTGCATCCGTTGGCTGGGCATGACCCGGTCAACTGCACCGAACAGCTTGGAGTGCCGGGCCCATGGCATGAACGGCTGCCGCACTTCCGCATGGAGTTCACGCCCAGCTCCGGCGCGGAGATTCAGACCGAGCTTTTTGTGCCCATCGACATGGGGTACGACGCTATTCTTGCGGTGGAGGCTTTGCGGGAAAAGATCACGCCCCATCTGCACGTCACCGAGCTGCGCTCCGTTGCCGCCGATGACCTGTGGATGAGCCCGAACTACCAGCGCGACTCGCTTGGCATTCACTTCACGTGGAAGGCAGAGCCGGAGGCTGTCGCAAAGGTTGTGCCAGAGGTCGAAGCCGCCCTGCAGCCCTTTGGAGCGCTGCCGCACTGGGGCAAGTTCTTCACCATGGAGCCGCGGGTACTGCAACGCCGCCTGCCCAACCTGACACGATTCAAGAACCTGGCCTATCACCACGATCCGAAGGGCAAGTTCCTGAACGAGTTCCTGGAAAATACGCTGTATTTGTAGAAGAACCTGTCATTTCGACCGTAGCAGGACGCCATCGGCGTTCTGCGGAGTGGAGAAACCCTGCATTCGGCTGAACATGCGGATCTCTCCACTTCGCTACGGTCGAGATGACAAGAGATATGGGGAATGTAAGAGAAGCTGCTACTCTTCGTTCGACTGCTTAATGGCGAGATCTTCAAGCTGCTTGCGCCAGTCCAGGTCGTCGATAAAGCCGCGCTTCGAGCGCCAGTCGTCCTGCACCTTCACAAACAGCTCCAGGAAGACCTTGCCGCCCAGCACGTACTCCATCTCTTTACGGGCCGCGGTGCCAATCTGCTTCAGCATGGCGCCGCCTTTGCCGATGAGGATGGCTTTCTGCCCGGTGCGTTCACAATAGATGGCAGCGGCGATCTTGGTCGCGGCGCCCTTCTTCACGGGCTCCTCGAAGCGCTCCACCACCACCGCCGTGGCGTAGGGAACCTCTTCGCCGGTAAACATCAGCACCTTCTCGCGGATGAGTTCGGCGACCAGGAAGCGCTCCGGCTGGTCGGTGATCTGGTCCTTCGGGAAGTAACGTTCGCCCAGCGGCAGAACCGCGATGATGGCCTCAATCAGCGTGTCGAGGCCATCCTTCTTCTTCGCCGACATGGGAATGACCGCGGCAAAGTTGTGCTGCTGCTGCCAGTAGGCGATCTGCGGCAGCAGTATCTCCCGCGGCAGTTCGTCAATCTTGTTCAGCGCAAGGATCACCGGGCAGTCCAGCTTCTTCACCAGGCCCAGCGTGAAGTTGTGCTCATCCAGCGAAAGCTTTGCCTTGCCGGTCGGCTCTTCGCCGGGTTTGGGCAGGCGGTGGGTCACATCCACCATAAGGACGACCACATCGCGGCTCTCCAGGGCATCGTGGACCTCCTGCATCATGCGGCGGTCCAGCTCCGTGGTGGGCTTGTGGATTCCCGGCGTATCAACAAAGACAATCTGGGCGGCGGGGTGGCCGGGTACACGCGCGGTCTTTTTCTTAAGTGGAACCTCGAGCACCGCCTGAATGCGGTTGCGCGTGGTCTGCGGTTTGTGCGTCACAATGGCCACCTTCTGGCCAAGCAGCGCGTTCACCAGCGTCGACTTGCCGGCATTGGGGCGGCCGACGATGGAAACGAATCCGGAACGAATAGGCATCGTTATTGATTATCCGCCGTATTGGCGAGCGTTGCCATCTGGACCATTACGCGCTGGACCCGGCGGTCGGTGGAAGAGAGCACCTCCAGCCGCAGCCGGCCGGCCTCTACCACCTCGCCCGAATGCGGAATATGCCCCGCCAGTTCGCTGACCAGGCCTCCAACGGTGGTAGCCTCCACGTCGGCCGGAAGCTCCAGATCGACAGGGTCTTCGTCTTCCTCGTGCTGAAACAGCTCCCGCAGCCGCGAGACTTCAAAACGTCCGGGAACAGACCAACCGGTGGCGGCGCTGCCCACGGGCTCGTTGGTCTCTTCCTCGACATCGTGTTCGTCGTCAATGTCCCCGACAATGGCCTCGAGAAGGTCTTCAATGGTGATGAGACCGGCCACGGCGCCATACTCGTCCACTACGATGCGCATGTGCTGCTTGGCGCGCTGCATCTCCTTCAGCAGCTCGTTCACCTTCTTGGTTTCCGGCACAAAGGCCACTGGCTTCTGGATGCTGGCAACGGTCGCCTGTCCGGCGTCAGCGTCAGCAATACCCAGCAGGTCGCGCGCGAAGGCGATCCCGGTGATCACGTCGATCGACTCCCCGTAGACCGGTACGCGGGAGTAGGCCTCTTTGAGCATGACGGTGGTGAACTCTTCAAGCGACATGGTCGCGGGCACGCAGAACATCTCCGGCCGTGGCGTCATGACGGAGCGCGCCACCATGTCGCCAAACTCCACGACGCTGCGCACCAGCTCGCGGTCGCTCTCCTCCAGAATGCCCTCTTCTTCCCCGGCTTCGAGCAGCGCATCCACGCCCTCCGAGGTATTCTCCTCTTCTTCCTGCTCCTCCGGCTCCGCCAGGGCGATGATGGAGATCAGCAGGCTGAGGAACATGGTGATGGGCAACAGGATAAGAAAAACCAGCACCAGCGGCAGGCGCAGGTAGGCGATCCAAAGGCCCCTGGTCCGTACAAACAGCAGGTACGGAACCAGGCGGTCAAACAGGATGACAATGCCGACCAGCTCCACGGCGGTCATCACGAAGTCCGGCAGGCCAGGGCCGTGATGCAGCAGGGGAAGCAGGACAAACGAACTGTAGAGCTTGGCTCCGAAGAGCACGGCGATCGCCGCAAGCGTCACCTGTCGCAGCACTGAGGCCGATAGCGACAGCGTGTCGCGGCCAAGAATCATCCTGGGCTCAACGGCACGTGTCCACGCATCGACATTCTCTTGAAAGTCGCGAGAGAGGAACTTTCCCATCTCCGAATAGACTCGGTCGATGTAGGAGGCCAGCGTCTGGATGACCAGCAGCAGAATCAGCGAGCTCAACGCCCAGTAATTCATCGCGCAGCTCCTTTTACACGCTTGCCCGGGCCTTCTACGCGGGCAATCAGGCTGCTGGGCAGCCGCAGCTTCGCGCGTAGACGCGCTTCCTCCGCGGCCATCTCGCCGTTGTCGACCTCATGGTCATATCCGGCCAGGTGCAGGGTGCCATGCAGCAGCAGGGTCTTCACCTCGTCTTCGAGCGTCAGGCCAAAGCGTTTGGCCTGCTTCGCCGCTGTATCCAGCGAGACGGCAAGATCGCCTGCCAGCCCCTCGGCGAAGTCTCCGGCGGGAAAGCTCAGCACGTCCGTAGCCTTGTTCTTCCCGCGAAAGTCGCGGTTCAGGCGCTTGATGGTCTTGTCGTCGGTCAACAGTACGTCCACCTGCCCTTCCAGCCCTACGGCGCGGCGGGCGCGCAGCAGGTAGCGGGACAGACGGGTCCGGTCGAGCTCGATGGCAGCAGGCATCTCTTGTGGTTCGATGCGAATCATGCAGAAAAAGGAAAGAGGGCGTTACGCCCTCTTTCCATGATGGTACTCGATCCGAAGCGTTCTACTGCGGCTTTGAGATGCGTTTGGCCGGTTCGGCTGCCGGCATCCCCTCGCCAACGGAGCCTTCGAGCCCCAGCGGAAGCTGCTGTTGCTCGCGCGTATGACTGTCGTAAGCACGCACGATGCGCTGCACCAGGTGGTGGCGCACCACGTCGGCGTCCTCAAAGTGGCAGAAGCCAAGGCCCTCCACCCCATCCAGCACACGCAACGCCTCCAGCAGGCCGCTCTTCTTCGGGTTCGGAAGATCGATCTGCGACAGATCGCCGGTGATGATGGCCTTGGAGTTGGCTCCCAGGCGGGTGAGGAACATCTTCATCTGCTCGTTGGTCGTGTTCTGCGCCTCGTCCATGATGATGAAGGCGTCATTGAGCGTGCGGCCGCGCATGAAGGCCAGCGGGGCAATCTCAATCACGTTGGTCTCCAGCATCTTGTCGACGCGGGGCGGGTCCAGAAGGTCATACAGGGCGTCATACAACGGACGCATGTAGGGATCAACCTTCTCCTGCAGCGATCCGGGAAGGAAGCCAAGCCGTTCCCCAGCCTCCACCGCCGGGCGGACGAGGATGATGCGGCTGACTTTTTTCGACATCAGCGCGGCAACCGCCATGGCCACGGCAAGATAGGTTTTGCCGGTGCCGGCCGGGCCGATGCCGAAGATCATGTCGTTCTGTTCAATCAGCTCAATGTACTTGCGCTGGTTAGGAGAGCGCGGCTGTACCGTTCGCTTGGCTCCGGTAGAGCGCTGCTTGCCGCTCTCCACCAGGCCGCGCAGGGTAATGCGAGGGTCAGCCACCACCAGTTTCAGCATGCCGTGCAGTTCGCCGTTCTGCAGCATCACACCCTGGTGGCAAAGCTGGTCGTAGTCCGTGAAGATCTTCTCGACGCGGGCGATGCCATCCGGGTCGCCGGTCACCATCACTGCATCCGATCGCAGGTCAATGGCAACACGCAGGGCCTTTTCCATCAGGTGAAGGTTTTCGTCGCGGGTCCCGAACAGGGGCTCGATGTTGGGCGTGATCTCAAGCGCTTTTTTCATCAAGCAGTATGCTGACCTCCGTCAGCTGCTACGGCGGTAAAGGTTGATTGGCTCTGGGAGTTAGATGCCGCATCCAGCCACCACGCTGCGCAACGCGCAATCGGGAGCCGGAACGGGTTGGCGAGGTTTGCCAATGAAGTTGCGCAAAGAGTAACCCCGGTAAAAACCGCGAGTCAAGCGAAAAACAGGCAAAAAACATGCGGCGCACCCAAAAACCGGGTACGCCGCATGAAAGTGGTGCTGCTTTGGGGTTAGAAGTTGATACGGCCCGAGAGCTGGATCTGGCGGTTGGCGCCCTGACCCACCTGGTTGCCCACCGTCGAGGTCAGCGTGCCCCAGTTGCTGCCCGCCGTTCCGGTCGAGTAGGCCTGGCCAGGCTGGACACCTGCACTGATGGTGTTGGTCGAGGTCTTGGTGCCGCCCGTGCCGATGCCCTGCGCAAAGCGGATGGTTCCCGGAACGGCGTAGTTGGCGTGGTTGAAGACGTTGAAGGCTTCGGCCTTGAAGTTGAACTTCACGCGCTCGGTGAGCGCGAAGGTCTTCTCCAGGGTCATATCCAGCTGCGCCATCGACGGGCCATTCAGACCGTTGCGGCGCAGGGTTCCGAAGCTGCCAGGAGCCGGCAGAGTAAAGGCGGCCGGATTCAGCAGCTGCTTGCCTACGTTCGTGTACGGATTCACACCCGCTACCAGGTTTACGCGGCGGATGTTACGCGTGTTGCCACCGCCCGGAACGTTGACCACAGCCGTGGTGCAGACGCCGGCGTTTACCGTGGTGGTGCCGTTGGTGTAGCCCGGGCAGGACGAATCCAACACCGGAGCGGAGTAGACATTGCCGGCGTAGCTGCCGGAGACCGGCGTGCCCACGTAGGCGATATCAGGACGCGTTGCCAGGACATCGATCGGCAGGCCCGAGCGGAAGTTCACAATGCCGCCCATCTGCCATCCACCGGCCACTGCGTTGCCAAGGGTGCCGAAATCGACAGCCTTGCCGCGGCCTACCGGCAGGTCATACAGCACGGAGACGTTCAAGCTGTGGCGGATATCGAAGTTGCCACGGCCGTACTCCATACGGAAGTCGTACGGGTTCTGCGCGGTGCTGGCTTCGTTGGAACCGGAGGTGGTGCCGAGCTCCTTCGCCCAGGTGTACTGCATACCCAGCGAAAGGCCCTGCTTGAAGCGGCGCTGCAAGGTCGACTGCAGAGCATGGTAGTGGTCCGTACCGCCGGAGGTCTTGTAGTCGATTTCGCCGTAGCGGCTGCCGAACTCGCGCACTGCCGAACCCGCGCCGGTGGAGGCGTTGGTGTTCACGCTCACGATGCGGTTGGTGATGGAGCGCAGGAACAGGTTGCGTCCCTGCGAACCGACATAACCAACCATCAACTGCATCTGACCCGGCAGCTGCTGCTGGATCGAGAAGGTGTAGGTCGCAATGCGCTCCGGCAGGTGGTAGTACGGAGCGTAAGCGCGCGGCTGGAAGCCGGACAGGTTGTTGGCGTCAAAGCCTGCGAGCAACGCAGTCGTGTTGACCGGATAAGCTCCGGCGGCGCCGGTCAGCGTGCGGCCTACGCGGTCGTTGGCTTCAGGCTGTACCTGGTCTTCCGTCTGTCCGGGACCGTAGAAGATACCGGCACCCAGGCGAACCACGGTGTTGTTGTGCAGCGAAGCGGGAGCCCAGGTCAGGCCGACGCGCGGTCCGAAGTTCTTGGTCGAGCTGCCGAACCAGCTCTTGTTGTACTTCGGGAACGCGGAAACGCGGCCGCTGGAGTAGAGGGTGCCCGAAGTCATGTCAAAGAACACATACTTGTCATTGACTTCGTGCAGGGGCTGGAAGTACTCGTAGCGAACGCCATACGACAGGGTCAGGGTGGGCTTGAGTTTCCACTCATCCTGCGCGTAGCCGATGTAGTAGTTCTGACGCATCTGGGCCACACCCGACAGGCCGCTGAAGGGGCTCAGCGCGCTCAGATCGCCGTTGAAGGCGGTCTGATCCGGCGTGTTGTTCACAAAGTTGGTCACGCTGTTGAAGGTGTACTGCGTGCCGCCCAGCTGGTCGTTGTAGATCTTGATGATGCGGGACTCAAAACCAAACTTCAGGTTGTGATTGCCCTTGATGATCGAAAAGTTGTCGATCGGCGAGATGCTCCAGCCGGTGTATGGTGCGCCACGGCCGGTAAAGCTGGACGAAGTCGTGACCAGGCCACCGGGCTTGACGGCATTGGCGATGCTGAACAGGCTGGCGCTCAGGTCAGCATTCGGGCTTGCGCCGCTCACGCCATTGACGCGCGTCTTGACGTAGTTCAGACCGATTTTGGTCTCGTTGAACATCGATCCCGAGAGGACCTGGTTCAGGGCGATCACCGCGTTCTGCGGAATGTACTTGTTCTGCGTCAGGCCGCCGGCGGGGTCCTGCGTGGAGTTCGCTGTTCCCTGGTCGCGGTTGAAGCGGGCATAAACGCTGTACTTGTCGTTGATGTGGTAATCGAAGCGGGCCGCGGCGAAGTTCTCGGTCAGCGAGTACGGAACCGCGCGGCTGACCGAAACCAGCTCACGACCGGTTGCACCGTTGACCGTACCGTCGGTGAAGGTCACACCCGGCTGCTCGATCGCAATCGGATTCGGGTCCAGCGGATACGCAGCCACCAGGTTGCGGATCGGCGAGTTCACCGGGATACGCGAGATGGTGTAGTTCGAGATGGTGTTGCCGGTCGAGGCTACATTCCAGTACTGGCGCAGACCTTCGTACACACCGAAGAAGAAGAGCTTGTCCTTGATGATGGGACCGCCCACCGAACCGCCAAACTGGTTCAGGCGGAACTTCGGCGAGTTGTTGGCCGTGTTGCGGCGGTTGAAGGTGTTACGCGCGTCAAAGAAGTCGTTACGCACATACTCAAACGCCGATCCGTGGAACATGTTGCCACCGGACTTGGTGACAAAGCTGATCTGGCCACCGGTCCCGGTACCCATCTCAGCCGGGTAGCTGTTGGAGTCCACGCGGAACTCCTGGATGGCTTCCAGTGACTGCTGCAGACGGAAGATCGAGTTGGCTTCACCGTTCAGGTTGCCCGGAACAGCGCTGATCAGCGCCGTGGCTTCTACACCGTCCAGGCGCAGGACATTCTGCTCAACCGCGCGGCCGGAGAAACGGATTTCGCCAAAGTTACCGGAGCCCACATTGGTGGCGCCGGGAGCCAGAAGGTACAGCTGCGAGACCTGGCGGCCATTGATGGGCAGGTCTTCAATCTCGCGGCTGGCGACATTGGCGCCGATGCGAGCCGAAGAGGTGTCGAGCGCAATGATCTGACCGGCATCCACCATGACGGAGGTGGAGCTGCCGGCAACCGGCAGAGCGATATCCTTCACCAGCTCCTGACCGACGGCCAGTGTTACACCGGTTGCCTCGGCATCGGCGAATCCACTCGCCGTAACCTTGACGTCGTACTCAGAGGGCACGAGCGAAGGAATGATGTAGAGGCCATCGCCGTTGGTGGTCACCGTGCGGCTTTGGCCGGTGCGGGTGTTCTTGACGGTTACAGTTGCGTTCGAGATCACAGCGCCGCTCTGGTCGGTCACAGTACCGATAAGGCGTGCGGTCGTCATCTGGCCAAATGACGGGATACAAATAACGGCAAGCAGGAGGGCAAGCCTGAATAGTTTCATATAGCTCAAAGCTTCGCCCAGCACCCATTACGGCTCGTTAACGGAAGTATGAATGTTGCGTTAACAGCGGCATTTCCCTAGGAAAAACTCGCATCTTCCAAGAACTGTGAACGGTAAATGACAATAGGCCTATGAAGAAATGCATCCTGAGCTGGAGCGGCGGCAAAGACTCCGCCTGGGCCCTGAAGCTGCTGCGCGAGCAGAACGAGTGGCAGGTTGGCGCGCTGCTGACAACCGTGAACGAACACTTCCACCGCATCGCCATCCATGGCGTGCGCGAGGAGTTATTGGATCGCCAGGCCGCCGCGGCAGGTCTTCCGCTGTGGAAGGTGCCGCTGCCCTGGCCCTGTCCTAACGAAGAGTACGAACTGCGTATGGCGGCCGTTTGCCAGCGCGCAATTGCGGAAGGCTTTGAGGCTGTTGCCTTCGGCGACCTGTTCCTTGAGGAGATTCGCGCCTACCGCGAACGCATGCTCACCGGCACCGGTCTGCAACCCCTGTTCCCGGTCTGGGGCATTCCAACGGACCTGCTGGCCGAACAGATGCTGGTCGCCGGCGTAAAAGCCCGCATCGCCTGCCTGGACCCGCGCAAGCTTCCGGCAGAGCTGGCTGGAAAGCAGTGGAGCCGCGATCTGATCGCTTCCCTGCCCACGGGCGTTGACCCCTGCGGCGAGAACGGGGAGTTCCACACCTTCGTCTCGGCCGGCCCCATGCTTTCCCGGGAGATCGCCGTTACACCCGGCGAGGTGCTGGAGCGCGAGGGATTCGTCTACGCGGAGCTGCTGGGATAAGGGCAAAAAAAACTCTTCCCCAAAAACCGGGGAAAGGCTTAGCATTCGTCCCGACATTAAGGAGGCTCGCATGGTGAAGCCTTTACTTGTACTCGTCCTGCCCGCAGTTCTTTCTCTGGCCCCCGCACCACAGCAGTCCACACCGGCACCGCCGGCTGGAGCGCCTGCGATGGCAAACCCCGTAAAACCCACCGCCGAGTCCCAGGCCAAGGCGAAAAAGATGTACGGTTACGACTGTGCGATGTGCCACGGCGCCACCGGCGACGGCAAGGGCGACATCCCGATGAAGTCCATCAAGGACCTGACCGACCCAGCCTCTCTCAAAGACATCTCCGACAGCGACCTGTACACCCTGATCAAGAGCGGCAAAGGCGACATGCCCGGAGAAGGCGACCGCCTGAAAGAGAACGACCTTTGGAACATGGTGATCTACGTAAAGTCGCTGGCGAAAAAGTAGCCGGATTTGCGACCGGAAGGTCTCTTTTTCTTATCTCGGGAGGAGACCGCCCAGTCTCTTTTCAGAATCTTCTACGAAACACGTTTTGCTTAAGGGCACGGCGTTCTCGCGTTACGCGAAAGGAAAAGCCCCGCTTCAGCGGGGCTTTTCCTTTGTTGTTTGCGCGAAGCGCGTCCGCCCCTCCGGCTAGGAGCAGCCGCTCGTTGAGCCGCAGCTCATGCAGCGGTAGCAGCTTCCGTTGCGGACCATGATGGCTCCGCAGGTGGAGCAGGACGGAGCGTCGCCCATGTCGTACAGGCTCTTCATCGCGTCGGCAGCGTGGATGGTGTTGGCTACGCCGCGGTCTTCGACGCCGTAGCTCTCAACCGTGGGAGCGCCCGTTGCCGTCGGGTCAGGAGCGATGCCCTCGACCGGAGGCGTGGTGCGCAGTTCATACTCTGCAGCCAGGCTCGGGATCACCGCCGCCTGTGCGCCTTCTACCGTGCCTGCAACCGGAACCGACTTCGCCGGGGCAAGGCCCTGGAAGAGGTCAAGCTGCTGGCCGCTGAGGAAGCGAAGCTGCATCCAGCGGAAGAGGTAATCCATGATCGACTTTGCGTAGCCGATCTGCTCGTTGCCGGTCCAGCCCGAGGGCTCGAAGCGGGTGTGGGCGAACTTCTCGCTCAGCACCTTCAGCGGAACGCCGTGCTGCAGTGCGAGAGAGATGGCCGTTGCGAACGAATCCATCAGACCGGAGACCGTGGAGCCTTCCTTCGCCATGCGGATGAAGATCTCGCCCGGAGCGCCGTTCGGATACAGGCCGACGGTAATGTAGCCCTCGTGCCCCGCGATGGAGAACTTGTGCGTGACCGAAGCACGTTCAGCCGGCAGACGATGGCGAACCGCACGCGGAGGAGCTGAAGCATCCGACGCATCCGTGTTCTGGTTCGACTGCGCAATCAGCTTCGCTATCTGAGCTTCCAGCGCGGTGATCTTCGCATCCTTGGCGGCAACCACAGACAGGTCCAGCTCGGCCGTGGCATTGATGGCGGCGGTCGCCTTGTCAGCAATGCCCTCCTTCTTCGCCTTGCCGTCGCCGGCAGAAACGTTCAGCGGCTGCGAACCCTTCGATCCGTCGCGGTAGATGGCGACAGCCTTCAAACCCTGGCGCCAGCTCTCGATGTAGGCCTCGGCGATGTCTTCCGCCGTAGCATCGTGCGGCAGGTTGACGGTCTTCGAGATCGCGCCCGATAGGAAGGGCTGCGTTGCGGCCATCATCTTGATGTGGCCCATGTAATGAATGGAGCGCGTGCCCTTGGCGGGCTTGAAGCTGCAATCGAACACGGCCAGGTGTTCCGGCTTGATGCCGGGCGCGCCTTCGATGGTTCCGGTGGAGTCAATGTAGCTGACGATCGAGTTCACCTGGTCATTGGAGTAGCCCAGCTTGAACAGAGCCGACGGGACCGTGTTGTTCACGATCTTGATCATGCCGCCGCCGACCAGCTTCTTGTACTTGACCAGTGCGAGGTCAGGCTCAATGCCGGTGGTGTCGCAGTCCATCATGAAGCCGATGGTGCCGGTGGGAGCCAGCACGGTGACCTGCGAGTTGCGGTACCCATACTTCTCCCCGTGGGCGAGAGCACCATCCCACGAGTCCTTGCTGGCGGCGATCAGGTCAGCAAGCTGCGGAGCAATGAAGCCCTCGGCGGAGTCGACCGACTTGCCGATCTCGTTGACCGAAGCGCGGTGCAGACGGATCACATCCAGGAAGGGCTCGCGGTTGACGTAGAAGCCGGGGCAGGCGCCGCCTTCGCGCTCCACCGACTGGGTGAGCGGCGTGGCTGCGGCCAGCGGCTGGCACAGCTCAGCCACGCGGCTGGACTGCCAGTAGGCATCGCCGCACATGATGGCGGTGAGCGTGGCGGCAAAGTCACGGCCGGCGTCGGAGTCATACGGAAGACCGAAGGCCATCAGCAGGGCGCCGAGGTTGGCATAGCCAAGGCCCAGCGGACGATAGTCGTGCGAGTTTTTCGCGATGTTCTCCGTCGGGTAGCCCGAGTTGTCGACCAGGATCTCCATGGCGGTGATGACGGTCTTGATGGCGGCGCGGTAGGCCTCGATATCGAACTGTCCGCCCGGCGTGAGGAACTTCAGCAGGTTGAAGCTGGCCAGGTTGCAGGCCGAGTCATCCAGGAACATGTACTCACTGCAAGGATTGGAGGCGTTGATGCGCGCCGTGTTCTTGCTGGTGTGCCACCGGTTGATGGTGGTGTCGTACTGCATGCCGGGGTCGCCGCACTGCCAGGTAGCCTCGGCGATCTTGTTCATGATCTCGCGGGCCTTGTAGGTCTTTACGGGAGCCTTGTCTTTCACCGTCTTCGTGGTGAATTCGGCATCACGCTCCACGGCCGACATGAACTCATCGTTGACGCGCACGGAGTTGTTCGCGTTCTGGAAGAAGATCGACGAATACGCTTCAGAGTCCGGACCGGAGCCATCATAGCCGGCCTGTACCAGCGTGTAGGCCTTGGCCTCTTCCTTCTGCTTGCACTCGATAAAGTCGATGATGTCCGGGTGCTCGACGTTCAGGATGACCATCTTGGCGGCGCGACGGGTCTTGCCGCCGGACTTGATGACGCCGGCGAAGGCGTCAAAGCCGCGCATGAAGCTGAGCGGGCCGCTGGCGGTACCGCCACCGGAGAGGGTCTCCATGGAACCGCGGATAGCCGACAGGTTGGAGCCCGTGCCCGAACCCCACTTGAAGAGCATGCCCTCGGTCTTGGCCAGGGTCAGGATCGAGTCCAGTGAGTCGTTCACGGAGTTAATAAAGCAGGCCGAGCACTGGGGCTTGGTGTAGCCGGTGACGGAGAACTCAATGGCGCAGGTGTGCGGGTTCCAGTGCCAGTTCTGCGCGTCGGAGTTCGGCTCCAGGCGGTCGCAACCCACGTTGAACCATACCGGCGAGTTGAATGCGGCCTTCTGCTGCACCAGCAGGTGCGCCAGGTCGTCATGGAAGGTGTCCGCGTCGGCATCCGTCGCAAAGTAGCCGTCCTTCTTCCCCCAGTCGCGAATCGTCTCCGCAACGCGGCTTACCAGCTGACGAACGCCCGTCTCACGCTCCGGCGTGCCGAGCTGGCCGTGCAGGTACTTGCTGGCGACGATGTTGGTCGCGGTCATGGACCAGTCGACCGGAACCTCAACGTCTTTCTGCTCGAAGATCGTCTTTCCCTTGAAGTCCTGGATGATGGCGTCGCGCTTCTCCCAAACCACTTCATCGTAAGGACTTACGCCGGGCTTGGAGAAGTAGCGCTGCCAGGTCAGGCCGGGAGCTGATTTTTTTGCAGGGGTGGATTTCGGTGCCGAGGCGGCGACAGAGTCAGCGACAGCGACGGCGGCTTTGCGTGTTTCAGCCATAGTGGGAGCTCCTTGGGGGGAAGTCTGAGGTTGTGTTGTACGGATGTCTTTCGACTGCTTGCTTCCGCGGCGTACATGGGAACGACCGGGCCCGGAATAAGGAAGCAGTTGTGAAAATAACGCTGTCCGTTGGGCATGTCAACCGGCTTATACAACCTATTGTAGTTGTTTTGTGAATACCCCGCGAATCGCGGAGATTTCTGCCGGGTATGCGCAAATGCTTAGAAAACCTCTGTGGAAGTTTTCAAAATGGCCGGTCTGACGCGTGTTTACAGACCGGTTAACAGCGCACCTGGATGAGAGTACGCCTCTTCGAGCGGCGGAAAAGTGGGGTGTTTGGGTGGAAAACTGCCGGGGAGGTTGATTCAAAAGCGGATCCCTCCGCTCTGCTGCGGGATGAAAAGGAAGAAAGGGAAAACCTTGGTTGCCACGGCGCAGCTGAGGGGTTGCTTCCAGGCTTACTCCCTCGTCCTGAGTGCCTGCCACAGCGCCACACCCACGGGCGGGCACAGGCTGACGATCCAGAGTGTTGCCGAGTAGTGCTTCTGATCGAACAGGCGGCCCAGCCAGGGCATCAGCAGGCCGGTCAGCAGCGCCCAGCTCGAGATGGAGAAGCCAGCCAGGAAGGCGGTGTTCTGTTTCGGCTGCACACTGGCTCCGTCGGCCAGGGTGAAGACGACGAAGCCGCCGGCGAAGAACATCTCCAGGAAGAAGAGCGTGAGCACGACCGGTACCGAGGTAAACAGCGGAACGGCCGTAATCAGGAAGCTGGCCACCATTAGCAGAAGAAAGACGCCCAGAGGGCGCGAGGTGGTGCGGCGGCGGCGCATGTCGCTGAGGCGGCCGAAGACCAGGTATCCGACCTCCCAACCGGCGGGCGGCACCCACAGCATGTGCCCCAGTGCGGCCTGCGGGACATGCAGCACGCGCGACAGGTACAGCGGCGTGGCATAGAGGCCGAAGGCCAGCGGAGCAGCGCCCAGGCCGTAGATGGCCGCCGTGGCGAAGAGGTCGCGGTTCCAGCGATGGATGGGTGCAGCGGGTTCTTCCACGGGCTGGGTATGCTTCGGCGGATAGACTCCGGCGATTCTGAGTGCAAGCCAGAGCACCAGCCACAGGGCTCCGACGACAGCCGTAAAGACAAACGCCGAACGCCAGCCGTAACGGACAGCCAGCGGTGTGACCACCAGCGGGGTAAGCGCTGCGCCCAGCGAGCCTCCGCTGTAGGCCAGGGCCAGGCCAAACGACCGTTGCTCGGCTGGCAGAGTCTCGCTGACCGTCTTCAGGCCTGCCGGGAAGGTGGCGCCCTCGCCGAACCCAAGCACTCCACGGAAGAGGCTCATGGTGAGCAGGCCGGTCATCAGGGCATGACTGCCGGAAGCCAGCGACCAGATGCCCACGGCGGCAAAGCAGGTCCAGAAGAGCCCCTGGCGGTCCATGATCCAGCCCCAGATGGGGTTGGCGGCCATGTAACAGAGGGAGAAGACCAGGATGGCCTCACCATACTGCTGCGCGGAGAGATGCAGGTCCGCGAGGATGGTGGGCGACAGGATGGACAGCACGCTGCGGTCAACATAGGAGATAAACGACAGCAGGAGCATGGCGATGGCAGGCAGCCAGCGCCGCAACGTGGAGGTTTGTCCGGGCACATGACCAATCTAGATGGAGAGTGGGATGGTTGGATAGTGGGAGGGTGGGATGGTTGAATAACCCCATGACGCTTGATGATGAGATCCGCGTACTGACCGAGCAGGAAGCTCTGCTGCAGTTCCCTTCTTTCAACAGCGAGACGGCGTGGGAACTCGGCAGCCGTCTGCGTGCACTGGCAGCAGCCGACAGCCGTCCCACCGCCATGAGCATCACGCTGGGCGGGCAGACGTTGTTTTACGCGGCGACAGGCTTTGTTGCTCCGGGCAATGAGGACTGGGTGCGCCGGAAGCGCAACACCGTACTGCGCTTCGCGAAGTCGTCGTTTCGCGTAGGCAAGGAGCTGGCAAAAAATAACACCACGCTGGAAGTCCGTCAGGGATTGACGCTGGCCGACTATGCCGCGCATGGTGGAGGATTTCCCCTGACGCTGAAGGGATCGGGATGCCTGGGAGCCGTTGTGCTCAGCGGTCTGACGCAGCCCGAGGACCATGAACTGGTGGTCACGGCCATTGCAGAGCTGCTTGGGATGGACGTGCCACACCTGGAGCTATAGCACCACGGGCAGGCGATCCTCCGCGGCGAAGAACTTCCTTCGTATCCAGAAGGCAACGTTTACCAGGCCAATCAGTGCCGGCACTTCGATCAGCGGCCCAACGACTCCGACAAAGGCTTCGCCGGAGTTCAGACCAAACACGGCAATGGAAACCGCGATCGCCAGCTCGAAGTTGTTGCCTGCCGCCGTAAAGGAAAGTGTTGCGGACTGCGCATAGTCAGCACCGAGCTTCTTCCCCATCCAGAAACTTACGGCAAACATGAGGAAGAAGTAGAGGACCAGCGGCACTGCAATCCGCACGACATCCAATGGCAGCCGCACAATCAGGTCTCCCTTGAGGGAGAACATGACGAGGATCGTGAACAGCAGCGCCATCAGCGTGAGCGGACTGATCCGCGGAATGAACTTCGTTGTGTACCAGGCTTCTCCCTTGCTGCGAATCAGGAGGAAACGAGCGAGGAAGCCGGCAGCAAAGGGCACGCCCAGGTAGAGGCCGACGCTTTCGGCTATCTGCCCGATGCCGATCTGTACGACGCTACCCTGCAACCCCAGGTAGCCTGGCAGCACCGCAAGGAAGACCCAGGCGTACAGGCTGTAAAACAACACCTGGAAGACGCTGTTGATCGCAACGAGTCCTGCCACGTAGTCCGTATCGCCTTCCGCAAGCTCATTCCACACCAGCACCATTGCGATGCAACGCGCGATGCCGATCAGGATCAGGCCGCGCATATATGCAGGCTCGCCGCGGAGAAAAAGGACCGCGAGAGCGAACATCAGAGCAGGCCCGATCACCCAGTTCTGCGCCAGAGAGAGCGCCAGCACGCGTCGATTGCGAAACACCTCTCCCAGCTTCTCGTAACGCACCTTTGCCAGCGGTGGAAACATCATGATGATGAGACCAATGGCAATGGGAATGTTCGTCGTGCCGGACTGAAAGCGGTTCACGAAGACCGCCGTCCCCGGCAGGAAGTGGCCTGCCGCAATTCCAAGGGCCATGGCGAGAAAGATCCAGAGCGTCAGGAAGCGGTCAAGGAAAGAAAGCTTCCTGCGCTGATGCGGCGCGCAGACCCGTCCCTGCGTAAGAGGAATAGCCGGCATTTATCTTTCCCCTTGAGGGATCAGCATCTCGTTGCGAGTGGGCATAGGTGCCGCTGCAAGCGACACAAATTTTGCCGGACTGCAGCACGCCCTGGTCAGCCGGGAACGGTCATTCTGCATCGACTTTTCTTCCTTCATCCATGCAAGCGTCTGCCGCAGCACCTGGGCTGCACCGATGTTCGCAGGCATCACGATGCGATAGTGCATCCACTTGCCGTCCCGCCTCGCCTCCACGATTCCCGCCCGGCGCAGGTACGCCAGATGCCGCGAAATCTTGGGCTGCGCCTGGTCCAGTATTTCGACGAAATAGCAGACGCAGATCTCCTGGTCGTCCATCAGGTTGAGCAGCCGCAGACGCGTCCTGTCACCGAGGGCCTGGAAGAAGAGTTCCATATTGAAAGAAGCTTGTTTCGCGGCCATGTTGAACTTATACGCTTTGACGAATATGAAATCAAGACATATAGTCGTATAAGCGAATATGTCACCGGAGAAGAAAAACATGACAGAACACGTGCTGGATTCCGTCAGATCAAAATACGGTGCCGTAGCGAAAAGCACGCTCTCAAGCGAGGATGACGGCGTACGCGCGGTTGCGGAAGCCTTTGGCTATACGGCCGAGGAACTGATGTCGATTCCAGCGGAAGCCAACATGGGACTTTCGTGCGGCAACCCCACGGCGACGGCCAATCTTCGTCCCGGCGAAGTAGTGGTCGACCTGGGATCGGGCGGAGGTCTCGATGTCTTTCTCGCATCCCGGATGGTCGGGGCCACGGGGCGCGCCATCGGAGTCGACATGACACCTTCGATGGTCGACCGTGCCCGTGCGAATGCTGCTTCCGGTGGATACACCAACGTTGCGTTCTACCAGTCGACCATCGACTGCATCCCCCTGCCAGACGCCTCCGTCGATTGCGTGATCAGCAACTGCGTGGTGAACCTGGCCCCGGACAAGCAGGCCGTTTTCCGCGAGATTGCGCGTGTGTTGAAGCCTGGTGGCCGTGTTGCCATCAGCGATATCGCACTCAAGGAGCCACTGCCGGAGGCGATTGCAACAAGTATGGCGGCCTACGTCGGCTGCATTGCTGGAGCCATCCTGATCGAGGAGTATCGCAAGGGGCTTGCTCTGGCGGGTCTGGAACATATTCAGATTGTCGATAGCGGAGCGGACCTGAATGCCTATGCGAAGGTGGAGAATCAGGCAGGGTGCTGCTCCCCGGCCATGGAGGGAGACGCGACCTCCTGTTGCACGCCTTCGCCTGCAACCTTTCATGAAGAGCTGCGGCATACACTCTCGCAGTACGATGTGAACCGGAGCGCGGCCAGCGTGAAAATCTACGCTCTGAAGCCCTCCACGAAGAGCGGCGGCGCTCCCGCACAATCCAGCCATGCCTCGTCTTAGGAGACACACATGTTCAAGGTAATCTTTGCGTGCGTGCATAACGCCGGACGTTCGCAGATGGCTGCGGCCTTCTTCAATCAACGAGCGGACCCTGCAAAGGCGCAGGCGATCTCGGCCGGGACGGCGCCCGGAGCGCGCGTGCATCCTGAGGTTCAGAAGGTCATGGCAGAAGTGGGCATCGACCTGAGCACGGCAACACCACGGAAGCTGACCGAGGAGCTGGCACGCGGAGCCCAGTTGCTGATCACCATGGGCTGTGGCGATCAATGCCCCTATGTGCCCGGGCTCAGGCGGGACGACTGGCCGCTACGCGATCCGAAAGGTCTGCCGCTGGAGGAGGTGCGTGCGATCCGGGATGAGATCCGCATTCGAGTTCAGCAATTGTTGGAGACTGAAAACGCAGGAAGATAACGGTGGTTTGCCCTGCGAAGCATGGCAAGGCCGATCAACGGGATAGAAACCTCTGTCGGCAACGCAACCTATTGGCGTTTCATGTGTCAGACTTGGTTACCGCGCTCCAACGAACTTTCTGGCAAACGGGCGCACATATACGGGAAGCACACGACAGAGGTGACACCGATGAGAACTCTATTTCTGGCTGCTGTGCTGGCAACAGCGGCCGTGCAAGCCATGGGACAGGACCCGGCCGGTACGACACCGCCTTCTCCGGCACAACAGCAAGCGCCTGCCGGCACCCAGCAGCCCACCACCCCGGCACAGCAGCAGCCGAACGGAACGTACACCATCCAGCGCAACACGCGGCTGGTGATTCTGGACGCGGTGGTTGTCGACGGCAAGGGCAACCCCATCCCCGACCTGCGCAAGGAAGACTTCTCCGTCACGGAGATGGGTGAGCCGCAGCAGGTGCTGAACTTTGAGCATGCGGGAGCCAGTGTTCCGGCAGCATCGCTCACCATCAACTCCACCGCTGAGCTGGACAAGATGGCGCCACGCGCGCCGGTCAACATTATTGTTCTGGATGAGTTCAACACGCGCTTTGAAGACATGGCGTTCGCGCGGTACTCGCTGAAGAAGTTCCTGGAGAAGCAGCCGGACAAGCTGGAGATTCCAACCATGCTGCTGGCGGTCGACCTGCAGAACCTGAACGTGGTGAAGGACTACACGCAGGACAAGCAGGCCCTGATCCAGGCCCTGGACAAGCACTTTGTCGCATATCCCTGGCAGACGCACCAGTTTGCCTGGATCGGTGAGCGCTATGCCACGGCCTTCATCACGCTGCGCCGTGTTGCGCAGGCGACCACCGGCCACTTTGGCCACAAGAACATGATCTGGGTAGGCCGAGGGTTTCCTCCCTTTAACTTTGCCAACGCCGCCGTGGACCAGCAGCGCCGCGTGGACAACGCCCTTCAGGACGCCGTCAATACCCTGCGCGATGCCCGCATTACGCTGTACACCATTGACCCTGCCGGCGTGATGATTGACCCCGGCAAGTATGGCAATGCCGCTGCGTTCAACGATCCGATGGGTGGCAACTACCAGTTTGCCGCCCTGGCCAAATCCACCGGAGGAGCAGCGCTGTATGGCCGCAACGATGTGGATACGGAGATTGGCGCCGCAATCAAGGATGGCGCCAGCTTCTACACGCTGACCTACCGGCCGACGGACACCTCACGCGATATGCAGAAGTTCCGCAAGATCGTGGTGACCGTGAATCGCCCCGGAACGAAGGTGCTGACGCGCGAAGGCTACTTCCTGGCGTATGGTCCGGGCCGTGTCGATCCGACGAACCCGTCACGGCGGCTGATGACCGACCTTGTCGCGGCAGAGAGCAGCAAGATGGTGTACGACGGCGTTCCCGTCACTCTGGAGAAGGACACCACCGCGCCCGATACTTTTCTGCTGCATGTCGAGCCGCGCAATGTTCCCTGGAGCTATGCCACGGACACGGAGCCGCGACGCGTCGAGCTGATCCTGATGTGTACGCAGTTCGACAAGAAGGGCAAGGAGATTGACCGCGATGCACGCAGCATGAAGATCTCCGCCGGGGCGGATGCTCCGCCGACCGGCCCCCTGCTCAAGCAGCTGAACCTGCGCTACCACATGAAGCACAACGACAAGGCAGTGCGCGCCCGCTTCACGCTTCGCATGACGGCAACCGGCCGAATTGGCACCGCCGATACCGACCTGAACAACTAGCAGTACAACTACCGGTTCGCGTCCAGCCACGCAGAGAGCGGCTTCTGCTGGCTGGCACGCAGGGCGATGCAGGCATCCATGGCGTCCAGCGACTTCTTCAGGGTGCGTTGCGCTGCGTCAACCTTGTGCTCCGTGAAGAAACGCTCGACCTGCGTGCGTTCGTTCTGCGTGCAGAAGCTGCCAACGGCTGAGACGATACGCGCGCCGGAACTGGTGGTCAGCGAGGCCTGCACCTGGGGCCAGTTCTGCTGCACAAACTCCCATGCCTGCGTATGCGTGTCAGGCCGCGAGAGCAGGATGGAGAGCAGCATCCAGCTATCCTGTGTGCGCACCTCGCCGGATACGGCATACTTCAGCGTCTCGTTGACCAGCGCGGGATTACTGAAGCGAGCCAGCGTGTGCTGAAAGTCCGCCTGCAGGCCGGGATCCTTCACAACCTGCGATGCCTTCAGCACCTGTTCGTACAGCGAGGGGTCGCCGTTACGCGCGGCAATCGCCAGTGCTGTACCCGTCATGGAAGGATCAAGCGCGATCCTGCCGCGGAACAGAAGGCTGGTCATACGTTTGGCCTCGGCGATGATCTGCGGGTCTTCTGCAAAGCCAAGCAGGCCAAAGAGCGTGGCGCGAAGGCTCTGCTTCTCAAAGCTGTCCTGCTTCGAGGGCTTGCTGAGCGCCTCATACACCGGGCGATATTGTGTACGAATCCATGCCTGCAGGCGCGGTCGATCTTCGTCAGAAACAATGCGCGCGTCCACGCCGATCAACCCGCCGGCAACGGTTCCCATTACGGCAGAACTGCTGTCGTTCTTCACCATGCGGAGAAGGTTCAGGTAGTCCGCCGCCTGCGTAAGCCCTGCCCTCATCAGTGCCTCTCGCTCACCCAGGAAGAGCATGCGTTCGGCGGGGGAGAAGCGCGCTTCCAGCGTTTGCAGAATGTTGTTGTATTGCTGCTGCGTGTAGACAGCACGGTAGTAGCCTGTAGCGCCGGAGTTGGCGAAGAAGAACGGCTCCGGGATGGTCGCATTCTTTTCAGACGGATCCATCACGCGGCAAAGGTCCGCTGCGACGCCTTTCAGGCAGATGGGAACCGTCCACTCCTGCGTACGCCCTGCAACCGGACGATTCATTTCCATGGGCGACAGGTAGAAACGGCTTTGCGGCAACGCTGGGGACTCTTCTGCCTTATCCGCAAAATGCAGCAGCGGAGCACCCGGTTGGCTGATGAAGCTCTCCATGATGCGATCGATCGGCTGATGGCTGATGGCTGTCTGCGCTGTCCAGAAGTCTTCCGCTGTGGCGTTGCCGTAGAGATGCGCCGCAAGGTAGTTGTGGACACCCTGGCGAAAGAGGTCGGCGCCGATATAGTGCTCCACCATGGCAAGCACAGCACCGGCCTTGCCATAGGCAATGCCGTCAAACAGCTCGTTGATCTCATCAGGCGTCTCGGCCCTGGCACGAATCGGGCGCGTGGACCGGTCGGAGTCGTAGTTGAGCGTATCGTTCAGCTCTTCAACGCGGTCCTGCTGCATGTTCCACTCCGGATGCAGCGCGGCCAGCGACTTCTTCTCCATCCACGTGGCAAATCCCTCGTTCAGCCACAGGTTGTCCCACCACTGCATGGTCACCATGTCGCCGAACCACTGGTGCGCCATCTCATGCGCAACAACCTCCGCCACATTCTTCTTTGCGGGGATGGAGCCGTTCTTCGAGTCCACCAGCAGATCGGTCTCGCGATAGGTAATGCAGCCGAAGTTCTCCATCGCACCGGCTTCGAAGTCCGGCAGCGCGATCATGTCGAGCTTGGGCATCGGATATGGAATGCCGAAGTACTGGTTGTAGTAGTGCAGGAGAGACTCGGCCGACTCAACCGCGTACTTCGTGTACTTCACCTTGTCCGGTGTGGAGCAGGCGCGGATGGGCACACCATCGGCCTTACCGGTAGAGCACCTGAACTCTCCGACGAGGAAGGCGACAAGATAGGTGGACATCTTCGGCGTCGTGGCAAAGGTGAGCGTGTGCTTGTTGTCAGAGGTGGGCTTATCGCTGACGACCTGCGTGTTGGAGATGGCGGTATCGCCCTTGTCCAGCACCAGAGCAATGTCATAGGTGGCTTTGAAGGCGGGCTCATCGAACGAGGGGAAGGCGCGCCGCGCGTCGGTTGGCTCAAACTGGGTGACGCCGTAGTTGCGCTGGGGCGTCCTGGAGAGATAGAAGCCGCGCAACTTGTCGTTCAGGATGCCGGTGTATTGGATATGCAGTGCAACAGGGCCAGCGGGCAGCGGTTTTGCGAAGGTGAAGGTGGCCTGCTCCTTTGCCTCGTCGAGCGAAACGCTGGCGGTCTGCCCCACAGCCTGCACGGACTGGAACTGGATCTCTGCCGCATTCAGCGTAATGGTGCTGGAGGGCGTATCCAGCGTGAGATCGATTATCTCTTCGCCGGTAAAGACCGCCGTCTTTAGATCAGGCGTAATCGTCAGCGCGTAATGCGACGGGTGCGCATGCG
The DNA here is from genome assembly GCF_025685395.1 of Terriglobus tenax. Classification (NCBI taxonomy): domain Bacteria; kingdom Pseudomonadati; phylum Acidobacteriota; class Terriglobia; order Terriglobales; family Acidobacteriaceae; genus Terriglobus; species Terriglobus tenax. The sequence continues at coordinate 172,606 of NZ_JAGSYA010000003.1, read as the reverse complement.
CGGGGAGACGCTGTGCGTGTGCAGAGGGTAGGAAACAAAGTGCAGCAAGGAAAACGGAAAGCTGAATTCGCATCTGTTGAATGAAAGGACGATACCAGAGCCGGGGAGGTTTCGCGAGCTACCTGAGACTTCTTCCAGAAACACGGTTCTACCCGAATTACAAGGGAGAGCCATTGTTTTGAAATGCAGATCCTTCCAGAATGGCAAAACACAAGAAAGGCAAAGGCACGCCCAATGAGGGGGCGTGCCTTTATTTGATTGATTCGGCTTACTGCTGGCGCGATGCCGCGCGTTCGCTGGTACCTGAGAATTCGGCTGCGCGTGATTCTGCGTAAGCCGCGGCGCCCAGCAGGGCACAACTCTGGTTCAGGATGACCCGCACCGTGATGGTTTCCAGCAGCGGCGACAGGCGGCCCTTGGCCAGGAAAGCCTGGCGGAAGGTTCCATTCTGCAGCGTCTTCAGCAGCTTGGGTGAGATCCCTCCGCCCAGATAGATACCGCCGCGCGCCAGGACCTTCAGCGCGATATTGCCTGCCTCTGCGCCATAGACACCGGCAAACAGGTTCAGCGTGGCCGCGCACAGTTCGCTCGATCCATCCTCACCGCAGGTGCCGATGACCAGGTTCGGGTCTTCGGTGGCCATGCGGTCCTTCAGCCATTGCGGCTCATCCAGCTTCTTCACATCGCGGAAGAAGGTGTAGATGTTGATCAGTCCCAGCCCGGAGATGACGCGCTCGTAGCTGACGCGGCCGTTCAATTTTGCCGTCAGGTACTGCAGCAGCTCAATCTCGTCCGGCGTGCGCGCGGCAAAGTCCGTATGGCCGCCTTCGCTGGCTACCGGGATGTGGCGCTTGCCGTTCCAGATGAGCAAAGCTTCGCCCAGTCCGGTACCGGCGGAGATCAACCCCGCGTTGCCGACCGCCGACGCATCGCCCTGGTAAAGCGTCACCAGGTCACTGGCTTCCAGTTCGGGAATGCCGTAAGCATTGGCCTCAAGATCATTGAGCAGAAGGACGTGCGGAATATCGCAGGTGCGCGAGATGGCACGTGCGTCCAGCTTCCAGGGCAGGTTGGTGGGCTCCATGCGCTGGTCGATGACCGGGCCGGGAGCGCCGAAGCAGGCTGCGGTGATGGTTTGTCCATCATCGCACTTCGCCTTCTGGATGAAGGCCTTCACTACATCTTCCACACCACTGAAATCACGCGAGGGGAACTTGTGCTCGCACAGCATGTGCAGGCGTCCGCCGGTGAAATCAAAGAGAGCTAAGTGTGCTTTTGTACCGCCGACGTCGCCTGCAAGAATCATCCAACCCACTCCATGGTGCCGCCATTGGGCGCGGGCAGCTTCGCCGCCGCGACCGTATCCAGCAAAAAGAGCAGCTTACCATTTGCGGGGCGAATCAGTTGCGAGGGCAACGTCTCAACATCCTTCGGACCGGTGAGAACGCGCGACAGAACCTCGGTCTTGGCGGCACCTTCGATGAGGAAGACGACCTCGCGGGCGGCGTTGATAACCGGCCACGAGAGCGTGATGCGCCAGGTGTTCTTCTGCGGAACGTGGTTCGCGAAGGCGATACGGCCCATCTCGTCGATGCCCGCGGTGTGCGGGAACAGTGAGGCGGTATGGCCGTCGTCGCCCATGCCAAGCTGCACCAGGTCGAAGACCGGGGTCTCGGCGCCTTCCAGCTTGAAGGTGTTGCGGATCAGGGCTTCGTAACGCGAGCTGGCTTCCTGGGGGTCCAGTTCGCCTTCCATGCGATAGACCTGCGATGCGGGCAGCGGTACCTTGTCCAGCAGCAGCTCCTTGGTGACGCCGAAGTTGGATTCAGGATCGGTGGGCGCAACGCAGCGCTCATCCACCCAGTAGAGATGCACCTTGTCCCAGGGGATCCCGCTCAGGAAAGGCTCCTGCGCCAGCAGGGCGAACATGCGTTTTGGGGTAGAACCGCCGGAGATGGCAACGCGCGCGATTCCGCGCGCTGCCACCGCCTGCTTTACGGTTGCGGCCAGGTGCTCGGCCGCTTTCTTTGCTACGGCCGCCGAATCCGGCGACACATCCAGGGTAACGAGAGTGGTCCGAGCCATTGCTGATCCTTATCTGTTGTTAGCAGCTCTTCCAGCAGCGGCCATCGCGTGCCAGCAGCTCGTTGGAGGCATCCGGTCCCCAGCTTCCCGCCTTGTAGTTCGGGAAGTCGGCGATCGGGTTAGCGGCCCACTGCTCCAGCAGCGGTGTGAACAGAGCCCAGGTGGCCTCCACACCGTCACGGTGTGCGAACAGTGTGGCATCACCCAGCATGGCGTCCAGCAGCAGACGCTCGTAGCCGTTGGCGGTGGACTTGCCAAAGGCATCGGCATACTTGAAGTTCATGGTCACCGGGGCGATGTTGGTGGTCGGTCCGGGAACCTTAGCGCCGAAACGCAGGCTGATACCCTCGTCCGGCTGGATGCGCATGGTCAGGATGTTCGGCGTAACCTGCGTGCTGCAATTGTTCGTGGTTCCCTTGAAGATGTGCAGCGGCGGCTGTTTGAAGGTGATGGTGATCTCGGTCTCGCGGTTGGCAAGACGCTTGCCCGCGCGAATGTAGAACGGAACGCCCGCCCAGCGCCAGTTTTCAATCTCCAGCTTCAGTGCGCCGAAGGTCTCAGTCTGCGACTCTGGATTGACGCGATCTTCCTGGCGGTAGCCGATCACTTCTTTCCCATCGACCACGCCGGGGCCATACTGGCCACGGACGGTGTTCTCTGGCTTGATCGGTTCAATGGCACGCCATACCTTCAGCTTCTCGGTGCGGATGGTCGAGGCCTCGAACGAGTCCGGCGGCTCCATCGCAACATAGCTGAGCACTTCCATCATGTGGTTCTGCAGAATGTCGCGCGATGCGCCGGCCTTCTCGTAGAACGGTCCACGGCCTTCAATACCGATCGACTCAGCCGCGGTGATCTGCACGTTGTCGATATAGGTGCGGTTCCACACCGGCTCAAAGATGCCGTTGCCGAAGCGGAAGACGAGGATGTTCTGCACCGTCTCCTTGCCCAGGTAGTGGTCAATGCGGAAGATCTGGTCTTCGCCCAGAACCTCATTGACCTCGTCGTTCAGCTCGCGCGCCGACTGCAGGTCATGGCCGAAGGGCTTTTCGATGATGACGCGGACCCACGCACCGCTCTCCGGCTTGACCATCTTCTGGTTGCCGAGACGGTGAATGATGTCAGAGAAGTACTCAGGAGCAACCGCCAGGTAGAACAGGCGGTTGCCCTTGGTACCGTACTTCTGGTCCAGGTCTGACAGGGTGGACTTCAGGTCCGCAAAGCCCTTGTCGTTATCGAAGTCGGTGGTGAAGTAATGAACGCGGTCGACAAAGTTCTTCAGCTTCGGGTCGTCCTCGTCCACACCACCGCCCTTCAGAATGCCGTCGCGCATATCCGGGGCGAAGGTGGCAGACAGGTCGCGGCGGGCAACGCCAACCACCGCAAACTCTTCCGGCAACAGACCTTCCTGTTCCAGGTGGAACAGGGCCGGCAGAAGTTTACGTTTGGTCAGGTCACCCGAGGCGCCAAAAATGACCACGATGCAGGGGTCAGGCTTGCGCTCGTTACGCTGTTCGTTCACGGTCGCGGGAGATACAGTTACTTCGGCAGTCGCCATGGGCTTACACGAGCTCCTTACTACTTAAAGCTAATACTTCTGGTTTAGGACTTCTTGACCGAGTGGCCACCGAATGCGTTCCGCATGATCGAGAGAGCACGGTCCGTATAGTTATTGTCTTCGCGCGAGCGCAGGCGGCGAATCAGAGATTCGGTGATGACCGGGGCGGAAACATTGAGGTCAATGGCCTCAAATACCGTCCAGCGGCCTTCGCCGGAGTCAGGAACATAAGCGGCCAGGCCCTCGAGGTTCGGGTTTTCCTTCAGAGCTTCGGCGGTCAGGTCCAGCAGCCAGGAGCGGACAACCGAGCCATAACGCCAGACCTCAGAGATCTGCGCCAGGTCCAGCTTCATGCTCTCCTTGGCCTTCATGATGGCAAAGCCCTCGGCGAAGGCCTGCATCATGCCGTACTCAATGCCGTTGTGCACCATCTTGGTGAAGTGGCCGGCGCCGGTGGGGCCAACATGTCCCCAGCCCGTGGTGGGCGTCGGTGCAAGCGCTTCAAAGATGGGCGAAAGATAGGTCACGGGCTCTTCATCGCCGCCGATCATCAGCGAGTAGCCTTCCTTCAGGCCCCATACGCCGCCGGAGGTTCCCACGTCGACGTACTCGTAGCCCTCGGTCTTCAGAGCGTCGTGGCGGCGAATGGTGTCCTTGTAGTTCGAGTTGCCGCCATCGATGAAGATGTCGCCCTTGTTGACCAGCGGCTTTAGCTTGGCGATGGTCTCGTCGACCGGGTCGCCGGCCGGAACCATGATCCAGATAGCGCGCTTGGCGGCGGTCAGGTTCTTGACCAGGTCCTCCAGCGTATTTACGCCAACGGAACCAGCCGCTGTCAGCTTCGCGGTGGTTTCCGGGTTAAAGTCGAACCCGACTACCTTGTGACCAGCCTGGCGAAGACGCTCCGCCATGTTGCCACCCATTTTTCCCAGACCGATGAGGCCAATTTCCATCTCGACTCCTAACGTAGCTTTGCTTTTTATGTTTTTAGAAACGAAGTACGACCAGCTAAACCGTTGGGGGCGTCTTTGAAGGATTCGGCGGCATTCATGAGAACCACTTAGTTCGATGCACTGAATTTGTCGAACGCTTCAAATCGACTGCCCTTTTGAGCCCGAATCGCCGTGACGTACGTGGCGATGGTTTGCGGCGAAGGGAGTCTTTCCGGCGGGCGCGAGCTCACAGCAGATGTGCCGTGAGAGCCTGAACGCGCCGGAGATCTAGCCCGTTAGCCTGTCCTGCGAAAGGGCCTCCGTTCCCGGAGGCCCTTCCTTGCTGCACTTGCTTACTTGCCGGTCAGCTTCTTGGCGTGCTCGAGGATGTTTGCCACGCTGAAGCCGAGCTTCTCGAAGACGATCGGTGCCGGAGCGGAGGCTCCGAAGCGATCGATGCCGATCACCGCGCCGTTGCCGGCGATGTACTTGTACCAGCCCATGGTGGCGCCGGCTTCAATGGCCAGTTTGGGCAGGTTCGCCGGCAGAACGCTGGCCTTATAGGCCTCGTCCTGCTCTTCGAAGATCTTGAAGCTGGGCATGGAGACGACCTTGGCGGAGATACCAGCGGCCTTCAGCTCCGGCAGAGCCTTCAGCGCCAGTGAGATCTCTGATCCGGTGGCGATGATGACCAGCTGCGCGTCGGCTGCGTCTTCCAGCACATAGGCACCCTTGCGTGCGCCCTTGGTCTTCTCGGGGTCCAGAACCGGCAGGTCCTGGCGCGAAAGAGCCATGAAGCTGGCCGATTTGCGCTCAACCGCGAGCTTCCAGCATTCCAGCGTCTCGTTGGCGTCCGCCGGGCGGAAGTCCGTGAGCTGCGGGATCGCACGGAGGCTCATCAGGTGCTCCACCGGCTGATGCGTCGGGCCGTCTTCACCCAGGCCGATCGAGTCATGCGTGAAGACGAACAGCGAGTGCGTGCTCATCAGCGCCGCCAGACGGAGGGCGTTACGGGCGTAGTCAGAGAAGACGAAGAAGGTGGAGCCGAACGGAATCAGGCCGCCGTGGGCCGCCATGCCGTTGACCGCCGCGCACATGCCGAACTCACGCACACCGAAGAAGATGTTGCGGCCGTTCGGATCGACGTGGAAGTTGGCCGAATCCTTGAAGATGGTCTTGGTGGAAGCCGTCAGGTCGGCGGCGCCGCCGATCAGCTCGGGGATGGTCTTGCCAAGAGCGTTCATCACGACCTGGCCTGCGTTGCGGGTCGCAACCGGCTTCTCGGCCGGGAAGGGCTTCAGCTCCTTGTCGAAGTCAGCAGCCAGCTCGGCCTTGATGGTGCGCGAGAACTCGGCAGCCAGATCCGGATGAGCGACCTTGTACTTCGCGAACAGAGCGTCCCACTCCTCGTGAGCCTTCTTGCCCTTGGGCTTGATCTCGCCCCAGCTGGCGGCGGCATCTTCGGGGATGTAGAAGGACTCTTCCGGCGGGAAGCCGAGAAATTCCTTGGTCTTCTTGGTGTTCTCGGCGCCCAGTGCCTCACCATGCACCTTGCTGGTGCCGGCGTGCGGGCTGCCGTATCCGATGACCGTGCGAACGCGGATCAGCGTCGGCTTGGAGGTCTCACGCTTGGCCTCGGCGATAGCCTTGGTCAGCGCGTCCAGATCGTTGCCGTCGGCCACATGCAGAACCTGCCAGTGGTAGGCCTCAAAACGCTTGGTCACATCTTCGGTGAACGACAGCTCGGTCGGTCCGTCCAGCGAGATCAGGTTGTCATCGTAGAAGGCGATCAGTTTGCCCAGGCCCAGCGTTCCGGCCAGCGACGCGGCCTCGTGCGAGATACCTTCCATCAGGTCACCGTCGCCGCAGACGACGTAGGTGTGGTGATCGACGATCGGCATGTCCGGCTGGTTGAAGCGGGCAGCCATGTGCTTTTCCGCAATGGCAAGGCCGATCGACATACCGAAGCCCTGACCGAGCGGACCGGTGGTGACCTCAACGCCCGGGGTCTCGCCGTACTCCGGGTGTCCCGGGGTAATCGAGTGCCACTGACGGAAGCTCTTCACCTGGTCCAGCGGAACATCGTAGCCGGCCAGATGCAGCACGCTGTACAGCAGCGCCGAAGCGTGGCCGTTCGACAGCACAAAGCGGTCACGGTCGATCCACTTGTGATCGGCCGGATCGTGCTTCATCACGTCGTGATACAGCAGGTACGTCAGCGGCGAAAGCGCCAGCGGAGCACCGGGGTGGCCGCTCTTGGCCTTTTCCACGGCGTCTACGGCAAGGAGGCGAAGGGTATTGATGGACTTCTGAACCAGGTCGCTCATGTATTCCTCGGGCATCGCGAAAGAAGTGCGTGCACTCGTGTTAGGTGGTTTTCGTTGTCTCTTTCAGTGTACAGGTTCCGTTTACTACCCCAGTGGTCAGCCCACTTGAACAGTAAAGTTGTACCCCAGCCAGCGATTCTGCTGCGGCCAGTAGAGCGTGAATTCGATCGGTCCCTGTTGCCCTGCGTGGGTCGCGATCTCGGCAAAATAACCTGGGTAGCCCGCGGATTTGGAATCCGCTGCCTGCCGGGTGGTCCAACCATCCGTTGTCCAGATGACCTGGAACTTATCGCGATCCACAATGCGGAGACGCTTCCCGGCGCCAATCAGTCGCACCGGGCGGATGATCTTGAAGATCTCAATCTGGTGGCAGCCCGCGCGCTGAGCGCAGGGCGCGGCATACCGCTCTGCCACGCAGGAGATACGGTCAAAGACCTGTCCGTCCGTGGCCGAACGCAGCAGCTTCAGATACTCCGAGTGTGCCCACACCAGCGGCTGGGCGGCACCGGCGGAGCGGCCAAAGAACAGACCTTCCTCCGGCAGATCGTGATAATCCCAGATCTGCTCCGGCAGCATGCCGCCGAAGCTGGAGAAGCGCTCCAGCGCGGTGATCAGCGGTGTGACATCGCGGCCGGCAGCCAGCTCATAATGTGCACGTTCGCCGGTCAGCAGAGGCCATGCACGCCCCTGTCCATAGTGGATGAACGGACCGCCGTCCTTCTGCTGGCCATAGCCATCGTGGTTGTAACGGCGCCAGCAGGGGCCATAGGGTGTGTCGATCTTCAGGACCTTATCGATCACCTTGAGGGAGTCGATAATCAGCGGATCGTCCGCCCGGCGGATGCCGTAGCGCACCAGCTCCAGGAAGCCGCCATCGACGATCTCATTGGCGGCGAAGTTGTACTGCTCGCCGGGAGTGCGGTTGGCCAGGTTCAGGCGGCCATCGCCGATATTGGGGTTGTAGAACGGCTCCCCGGGGTTGGGCGGAGCAATGCGGATGTAGTGACGCCGGATCTCCGGGTGCAGAACACCGTCGGAGGTCGTCGTCCATTCGTCCAGATGCGCCTCGATCCAGTCGGCGTAGACCTCCAGGAACTCGGCCAGTTCCGGCGCCTTGTGGCCGCGGGCGATATCGGCCGCGCATAGCAGGCCGCTGATGACCGCGGCCAGCGTCGAGGGCGAGTAGCCGGCGTTCTCCTCCCAGCGTTCCTGCTGGGTGACCGGAGCGTAGTGCACCAGGAAGGCTGCGGCGTTCTCAACAAACGGGAAAACATCGAAACCGCCCAGTCCGCCGAGCTTCCACAGCCGCCAGGCCAGGATGATGGGGAAGGCGACCTCGTCGAGCTGAATGCCAGTCCAATAGGGCGTTCCGTTGATCCAGAAGTTCTGCGGGAAGCTGCCGTCAGGCTGCTGCGAGCAGGCCAGGTAGACCAAGGCGCGGCGGGCGGTATCGACACGTCCGCAGGCCAACAGCGCCGAGGCCGACTGCACCATGTCGCGCGTCCACACCAGGTGGTAGCCGCCCAGGTCATCGTCGCCCTTGGAGGCTCCCCACGGAATAGAGGCCGAGGCGATAAAAGCTCCGGTGTAGGTCTTGTCTTCGTGCGCCAGCACCACGTTGTGGCTGATGCGCATCAGCCGGCCGCCGTCAGTGGCCTTTGCGGCCAGAACTTCGGGCGCGGGAGCGCGGTGCCACTGCTCAATAAAGCGCTTCATATGGTTCTCATACGGAACCGAAAGCGACTGCATCATGCCGGCAAGCGCTGCGTGGTGGCCTTCGCCCAGGGCAATGGCCACGGTGAACTCGCGGTGCCGGGCGATGTCGATTTCGCCCATCATGGCAATGTTGCCATCCAGCGCCTGGCCGAACTCCCAGTCCATCTTCATGTTCTGGATGATGTCCTGGTAGCCGTCGGAGGAGCCGACAAAGCCACAGGAGGAGCGTGTAAATCCGCAGGAAGCGCCCATGGCCAGCGAGGTTCCGTTCTTCCAGGCCAGCAAGGCACGCTGACCGGCAACCTCGATCGACCGGCCGGAGTTCCCTGCGCCGCCGCCTTCAATGTGCGGAGCCAGCAGGGCATAACACTTCAGCCGCTGCAGCAGCTCTTCATCGCCATCCACTTTTACGCGGACCAGCACCACCGGGTGGTGCGGGTCGCAGAGAAATTCCTTGGTGACGCGGTAACGGCCCTGCAGGTCGGTGGCGACCACGCGCACGGCCAGGGCATCCGGATCCACGTAGTGGAAGTCGTACTCAAAGTCGCGCTTTTCTTCGTGAAAGAAGGTCTCGCCGTCGGTAAACAGCAGCTCCATATCGCGGGTCTGCGGACGGTCGATGGTGGGGTAATAGATCTCGTTCAGTGTGCCGTGTGAGACGGTAAACCACACCCGCGAGGAGGCAGCGTAGGCCGTACAGACGGCATCCTTTTTTGAGGAGGTCCAGCGAGGTTCCAACCCTGGAGCGCCAAAGGCCATGCCCTGGTCGTCCAGCCAGCGATACGCAGCAGAAAGAGCGTTCATTGGTATTGATTAAACCCCATTGGGAGGCCGTGGGCCAAAAAGACGGAGAATTGTCGCAGAGTCAGGGCATTTTTTTGAAGACAAATGCCTTTCTCAGGGGCAGCTTCAGTCCCGGAGAGAGAATGGCCTACCTCAGCGCCTCAAGCCGCGTCTTAGGAGATTGTTGTGGCACGGCTGAAGCCGTGCCCTGACGAAAGGCAAGGACCGGGCAAAAATCGTTCCTTCTCCGCTCTGCGATATCATCAGAGACCGTAGCCCTGCCGCAGCATCGCGGCGCACTTTTGCCGCATCCTAACCCTGAACCGAAACGATCCGAACAGGAGACACATCCGTGGCTTACGAACTTCCCGCACTCCCCTATGACTACGCCGGCCTGGAACCCACCATCGACGTGGCAACCATGAAGCTGCACCACGACAAGCACCATCAGACCTACGTGACCAACCTGAACGGCGCCATCGACAAGCACCCGGAGCTGGGTTCGAAGTCGCCCGAGGAGCTGGTGGCGGACCTGGCCTCGATTCCCGAGGACATCCGTGGCGTTGTCCGTAACAACGGCGGCGGCCATGTGAACCACACCATGTTCTGGGAGATCATGATCCCGGGCGGCGGCGGAGCTCCGACCGGCGCGATCGCTGAGCAGATCACCAAGGACTTCGGCGACTTTGAAGCCTTCAAGAAGCTGTTCAATGAGACCACAGCGAAGCAGTTCGGCTCCGGCTGGGGCTTCCTGGTCTTCAAGGGCGGCAAGCTGGAGATCGTCACCAAGCCCAACCAGGACTCACCCATCTCGGACGGCCTGTACCCGATCCTGGGCAATGACGTCTGGGAGCACGCCTACTACCTGAACTACCAGAACCGCCGCCCGGACTACCTGGCCGCCTGGTGGAACGTGGTGAACTGGGACGAGATCAACAAGCGCTTTGAAAAAGCCAAGAAGTAATTGTCAGTTGTCAGGAAAAACAAAACCCCGTGCTCATGTGAAGTGAGGACGGGGTTTTTATTTGTGCCACGTTCGTTCCTGCTGCCATGCTTTTCTTGTCGCTATTTCGCAGCGCAGCAGGATGACAAAAAGAGCAGGTTACTCACACGAGCAGGAGCAGTCCTTGCAAAAGGTGTGATTCCTGCGGTGGGCGGTGATCATCAGCGCGCTGCCGCACATGGTGATGGCAACCTCGGTCCAGTGGCCGGGGAGCGAGTCTCCGAACCAGGCTCCGCAGGTGATGCAAGCGAAGCCGGCCAGCATCAGACCGATGATCGACGGCTGGCGGTGTTGGCGGTAGCCGCGGATGAGGGCGATGGTGCCGAGGGCGGCGACCAGGACCGCGAAGACGCGGTGGAAGCCCTCCTCCGAGGGCAGAAAATGCGCAAAGACCGCCGAAGCGGAGAGCAGAACAGGCGTCAGCAGGCAATGCACCACGCAAAGAGCAGAGGCCCAGATACCGAGCCGGTCAGGCCATGTCGTTGTATTCGTTTCCATCGGTCACCAATCCTTCAGTGTACCCGCAGATTGCAGATTTGCGGCCAGGACGAGCTGGAACCGTTGGTCTTCTCGCTTCCACAGCGCATTTTTTACTGGACTGTCCGAGGCGTGAAAGCATCCCATTGAGTATGCGCATTCGATCGACCGTGGCCCGGGTGCTTGCCGCCACGCTGTGCTGCACTCCCCTGCTTTGCTCCCAGACATCCGCGCCGCAGCCTGTCCGCAAGAAGATCGGCCTCGCCCTCGGCGGCGGAGGCGCACTGGGCCTGACCGAAATCGGCGTCATCCGCTGGCTGGAAGAACACCACATCCCGGTCGACGGCATTGCCGGCACCAGCATGGGCGCCCTGGTGGGCGGCCTGTACGCCACAGGCCACACGCCTGACCAGATGGAGAAGCTGACCCGGGAAGAGGTTCTGGGCAAGGTCTTCCGTTTTTCCAGCGACTTCAATACCCTGAACTACCGCCGCCGCGAGGATCGCCGCGGAGCCCCCAATTACATGACCCTCGGGTTGAAGCATGGCATCAGCATCCGCAGTGGAATCCTGGTGGACTCCGGGCTGAACTCGTTTCTCTCGGCACAGTTTCTCACCTGGGGCGACAAGACAGACTTCAACAACCTGGTGATTCCCTTCCGCTGCACGGCAACGGACATTACCGAGGGCAAGCCTGCGATCTTCTCACGCGGTTCCCTGCCGGAGTCCATCCGCGCCTCCATCTCCCTGCCAGGCATCTTTCCGCCGGTCGAGCGCGATGGCCACACCTACGTGGACGGTGGTGTTCTGGAAAACCTGCCGACGCAGACGCTGCGTTCCGATCTGCATGACGATGTCGTTCTCGCCGTCTCTCTGCCTCTGAGCAAGCTCTCTGCGGGCAGCGGCAACAGCCTGCTGGGCACGCTGCAAAGGTCCTTCTCCGTCGCCATCTGGGGCAACGAGTTGCAGTCGCGCCGCCTGGCCGATGTAGTGATTGAGCCGCAGACCGGCGATCTGACCACGATGGACTACGCCAGGTCCGCCGACCTGGTGAAGCTGGGCTACGACGCCACCGAAGCGCAGAAGGCGAAGCTGCTGCCCTATGCCGTCAGCGACGCCGAGTGGGCCATCTATATGGCCAGCCGCGACTCGCGCAGCGCGGACAAGCCGCGCAACATCGCTTCCATCAAGGTGGAGACCGAGAACCACGAGGTCAAGACCGCCGTGGAACACAAGCTGCAGAAGCTCGTGGGCCAGCCTGCCGAACCGGCAACCATCGATAACAAACTGGACGAGCTGCGCGCCGACGAACGGTATGAAGCGATGTACCAGGTGAGCTATCCGCCGGGGCCGATCAAGGGCAACCGCGACGCGGACATCACCGTCAAGCTGGCGGACAAGAGCAACGGACCTCCGTTCATCCTGCTGGGTATCAACGGGCAGGCGCAGTCCGGACAGACTCCACGCTTTACGCTGGACCTGACCTATCTGCACCAGGACTTTGGACGCTATGGGTCGGAACTGCGCGGTTCCGCACGCCTGGGCTGGCTGCAGGACTTCAACCTGGAGTACTACCGGCTGCTGAACTCGCGCGGCCTGTTTCTTGCGCCGCACGGCGAATTTACGCGCAGGCCGTACTTCGTCTACCAGGGCCAGACCCGCCTGTCAGAACGCCTGTGGCAGAGAGGTGGCGGTGGCCTTGACCTGGGCTATACCCTCAGCCCGCAGTCTGAGATCCGTGCCGGATGGCAGGCCTTCAGTCAGCGCTGGATTACCAAGACCGGCAGCGATGGCGAAGGCAACTCGTCTGAGGTGGCGCACCTGTTTGACGTCCGCTATGCCCACGACAGCCAGGACCGCGCCGAGGTAGCGCAGCGCGGCTACCACTACAACCTGAGCGCCGGATATCTGAAGGCCGGAGCACAGACGGCCTCGGCTCCACGCATGGTGGGCAAGCTGCAGTATGCCTACTCCGCCGGCGGCAATACAGTGCTTTCCACGGCCGAGGGCGGCACCTACTTCAACCACGTGGTGGCACAACCCTATCGCTTCACCCTGGGCGGGCCGGGGCGACTGGCGGCTTCAGCCTTCGAGGAGTACCGCGGTACCGACTACTTCTACCTGCGCGAAGGCTATCTGCGCCGCATTGCCAAGCTGCCTGACCCGCTGGGCCAGAGCATCTACCTGGCCCTTGCCTATGAGGCCGGACAGATGCGCGCCCCCAGGAGCATTGGCGTTACCGGGGCCGATTACGCACAGCCAGTCTCAAGCTTCCTGCGGCAGGATGTGATGTTCGGCGTACTGGCGGAGACACCCTTCGGCGTCATCAGCTTCGGCCCCAGCATCGGCGATGCCGGCCGCAGAAAGCTGATCTTTACGCTGGGCAGATCGTTTTAGTTGTGTGTTAGGAGTTGTGAGGTGCGAGTTGAGAGCACATGGCGTTCCAAACATGCGCAACACATAACTCGCACCTCACAACGCACCACTACTTCCCGTCTCTCAAACGCAGAGCCAACCGGTCGGGCAGGCCGGCCATCAGGATCTTTCCCTGCGCCTTGATGATGTCGTAGGGCAGGCGGTGGAAGGTTACCGTGGAGGCCTCGGTGTCATACACGGCAGCGGCTACACGCCAGTCGCCGTCGCGGGGCTGGCCAGCGGAGCCGGGATTGATGAGGTAGCGCGACTCGGGCGAGATCGTCAGTTCCCAGGTCTCCGCTGTATCGCGAGTGCGGTACTCCGGGATGAGTTCGCGCCAGGCGGTTCCCTGCTGTATGAAGCCACCCTGCACATGCGTGTGGCCAAAAAAGGTGATCGGCTGCGTCATCTGCTGCAGCGGAGCCCAGGCATCGCGCACGCTCAGGATGTAGTCATCCTCGTCGAGCGGGGAGCCGTGAACCAGCGAGACGGCGATGCCTTCCGGCTGCACCGGCCCGTGCGGCATCTCACGCACCCACTCCATGTTCTCCGGCGAGAGCGCTTCCTGCGTCCACAGGGCAGCGGCGCGCGCTACAGGATTGAAGTTCAACGAGGAGCTGAGGCTGGCGGCTACGCGGTCGTGGTTGCCGCGCACATGCAGCGTGCCAATGCTCCTCATCTTCTCCACCACGTCATTCGGGCTGGCGCCATAGCCCACGACATCGCCCAGGTCCCAGACAGCATCCACCGTGCCGACGGCTTCGAGAACAGCCTCGAGCCCCTCCAGGCTGCCATGAATGTCTGAGAGAACAAGTGCGCGCATGATTAGGTGTTTTGGAAGGGCGCGCAACAGGTGCAGGTTGGGCCTGCACACCACTGTATCAAGTTAGAGGTTGAAAGTTAAAAGTTGAAGAAGAGGTTAGACCACAGAGACAGCTCTTCCTGCCGTGTTGAAAGCGAAAAAGCAGATCCCCTCCTCCTTCAGCGGCGGGAAGACAACCAGAGTGGCGAGTTTCAACCAAGCTGTGCCAATGGCTTCGTCCGGTCCGTCCGCATGGTCGGTGCAGAGGCCAGCAGGCGCTGCGTATAGGGGTGCTGCGGCGTGCGGAAGATTTTCCCGACCGGGGCCTGCTCGACGACCTGCCCATGCTGCATCACTGCCACGCGGTCAGCGGTCTGCGCCACCACCGCAAGGTCGTGCGAGATGAACAGCATCGAAAGCCCATGCCGTTCGCGCAGATCGGCCAGCAGGCGAAGAATCTGCGCCTGCACGGTAACATCAAGAGCCGTCGTCGGCTCGTCAGCAATCAGCAGTCGCGGCTTGTTCACGATAGCCATGGCGATGAGAATGCGCTGCCGCTGGCCGCCGGAGAACTGGTGCGGGTAGTCGTCATACCGGCGCGTGGGGTCGGGCATGGCGACCTGAGCCAGCGACTCCAGAACGCGCTCTTTCACCTCGGCGCGCGAGAGCTCCGGGTGATGCGCACGGACAGCTTCGGCAATCTGGTTCCCGATGGTAGCGACAGGGTTCAGCGCCGTCATCGGCTCCTGGAAGATCATGGCGATGCCGCGGCCGCGAACGCGCCGCATCTCCTCGGTCGAAAGCGATTGCAGATCACGGCCATCGAAAAGAATCTGCCCGCGCACCCCGGCCGTGGGCGGCAGCAGCCGCAAAACAGCCATGGACGTGGCGGACTTGCCGCTGCCGGACTCCCCTACCAGGCCAAGCGACTCTCCTTCGGCGATCTCAAGGTTCACACCGCTGACAGCCGGGCGCGCTCCGTTGAAGGAGATTTCAAGATCGCGGATTTGGAGGAGCGGGTGCATGGTGTCTCGTCAGGTCAACGAGCGTTTAGCCGGCCAGCGCGGCCAGGGTCTTCTCCAGCGATGCCGAGTCCTCGACGTTCAGGGCCTTCTGCTCGCGGTCGATCTGGCGCATCAGGCCGGTGAGGACACGGCCGGGACCGACCTCGATAAAGTGGGTTGCGCCCTGGGCGACCAGGGTCTGCACGCACTCCACCCAGCGGACGGCGCCGGTGACCTGGCGGATGAGGGCGTCACGCGATTCGGCGCGGCGGTGCTCCACGCGGGCGTCGACGTTGCAGATGACGGGAATCTTCGGGTCGTTGAAGGTGATCTGCTCCAGGTAGCTGGCCAATGCATCGGCGGCGGGCTTCATCATGGCGCAGTGGAAGGGGGCGCTGACGGGCAGCATGACCACGCGCTTGGCGCCGGCCTCCTTGCACAGCTCTGCGGCGAGTTCCACGCCTTTGATAGCGCCGGAGATCACGGTCTGCTCCGGAGCGTTCAGGTTGGCGGCGGAGACGACCGAATCGGTCTCGTCCCAGGCGCGGGTGCACAGCTCGCCGATGGTGGCCGCGGGCAGGCCCAGAACGGCAGCCATGGTGCCTTCCCCGGCGGGAACGGCCTCCTGCATGAAGCGGCCGCGGTTCTTCACCGTGCGGACAGCATCGGCGAAGCTCAGGGTTCCGGCAGCGACGTGCGCCGAATACTCGCCCAGCGAGTGACCGGCGGTGATGGCGGGCGTGATGCCCTTCTCTTCCAGAACGCGGAGGACGGCGACGGAGACGGTCAGGATGGCCGGCTGGGTGTTCTCGGTAAGCTTCAGGTCCTCTTCCGGCCCATCAAAGCACAGCTTCGAGATGGAAAATCCAAGCGCCTCGTCGGCCTCGTCAAACACCGCTTTGGCGACCGGAAAATTGTCATACAGATCGCGGCCCATGCCGACCGTCTGCGATCCCTGGCCGGGAAAAAGAAAGGCAAGTTTCTGACTCATATAGGGATGGTAAATGAGTTGCCAGTTGTCAGTTCCTGGTTGTCAGGAAAGGCAAAAGAGAGAAGCCGTGGCGAGGATGCACCTCATGCCACGGCTTTGTTTGCTACTGAAAACTGAGAACTGTTTTCTGAGAACTAGATGCCTACACCAAACTCGACATCCTGCATCTCGTCTCCGGCGTGGGAGTAGATGTCATACGGGGTGCGGCGATTGAACTTGTAACGCTGACGCAGTTCTCGACCGACGAAGAGGCCCAGGGCCACCGCGCCAAGACCGGCAGAGACCCAGCCAACGGTCTTCAATACGCGCGAACGCGAGGGTTCGCTGCTGGGAAGAGACTCAATCACTACGGCCGGAATCTTATCGAGCCTTGTGCCAAAGATGCGGCGCTTTCCTAACGGCTTCATGCAAAGCATCATAACGCACCTGTGGCATGGCTGGCAGCGACGTAAAGGTTCCTTGGAATTTTTCGCATCGGCAGTAACCAATTTGTAACCTTCGGGTCTGTACGGGATGTGATGAAACTCTCTTCCCGGCTCCGCTGGATTGCACTTGCCGTGCTGGTATTTGGACTCACCGCAGGTCTTGCGGCACAACAGCCGCTGATGAACCGCGTCCCCGAGGGCGTGGAGACTATGGGCTCCGCCGGCTCCCGCGCCAGCTTCAGCTTCGACAAGGCCATGCTGGACGCCGCCGACTCCTTCCTGATGGACGAAGACGCACGCCGCGCCGCAGCCGCTGTCAACGGCATTACCGTGACCAACTACCGCTTCCGCGACGAGTTTGGCTATGACCCACGCCAGCTTGCCCAGGTTTCCGCCGAATACAGCGCCGCCGGATGGAAGCACCTGGTCAACGCCAACCAGCGCGACGCCTACAGCGGAACCGACCTGTGGTTGCACTTCAGCGGCATGCAGATTGACGATGTCGCTGTCCTGATCCGCCAGCCACGACAGATGAGCTTTATCTCCGTAGCCTGCCAGCTTCGCCCGCTGGACCTGCTACACCTGAGCGGACACTTCGGCATCCCGAAGGTCGATCCCAATGCAGTCATGGTTCCAGCGCCATAAGCGGCTTCCGCTGCTTATGGCGCAGTTGTCAGTTAACAGTTGTCAGTTGAAACCAGTTCTTGCCTGTTCTGATGACAGAGAACTGTGCGCTGAGAACTGTTTTCCTTACCAGCCGAACTGCTCCACCTTGCGCAGCAGCTCCAGCTTGCGCTCCGGGCCAAGGAAGCTGGCTTCGACGGAGTTGGCTGCCAGCTCGCGCATCTGCTCCAGGGTGAACTCCAGTTGTTCGTAGGCCAGGATGTACTCGTCCAGCAGGTTGGCGCCGAACATCGGCGGGTCGTCGGAGTTCAGCGTGACCATCAGGCCGCCGTGGAAGTAATCCCGCGCCGGATGCAGATCCAGGCCGGGGCAACAGCCGGTCTTCAGGTTGCTGGTGATGTTCAGTTCCAGGGGAATCTGCTTTTCGGCCAGCACTTCCAGCAGTTCAGGATCTTCCGCCGCGGTCAGGGCGTGGCCAATACGTTCGGCGCCGATGTTGATGGCGGACCAGATACTGTGCGCCCCTACGGACTCCCCGGCATGCGCTGTCAGTCGCAGACCGGCGGCTTTGGCCTCGGCGTAAAGCTCGCGGAACTGATCCGCGGGGCCGCGGGCCTCGTCACCGCCAATGCCAATGCCGACGATGCTGGGATACTTCGCCCGCAGCTCGGCTGCCTTGTGGAAGACGCGTGTGGCCTCTTCCACGCCGAAGTGGCGCACGGCATCGATGATCCACAGCAGAGAGACGCCGAAGTCCTTTTCGCCGCGCAGACGGCCGCGCTCGATGGCTTCGACAAACGGTTCCACCTCGAGCTTCTTGATGAAGTAGATGATGCCGAAGGAGATATACGCCTCTGCGTGCACGACGCCCTGCGCCGCCAGGGAGCGGAGCATGTTGTAGGTAATCAGCTCGTAGTCTTCCGGCGTGCGCAGACGCTCGGTCACGGCCTTGAAGGCCATCAGAAATTCGAGGAAGTTCCCATATTGGTACAGCGCTCGTGCCTGCTCCAGCGTCAGGGGTTGGGCATCGTGCCGGCAGGAGAGCTCAACCAGCGTCTCCGGCTCAATGGTGCCTTCAAGATGCAGGTGGAGTTCACACTTTGGCAGCCGGCGCAGCCATTCACGGGGTTCAAGGTCGGTGGCGGAAACTTGCCGGCGAGACATGCCTGTTAGTGTACCGGGCTGCGCTGTGCATTGGAGAGACACGGCCATCTGCTCGCGACCCAGGCGTATTCTTGAAACAGCTGACGTATTTTTTCTCCATACCAACATCACTGAGCAGGATTGGCACGCTATGAAGAATTTTCCGACAGCCCATCAGACACAGGAGCCACGACAGATCGTGCACGAGGATGAGGTCGAGGCCAGCATCCAGGCCAAGGAGATCGGCAAAAAGATCCGCCGCCTGCGCCTTAGCCGCTCCATGGGCCTGGTTGAGCTGGGCGTTCAGGCCGGACTCTCCGCCAGCTTTCTGTCGCAGCTTGAGACCGGCCGCGTGGTGCCCACGGTCAAACATCTGGCGCGCATCGCACAGGCCTTTGACAAGGACATGGCCATCTTCTTCCACCGGGCTCCGGAGAAGGATGAGCCCTTCCGCATTCTGCGCGAAGACGAGCGCATACACCTGAAACTCGGCGGCAAGGGCACCGCGGAGATGATCACGCAGAACATGAGCGCCCTGATCCCCGACCACCGGATCGTACCCTGCATCGCGGACCTGGCTCCGTCCGACCAGGGTGTCGGCTTCCACCCCACGATCTTCCAGGGTCTGGAGTTTGTCTTCGTCATGGAAGGCGAACTGGAGATGACCGTCGGGCGCGAGATCCAGACAGCACACACCAACGACGCCATCTGGGTCGACGGCCACATCCAGCGTATCTACCGCTCGGCGAACAGCAGTAACGCCAAGGCGATGATTATTACGTTTCCTGAAATTTAGCGCGGGCAGGGGAAGATCCCCACAGCCCGCGCCACGTACTTATACCTGCGCGAGACCGCCGTCGACGAACAGTTCGACACCGGCGACGAAGCTGGCATCTTCAGATGCCAGAAAGACCGCCACCTTGGCAATTTCATCCGGCTCGCCGATGCGACCGAGCGGCACCTGCGACGCCAGACCAGCCTTGATCTGCGCTGCCTCTTCGGCAGTCTTGGCCAGACCATCGACTCCGGGAGTATCAATCGGCCCCGGACTGACCACGTTCACGCGGATCTTGCGGTCCTTCAGGTCGTTGGTCCAGGTCCGGGCAAACGAACGCACAGCCGCCTTGGTGGCGTTGTAAACACCAAAGGCCGGGAAGCCTTTGATAGAAACGATGGAACCGTTCAACACGATGGCGCCGCCATCGGGCATGAGAGGAAGCGCCTTCTGCACGGTGAAGACAAGGCCCTTCACATTGGTGTTGAAGGTCTTGTCGAAGTGCTCCTCGGTGATCTGGCCCAGCGGAACAAACTCGCCGCCGCCGGCGTTGGCGAAGACCACGTCGACGCGGCCCTTCTCCTGCTTAATTTGTGCGTAAACGCGATCCAGATCGTCGAGCCTGGAGACATCGCCCTGGATGCCGACAACGTTCGAGCCAATCTCTTTGACGGCCGCCTCCAGGTTCTCCTTGCGACGTCCGGTGATATAGACAAACGCGCCCTCGGCGACGAAACGCTTGGCGGTGGCCAGGCCGATGCCGCTGTTGCCTCCGGTTACCAGTGCAATCTTTCCTTCGAGTTTCTTCGACATGTCTTTCTCCTGGCGCGGAGGTCATTCCGGCCATAGTTAGAGATTCATCGAAGCGTCGAAGGATGCAGAATTCTTCTCCCTAGTGCCTGGCGAACTCGCTGCGTTTGCGGCTGTAGAAGAAGTACACGAACAGCCCGATGATGAGCCAGACGAAGAACCGCACCCAGGTAATGGCCGGCAGGCCAGCCATCAGCAGAACGCAGCAGAGGATGCTGAGCACGGGAATCACCGGGCCGAAGGGGACGCGGAAGCCGCGGTAGCGCTCCGGCTGGCGCTTGCGCAGCACGATAACGCCAATGGAGACCAGCACAAACGCGAACAGGGTTCCAATGTTCGACATCTCGGCGAAGGAGCCTACGTCAAACAGGCCCGACGGAATGGCGACGAGGATGCCCGCGAACCAGGTTGCAAAGGCCGGAGTCCGGTACTTGGGGTTCAGCGAGCTGAAGACGTCCGGCAGGAGGCGGTCGCGGCTCATGGCGAACCAGACACGCGCCTGTCCAAGCTGGAAGACCAGGATGGAGGAGATCATGCCGATAATGGCGCCCATCAGCACCACCAGGCGCACCCAGTGCAGGTGGTGCCCTTCGGGCGTCAGGCTGATGCGCTTGAGCGCAGTGACGACCGGGGCCGCGTCGCCTGCAATCGACTGCCACGGCACCATGCCGGTAAGCGTTGCGGCGACGCCGACGTACAGGATGGTACAGACAACCAGCGTGGCGATGATGCCAATGGGCACATCCTTCCGCGGGTTACGGCACTCCTCGCTGGCCGTGGAAACCGAGTCGAAGCCGATGTAGGTAAAGAAAATAATGGAGCCGCCGGCCAGCACGCCAGGGAAGCCGTTCGGCATGAACGGATGGTAGTTACCCGGATGGATGAAGCTGAGGCCGAAGCCGATGAACAGCAGGATGGCGACGATCTTCACCAGCACCATGATGTTGTTGGTGCGCGCCGACTCGCGAATACCGCGGACAAGGATCACGGTGAGGATGAGAACGATGAGGAACGCCGGGATATTGAAGCCGAAGTGCCAGCCGGGCTGGTAGATGTCGTGACCGGAGAGGTCCTGCAAACCGAGCGGAAGGTAGGCCGGAGAAAGCCACTTCGGGTCCATCCGGATGCCCAGCCAGTCCAACAGGTCGACCACGTGCGCCGCAAAGCCGACCGAAACGCTCATGTTGGAGAAGGCGTACTCCAGGATCAGGTCCCAGCCAATGATCCAGGCCACCAGTTCGCCCAGCGTGGCATAGGTGTAGGTGTAGGCGGAGCCGGCAATCGGAATCATGCTGGAGAGCTCGGCGTAACAAAGCCCGGTGAGCGCGCAGACAATGGCCACCAGGACCAGCGACAGCGCCAGAGCCGGTCCGGCGCCGGGACGCCCCGCGACCGAGCCATGATGCAGGATCAGGTCGATGATGGGCGAGGCCTTCCAGTCCACCACCTTCGATGGATTGCCGCCAATGGCCGTGCCGATGACCGTGAAGATACCGGAGCCGATGACGGCTCCAATGCCCAGTGCGGTGAGCGAAACCGGGCCGAGGGTCTTTTTCAGGCTGCGCTCCGGCGCCTCCGACTCAGAGATAAGCTTGTCGATCGACTTGGTCGCAAAGATTTGCCGGGCCAGCGGAGTACTCCTCGGGGTGGGTTGGGTGCAGGTTCGATTACAGCAAGATTACGGTTCAGCGGCAAGCTTCCACCAGGGTCAGCCCAGCAAGCCCAGACGCTGTTTAGCTTCCTGTACACCTGCGTCGATCCCGCATAGCCGGTAAAGCTCGCGCGCCTCAGCCCACAGCTCCGCCGAAAGCTCCCTGCGTTGCAGGTCGTCGGCAAGACACGCATACCCGCGAATCGCATTCGCCAGGTCAAGCGTATCTCTCTCAGGATGCGAGCGATAGATCGCCAGAGCCTCGACCAAGCAGGGTTCCGCCGCATCGAACCGCCGGGCCAGGCGCAGGATATCTCCTGCGTGGCGGATGGTGTGTGCATAGCGCAGCGGCTGATCGTGCTGCAGATTCGCAGCCTCGCGGTAATACTCTGCGGCTTCCAGCAGCCGATTCTCGAGCCGCGCTGTCTTTCCCTGCAGAATCAACTCATCAGCCGTCATGGGGCAATGATAAAGCCCGCCGGAAGGGCGGGCTTTATCAAAAAAAGTTACGTTGCGACGGACTAGCGCTTGGACGCGCCACGTACGAGCTTGCGAACCTTCTTCTTGTTGGAGCCACGGGGAACGGTACGCTTGGCCTTGGCCGGAGCCTTGGCGCGGGCTGCGCGCTTAACTTTCTTGCGCTCTTCGGTATCGGTAATGCTCTTGGTATTTGCCAATGTCTTCTCTCTGCTCTCTTAGAAACTTTGCACGAGCTGCCCGCGAGTCCTGCCGCGAAACCTAGATGCGCTCGAGCTGGGCAAACTTCTCTACCAGCTTTTTCACGCCGTGCTTCTGAAATTCTACCGTAATTTTGGCGTCGTCCCCGTCTCCTTCGCGCCGAAGAAGCGTTCCTTCGCCGTATTTCGGGTGCCGGACGCGCGTTCCGCGCCCCATTCCGGTCTTTCCGGTGGGCTCGGGGAGATCCATTTTCGGGCGGGAGACCTTTTGCCCGCGCTGGCCGAAGAAGCTGGCGATGTTGTCGATAGACCCGCCGCCGGAGCTCTTCCCGGTTCCAGATCTCTGCTGACCGCCACGGTTGTCATAGCTGCCGGACTGGTCCTCATCCTCGTAGGAATAGTGCCGCTCGCCCTCTTCGTAGGGGTCGCGGCGCTGCTGTCCGTAGCGTCCGCCGCCGTAGCGGGAGTAGCGGTCACCGCCGCCCGATGACCAGGATGGCGAAGGCTGCGGACTGCCCAGATCTTCCATCAACCGCGAAGGAATCTCTTCAAGAAAGCGCGATGGCATGCTGGCCTCCGGCATGTCATTGCCATACCGGCGACGGTAGCGGGCGCGGGTGATCACCAGCGTGTCCATGGCGCGCGTGATGCCCACGTAGCAGAGGCGGCGCTCTTCTTCGAGGCCGGTGGGGTCCTGCAGCACGCGGGAGTGCGGGAACAGCCCCTCTTCCATGCCGCAGAGGAAGACCAGGGGGAACTCCAACCCCTTGGCGGCATGCAGCGTCATCAATGTGACCTTGGCGTCGGCCTGGTAGGCGTCCACATCGGAGACCAGGGCGGCGTGGTCCAGAAAGTCCGCCAGACTTTCGCCACGTTCCTGCGCGTCCTGCGCCGCGTTGGCAAGTTCCTTCAGGTTTTCAATGCGCGAGAAGCTCTCCGGGGTGCCTTCGTCTTCCAGTGCCTTGATGTAGCCCGAGCGGTCGTTGAGGAACTTGATCAACTCCGGCAGCGTGGCGGCATCGCCGGGAGCGCGGAAGCCGTCAATCCGGGTGCTGATCTCCAGCGGAGTCAGTGCAGCGGCTGATTGTGGTGTTGCCTTCTCCACGACCGGAGCAAACGGATTGAAGGAAACATCCTCGCCGCCATGCGAGTTCTCCGGGGCGATGTCGGACTGCTCTTCCGTCGGGCCAAAGTCAAAGTTGAAGTTGAAATTGAAGCTGGTGTCGAAAGAGGTCTCCGCCTCCTCATTCTCGATCTCCGCCTCGGCGATCGCGAAGGAGACATCTTCACTGGGCATGGCGATGTCTTCGGCCAGCTTCTCGGCAAAGCCGGGGCCAAGCATGGCACGGGCATCGTCAATCAGCTTCTTAAAACTGGTCAGCGCGGTCAACGCACGCTGCGGCAACAGCTTCTGCTGGATGGCGTGCGCCAGCGCGTCCCATGTGGACATGCTGGTCTCAAGCGCCAGGCGTTCCAGGGTCTCAAGCGTGGTCTTGCCGATGCCGCGCGCAGGCGAGTTGATGACACGCGCCAGGGCGACGGAGTCGTTCGGATTCTGGACCAGCTTCAAATAGCTGATCATGTCCTTGATCTCGGCGCGTTCGTAGAAGGAGAAGCCACCGACCATCGTGTACTTGATCTGGTAGCGCCGCAGAGCCTCTTCCACCAGTCGCGACTGCGAGTTGGTGCGGTACAGGATGGCGCAGCGGGCTTCTTCGTTCGTCTGCCCCGCGTCCTTCAGATACTTGTACAGGCGATCAGCGATGAAGAGGGCTTCATTCTCACCGTCGGGAGCTTCGTAGTAGCCAATGAGCGATCCGCCATCGCGCGTGGTGAACAGGTTCTTGCCCTTGCGCTGCGTGTTGTTCGCAACCACGGCTCCGGCGGCTTCAAGAATCACCTGCGTGGAGCGGTAGTTCTGCTCCAGGCGAATGGTCTTGACCTCGGGAAAGTCCTTCTCGAACTCGAGGATGTTGCGGATATCCGCGCCGCGCCAGCTATAAATGGACTGGTCTTCGTCACCGACGACACAGACGTTATGGTGCTCGCCCGAGAGCAGCTTCATCAGCTCATACTGCGGCTTATTGGTGTCCTGGTACTCGTCGATCAGAAGATAGCGATAGCGGCGGTTGTATCGTTCGCGTGTCTCCTGCGAGGACTTCAGCAGTCGCACCGTCTCCAGCAGAAGGTCGTCGAAGTCCATGGCATTGGCCTTCGCAAGCTCCTTCTTGTAGATCTCGAAGATGTGCGCGATCTTCTCTTCCATGGGGTTGGAGGAGTTGAGGAAGTACTCCTGCGGGTCGATCATGTGGTTCTTCGCCCACGAGATGCGGCCCAGAGCGATGCGCGGCTTCAGCTGCTTGTCATCAATCCCCAGGCGCTTAAGAGCCTGTTTGACCACGGCCTGCTGGTCGGTCTCGTCATAGATGGCGAAGCTCTTGGTCAATCCCACATTGCCGACACGCAGCGCTTCAATATCGCGTCGCAGCGTGCGCACGCAGAATGAGTGAAAGGTGGAGATGCTGGGCCTGGCCAGCGACGCGTGGCCGATCAGCGCGCTCACGCGCTCTTCCATCTCTTTCGCGGCCTTGTTGGTAAAGGTCACGGCAAGGATAGAGTCCGGAGCGACGCCGCGTTGATCGATCAGGTACGCGATGCGGTGTGTGATGACGCGCGTTTTGCCGGAGCCTGCGCCGGCAAGCAGAAGGACAGGACCGTCGACGGTCTCCACACCGGCCCGTTGCTGCGGATTCAACTTGTCGAGAAGATGCTGCAAGACGAGAAACTGCTCCTCGTACAAGTTTACCGCCGCGGCAATTCACAGGGCTTATCAGACAGCAGAGACATGGGAGTGGTTAGCAAGAATGGTTCCCAAAATTACTTGAAATTAATTTCGAAAAAAGTTGGAACAAATGCGGAACTGGCCGCGTAATGCCTCCTGCGTGACGAAATCACCTGAACCTAGGCAGATGAGATTCGATCAAGCCACCGCAGAGGAGAGAACTCACATGAACCGTCAGACTGTTACGCGCGCCGCTTTCGCTATCGCCTTCACCGCCATCACCATGGCCCCCACCGCACAGGCTGCCAGCTTCTTCAAGAAGAGCACCCCGGACACGCAGTCCGCCATGAAGAAGGCCGGCAAGACCGTGAAGTTTACCGTCCGTAACGATTCCAACGAAGCCCGCGAACTCCGCATCGGCGATGAAGTTGTCACCGTCGCCGCCAAGACCAGCAAGCAGCTTGAGGCCGCCGAAGGCGCCAGCGTCTACAACAACACCGCTACCGAAAAGCTCGCCGCCGGCACCCTGATGGTGCAGGTCACCAAGCAACTGAACAACGCGACCCTGGCGCTGAACTAAGCTTCCCCCGCACCACACTTTCTCTTTACCAGATGGCTGGCGGTGAAGGCGTACTCTAGTGGAGTATGTCTTCGCCGACAGCCATCTCTCCTTCCCGCAATATTTGCGTCTTCTGCGCCTCCGCCGACGGCACACAGCCGGAGTACCGGCTCGTAGCCGAAGACCTTGGCCGCAAGCTCGCCTCACAAAATATTGGACTGATCTACGGCGGCGCCCGCGTTGGCTTGATGGGTGCCGTTGCCGATGCCACCCTCGGCTCCGGCGGTCGCGTCACCGGCGTGATTCCGCATGTGCTGGTCGACATGGAAGTGGCCCACCACGATGTCACCGAACTGCACATTGTAAAAACCATGCACGACCGCAAAGCCCTGATGGGCGAGAAGGCAGACGCCTTCCTGATCCTGCCCGGCGGCTTCGGCACCCTGGAAGAGCTCTTCGAAGTCCTGGCCTGGTCCACGCTGAAGCTCCACGCCAAGCCTATTGTGTTGCTGAACACAGCAAAGTTCTGGGACGGCATGCTCACCTTCCTGGACCACTGCATTACCGAGGGAGTGCTGACGCAGCCCAAACGCGACCTGTTGCTGGTGGCGGATACCGTGGATGAAGCTATCCGGCTCTGCGTAGGCTAGCCGTCTCCCCCATTGGGGTAGAGGATGAATCTTCCACGAGGATCGAACCATCAAAGTGGGTGTTATGGCTACGATCTTCGATCCAATCCGCGTCGGTGACCTTGAGCTGCCGAACCGTATCTTCATGGCGCCGCTTACACGGCTGCGCGCCACGCCCAACAACGTTCCCACGCCCATCATGGTGGACTATTACCGCAAGCGCGCCAGCGCCGGCCTGATCATCACCGAGGCCACGCCCGTTGATCCGCTGGGCATTGGCTACTCGCAGGTTCCCGGCATCTGGAGCCAGGAACAGGTGGAGGCCTGGAAGCCCATCACCAGGGCGGTGAAGGAGGCCGGTGGCCATATCTTCATGCAGCTTTGGCATGTCGGCCGTATCTCGCACTCGTCCTTCCACAACGGTGCGCTTCCGGTTGCACCCAGCGCCATTGCGGCCCAGGGTCACGTCAGCCTGATCCGTCCCATCACGCCCTTTGAAACTCCGCGTGCCCTGACGCTGCCGGAGGTGAAGGATGTGATCGAGCAGTTCCGCCGCGGTGCGCAGAACGCGCAGGCCGCCGGCTTTGATGGCGTTCACATCCACGGGGCCAACGGATATTTGCTAGACCAGTTTCTGCAGGACGGCGCCAACCATCGCACCGACGAGTATGGCGGTCCGATTGAAAACCGCGCCCGCCTGATGCTCGAAGTCACCGACGCCGCGATCGGAGTATGGGGAGCCAATCGCGTAGGCGTGCACCTGGCTCCGCGTAGCGACTCGCACGACATTTCGGACTCCAACCGTCCCGCGACCTTCGGCTACGTGGCAACCGAACTCGGTAAGCGGAAGATCGCCTTCATCGCGGCGCGCGAGCATGTTGCGCCGGACAGCCTTGGACCGGAGCTGAAGAAGAAGTTCGGCGGCGTCTACGTGGCCAATGAAAACTTCACGCTCGACTCTGCCAACCAGGCCATTGCCGCCGGATGGGCCGATGCCGTGGCCTTCGGCAAGCCGTTTATCGCCAACGCCGACCTGGTACGCCGTCTCCGCGAAGGGAAGCCACTGAACACGCCGGTGCCTGAGACCTTCTACGGTCATACCGAAGTGGGCTACAGCGATTATCCGGAGCTTGCGTAACCAAAGTTAGCCCTGTGGCGGCGCCGTGCATCCATCAGGCGCCGCGATATGGCTAAATCTTTTCGACGATCACCGCTGTACCATAGGCCAGCACCTCGGTGACACCCTGCATCACTTCCGTGGCGTCGTACTTCGCGGCAATCACGGCATTGGCGCCGTGCTGGTCCGCGTGCATCAGCATCATCTGGAAGGCATCGTTGCGGGTCTTCTCGCACAGGTCGCTCAGTATGGTGATGTTGCCGCCAACCAGCGTCTGCAGACCTGCTCCAATCGAGCCGAAGATGGAGCGCGAGCGCACCAGAATTCCGCGTACCACACCAACGTTGCGAACGATGCGATAGCCGGGAAGCTCAAGAGCGGTGGTGACCATGGAGGGATCAATGGGCATGGGTTTCTCCTTGGCGGAAATTGTACGGGAGCGGGCGCCGGGAAGAAGAAGCGATCGATGAATCCGATACCGCTAAGCCCGCAGCTTTGCCACCAGGGCTGTGACGGCTCCCGCATCAATCGTCTGCTGCGCCAGCGCAACGCCTTCTTGCAGCGTCTTCGCCTTTCCTGAGACCACCAGCACAGCCGCGGCGTTCAACACCACCACATCGCGGTGAGGACCTTTCTCTCCGGCGAAGATCGCCGTCAGGATCTTCGCATTGACCTCGGCGTTGCCACCCTTCAGCGCCTCCAGCGGAGCCGACTGCAGACCAAGCTCCTCCGGCTTCACCGTCATCAGGCTGACGACCCTTCCCTTCACCTCGGCGATCTGCGTAGCGCCATCAAGCGTAATCTCGTCCAGCCCGTTGCCGTGGACCACCATGGCGTGGCGCGTGTTCAGCATGGCCATCGCCTCTGCCACCACCGGCACCAGGTGCGCCGCGTAGACGCCCATCACCTGCGCTGTCGCTCCTGCCGGGTTGGCCAGCGGTCCCAGCACATTGAAGGCCGTGCGGACACCAAGGGCACGACGGATTGGCATGATCGGCTTGAAGCCAGGATGCAGCTCCGGCGCGTGCAGAAAGAGGAAGTTGTTGCTGCGCAGGCTCTCGACGCCCGCTTCGGGCGTCTGCGAGATGGGAATGCCCAGAGCCTCCAGCACATCGGCCGAACCGCACAGCGAGGTCACGGAGCGGTTGCCGTGCTTGGCCACCTTTGCCCCGGCAGCCGTGGCAACCAGCGCCGCGGCAGTGGAGATATTGAAGGTGCCGCTGGAGTCACCGCCTGTGCCGCAGGTATCCACCAGCGTCTCGCGCTCGTCCGTCTCAAGCGGCAGTTGCAGCGCGGCCGAACGCATGGCCTCGGCAAAACCGGCAAGCTCGGCGGCCGTCTCTCCCCGGGTGGCCATGGCGGCCAGCAGAGCGGCAAGGGTGATCTCGGTAAAGTCGCCACCGAGGATCTCCGCCATCAGGTTGCGGGCCTCCTCACGCGTGAGCACGGCTTTCTGTTCGACAATGCGCTTGAGAGTGAGTGAAAGGCCCATATCGCTTTTGAGGGTAGCATCTGGGCACGCGGGACGGCTCGACTCCAAAGAGCGGGAAAACCCGGATCAAAGCCAAAAGAAGCCGGACCAGGATGCGAAGCATCCAACTAATGGTGATGAAGACCTGGCTTCTAGTTGCGACGTTGTTGACGGCCACGGCGATGGCGCAGAATCCGCAGCAGACGGCCAAGCCCAGCGACAACAGCCCCATTAAAGATGCGCCGACGATGGACAACTACTCCCAGCCGGCCAGCGATTACAACTACGACAATCCCATGGCGAATCCTCAAAACCGGGACGCCTCGCCCTACTGTGAACCGGAACAGCTGGAGGTGAAGATTGGTGCGGACAACGCCTCCAATGGCCAGCACGCCATTCCGGTCAGTTTTCGCAACGGCAGCAACTTCTCCTGCAGGCTTGGTCCGGTAACCACCATGCGCCTGGAGACAGGTTCCAACGTGCAGATGCAAGTCCGCGAAGGGACGCAGTGGGTGATGAAGCCGGTGATGCGCTATGTCCCCCTGGCCCTGGAGAGCTGCCAGAACTGCGGCGGGTTCTTCTTCAACTCCGGCCCCGGACAGGACATTACCGTGGAACCGGGCGGCACGGTCTATAAGTTGATCGGGTTCACCACCCTGAACTCCTCCCCCTGCGCCAAGGCCAACACCCTGAGTTGGGTGACCCACCCGGGCAGTGTGGCCCAGCACATTCCTTTCACGGTGCAGGTCTGCGCTCCGTTGCGGTACTCGGGAATTGTTAAAAGTCTTCCCGACGGATTCCTGACACCGTAACTAGTGCGAACATCGCACAAATGTGCGAAATCGTGGTTGCGCCTGCTTTCTCCACTCGACTACCATCGTGTCGTTAGCTCAGGAAGCCCATGAAAATTCACGAATATCAGGCGAAAGAAATCCTGCGGAAGTATGGCGTCACCGTTCCCAACGGCGAGATGGCCACAACGCTGGAAGAGGCCGACAAGGCCGCCAAGCAGCTTTTCTCCAACGGCGCACCTGCTGTCGTCGTCAAGGCGCAGATTCATGCCGGCGGCCGTGGCAAGGGCGGCGGCGTGAAGGTCGTCAAGACGATTGAGGATGCCAACACGGCCTCCAAGGCGATCCTCGGCATGCAGCTCATCACGCACCAGACCGGGCCGCAGGGCCAGAAGGTGCAGCGCCTGCTGATCGAAGAGGGTTCGCTGATCGACCGCGAACTTTATCTCGGCATCGTTCTGGACCGTGCGACCGCGAAGCTGGTCTTCATGGCTTCCAAGGCCGGTGGCATGGAGATCGAAGAGGTTGCCGCCAAGGACCCCGACGCAATCTTCAAGGAATACATCGATCCGGGCATCGGCTTCCAGCCGTACCAGGCGCGCAAGCTGGCTTTCAAGCTGGGCCTGACGCCGGCTCAGGTGGGTGAGGCCGTCAAGTTCATGATGGGCCTGTACAAGGCTTTTGTTGAAACCGACTGCTCGCTGATGGAGATCAACCCCTTCATCACGACCAAGGACGGTAAGCTGGCCGCCCTGGATTGCAAGATCAACTTCGACGACAACGGCATGTTCCGCCACAAAGACCTGAAGGAACTGCGCGACGTTGCCGAGGAAGATCCGCTCGAGGTGGAAGCCTCGAAGTTCAACCTGAACTACATCAAGCTGGATGGCAGCATCGCCTGCATGGTGAACGGCGCCGGTCTCGCGATGGCGACGATGGACATTATTCAGTACGCCGGCGGCTCGCCTGCAAACTTCCTGGACGTGGGCGGCGGCGCCAACCAGGAGCAGATTGAGCAGGCCTTTGGCATTCTGCTGAGCGACCCGAACGTGAAGGCGATCTTCATCAACATCTTCGGCGGCATTCTGCGCGTGGATGTACTGGCGACCGCGGTGGTTGCGGCGGCGAAGAACCTGGGCGTAAAGATTCCGATCGTGCTGCGTCTTGAAGGCACCAATGTGGAAGAAGGACGCCAGATTCTGAAGGACAGCGACCTGAAGTTCGAAGTAGGCGCAACGATGAAGGAAGCCGCTGATTTAGTGGTGAAAGCCGCTAAAGGGTAAATCCAAGAGATGCAGTTTCCCAATCCATTTCGAAATAAGGATCAAAAAGTAGCTGAAGATCTCTTTCGAGAGTTGCAGCAGAATACGGAGCGGGAATATCAGCCAATCGGAGATTTTGGATTAGCCATTATTACGGCGGCAACTAACAGTCGTAATGCCACAAAGAAATTCATCAGGATTGAGGACGAGAAAAAGCGAATAGAACGGGAAGTCTATTTGTTCTATGAGCATATTTACTTCTTTTGTCACCTGGGCTTAAGACATGGCTTTGCGGTGTTATCAAACGAACAGTCTGCAAAGGTGAGCCAATATTTGGAAATGATGATTCCGTCGGTGGCGGTCGACTCCTATTTTCAACATTGGCCAGGAGAGATTAAGCAAAGGATGAAAGATGAGTTCGTTCAGAAGCTTCAACAGTCTGAAACTGAATTCAAGGAAGTAGTAAGGCAATCATCTTTACCCTCGAAAGAGAAATTTCTGGGGCTCTTCGTTTTTCATGCATCACATGTGGTTCAACTTTGTGAACGTGAAGCGGAATGGGAAGACCTTAGGACTGCATTAGTAGAAGATTTGATCGATGAGTGGAAGAAAGCACAGTTCGAAGATTGTGTTCTAAAGATTAAGCAAGCAAATTAGGAAGGTAACAATGTCCGTTCTAGTCGATAAGAATACGCGGCTGATTGTGCAGGGAATTACCGGTCGTGAAGGTACTTTCCATGCGAAGGGATGCGCGGAGTACGCCAAGCAGTTTGGTGTGGATCTGGTTGTCGGCGGTGTAACTCCCGGCAAGGGCGGCACCATCCATGAGGGCTGGCCGGTCTTCAACACGGTGGAAGAGGCCGTAAAAGAAACAGGAGCCAACGCGACTGTTATCTTTGTTCCTCCGCCGGCTGCTGCGGATGGCATTCTGGAAGCCGTCGACGCAAAGGTTCCGCTGGTTATCTGCATCACCGAGGGCATTCCCGCCCTGGACATGGTGAAGGCATGGCCGATTGTGAAGGCCTCGGGCTCGCGCCTGATCGGACCGAACTGCCCGGGCGTCATCTCGCCGGGTAAGGCGAAGATCGGCATCATGCCCGGCCGCATCCACAAGGAAGGCTCGGTCGGCATCGTCTCCAAGTCTGGCACGCTGACCTATGAGGCCGTTTACCAGTTGACACAGCGCGGCATCGGTCAGTCGACGGCTATCGGCATCGGCGGCGACCCGATCATCGGCACCACGCACATCGACGCGCTGAAGCTGCTGCAGGAGGATCCCGACACCGAGGCAATCATCATGATCGGCGAGATCGGCGGATCGGCCGAGGAAGCAGCTGCGGCCTACATCAAGGAGCATGTCACCAAGCCCGTCGTCGGCTTTATCGCCGGCCAGACGGCGCCTCCGGGACGCCGCATGGGCCACGCCGGTGCCATCATCTCCGGCGGCGAAGGTACCGCGCAGAGCAAGATGGCTGCGATGGCTGCCGCCGGCATCCACGTCGTCCAGTCGCCCGCTGAAATGGGCGAAATGATGGCAAGGGTACTGGGTAAGGCATAAGCCTTTTGTTCCCAGAAGCAAGGCAAGAGAGGGCGGCTTCGGCCGCCCTTCTGCTTTTCTGCACGCGAATTACACCTCCCGCACAACTTCCACCTTTTCTTTCAGCGTATGAAGCAGGCCTGCCACCGCGGGGCAAAGCGAAGCGGCGATGCCCCATCTCATCCCCCGAAGCCGATCGAGAAATGCTTCCAGACTGTGAATGAACAAAGGAGAACCACCATGTCGTTTCTGACAGAGCAGGATCATCGCGTTGTTCCGGGCCAGGTGAAAGAGGATCAGGTCACGTCCTACATTGAAAAGCACACCTCGCAGCTTCCCAGTTCGTTTTACCTCGGGGCGGCTGGAGTCTCTGTCATTGCATCGCTGGCGCTGAAGCTGGGTGGCCGCGACCGCGAGGCACAGTTTGTCGGGCAGTGGGTGGCCCCCTTCCTGCTCTTCGGCATCTACAACAAGCTGGTGAAGCAGCACGGTTCCGACGCGGAGGTTCATTCCAACTCGCGCGAAAAGCTGTACGAAGCGGCGTAAACTCCGCTGGCCTTCAAGGGCGGGGGGCACACAACTCCCCGGCAGCTTGCAGCCATCTGAATAAGATGGCTGCAAGCTGGTCCTGATTCGGCGCAGCCAGGAGAGTATGAAATGACGAGGATGCAAGGTATCACCCGCTATTTCCTCCTGCTTGTATTGGCACTTCCCTTTGCACCGATTTCTTCAGCCCATGCACAGCAGTCGCGTTTTTCTGACAACGACGCTTCCCGTATCGCCACCGAAGTACAGAAGCAGTTATTGAAGCTTCCCAATTACAGCGTCTTTGACAGCCTGCACTTCGGCCTGCGCGGTGGTGTGGTCACGCTGGGTGGCTATGCCAGCCGCCCCACGCTGAAGAGCGATGCTGAGCGTGTGGTGAAGAAGATTGAAGGCGTTACCGAGGTCGACAACCAGATCGAGGTTCTGCCCAACTCGCCCAACGACGACCGGATCCGCATGGCGGTTTATACGCGGGTTTACGGGCAGGCACAGCTTCGCAAATACACCTCGAACTTCCCGAACGCCGCCATCACACCGTCGATTGCACGATCGGCCGGTGGCATCACCTGGGATCCTCCCATTGGCTACCACGCCATTCATATCATCGTGAAGAACGGCAATGTGATCCTGACCGGCGTGGTGAACAACGAGAGCGACTCGATCATTGCCCAGATGCAGGCCAACGGAACCCCGGGAGTCTTCGGCGTGAGCAATGAGCTGTACGTAGTGAACCAGTCAGGCAGCAAAAAGGAACTGAAGAAGTAAGCAGGCGCAACGGCGGCGGGCTTCGGCTATGCTTGCAAACATGATGCAAGCTGACGAATCCCGCCGCCGTTTTCTGAGTGTGTGCGCGCAGGCTGGTGTGGGAGCTACGCTGATGCCGGGAGTATTGTTTGCCCTGGCCACGCAGGCCAATGCGCAGAGCTCCAATGAGGCCGCCCCCTTCCCAAAGCTAACGCCCGAGATGATTGATCAAGCCGCAGCTCTGGTAGGGCTGACCATCACCGATGAACAGAAGAAATTGATGATGGACGGCTTGGCCGACCAGCGGGGCATGATCCGCCAGATCCGCAATCTGCACATACCGAACAGCGTTGCCCCGGCCTTCAACTTCGACCCTGTGCCGGGTGGGATGAAGCTGGAGACAGTACGAACGCCTGCGAAGCTGGGACCGGCGCCCAGTGTCGCGGGCCTTTCCCTGAGCGAGGAAGAGAAGATCGCTTTTGCCAGTGTGCGCGAGTTGTCGGAGCTGGTGCGGTTGCGCAAGGTGAAGTCAGCGGAGCTGACGAAGCTTTATCTTGATCGCCTGAAGCGCTACGATCCTCGCCTGCACTTCGTTATCACGCTGACCGAAGAGCGAGCCCTGAAGCAGGCTGCAGAGGCCGATACCGCCATTGCCGCGGGCAAGTACAAGGGCCCTCTGCATGGGATTCCGTGGGGAACTAAGGACCTGTTGAGCGTGAAGGGATATCGCACGACGTGGGGCGCGGGTGGATTTGAGCAGCAGCAGTTCGATGTGGACGCGACCGTGGTGCAGCGTCTGGATGAAGCGGGCGCGGTGCTGCTGGCCAAGCTGACGATGGGCGCGCTGGCGCAGGGCGATGTATGGTTCGGCGGCAAGACACGCAATCCGTGGAACCCGAAGCAGGGCTCGAGCGGATCGTCTGCTGGCTCGGCTTCTTCTGTCAGCGCGGGCTGTGTTGGCTTTGCCATTGGTACGGAGACGCTGGGGTCGATCTCTTCGCCGTCGACGCGTTGCGGCACCAGCGGCCTGCGGCCAACGTTTGGCCTTGTGCCGCGTACGGGAGCGATGGCCCTGAGCTGGTCGATGGACAAGATTGGCCCTATCTGCCGCAGCGTGGAAGACTGCGCCCTGGTAATGAGCGCCATCTATGGGCCCGATGGCCACGACCGCAGCGTGAAGGATGCTGCCTTCAATTGGAATGCGGGCTTCGATTGGAAGAAGCTGCGTGTAGGTTACTTCGCCGATGCGTTTGCGGAGCCGAAGTTCGAGGCTCCGAAAGACGGATACGAGGGCGCGACCGCGGACGAGAAGCAGAAGAAGGAAGAGGCTGCGAAAAGCTCGTTTGCGCGCCGTGCCTACGATGCGAAGTACGAACGCGCAACCCTGGACGTGTTGAAGAAGATGGGCGTAACGCTGGTTCCTGTGGAACTGCCGAAGCTGCCGTGGGGGCCGATGACGGGCAATCTCGAAGCCGAAGCTGCCGCTGCGTTTGATGAGCTGACACGCTCGGGCCGCGACAAGCTGCTCACCGCGCAGGCTGCCGACGACTGGCCAAACATCTTCCGCACCTTCCGGCTTTACTCGGCAGTGGATTACATCAACGCCATGCGTGCGCGTTCGCTGGGCATTGAGGCCATGGCGAAGCTCTTCGAGCAGGTGGATGTGATCGTCACACCGTCGAGCGGAATGCAGCTGCGTGCGACCAATCTTACCGGGCATCCGGCTGTGATTGTGCCGAACGGCCTGCGAGGCGACGATGCTCCACCTCCTCCACATGTAGACGATGGCGAGTCAGACAACATTGGCGGCCCCGGAACGCCGGTCAGCATTACGTTCCTCGGGCAGCTGTACTCGGACGCGCGCCTGGCCGCCTTTGCGCGCGCTTACCAGGAGGCCACCGGCTTCCATAAACTGCATCCGAGGCTGGTTTAGCCATGGCGTTTGTTGAAGCCCATGATCTTGTGAAGGAGTACCCGGCAAAGAACGCAGCCGGGGCTGTCCGCGTGGTCGACAAGGTATCGCTCTCGATAGCGCGCGGCGAGACGCTTGGCCTGGTCGGCGAATCCGGCTCCGGCAAAAGCACGGTGGCCCGCATGATGTTGCGCCTCATTGAGCCGACTTCCGGTTCCGTACACTTTGATGGCGTGGACGTACTTGGCGCAGGCCGCGCGGGCATGCACGCCCTGCGCAGACGCATGCAGATCGTCTTCCAGGACCCCTACTCGGCGCTGAACCCGCGCATGCGCGTGCGGCAGATTCTGCTCGAGCCATGCGCCATCCACGGAGCGCCGGAGGGCGTGGACCCACAGAAGCGTGTCCGGGGTCTGCTGCGCGAGGTGGGTCTGGATGAGTCGGCGCTGGAGCGTTACCCGCACGAGTTTTCCGGCGGCCAGCGGCAGCGCATCAACATTGCCCGCGCGCTGATGCTGCGGCCGGAGTTCCTGATCCTGGATGAGCCGGTCAGCGCGCTCGATGTGTCGGTAGGAGCGCAGGTGGTGAACCTGCTGCGCGACCTGCAAAAGAACTACGGGCTGACGTACCTGTTCATCTCGCACTCCATGCCGCTGGTGCGCTACCTGTGCGACCGCGTGGCGGTGATGCAAAAGGGCCGACTGGTGGAGATCGGTGACGCCCTGGAGGTCTGCGACTGCCCGCGAGAGGCGTATACGCAGCAACTGATTGCGGCGACGCCGGAGATGCCGGTGTAACGTCCTATTTTCCTCAGCGTTGTCATCCCGACCGGAGAGGAGCGTAGTGGAGAGAGGACAAGACGTCTTTCGTGCCCGTTTTTTCACACCCGCCAGCAGTACCATTTCCGAATGACCCAGCAGCACGTTGGCCGGCTGGAGGTAATCACCGGCCCCATGTTTTCCGGCAAGAGCGAGGAGCTGATCCGCCGCCTGAAGCGCGCGAAGATCGCCCGCCAGCGCGTCGCCTGCTTCAAGCCCGACATCGACCTTCGCTATCACCGCACGGCCATCGCCTCGCACTCCGAGCAGACGCATGACGCCGCCGTGGTCACACCCACCTCCGACCGTCTGAAGGCTGAGCTGTTTGAGAACAGCAGCATCGAAGAAATTGACGTCATCGGCATCGACGAGGTGCAGTTCTTCGACGAAGGCATCATCCCGCTCACCCTGGAGCTTGTGCACCTGGGCAAACGGGTGATTCTGGGCGGGTTGGACACCACCTTCGCCAACGAGCCCTTTGGCCCGGTGCCCAACCTGATGGCGCTGGCTGACCAGGTGACCAAGCTCTCGGCCGTCTGCATGGTCTGCGGCAACCCGGCCATCCATACGCAGCGCCTTGGCCAGAGCCAGGAACTGGTAGTCGTCGGCGCCGCCGGGCTGTACGAGGCACGCTGCCGCGAGCACTTCGAACCCTTTGTGGACGAGAACAAGAGCGAGCAGATGGAACTGCCCGCTGTTCCTCTCTAGGCGACACGCTTTGCGCTGGTTCGCATCCAATGCGTATCCTTCGGGATATAAGGAGATTCGCCATGCGTTTTGCCGCTATTGCTTCGGCCGCCCTTCTGGTTGCCGTTCCCGTCTTCGCTGCCGCCCCTAAGCCCGTCAAGGTGGAACTGAAGGACGCGAGCGGCAAGGATGCCGGCTATGTGACCTTTTCCCCCGATAAGAAGGGTGTGAAGGTAATGGTTATGCTCGCGAACCTGCCCGCCGGCGAGCACGCCGTGCATGTCCACGCCGGTAGCGAGTGCGTTGCCCCGTTCACCTCCGCCGGTGGCCACTTCAACCCGGAGAACAAGCACCACGGCTTCAAGAACCCGGAAGGCCATCACGACGGCGACTTCCCGGAGTCTGTCGCGATGACCGGTGACATGGGCCACAAGGTCTTCGTTGCCGATTACCTGTCGCTTGATCCGGCTGCACCCAACTCCATTTACGGCCACACCGTCGTTGTGCATGAGAAAGCCGACGACCAGACCTCGGATCCGGCCGGAAACGCCGGCAGCCGCATCGCCTGCGGTGTGATTGAAAAGCCCGCGATGTAAGCGGATTCAAGTCAATAGAAAGCCCCGCTGATTGCGGGGCTTTCTATTTCTGTGGTCCATCTACAAAAGCGACCTCAGCGGCTAAAGCCGCTCATTGTGCCGTCCTTGCGGCACGGCTGAAGCCGTGCCCTTAAACCACTGCTCAGGATGCCGAGGCGGCTATTTCGGTACCGGTACGCCCATATTCGCGGGCGGGGTGGCAGGCCGTACCACGGCGCCTTCCGGCAGCGGTTTCCCTTCGGCCAGCAACTTCATGTTCTCCAGCATCTTCGTAAACCGCGTGCGGCGGTTGTCGATGTCCTTCTGGCGGGCGGCATCATCCGGCAGGGCGGAGTTGTCCAGCATCAGCGTATAGTTCAGCCGGGTGGTGGAGGCCGTCACCGGCTCCGCCCAAAGCTGGCCGTGGTACAGGTTGTAGTTCGCACCCACGCGCTTTGGCTGGGTGTAGATGTAGCTGGTCTTTGTCTTGCCCACCAGTATCTCGCTGCCGATGGTGCGGATGGTTCCCAGCCCACCGTCGCCAGAGACGATGCTGCAGCCCGGAATTCCCCACTCGCCGATATCGCAGTACTTGCCGATGCGCGCCCACACCTTGTCCGCAGGGGCATTGACCTCAATGCTCATCGGGATGGAGATGTAGTGCGGCTCAGCCACCAGCCAGGTTGCGGCGGGAATCGGTGGGGCCACAGGCGGCTCCACCTTGCGGCCCTCCGCCATTGCCTTCATGTTTTTCAAATAGCCGCCAAAGCGCGTCTTGCGGGTTGCAATCTCGGCCTCGCGGGCGGCGTCGTCGGCCAGCATGGAGTTGTCATATAAAAAGCTGTACTGCAGGCGCGAGGTCTTCGCGGTGACCGGAACCACCTCCAGCGTGCCGTGGTACAGGTTGTAGACCGCTCCCTGCCGGGGCGCCTGCGTGTAGGTGTAGGAGTATGTCGTCTTGCCGACCATCACCTCGTTCAGGATGGAGCGCACCGTGCCGATCTCCTCCCCCGGCCCCTGCACAATCCTGCAGGGCATACCGGACCAAGCGGCGATGTCGCAATACTTGCCAACCTTCGCCCAGACCGCGTCCGCCGAGGCGTTGACCTCTTCCGTCAACTGAAAGCTGACGTAGTGGGGCGCCGGGCTTTCCAGCGGAGCCGGAGCGGGCCGGGCCGCCGGAGCCTGGGCAAACACGGTTGCGGAGGCAAGAAGGACACAGGCAGGCAGAGCGAGGTGGACCTTGAACATGGATTCCCTTTGGGTGTCAAAAAAAGCAGGATTGCGGTGCAGAAGCATGAAACCCCGCCCGTCAAGCCGCTGTCAATCGCGGGTAGTTCCAGTCCGGATTTTCAGCCTGAATTAAGATTCGACGGATATCTCAGAAAGATCGCCGTAGCCCCTATTTTCGTGCAACTTCGCGGAACTCCGGCGAACCCGCTTTCGTATAGGAACACATGGGCGTTCTTCACATGACGATTCCCGCGCAGGGCCTCCCGATGGCATCGGCCAAACGAGCCATGTTCCTGTCGCCGGAGCCCCGCCGGGCAAAGGTTCCACCGCCCCAGAAGGCGCCGCAAGTTACACTCGATACGGCACATAAGCCAGTTGAGGAACGCATCGTGGAGCGCACACCCGAGCAGGAGGCCATGGAGAAGCTGGTCCGCCAATGTATGGCGGGCGACTCGCATGCCTGGCAGCAGCTCGTGGCCTCGCAGCATCGGCGCATCTACGCCATCTGCTATCGCTTCACCGGATCGGCCACGGACGCCGAAGACCTGACGCAGGATGTTTTCCTGAAGCTGTACAAAAACCTGGAAAGTTTTGATGCCTTCAAAGGCAGCTTCCAGACCTGGATCACGACGCTGGCGCGCAACCTGCTGGTGGATCACTTCCGCCGCACGCGCATGGACCGCGTCTCGGACTCCATGGACGCAAGTTTTGACGGTGAGGACGATGGGCCGACCTTCGCCGACCGTCTGGCCGATACACGCAAGGGCCAGCATGAACATGTGGCGGGTTTGGAATTGAAGACCCGCATCCAGACGGCGCTGAAACAGCTCTCGCCGGAGTTGCGCGAGGCTGTTATCCTTCGCGATCTGGAAGACATGGATTACAAAGAAATTGCGGCGGTACTGAAGGTGCCCGAGGGCACCGTCAAAAGCCGCATCAACCGCGGACGCGGTGAGTTGGCAAGAATTTTAGGAAAAAGCGAAAGGCAGGTGGTGTAAGTGGCGGAGATGAACCAATTCGGAGCGCAGAACCCAGGCAGCCGCGCCGGCGGCATGGGATGCGCGGAGTGCGAGGCAATGCTGACCGACGCAATCGACGGCCTGCTTACCCCCGAGCTGCGCGCACGGTTTGACCTTCATCTGCTGGGTTGCGAGGACTGTGCGATGGCGTTTGAAGACGCACAGCGCGGCGCGGCCTGGCTGGAGATGCTCAAAAGCGATCGTCCGGAACCAACGGTCGACCTGATGGCCCGCATCCTGGCCCAGACCTCGGGCGTGCAGGCGGCGCAGCCGGCTTATGTGCCCGCGGTGCAGCCGGTGCTGGTTCAGCCGATCGCCGCCCGCTGGTCCACACGCATCACCGGCTGGTTCAACCTGAAGGGCTTCGGGCAGTCCCTGCTGCAGCCGCGCCTGGCCATGACCGCCGCGATGGCTTTCTTCTCCATCGCGCTGACCCTGAACCTGGTGGGCGTACGCATTACCGACCTGAAGGCCAGTGACCTGTCGCCGAGCAGCCTGAAGCGGACCCTGTACCAGACCAATGCACGCGTGGTGCGCTATTACGACAACCTGCGCGTGGTCTATGAGCTGGAGTCGCGCGTGCGCGAACTCCGCCAGGATGACGAAGCTCCGGCGCAGAACCAGAACAACGGCCAGAAACCACAGCAGCAGAATCAGCAGAAAAACGAAGAAAAGCGGCCGCGGAACGGATCGAGCCGCAAAGAGAACCTTCGACCCAGCTACGTTCTGACAGCGCAGCTGGATCCAAGAGCTTTGCAGTACTACTCCCAGGGTGTAGTCCCCACCGCCGTCCGCGTGGACGGCAAGACGGAAAGAGGCACGGTATGATGTGCGCCAACCATAACGATCGCGAACATGTGGCGTTCTGCCAGAACTGCGGCAAGCCTCTTTGCCAGGAGTGCACGCGGACCGTGGGCACTGCTGTCTTCTGTGAACCTTGCCTTGCCGCCAAGATCTCGGGTGCCGTTCCTCCGCCTTCCGCCAGCACTGGCTGGCAGCCTGTCTCTGGCGCCGCCTATGGCACTGTTCCGCCGCCTGCCAGTGGACCGAATCCTAGCCTTGCCGGTCTGCTCGGCCTTATCCCCGGCGTGGGCGCCATGTACAACGGCCAGTTTGCCAAA
Organism: Terriglobus tenax; assembly: GCF_025685395.1. Classification (NCBI taxonomy): domain Bacteria; kingdom Pseudomonadati; phylum Acidobacteriota; class Terriglobia; order Terriglobales; family Acidobacteriaceae; genus Terriglobus; species Terriglobus tenax. Next base: position 131,606 of record NZ_JAGSYA010000003.1, on the reverse strand, counting down.
GGCATTGTTCACCTGGCCATCTTCGCGGTGCTGGTCTCTCTTTCTGACCATGTCGACGGCATCTTCGGCATGTTTGTGGCTGGCTGGATCTTCTACATGGTCTTCGACGCCTACCAGACGGCCAAGGCCCGTCGCGATGGTACGCCGCTGCCCAATCCCTTCGGACTGAACGAAGTAGGCGAGAAGTTCGGTTTCGGCAAGGCGTGGCCCTCGAACAACGCCACCGGCCCGGTCGATCCTTCAGCAATTCCGGTGGATCCGGTCGTTCCTCCCCCGCCGCCCGCGGGCTGGAGCGCTCCGTATACACCTCCGGTGAACCCCTACGCGGCTCCTCCCGTACCACCGATGCCTTCGGCCTATGACCCGAACTGGCAGCCTGCGCCGGCCAACCGCTTTCCTGCGGGAGCCGTCTGGCTCATCGGCCTGGGACTGGTCTTCCTCGTCGGCAACACCGGCATCCTGGGTGGCATGAGCATGCGCTACCTGTGGCCCTTCCTGCTCATCGGCTTCGGCATCTGGATCTTCGTCCGCAAGATGACGGACGCCGGCATGTCCCTGGGCGATGACGGCACCCCGGGCTACCGCCTGCGCGTTCTGCGTGCCCTGCGCGGCTCGGTATGGATCATCGTTGCCGGAGTTCTGTTCCTGCTCAACGAGACGCATGCCCTGAGCTGGGGGCATAGCTGGCCCATCTTCCTGATCGTTGTCGGCGTGCTGGCCATTGCCGAGCGTGCCGCCTACTCTGACGCTGCTGCCTCGCAGTACTATGCGCAGCCCACGGCCACCGCAACCGGCCCGGCTGCACCCACCTCCACAGGCGTGGAACCCGCTGACCGTGACGGAGAGGCAAGGTAAGCACGATGGGCACGACACCTCCAATCGATCCGCGTTTTCAGCGTGAGCAGTGGCGCCAGCAGCAGCGCATGGCACGCGAGCAGGCAAAGGCCCAGCGCGATGCGTGGCGCTCCCAGGCAAGAATGCAGCGCGAGCAGATGCGCTGGCAGATGCGGCAGTACCGCCGCGGCTCCATCGTTGGCCCGCTTCTGCTGGTTGCCATCGGCATCGTCTTTCTGCTCATCCAGACCGGCCGCATCGGCGCCAACCAGTTCTGGGTATGGTACGGACGTTTCTGGCCCCTGGTCCTGATCGGCATCGGCGTTCTGATGCTGGCCGAATGGGCTGTCGATCACTATGTGCGCTCCAGCGATACACCTCCCGTGCGCCGCAGCGCAGGCGGCGTGGTCTTCCTGGTGATCCTGCTGGCCCTTATCAGCTTTGCGTACACCGATGCGCGCCGCGCCAATGGCTGGTTCGCCCGTAGCTTCCACGTCAACGGCGATAACTGGGACGAGTTCACCGGCGACAAGCACGAGAGCGATATGGCGCCCGTCGAGCAGTCCTTCCCGGAGAATGGAACGCTCACCGTCGACAACCCGCGCGGCGACCTCACCGTCTCCGGCACCAGTGACGACGGCAAGATCCACATCACCGGTCACAAAGAGGTCTACTCCGACTCGGATTCCGATGCTGAGCAGAAGGCAAAGAATATCGAGCCGCGCATCTCCACCAGCGGTAACAGTGTCGTGGTCAGCATCGCTCCTGAAAAGGGCACCAAGATCGACCTCGACATTACCGTGCCTGCCTCCGCAGTGGTAACCGCCACCGCCAACCGGGGCGAACTGCATGTGCGCAACCTGAAGGCTCCTGTAAACCTGACCGCCAACCACGGCGATGTCGATATCTCGGCCATCACCGGCACGGTGAATGTCCACATCAACAACAATGATTCCTCGTTGAACGCACACTCGCTGACCGGCCCGCTGAACATTGAAGGCAAGATCGACGAACTCAGCATCTCCGATGTGAACGGCCCGGTACAGATGCGTGGAGACTTCTTCGGTGCGGGACACATCGAGCGTATCCAGGGACCGATGCAGATGCGCACCAGCCGCACGGAGCTCCGCTTCGTCCGCCTGGATGGCCACATCGACATCGACCCCGACCACGACATGACGGTCGAAGAAGCGCTTGGCCCCATTGTGCTGAACACACGCAACCGCGACATCGTACTGAACCGCGTTGCCGGCGATGTGACCGTGAGCAACAAGAACGGCAGTGTCGAGATCGGCGTGGCTGAGCCTGCCGGCAACATCACCGTAACCAACCGCAGCGGCGATGTGAAGCTGACCATTCCCGAGAAGGCCGGCTACACCGTATCTGCCGATACCAAGAACGGCAGCACGGATACCGACTTCTCGCTCGAGCACAATGCAAGCGGCGATCACCGCACGCTCTCCGGCACCATCAACGGCGGAGGCAAGCAGATTCACATTGTGAACTCTGAGAGCGATATCTCCATCAACCGCAACATGCTGGCGCCCATTCCTCCAATGCCTCCGGTTGCGCCGAAGATCACCATTACGAAGCCAAGCGCCCCGGCGACGCCAGAGATTCCAGCGCTCGATATTACCGATTCTGACGGAAGCCGTGTCATCATCAACAAGAACGGCATCATCGTTCGTGACCGCAGCACAAAGGTCACGAAGAAGAAAAAGGAAACCTCCAACACCAACTCCAACGACAACGATTTCTAAGGAGACGAGTCCAGGTCGATGCGATTCGAATCAGTCGTTCGCGGAAGTTTGCTCGGGGCCGCTTTGTTTGCGGCCCCGTTTGCGTCTCAGGCACAGAGCACGATTCACCGTCTGGATGGCACCACGCTCACTCCAGCAGAGGCTAGCTCTATTGTGCGCGGGACTTTGACTGCCGGACATATCACCGGAGCACAGATCGCAATTCTGAACCACGGCAGACCCGTGTGGGTACAAAGCTTTGGCCTGCGCAACGTGGCCCAGGCTCAGCCCATCAATAACGACACGGTGATGTATGCGGCATCCATCACCAAGGGCGTCTTCGCAACCTTCGTCATGCAGCTGGTGCAGGCCAACGAGCTCGATCTCGACAAGCCCATCGCCGAGTATCTGCCGAAGCCTTTGCCTGAGTACGACAAGTACAAGGGACTGGCGGATGATCCTCGCTGGCAGAAGATCACCGCGCGCCATCTGCTCTCGCACACCTCCGGTCTTGCCAACTTCGCAGCCCTGGAACCCGGCGGCAAGCTGCAGCTGCACTTCAACCCGGGCACGCGCTTTGCCTACTCCGGTGAAGGTCTGAACATGCTGCAGTTCGTCATTGAGCAGAAGACCGGCCGCAGCCTGCGCGACATGATGGAAGAACATCTGTTCACACCGCTGGGCATGGCACGCACCGGCATGAGCTGGAAAGACAGCTTCGCATCGAACTATGCCGATGGTTATACGCCCGATGGCAAACTGGTGGAACATAACCGGCGTGTCAATCCCCGCGGCGCAGGATCCATGGACACCACCATCAGTGACCTTGTAAAGTTCACGCAGGCATTGCTGGCCGGCAAGCTGCTGAACGGTCCCTCGCAGGCGCAGATGTTCGCACCGCAAATCCAGATCCACACCGCGCACCAGTTCCCTACCCTCACAGAAGAGCTCTCAGACGAGCCCGTCAGCGTTGGCCTTGCCTATGGCCTTGGATGGGGTCTGCTGACCAACACCAGGTACGGCCGCGCGTTCTTCAAAGAAGGACACGGCGACGGCGCTCAGAACTACATGATCTGCTTTGAAAAGACGCAGGACTGCATGATCATGCTGACCAACAGCGAGAACGGCGAACTGGCCTTTAAGCCGCTCTTCGAAAAGCTGCTGGGCGACACGGTCACGCCTTGGGAATGGGAGAGCTACACTCCTGAACAGATCCGTCAGAACCAGATCAACGATCATCCGGAGCTTGCTCCTCCGCCCGCACCCAAGCCGAAAAAACAGAGCTGGGTGAAGAAGGAAGCAGAGAAGCTGAAGGAAAAGACCAGGAAGTACTAATAGGCGCCTGCTTTCCCCACCCTTCCGATCAGGAGGGATGGGGAAAGCTTTTCCCCGCCCTACATTTCCTCACCGCCAATTCCATTAAGATCAGCAGAGACATGGCTGAATCGAAGTTTCCCGCTCTTGCTCTCCCGTTGTTGCAGCACATTGCCAACGAACTGAATGTTCCGCTGCGTGGCCTGGTTTCTGTGATTGAGCTGTTGGATGACGGCGGCACCGTCCCCTTCATCGCGCGCTATCGCAAGGAAGCCACCGGCAACCTGGATGAAGTCCAGATCCGCTCCATTGAAGAGCGCGTCACCTACTTCCGCGAGCTGGTTGCGCGGCGCGAGTCGATCCTCGCCTCCATCGCCGAACAGGGCAAGCTGACCGATGAACTGAAGGCCCGCATCGATGCCGCCATGGACAAGAGCGAGCTCGAAGACCTGTACCTGCCCTACAAGCCCAAGCGCCGCACCAAGGCCACCATTGCCCGCGAGGCTGGCCTGGAGCCGCTGGCCGACTACCTGTGGGCGCAGCAGCGTACCGGGCAGGACCTGATCACACTGGCCAACACCTTCATCGACGCCGAGAAGGGTGTGGCTGACCTGGATGCGGCGCTGGAAGGCGCACGCCACATTGTTGCGGAACGCATCAGCGAAGACGCCAACCTGCGTAAGGAGCTTCGCCAGGTGCTCTTCGACGAAGGCATGATCGTGAGCCGCAAGGTGATGGAGCTGGAGGGCGACCCGCCGAAGGACCCGCAGGAAAAATTCAAGATGTACTACGAGTACCGCGAGCCGGTGAAGACCATCCCCTCGCACCGCATGCTGGCTGTCCGCCGCGGCGAAGAGGAAGGTGTGCTCTACTTCCTGATTGAGAGCGACCAGGAGCGGGTTCTCGCACTTCTGCGTGCGCGTATTCTGCGCGACCAGGGCGACTGGACGCAGCAGATGACGCTGGCTCTCGAAGATGCATGGACACGCCTGATGAAGTCGTCGATCCAGAGCGAGATTCGTCTCGAACTCAAGCGCCGCTCGGACAAGGAAGCGATCGACGTCTTCCGCGAGAACCTGCATCACCTTCTGCTCGCGCCGCCTGCTGGTCCGCTCGCCGTGCTGGGCGTTGATCCCGGCCTGCGCACCGGCTGCAAGCTGGCAGTTGTTGACGAGACCGGCAAGTTCCTCGCGCACGACGTGATGTATCCGCATACGGGCAAAGCGCAGGTGGAACAGGCGAAACAAAAAGTGGCCGCGTTGTTGAAGGGCCACAACGTGCGCGCCATCGCCATCGGCAACGGCACCGCATCGCGCGAGACCGACCAGTTCATCCGCGATTTCCTGCGCGAGCACAACCTGCACACCATCTTCTCCGTCACGGTAAGCGAGAGCGGCGCCAGCGTCTACTCCGCTTCCGACATTGCACGGCAGGAGTTCCCTGACCTCGACCTTACGGTGCGCGGAGCCATCTCCATTGCGCGACGCCTGCAGGACCCTCTGTCAGAGCTGGTAAAGGTTGATCCCAAGGCGATCGGCGTGGGCCAGTACCAGCACGACGTCGACCAGCGCCAACTGCAGGAGTCCCTGGAGCAGACCATTGAGAGCTGCGTAAACCGCGTCGGCGTTGACCTGAACACCGCGTCATGGACGCTGCTGCGTTATGTCGCCGGCGTCAGCGAGCGCATCGCGCAAGCCATCGTCAGCTACCGCGATGCCAACGGCAAGTTCAACTCGCGCGCACAATTGCTGGAGGTCTCCGGTGTTGGACCTAAAACCTTCGAGCAGGCCGCGGGCTTCCTGCGCATTCGCGGCGGCGTCAATCCGCTGGACTCCACCGCCGTGCACCCGGAGAGCTACAAGATCGTGGAGCAGATTGCTTCCGCTATCGGTACGCCGATTGAAGATGTGATCAGAAATCCGCAACTACTGGAAAAGGTTGATAAAGCCAAGCTGGATGCGGGCGCGTTCACGTTGAACGACATCCTGGAAGAGCTGCGCAAGCCGGGCCGCGATCCGCGCGAGAAGTTCATCGCTCCCAGCTTTGCCGAAGGCGTCAACGAACTCAGCGATCTGCAGGAAGGCATGGTGCTGGAAGGCGTTGTCACCAACGTCACCAAGTTCGGAGCCTTCGTGGACATCGGCGTCCACCAGGACGGCCTGGTCCACATCAGCGAGCTCTCGAACAAGTTCATCAAGGAGCCGTCTGAGGCCGTGAAGACTGGCCAGATTGTGAAAGTGAAGGTGCTGAGCGCCGATGCCAAGACCAAGCGCATCGCACTCTCCATTAAGCAACTGGAAGCACCTGCCGGACCGAAGATCAAGAACGGCAACAACCGTCCCGACAATCGGAACAACAAACCGAAGTCCGCTCCCCCACCGCCGCAAACGATGGAAGACAAGCTCGCCGCACTGAGTGGCAAGTGGAAGACACGATAGTGCAGCCATAATCCTGGTCTGACGCGCACAGAAAAGGCCCGGCTCTCGCCGGGCCTTTTCGCATCCACAACAACTTACTTCACAGCGCTTTCGATCTCATTCATCTCAGACTCGGAAAGCGTAATCTCCGCGGACTTCATATTCTCTTCAAGATGCTCCACCGAAGATGTTCCAGGGATCGGCAACATCACCGGGCTGCGATGCAGCAGCCATGCTACTGACAGTTGCGCCACCGTCGCACCATGGCGCTTTGAGACCTCGTCCAGCTTGCCGCCCGGCTGCGCCAGTTTTCCAGCAGCTACAGGAAACCACGGGATGAACGCAATGTTGTGCTTCTCGCAGTACTCCAGCACATCCTCATGCTGGCGATCGCCGACGTTGTACATGTTCTGCACGCTCACAACCTCGATCACCTTGCGTGCCTGGTCGATCTGGTGCGGCTTCACTTCACTCAACCCAACATGGCGAATCTTACCTTGCTTCTGCAGCTTCGCAATCACGCCAAGCGACTCTTCCACCGGCACCTTCGGATCAAAACGATGCAGCTGCCATAGATCGATCACATCGGTCTTCAGGAACCGCAGGCTCATCTCCACCTGCTGGTTCAGATACTCCGGACGTCCAACCGGCAGCCACACATCCGGCCCAGGACGCGTGAGTCCGCCCTTGGTGGCCACTACGACGCCCTTGGGATACGGGGCCAGTGCCTCACCAATCAGCGGCTCGCTTACTGCCGGGCCATAGCTGTCCGCCGTGTCAATAAAGTTCACGCCCAGCTCCACGGCACGCTTCAGAACACGCTTTGCCTCGTCGGCATCCTTCGGAGGACCCCAGATACCGCGGCCTGTGATTCGCATCGCTCCGAATCCCAGCCGGTTCACTTCCATATCGCCGCCAAGTTTGAATGTCTTCACGGGTGTGCTCATCGTTCTCGCTCCTGTGGTTGTGTTTGAAAGTTTAGAAAGGGCCCGGATCGTTTCGAAGACTTGTCATCCCGACCGGAGGCGCCTTGTGCCGTAGTGGAAGGACCTGCATTTTGAAGGCTTATCGATAGGATGCTCAAGACACCACCGATGGATTCCTGTCTTCGCAGCCATTCGCAAAAGCAGACAGGTCCGGCATCTGCCGGACCTGTCTGCCCTGCCTAACGTGGGTCTTACACGTTCACGACACCACCGGAGACGAACAGCGTCTCACCGGTTACCCAGCGCGCATCATCCGATGCGAAGAAGGTGACCACGGGGGCGATATCGTCCGGCTGGCCAACGCGGCCAAGCGGCGTCTTAGAAACCACATCCTTCTCAAAGTCGCTTCCCATGAATCCGGCCGTACCTTCCGTCTCCACCAGGCCCGGGTTGACGGAGTTCACGCGGATCTTCTTCGGCGCAAGCTCCTTGGCCAGCGAGAAGGTGATCGTATCCACAGCGCCCTTGGTGCCGGCATATACCGAAGCAGAAGCTCCGCCGGTCTTCACCACCGAGCTGATGTTCACAATGCTGCCGCCCTCAGCCGGGAACAGCGGAACCGCTGCCTGCGTGACCTGCAACAGGCCAAGCACATTGACGCCGTACTGGCGCTGGAACTCCTCGGCCGTAATCGCTTCAAGCGGCGAGAAACCATACACACCGGCGTTGTTTACGAGTACGTCCACCTTGCCGAACTGCTTCTTCACCTCGGCAAACAGGGTCTCCACCTCGGCCTTGTTCTCCACGCGGCCGCCAATGGCGACTGCCTTGCCGCCAGCCTTCGTAATCTCGGCAACAACCTTTTCCGCACCCTCGCGGCTGCTGGCATAGTTCACCACAACCGTTGCTCCGGCTTTGGCCAGATCTTTTGCAATCGCTGCTCCAATGCCCTTGGAAGCTCCCGTTACCACTGCCACTTTATTCGCCAGACGTCCCATGACTTTCTCCTTCGTCGCCTCGTCATCACTTCGACAATTCGACGCACATCTAATTGATGGAGCGGGCCCAGAGAACGATGCAACTCTTTTTTCAACACGCCGTCAGTGCGCCAGCTTCAGCACAGAGAGCAGCAGTTGCCGCGCGCCGTTCCAGGCAATCTGTACACCGATGCAGAGCAGGATGAACGAGATCACCCGCAGAATGCCGTGCGTGGTGGAAGGAGAAACCTTCGCCGTAATCTTCGCAGCATGGGCGTAAAAAAAGTACACCAGGACACACTGCACCACAATGGCGAGGAACAGGCCGACATGCCCAAGCACCGCTTCCGTATCGAAGCCACCCGAGAAACGCGCGGTGAGCGTCAGCAGCACCACCAGAGTTCCCGGTCCGGCGGTGACGGGAAAGGTGAAGGGATAAAAGGCCTTGTCCTCCAGGCCGCGCACCCGCGTCTCGCTTTCCATGCGGACCTCTTCCATCTTGTCGTTGGCCGCTGCGGTGGAGTCCTTCTGTTGCAGCACGGACCAGCCGATGGCGGCGATGACAATGCCTCCGGCCACCTGCACAATGGGCAACGAGATGCCAAAGAAGTTCAGGATGGACGAGCCCAACAACTCAAAGATGGTAAGGAAGATGATGGTGTTGGTGGCGATCTTGCGCGCCAGCCTGCGGTACACCTGGTCCGGCGCCTCGCCCACCAGCCCGAGAAACACCAGCGCGGACCCGGGTGGATTGATCAGCGGCAACAATGCACTGAAGGCAATAAGAAACGAGTTCCAGACAATGCGCGAGTGCTCCAGCATGCGTTAGCTAGTGTCTCATCTTTCCGCGCGGCTTCTTCTTCTTTCGACTACAAGAGGTAGAGACGGTGCGGCAATGCAGGTCTCTCCACTCCGCTTCGCTCCGGTCGAGATGACAAGTTGTGTGGCGGTTCTGGCACGGATGAACCGTGTCCTTAAGCAAGACGAAAGGCCCGGCTTATCGCCGGGCCTTTCTGTTGTGGCTCAATCCTTATACGGATCGAACTCGTTCGCTCCTGCCATGGCTACGCCCAGCGGGGTGAGTGTGTGCAGCACACGGACGGTCTCGCCATGTTCTGCGATGACTTCGTGCAGGCGCTTGTAGCAGTGCGGGCTCTCATCCAGACCACCACCACGCAGCACGACGCCAGAACCCTGCATCCACTCGTTCATCATCTGCGAGGTCACAAGCCCCGGACGCTTGCATTCACCGGTCTTGCGGTCGTACACACCGGCTGCCTGCTTACGTCCCATCACGCGGCCTGCACCGTGCACAGTGGAGTACAAAGCCGTCTTTGAGTCCGGAGAATCAACGCCCTCCAGAATCACCGACTGCTCGCCCATCGTGCCTCCGACGAAGCCCTTCTGCCCCGGGAAGGCTGGTGTGGCTCCCTTACGGCAAACCCACATCTGCTTTCCGTCGTGCTCCTCCAGCCAGGCGAAGTTGTGGTGGTTGTGGATCTCCTCCACCACGTTGGCACCCAGCAGACGAGCGACACGGTCGCATACCCAGTCACGTCCGGCGTACGCGTACGCTCCGCCCAACTGCATGGCGTGGATGTACTGCGCTCCCAGGTCGCTGGTCACATCCAGAAACACGGGATCAACCATCATGCCGTCCTTCGCCCCCGCAGCCTTCAGGAACCACGTTGCAATGCCATGGCCCAGCCCGCGCGAACCGAAGTGAACGCCAACCCACACGCAGTCCTGCTCGTCGACAAAGATGTCGACGTAGTGGTTGCCGCTGCCAATGGTGCCAAGCTGCGACTGTGCCTTGCGCTTCAGCGGCTTCGCAGCTTCCGTGTCCCAACCCGGATGGCCATCCTTCGCAAAGATCGCATGGTCCACATCCTCGTTGTTCTTACGACCCATACCGAAGGAGAGCGTACGCCAGACATCGTCCATAATCTTCGTGATGTTCTGCCGCACTTCCGCCGCCGGGATATCCAGCCGCACGGCCTTATTGCCGCACGCGATATCAAAGCCTACGGCCGTAGGGCTGATACGTCCCTCCGCTGCAATCACACCACCGATCGGCACACCATATCCAAGGTGCCCGTCGGCCATCAGGGCCATGTAATCCGCATGGCGGGCGCAGACCTTCGCCTGTTCCAGCGTGTTCTCTTCATGCTTTCCCCATACCGGGATTTTTTCTACAAATTGCATTTGCTCTCCTTCCTTTCTGATCTCTGCACGCGAGCAAGTGCGCAGGAACGTGGTTGAGTGCCGTCTCGGCGCAACTCGCGTTAACGGCAAAATAAAAGGCCCGGGCTGTCGCCCGGGCCTCGTAAGTGCGGATCCGAAGTCAGACTTATGCCTGAGCTTCCTCCGTCGAAGCGGCGATCTTGGTGGTGGCTACGGTCCAGTTGGACTCGCCTACTTTGAAGCGGGCGAACCGGCGGACGGAGATGTTCTCGCCCATCTTGCCGACCTTCTGGCCGATCAGCTGGCCGATGGTCATCGACTGCTCCTTGATGAAGGGCTGATCCAGGAGGCAGAACTCCTCGTAGAACTTGCCCATCTTGCCCTCAAGCATCTTCTCGATGATGTTGGCCGGCTTGCCGCTGGCGGCAGCCTGCGCGCGGAAGATGTCCTTCTCGCGCTCGATGTCCTCTTCCGAAACCTCTTCGCGCGTAACATAGCGCGGATCGGTGGCGGCGATGTGCATCGCGATGTCCTTCACCATCTCCTGGAACTCGTCGGTACGGGCAACGAAGTCCGACTCGCAGTTGACCTCGATCAGAACGCCGATCTTGCCGCCGGCATGGATATAGCTCGAGACCAGGCCTTCGTTGGTCGAACGCGAAGCCTTCTTGGCAGCCGACGCCATGCCGCGCTTGCGCAGCACAACGAACGCCTCTTCCATGTCGCCCTTGGACTCCTGCAGAGCCTTGAGGCAGTCGCCCATCGGCGCGCCGCTCTTCTCGCGGAGTTCCTTTACCAGCTTTGCATCAATCTTTGCAGTCTCAGTCGCCATTGTCAGTTCCCTTCGTTACAGTTCAAATCTTCGTTGATTTAGCAGCCGGCGGACATCAATGTCCGGTTACGCGGCTGACATACAAAAAGAGCGTGGTCGCCAATACCCCGGCAGCCACGCTCCCCTTGTGAAAGTTCGTGTCTGCTTTTATGCGCCGGCTTCGGCTGCAGCAGGCTCCGGCTCGCTCTCGGTTTCGGTCTTGCGGATTCCGCCGCCCAGGGCAGCTTCCAGATCCACAGTCTCCTCTTCCTCAGCGGCAGGCGCAGCGGCAACAGCCTCAACGGCCTCGCCCTCTTCGCCTTCTTCAGCGATGAAGTGCGACTCGGTCGTGACCGGGGTCACGTCGGTGTACTCATCGGCAAAGGCCTTGTCGCCAACCATCTGCACGCCCTCATAGGCGGCATCGGCAATCTTGGTCGTGAACAGGCGGATGGCGCGCAGGGCGTCATCGTTGCCGGGGATCACGTAGTCCACAACGGTCGGATCGCAGTTCGTATCGACAACGGCGACAACCGGGATACCGAGCTTGCGGGCTTCGGAGACGGCAATGGCTTCGTTGTTCGAGTCGACGATGAAGATCGCGTCCGGCAGGCGCCGCATGTTCTTGATGCCGCGCAGGTTGGCGTTCAGGTGCTTGCGCTCGCGCTCCAGCTTGATGACTTCCTTCTTCGTCATCAGCTCATAGCGTCCGTCGGTCGACATCTCGTCGAGCTCCTGCAGGCGCTTGACGCTCTTCTGCACGGTGACCCAGTTGGTCAACAGACCGCCAAGCCAGCGGTTGTTGATGAACGGCATGCCTGCGCGCTCGGCTTCCTCTGCCACGGCATCCTGCGCCTGGCGCTTGGTGCCGACAAACAGAACCACCTTGCCCGAGCTCGTCATATCGGTGACGAACTTCGCGGCTTCCTTGAACATCTTCAAGGTCTTCTGCAGGTCAATGATGTAAATGCCGTTGCGCTCGCCAAAGATGTACTCCTTCATCTTCGGGTTCCAACGCTTGGTCTGGTGCCCGAAGTGTACGCCTGCTTCGAGCAGCTCCTTCATCGTAATGCTTGCCATTTCGGCTCCTTATTCAGGTCATCAGGCCAGTACAACAGAGCGGCCGATTGATCCCGTTCGTGGGAAATTTAACTACTTGCCTGATGGCGGCCCCGAAGGACCGCCACCAGGTACATCCAGATCCAAACCAGCAGCCAGCGATTAGCGCTTGCTGAACTGGAAGCGCTTGCGGGCGCCCTTCTGACCGTACTTCTTACGCTCCTTGGCGCGAGCGTCGCGGGTCAGCAGGCCATCGGCCTTCAGGGTCTTGCGCAGCTCGGGGTTTACCTCGAGCAGGGCGCGGGCGATGCCCATCTTCACGGCATCGGCCTGGGCAGCAACGCCGCCGCCACGCACCGTGGTCAGTACGTCGAACTGGCCCTCAAGCTGGGCCGTCTGCATCGTGCGCTTCGCGCTGGCACGCTGCTGCTCGGTCACGAAATAGACGTCAAGCGCCTTGCCGTTGACCTTGAACTCGCCCGTACCCGGACGCAGGAAAACACGAGCGATCGCCGACTTGCGGCGACCCGTGCCATAGTACTGAACCAAATCCGCCATAATCTCTCTAATCCCCTAAACCGTTTATGCCGACAGCTCAACAGCCTCAGGCTGCTGTGCCAGGTGCGGATGCTTATCTCCGCGGTAAACCTTCAGCTTGGTCGCCATCTGGCGGCCCAGCTTGCTCTTGGGCAACATGCCCTTGATGGCCTGCTCCACGATCGCCTCGGGCTTGCGCTCGATCAGCTTCGAGAACTCTTCCTCACGCAGACCGCCCGGGAAACCGGTGTAGCGGCGGTAGATCTTCTGCTGGCTCTTCAGACCGGTCAGCTTGATCTTCTCCGCGTTGATCACGATGACGTGATCGCCCGTATCAATGTACGGGGTGTACTTCGGGCTGTTCTTGCCCGTGAGGATATTCGCCGCACTGCTGGCAAGACGTCCAAGCGTCTTGTCGGCTGCGTCTACTACAAACCACTTGCGATTGATGTCCTTTGCGCCGGGCACAAACGTCGACATTGCTGCTTCTCCTGAAACCAAAATCCTTCGAAACGACCAAAACCTTGTTTCCACACGGCCAAAGCGGGGCGAAAATGCCGCTCCCGGACACGCCAGGTGGAGTATGCGCTCAATGCAGTGGGTGCTTTCGGGGTCCTCGTCCGGCTATGCGAACGTTACCGGAAGGCCGGGCCACAACGCCGGTTTCCCGGCCTTTTGCCCCTCACCCCCAGGCTGCCCCAGGTGGATCCACGGCGTAGTTCCCCCGCCATGAAGACGCGGAACTGCGCGAGCCTTAACAGTAACCCACTTTTTAGGAGGAGTCAACGAAGATACCTCCCAGGAACACGGGCATTTCCACCCCGTCCGTGGGCAAACCAGGCCTGTTCTCTATTCTACCCCGTTTTGCACCATAACCGGTGCAGACATCACAGGGGGATTCCCACCCCTGTCCCGCAAAATCCAGTACCCTGCCTTCATGCGCCGTTTTCTTCCCCTTGCGCTCGTCCTGCTGTCTTTGTTTTCCCCTGCCTTCGGCCAGTCCACCGACGCCGCTTTGGGCAAACGCCTGCTCAACCGCCAGTTCCTGCTCCGCGGCTGCTGGCAGGGCGCAAACCTGTGGTTCACCGCCGACGGGCGGCCGCTGAACGACTACCCCGAGCTTCCCTTCACCCTCTCCGGCGTAAAAATCGACCACCTCAAGCTGCAAAAGAACGGCCTCGATCTGGAGGCCCATCGCATGGGGCTGCAGGTTGACGCAAAACACCATGGCGCTGTCCGCTGGGTCCCCATCGCCCTGGCGGATACTCCCAACGACCGCACCGGCGCGGAGAGCCTGCATCTGCACATCAGCCCGCCGCCCTCCGGAGATTACACCTCCTCTCTGGACGCCATCTTTGCCGACTCCGTCAACGACCTGGCTCCTCTCCTGCCCGCCTATTGGCGGTCGGCGGCCAAGCAGTTCTTCGGTCTGGACAACCAGCTGATTCCCTCTGCGCAATGGCTTCACGGGCCCGATCTGAAGAGTTACGCGAGCCTTGGTTCCTTCACCGGGCAGGGGCGGCCTCAGCCTTCCACCGGCAATACAGTGCAGCCAGCATTGCTCTCCGGCGTGAACCCGGACTTCACACCGGCGGCGCGGCGGCTGAAGTATGCCTCGGTTGTTGTGCTGCAGTTCACCGTCAATCCGGATGGGACGGTTGCCAATCCGCAGATCATCCAGCCCGCGGGACTTGGCCTGGATGAGGCAGCCATTGCCGCCGTGCTGCAGTATCGTTTCTCTCCGGGCACAGTGGACGGAAAACCGCAGTCCATGCAGATCGGCACCGCTGTCCGCTTTGAAATCCGCTAGATACGAACGGGAACCCACCAAATAACAGGGCCGGATGTAACCAAATCCTGACGGCACGCAACCAAAACAGGTACAGCGGGTTAGACACTCCGAGCCCACCCGCGAAACCTGAAGATGAGCACAGTTGCCGTCCAACTCGATCCGCAGGTTGCCGCGCAGGCCGTTGAGCTTGCCGTCATTCTGCCGACCTACAACGAGCGCGCCAACATTGCGGAAGCCATTCGACGCACACAGGCTGTACTTGGCAACACACCGCACGAGATCATCGTGGTCGACGACAACTCTCCGGACGGCACCGCAGATATCGTCCGGCAGCTTGGCCGTCAGGACACGCGCATCCGCATTCTGCATCGCATCGGGCGCCGAGGCCTCTCCTCCGCCATTATCGAAGGCATGATGGCCTCCACCGCGCCCATGCTGGCGGTGATGGATGCCGATATGCAGCATGATGAAGCCGCACTTCCACGCATGATTGAAACCATGCGTCGTGAAAACCTGGACATCGTCATCGGCACGCGCAATGCCAACGGCGGCAGCATGGGCAGCTTTGCCCGGCCACGTGTTTTGATCAGCCAGCTCAGCGCACGGCTGTCGCGCTCCGTATGCCGCTGCAATGTCTCCGACCCCATGAGCGGCTTCTTCCTGGTACGCGATGAGTTCTTCCGCTGCGCCGCGCCGAAGCTGCAGACAGGCGGCTTCAAAATCCTGCTCGACCTTCTTGCTTCCTGCGAGCAAACGCCGCGCATCGGCGAGGTTGGCTACCGTTTCCGCACACGCGTCCACGGCCAGTCCAAGCTCACGCTGAATGTCGCCGGCGAATACTTCTTCCTGTTGCTGAACAAACTTGCAGGCGGCCGCCTGTGCCCGCGTTTCGCACTCTTCGCCCTGACAGGCGCCACCGGGCTGGCGACCCACTTTGCCATTCTCACCGCGCTCTATCTCGGCCTGCACTGGAGCTTTTTGACCGCACAGGCCGCTGCTGCCTTCGTCGCCATGAGCACCAACTTCACGGTGAACAATGCTCTGCAGCAGAGCCGCCTTCGCGGGCGCCGTGCCTGGACCGGCTATATGCGCTTTACGACCCTTTGCGGGCTTGGCGCCATCTTCTCCGTCTCCTACGCCAACTATCTGCACATCACAAGAACACCGTGGTCTCTGGCGGCACTGGCAGGCATTGCGATTGGCTCAGTATGGAACTATGCCATGACCCAGATCTTCACCTGGCAGATGCCGCAGGCGCGGCGTGCCGTCAGCATCCACTAGACTTCTCCAAGGCCATGCACCGTACCTCAAAGCAGCTTCTCGCTGCGGCCCTCATTGCCGCGTACACCGCCTTTGTCCCTGTCGTGCGCTCAGGCATGCATCTGGAGGTGGGCTACAACGAAGGCTGGAACCTTTACAACGCGCAGGCCGTGCTGGCGCACCAGCCGCTTTATGCAGAGAAGTTTGGCTGGCACACGGTTAACTATCCCGCGCTCTCGTTCTACATCTCGGCATGGCTTTCGCACCTGACCGGCGATCTGCTCTACACCGGCCGCATGCTCTCTCTACTGGGCCTGCTCGGCTCCGCTCTGCTGCTTGCCGCCATGGTTCACCGGATGACCGGCTCGCGCCATGCAGCCATCTTCACGGCACTGCTCACGGTCAGCGTGATGTGCGCCTCGGCACCGGGATACATCGGCCAGTACGATCCGCAAATCTTCGCCACTCCCTTTTTCCTCGCGGCGCTGTATTTGTACTTGCGTTCTCGCGACCGGACTATCGCCATGGTCTTCGTCGCCCTGCTCTTCATACTTGCAGGCAACATCAAGCACAACCTCATCGATATCCCTCTGGCCGTCGCGCTTGACCTGCTGCTTGCGCGCCGCGGACGCTCGCTCGCATTCTTTCTCGGCACAGCCATACCCGCAGCCGCGCTTTCGCTCTGGATGAACCAGCACTTCGCCGGCCCCGCCTTTCTCAGCAATCTGCTCACAGGCCGTGGATACTCGCTGCGTCACGCCTTTGATAACACCATCGGCACCCTCGGGCCGTTGATTCCGCCCTTCGCCATCGCCTGCCTCGCCGCATGGCGTTTACGCGATAACCCGGCTCTGCGGATAGCAACTCTGTGGCTCGCCTGCGCTGTTGTTCTGAACATCTTCTTCGCCGGTGGAGCTGGCGTTGCCAGCAACGCACTGTTTGACACCTTGCTGGCAACCGTTCTCCTGCTCGGAATCTTTATCCATCGAATCCGGTTCGTTACAGGGCCACAGCAACATCTTCCCGTCGCGCTGGCTCTATGGCCGCTGTTGCCGCTCTTTATTACGAATGAAACCAGCCTTCCCGGGCGTGACCTGCAGCATCTGCGCCAGCGGCAGCTAAGCCACCGGCAAGCGCTCGCCTTCCTGCAGCAAACACCCGGCCCGGCTATCTGCGAGTCCCTTCTGCTCTGCGCCGAAGCCGGCAAGCCCTATCTCTACGATCCATTCAACGCAACCCGCTTCATTCAGCTCGGCAAGCTGGACCCCGCGCCTCTCTACCTTCAGCTCACGCAGCGCCACTTCTCTATCATCCAGCTGAACAACTCCATCGCCCTGACCCGGGCCGACGTCGATGCCAACCGCTTCACACCGGAGATGCTGGAGCTGATCCGTGCCAACTATCGCCCGGCGCTTACACGCGATGGGGCCGTGCTCTTCCGTCCGAATCGATAAGATAGCCAGACCATGAATTTCTACTGGCTCGCAGCGGCGATCGTGACAGAAGTCATTGCGACCTCCTGCCTCAAGGCCTCCAACGGCTTCACCCGGCCGCTGCCGTCGGTCTTCGTCGTGCTTGGTTACGGAGCGGCCTTCTACTGCCTCTCGCAGACGCTGAAAACCGTACCTATCGGTCTTGCCTACGCCATTTGGTCCGGCGTCGGCACCGTGCTCATCGCCCTGGTCGGCGTCTTTCTCTACCGCCAGACGCTGGATCGTGCAGCCGTCCTCGGTATGGCTCTCATCATTGCCGGAGTCCTGGTGCTGAACCTCTACTCCAAATCCGTCGCTCACTAGCAGGCCCGGCTTTCCCTTAGAATCAAACCTGCATGTCCAGCCGTTTTGTAAGAGCCTGCCTTCGTCAGCCCGTTGACCGTACCCCCGTCTGGTTCCTCCGCCAGGCCGGCCGCTATATGCCGGAGTACATGGCCGTACGCAAGCACCACTCGCTGCTTGAGATCTGCCGCACGCCGGAGGTCGCCGCCGAGGTCACCATCACTGCCGCCGAGCGCCTCGGCGTCGACGCCGCCATCATCTTCGCCGACCTCCTGCTGCCGCTTACGCCCATGGGACTGGACTTCGAGTTCGTCAACGGCGAAGGACCCGTCGTCCACACGCCTATCCGCGCCGCCGAGCAGATCGCCGCCCTCCAGACCGACCGCGCCGGCGAACTCATCTACGTCGCACAGGCCATCGAGAAGGTCGTCAAGCACTTCGCCGCACCGCGCCCCGACGGCGACGAACTCGGCATCATCGGCTTCATCGGAGCGCCCTTCACCCTCGCCAGCTACATGATCGAAGGCGGCGGTTCGCGCAATTACATCGAAGCCAAAAAGATCATGTACTCCGACCGTGCCGCGTGGGACATGCTGATGGACAAGCTCATCACCGTCCTCATCCCCTACGCGCGGCAGCAGGTCGACGCCGGTGCTGACGTCATCCAGATCTTCGACTCCTGGGCCGGAGCGCTCTCCGTCACCGACTATCGCGAGTACGTCCTCCCCGCCACCACGCGCCTTGTCCAGGCCGTGCAGGGCATGGGCGTCCCGGTCATCTACTTCGGAGTCGACTCCGCTACCCTTCTACCCAGCATGAAGCAGACAGGCGCCGACGTCCTCGGCCTGGACTGGCGCATCCCTGTCGACAAGGCCCGCACGCTGCTCGGGCCGAACGTCGCCGTGCAGGGGAACCTGGACCCCATCACCCTCTTCGCTCCCCAGGATGTGTTGAAGGCGCGCGTCGATGAAATTCTTCGACTGAACAACGGCCAGCCGGGACACATCTTCAACCTGGGCCACGGCATCGTTCCCGGCACGCCGGTCGATAACGTCATTGCTGTCGCCCAGTGGGTGAAGGAGTTTGGCCTTTAGCTGTTAGCTTCTAGCCTTTAGCCAATCGCTACAATAGAGCTGTATGCACGCGATTCTTCTGCTCGCCCACGGAACTCCCGACACTCTCGGCGAGATGAAAGCCTATCTTGACCTGGTCACCAGCGGACGCGGCGTTCCTGACCACGTGGTGGAAGAGCTGCAGCACCGCTACGCCGAGATCGGCCTGCGCGACACTCCCGGCGAAGAGCCGCCGCCGCTCACGCGCTGGACACTGAAACAGGCTGATCTTCTGCGCCAGAAGATCAGCTACCCGGTCTACGTCGGCATGCGCAACTGGAAGCCAATGATCGCCGCCGCCGTGGAGCAGATGAAGGCCGACGGCATCACCTCCGCCCGCGTTATCTGCCTGGCCCCGCAGAATTCCCGCACGAGCATCGGCCTCTACAAGCGCGATTTGATGAAGGCGCTCGGTGAAGATCCCTTCATGCAGGTGGAGTTCGTCGAAGGCTGGCACGACCACCCCAAGCTGATCGAAGCCCTCTCCGATCGCCTGCTGCACACGCGCGTTCCCGCAGACCGGGTGCCCCATTCATCGAGCGAAGCGAAGATGAGTGAGAAGCAAGCCATCCTCTTCACCGCGCACAGCGTCCCCTGCAGCACGATCCAGGGCGAGACACCCGACCCCTACGCGCAGGAGGCCAAACATACCGCCGCCCTGGTTGCAGAAAAGGCCGGCATCCCAGAATGGTTCTTCGCCTTCCAGTCGCAGGGCGCAAGCCGCGGCCCGTGGCTTGGACCCACCGTGGAAGACACACTGAAGGCGCTGAAAGAGATGGGCTACGAAGAGGTGGTCCTGCACGTCATCGGCTTCGTCTGCGACCACGTCGAAATCCTCTACGACATCGACATCAGCTTCCAGCAGTATGCAAAGGAGATCGGCCTGAAGATCTCCCGCCCGGAGTCACTCAACGATCACCCCTTGCTGATTGAAGCCCTGGCAGAGTTGGCGACCAGATAGTTTTTTGCTTTTCTTGTTTGTCATCCCTGGAAGGATTTGCTTCTCCTTTCGGAGCAGCCGTTAACGCTACAATCCCCGCATGCCCACACTGTCCCCGGTGAATGCAGGCGCATCTACGCGCCGCCTGCGATCGCACCACGTTCTCTGGATCGTGCTCGGCATTCTGGGCCTCTCCGTGCTCGCCTTCACGGAATACCCTATCTTTCTCGGCTCTGACCCGTTCCATGCGCGCGAGCACCTGCTCCGGCAGATCTTCCTTTTGGTGCCACACGCCACCGGCGGGGTCATCGCCACCGTGCTGGGTCCGTTTCTCTTCTCAACGCGCTTTCGTCAGCGGCATCTCAAGCGGCATCGCATTCTGGGCCGTATCTACGTCCTGGCCATTGCCTGCGCTCTGCCCGGAGCCTACCTTCTGCGGCCCAACCTGGCCAACGCTGTTGGAGCCCTCCTGTGGGGCGCCTGCACCTTCTGTGCTTACCTGACCGCGCGCAACCGGCAGATCGCCGTGCATCGCCAGTGGGTGGTACGTTCCTATCTCTTTACGCTGAACTTCATCATGACGCGCATCTTCAACCCGTTTCCCATCTGGGCCCGCCTGACAGACGGCCAGTTTGTCGCTGTCCTGCTGACCTTTCACGTCGCGTATCTTTTCCTGCCGTCCATCTATTTCAACTGGCGCGAACTTACCACGCGGAGAAACGTGGCCTGAAGCGTCCTGCGAAAAGAAGCAGATCCTTTCAGGATGACAAAAAGGCAGAAGAAGATTTCTTTGCCAGGCTGCGTGTAGTTTTTCAGGCGTAAGCTAGGGACAAATATTTCCGGCAGGAGGTTTGCATGGCTTCAATCACGGGCTTTGGCGGTGCGTTTCTTCGGGCGAAGGATCCGGAGGGTTTGTATCGCTGGTATGAGCAGCACCTTGGCCTGGTGAGGTCTCACGGGTCATTCTCGTTTCCTGCTTCGGCGCAGCAAGCCCAGGTGGTTTTCGCTTTCTTCAAGCAGGAGGATGCGTACTTTCCTCCGGCGCAGAAAGTGATGATCAACCTTCATGTAGACGACCTGGATAGAGTCCTGGACCGTTTGATCGCCGCGGGCGTCACGGTCGATCCGAAGCGCGAGAGTTATGACTTTGGCAAGTTCGGCTGGTTCATCGACCCGGAGGGAAACCGGGTTGAGCTGTGGCAGCCTGTAGCAGAGAATTGACGCCAGACCAAGCCGCCCTAGGCGAAGGCTGCCAGGAGCGCGTCGCTGAACTCATCCAGGGTCTTTTGAGACATGGAGGTGTTGTTCAGCACGACGACGGTGGCTTTGCCGTCGAGGCGATGTCCCAGCACGGAGCGGTAACCCGAGGTATTGCCGGTGTCCCATGCGGCATGGACGGTCTGCGCGCCGATGGTTAGCTCGCGGATGCGTCCGCCGAGGGCGTAGTGGTCGGAGGGAACTTCGATGGTGGTGAGTTCTTTTTTCGATGCGGCAGAGAGGAAGCCTGTATCGAAGATGAGGTGGGCCGCGCGCATCAGGTCAGTGGCGTTGCTGTAGTAGCCTCCACCGGCGGCCAGGTAGGGCTGCCGCTTGTGCGTTCTGGGGGTGGGCGGAGTTGCGTTGTCGTAGGCCGCAACTCCCGTTGCGTTGACGTCGGCGGTGGTTGCCTTGAGGCCAAGCGGGTTCACGGTGAGTCTTTGCATTGCGGTCGCGTATGGCTGCCCGGTCACGGCTTCAATGATGGCAGTGACCAGAATCCAGTTGGAGGCCGAGTAGTCGAAGCGCTCTCCGGGCGTAAAAATCAGGTCGCCTTCGCAGAAGCGATGCACCGCCTGCTGGGTGGTGAAAGGCTGCTCTACCAGGGCAGGATCGGCTTTTACCGACGAGGAAAAGAGATTGGGAACGCCGCTGTTATTGGCCAGCAGGCGGCGCAGGGTAAGTTTGCCGCCGAGGTCTTTGCGGAAGTACGGCAGATAGGCAGCGATGGGCTGGTCAAGCTGCAGGAGGCTTTGTTCCTGCAGGCGAAGCACGGTCACCGCGGTCAACATCTTGGAGATGGACGCGACGCCGAAGACTGAATTTTGGCCGATCGGCTGCCTGGTCTCAACGTTGGCGAAACCGTTTGTCTTCCAGAAGAAGGGCTTTCCGTGGCGCCCGAGAGCGACGACTCCCTGAAACTGGTGATCGCGCACATAGCTGTCGACGACCTGGGCACAGGCCGCGTTGTCCGGCGCGGCGAAGAGTTCGTGCGAGGAGATCAGCGAGCAGGAGGCAAAGGCGGCGGTCTGCAGGAAGCGGCGGCGGTCCAGGGAGCCGGTGAAGGTCATGGAGCTGCATACGCAGATGGAGCGGCGGGGGTTCCCTTGTGCCGGTGGGGCACCCAGGGTTGTGACTGTTTGAGAAGCAGTTCCGAAAGACGGGGCAGCAGAGAGGTGGCCGGTAATCGTTAGGCTGGAGCCCCGGCGCGGTATTCTAGAGGGAACGTGCAATCCCGTGCGACAACCCAGGAGATGTCCAACGCCGCCTCAGCTTCACGGCTGCGGGAATGGATGATGGACTATGCCGAGCTGTTCAAGGCTCGCGTGACGCTGCTGGTTGTCATTACGGGCGGAGCGGGATTTTATCTTGGCTCGCTGCGGTCGGGTATCAGCCCATTCCACATGGGTCTGCTGTACACGCTGGGCGGCATGGCGGTAGTGACCGGTGGGTCGGCCGCTCTGAACGAGGCGCTGGAGCGGCGCAGCGATGCCCGGATGCGGCGCACCTCGCGCAGGCCGATGGCCACAGGCCGGATCGGCCTGGTGCATGGGCTGCTGCTGGGGTTTGCGGCGGTTTTCTTTGGATCGATGTTCCTGGCGCACACCACCAACCTGCTGACCGGCACGCTGACGCTGATTACCGCCGTGGGATATGTGGGCATCTACACGCCGCTGAAGCGGATGACGACGCTGGCGACCTTTGTAGGGGCATTTCCGGGGGCGCTGCCTCCGTTGATTGGGTGGACGGCGGCGCGCGGCGTGATTGAGTGGCCAGCGGTGGCGTTGTTTGCCGTGCTGTTCGTGTGGCAGTTTCCGCATTTTATGGCCATTGCCTGGATGTATCGCGAGGACTACGCGATGGCGGGCATCAAGATGACGCCGGTGGTGAGCCCCAACGGGTTTACGACCGTGGCGCAGAGTTTGTTTTACGCCGTGATAATGATTCCGGTGAGCTTGTGGACGAGCTGGCTGGGGGTGACGGGAATTCCCTATGCCATCGCCGCAACCATTCTGAGCTGCGGGTACCTTTGGTACACGATCCGCTTTGCCAGGATTCTGAAGGAGACGGACCCGCTGAAGTCGCGCGGGTACGCTCGTGACTTGTTGAAGGCGTCGGTGATCTACCTGCCGCTGTTGCTGGCGGCGATGATGCTGAACGCGCAGGGGAGGATCTTCTTCTAAATGACAGAGACTACGGACAAGATTCATACGCCGGCGAGCGTGGTGTGGGCCATCATCGCGGTGAGCGCCGCGGCCAGCGCTTTTATCTTCTGGCTGGTGTATTTCCATCAACCGGTAGATGTGGCCGGAACGCAGCTTGCCTTTCTGCCCGCGCTGAATGCGCTGCTGAACGGGTTGAGCGCCATTTGCCTGTTTGTGGGCGTGCGCTACATTCTGGCCCGGCAGATTCAGAAGCATCGCAACGCCATGTTTGCGGCGTTTCTGTTTTCGACGCTGTTCCTGGTGAGCTACCTGGGCAACTTTGCGCTGCATGGTGAGACGAAGCTGCCGATTGCGCATACAGGCGGCGTGTGGTGGACGTACCTGCTGCTACTGGTGAGCCACATCCTGACCAGCATTGTGGCGCTGCCGATTGTGCTGATCACGTTCTTCCTGTCGCTGAGCGGGCGGATTCCGCAGCACCGGAAGCTGGCGAAGTTTACCTATCCGCTGTGGATGTATGTGAGCGTGACGGGTGTAGTGGTGTACCTGATGCAGGCGGCGATCCGGCGGTAAAACAGTTGGCTGGA
The DNA here is from genome assembly GCF_025685395.1 of Terriglobus tenax. Taxonomy (NCBI): domain Bacteria; kingdom Pseudomonadati; phylum Acidobacteriota; class Terriglobia; order Terriglobales; family Acidobacteriaceae; genus Terriglobus; species Terriglobus tenax. The sequence continues at coordinate 107,920 of NZ_JAGSYA010000003.1, read as the reverse complement.
TGGATGGTTGGATCGTTGGCTGGTGAAAGGCAACAGTAGATCCTTCGCGTCGCTCGGGATGACAAACGGGAAAGCATAGGTCGATGAAGAAAGACACGCGCATTCTGTTGCAGTACGGCGGCGGCATTCTGCTGACGGGGATTCTGGCTGCTTTGCTGACGGCGACTGTCTTCGGCGGGTTGACGCGGCAGGGTCCGCACACCAACATGGGCTGGCTGGGGCTGATGGTGGCCATGTGCTGCCTGCCAATGGGGGTGTTCCTGTTCCTGCTGGGCATGGCGAAGTGGCTGAAGGATATGCGGGAGTAGGGCCTTGGATTTTCCCACATCGGGCGATGCCGGATATGGGCACCCGGCGGGACCCTGACGGTTCGAAGGCCACCTGATAAGCTGACGTGGATAGATTTTTTGCGATGGAGAGTGTGCGATGGCGCGTGGCGTAAATAAAGTGATTCTGCTGGGCAATGTGGGCAAGGACCCGGAAATCCGCTCGACCCCGAGCGGCACCATGGTGGGCACCTTCAGCCTGGCCACGGCCGAGCGCGCCAAGGACCAGACCGGCAACTGGGTGGACAAGACCGAGTGGCACAACATGGTCTGCTTTGGCCGCACCGCGGAGATCGTCCGCGACTATGTGAAGAAGGGTACACAGCTGTTTATCGAAGGCAAGATCCAGACGCGCAGCTGGGACGACAAGGAGAGCGGACAGAAGAAGTACCGCACCGAGATCCTGGTGAACGAGATGACGCTGCTGGGCGGCCGTGAGGGTGGCTCCGGCGGCGGACAGGGTGGCGGCTACTCGCGCGGCAACACGGCGAGCTTTGGGTCGAGCTCGCCTGCTCCGGTGGATGATTTTGCCGGGACGGGAATTACGGACGACGATATTCCGTTCTAGTTTGATTTTGGTAAGAAGCAGGGACGCCGGCCATCGAGGCCGGCGTTGTTGTTTTTATTGGGGAGTTTCAGAAGCCTGAAGGCACCTGCTCTCTCCGGCGCGCGCTTTGCGTGAGGCTTCATGGACGAGTTACAGGCAGAAGAAGCTGGTTTGCGAATTCCTGAACAAACGGGTAAGGAGTTTTGTATGTTGAGCAGTATGCGTTCGTCCCGACGTGATCTTCGCTGCATTGCAGCTTTGCTTCTGCTTGGTTTGGCAGCCCTGGTGATCCGGGCAGAACAAGTACATCCTGAGACACAACCAGCTTCATCGATTGTGATTGAGGGTCTTGGGAGAGGCACGTTTGCTCTGAATGGGCCGTGGCAATTCCATGTGGGCGATGACCTGGCATGGGCGAACCCTGCGTTTGACAGTTCTACGTGGGAACAACTGAGTGCGGATAGACCCTGGGGCAAACAGGGGCATGCCAACCTGACCGGGTTTGCGTGGTACCGATGCAACCTTGTGCTGAGCCCCGCGCCTGGCATAACGCCGCGATTCTCCATCATGATTCCGCGGATCAAAGACGCGTACGAAGTGTATTGGAATGGAACGCTGATTGGGCAGAACGGCAAAGTCCCGCCTCATCCGGTCCAGTATTTTTCGCAGCCGGCGCAGACGTTTGAGCTTGGAGCAGTGAAGCAGGGTGTACTGGCTGTTCGTGTATGGAAAGCGCCGCTGCTCTCGGACGATTCCAGCGGCGCGGGTGGCTTCTGGGAGACGCCCCTGATTGGGGGCAGCGCGGACATTGCTACGGCGAGAGATGCGAGAGAGTTCCAATGGTTGCGTCACCAGCAGTTTCTATTCGGGGTGAACCTGCTTTGCGGCACAGTCGCGATTTTGAGTTTTCTTCTATGGCTGCGGGTCCCCAGCAGGTGGGTGCTGTTCTGGACAGGGGGTTTTGCGCTCGCTGCACCTGCCGAACTGCTTCTATTGCAAGCCCACCTGGGGCTGCCGTATGTGCTGGCCATGGGAGCTTCCCAACCGCTGGTCGCCGTGCAGGATGTGTCGTTGTGGTTTCTTCTGCTGTGGCTTCTTTCTCTTCACGAGAACCAGAGGCTCAGCCGCCTTACCCGCATTCTGGCGATTGTTTACATGGCTAATGCCGTGCTGGATGGATTTCTGGTGGCGTTGAGCTGGCAACCGCAGCGGGTCGGTCTGGTTCAGCTTGCGGATGCGATCTCTACGATCTTCTGGATCATTCTTGAGGCCTACCCTCTGCTTCTTCTGATGTATGCGCTGAGGAAGAGGAGACAGTTTGATTCGGCCAGTCTGCTGCTCGCGGTGTGTGCCCTGTTTTACCAGTTGCTGATCCTGGCCGGCAACATTGTGAAACAAGGCCGGCAATTCACGGATTGGGCGATTGCCGACACCATTGACCTGCCTCTTTTCTCTGTCGGAGGAACAGGGGTCTCATTACCGGCAGTAGCCAGTGCACTTCTTTTTATCGCGATTGTCTACGCGGTTTACAACAGCATTCGAGAGGACCAGCGCCGCAGTGATGCCCTGGAGCGGGAGAAGATTGCACTTCTGCACGAAAGCGACCGCATGCGCCACGAAGCTGAGCATGATGGCCTGACCGGTTTGTGGAACCACCGCTTCATTGTGGAACGGCTGAGGCAGGAGATGGATCGCTCGCTTCGTGAAGGGATGCAGCTCAGCGTTGCCCTGATCGACGTGGATCACTTCAAGAAGATCAACGATAGCTATGGCCACATGGCGGGCGACGTGGTGTTGCGCGAGATCAGCGCGATCTTCATGCGATCGTTGCGTTCTTATGACTCTGTAGGCAGATATGGTGGCGAAGAGTTTCTGCTGATTCTGCCGAACTGCGGGATAGAAGCCGCACTTGGCCGCGCTGAGCAACTGCGCATGGCGGTGGAGTCGGAGTGCTTTATGGATGGGGAGACACAGCTGCAGGTGACGGCGAGCTTTGGGGTAGCTTCACCTGCCCGGGATGATTGCGACGCTGAAGCAGTGATTCGGGCGGTGGATGAAGCCCTTTACAAGGCCAAGAGCAATGGCCGGAATTGTGTTGTCCGGGCTGATATGCCCGGGGAAGCATAGCCGCTGCGGCCGGGAGATGCTCCGGCCGCAGGGAGATTCATCGAATTTGTTCAACGCCGGCTAATGGACGAAGCGTCAATCGATGGAGAGTGATGGCTGCTGGGCAAAGGCGGCTTCGGTCTCTGTGCGGACCTTTTGGACGACGCTGGTCCACACCGGGTTGATGGCGGCGGTATTCCCGCTGGCCACAGCCGCTTCGTACGCAGCGATGGGAGCATTCTGGTAGGCCGGCAACTCTTTTATCAATTTGAACGCGGCGGCAAAGACCGTACCGACATCGTCCTTCAGGTTATCCGGCACAGTCGCATAGACTTCCGGCTTGTGCTCCTCGATCCATTGAAAGGCGATTGGCATAACCACCGCGCTGACCCAATGGCTGTAGGCGTTCAAGGCTTCAATACCTGCGATCCAGGAGGGATGCATCTCCCAGTCCTGGATTTGACGGGGAGGTGGAGTCGTTGGGTCGGGAGGGCACCCGCCACACTGCCATTTTGTCTGACGCATGAATAGTTCCTCGAGCTGGAATGCGCACTTTCGCCAATGAATGCGTGGCTTTCAGTGTCGTGAAGATGGCTGAGTTTACCACCCGACATAGCGGTGGGAAAATCCATGAGGGATGTGAGGATTCTGAGCCATGGCTGGAAGCGCGGCGAGCAAAAGGGTGAGCCGGATGAGGCTCATGATGGCTTGAAGGCGTCGGCGACGCCAGTCGTCGAGTCGGATCGCTTTGCTCGAGGCCCCCTGTCCTAGAATCCGGACATGGGGCACCCGGAGGAGCGGGTTGGTAGACTGTGATCATGCTGGATGAAGCGGGATTTCGGAAAGAGAGCGATCTGGCTCTCGAGAAGCTGAAGCAGGCACTGATTGATGCCGAGGAAGATGGCGGCTTTGAGGTGGAAGAGAAGAACGGCGTGCTGAATGTGTTGTTTGAAGACGGCAGCGCAAAGTTTGTCTTTACGCCGAATACGCCGGTGCGCCAGATCTGGATTTCGGCGCTGTCGACCAGTTTCAAGCTGGAGTGGAAGGACGATGCGTTCGTTTTGCCGAAGACGGGCGAGGCTCTGACACCGCTGACGCAACGGCTTTTGCGCGAGCACCTGAGCGACGAGTCCATCACGCTTGGCTAACTTTTATTCGCCAGAATGGGAATCCGCGGTTAGTCTGGGCATACGATGACGCTTTCTGTCGCCATCATTACCCTGAATGAAGAAGCGAACCTGCGGCGGACACTTCCCTCTTTGAAGTTCGCCGACGAGGTCGTTGTGGTGGACTCCGGGTCCACTGACAAAACCGTGGAGCTGGCACGCAGCTTTGGCGCGAAGGTGTACGAGGAGCCGTGGAAGGGCTACGCCGGGCAGAAGAACTCCGCCATTGCCAAGTGCACGGGCGACTGGATTCTTTCGCTGGATGCGGATGAAGAGGTGAGCGCTGACCTGGCGGAACAACTGCGCATTCTGCTGCCGTCGAATCCTCCGCATGATGCGTACTACCTGCCGCGCAGGAACATCATCTTTGGCCGCTGGATCAAGCATGGCGGCTTTTATCCGGACAGCAAGCTGAGGCTCTTCCGCCGTGGCGCTGCTTCCTTCGGAGCGCGGCTGGTACATGAGACGATCAGCTTTGCGGGGGAGTCCGACGAGCTGGAAGGCGCGCTGATCCACTACCCCTACCCGACGATTGAAGACTTCGTCGATCACATGAATCGCTATAGTTCGCTGGGCGCCGAGATGCTGGTCGAGAAAGGCGTGGTGAGCCGCAACTACCTTGCGTTCGTGTGGAACACGGTGCTGCGCCCACTGCTGCAGTTTGTGTGGAACTTCTTTTTCCGGCTGGGCTTTCTGGACGGACGCGAGGGCCTGATGCTGCACCTGTACCACGCGGCGTATGCAAGCTGGAAGTATGCCAAGGCGTGGGAAAAAAGGCGGTCTTGAGTTGTGAGTTGCGAGGAAAGACAAAAGCCGTGGCGAGGAAGCAATCCATCCTCGCCACGGCTTTCTGTTTCAACTAAGAACTCAGAACTAGCAACTCACAACTGCTTTTCCGACAACTGCCTTTCCCTTACCAGGGCAGGGTCTGGTCCATGTGGAAGTAGCCGCCAGTGGGGCCGTCCGGGGGAAGGGTGGCCAGCAGGACGGAGGTCTTTGCGCCGTCGGGGATTTCCATCGGTGCGGCGCTGGTGCCCATGTCGGTCTTGACCCAGCCGGGGTGAGCGGCATTGACCTTGATCGGCGTGTCCTTCAGTGCCGCGGCAAGAGCGATAGTGTAGGAGTTCAACGCGGCCTTCGACGCGTTGTAGGCCGCCGTCTTGGTGCCGTAGATGGGCGAGGACGGATCGGCATGCAGGGTAGATGAGCCGAGGATGCTGGACAGGTTCACGATGCGTCCGGCGGGGCTTTTCCGGATGAGCGGAAGAAGGGTCTGCGTCAGTTCGATGAGGCCGAAGAAGTTGGTGTCGAAGATCTCGCGGAGTGTCTTCTGCGTGACGGTCGTGGCAGTGTTGATGGCCCAGTCGTCGCCGGGTTCCGCCACACCAGCGTTGTTGATGAGGATGTCAAGCTTGCCGAAGGTCTTGTCCAGGAAGTCATAGGCCCTGGGGAAACCAGCGCTGTCGTTGACATCAAGCACAAGCGGATACGCATCAATGCCAGCGGCCTTCAGCTTCGCGACAGCCTCACCGGACTTCTTCTCATCGCGCGCGGCCACGACGACGGTAATGCCCTGCTCGCCAAGCTGCTTCGCAGTTTCAAATCCAATGCCTTTATTGGCGCCAGTAATCAGTGCAACCTTCGTGTCTGCCATGGGAGATCTCCTTTTTACGGTCTTCGAACAGTTAGATCATGGTGGAAGTTAGAAGTTTCATGAAAAGTGTGAGCGGGATGCAAGACCGTCGTTCAAAGCGCGACCGCTTCAACGCTTATCCATCCACAGCATGGTCCGCCGGCATATCCACGCCCGCCCACGCCTTCTTCGCTGTCCAGTCTTCCGCGACATCGCTCCAGAAGGGGGCACGGTCCGTCAGCCCCAGCGGCAGAAACGCCTCCAGGCACAGGTACAGGCTTCCGGTAGAGATATACGGCTCTCCCAGCCCTGGCTGATGTCCGGCCAGCCCAATTGTCAGCCACCCCTTCGCGTCATAGCTGCCACGCGCACCCAGCGAGACGTTCATCGCCGCCGTCAACGCGCCGCGCACCTGTGCGGGCGATACATGCTGCGGCAGGTGCTGGCGCCGGGCCATCTCTGCCAGCAGGTGAAAGGCGCCGCAGCGGTATGCAATCGACCGCCCCACCACAGGCCACGTTCCGTCGCGGCCAATCATGCGCTCCTGGATGGCGGCGTACCGCATCGCCCGCTGCAGCTCCACTTCGGTCAGCTCCAGGTCCTTGTCCACCTCGCCCACAGGGCTCTCCAGCACGGCCAGCAGGAAGGGGTGAATCACAAAGCTGTCGTAGTAGTCCGCGTGAAAGTGCGGTCCGTCGCCATAGACGCCGTCACCCAGGTACCACTCCCTGTGCCTGGTCAGCGCCAGTTCCACCGGAGCCTTCAGCCACTTGCCACCCAGCACAGCGATAGCGGCCTCTACCGTGGCGGCGAACAGCAGCCAGTTGTTCATTCCGGCCTTCTGTACACGCGTTTTTTCAAGAGCGGTGATGAGCTGCTCCTTCACCTTCGCGGGCAGCTTCTGGTTCAACTCCACCGGTGCGCGCAGAATGCCCAGGGCTAGAAACGCCGCGTCCACCAGGGATTGGGCCGTGGTGCCGAAGTTCAGGTAATCCGGCGAGGCGGGATCGACCCCGGCGGCAATCGCCTCCCGCGCCAGTTCGGGATAGCGCCCAGCATCGCCACCGCTCTCCAGCCACGGAGCGATGCCACACAGCGTACGCCCCAGTGCCTCAAGATAGGTGCACTGGCGGCGGCTCTCCTCCTGCCCCGGCTTGCATTCCACCGGCATCTGTAGCTTCAGGCGTCGCTGACTCAGCGCAGTCAGCACCGGCCCGGCAGTCTTTTCCACGGTCCTGATCCACGCTCCGCGCACGTTCTTCTCCGCGGAGGCCGCAACTGCCTCGCCCCGTGTCATCCCCACCGCCAGCGCAACGCCCGAACCCGCCACAAACTGCCGTCGATTCATCCGCTCTCCTTTGCCACTGCATCATAGTCTGTGGAGCTATACCATATCCAAGTCATGAATCAGAGCCTTCCAGGCGTTTCGATCAACGCCCCTCTCACCGCCGCCCACGCCGAAATCCTCACACCGGAAGCGCTCGCGTTCCTGGTGGAGCTGCAACGCGCCTTCAACCCGCGCCGCAAGGAACTGCTCGCCGCACGCGTCGCGCGGCAGGCTCGTATCGACTCCGGCGAGAAGCCCGACTTCCTGCCCGAGACCGCGCACATCCGCGCCGGGGACTGGCGCTGCGCTCCCATCCCGGCCGATATCCAGGACCGTCGCGTCGAGATCACCGGCCCCGTCGACCGCAAGATGATCATCAACGCGCTCAACTCCGGCGCGCGTGTCTTCATGGCCGACTTCGAGGACTCCTCCACACCGTTGTGGAACAACCTGCTCGACGGCCAGCTAAACCTGCGCGACGCTATCCGCCGGACGATCACCTTTGAGGATGCAAAGACGGGCAAGAGCTACAAGCTTAACGAGCAGCCCGCCGTGCTCTTCATCCGCGCCCGCGGCTGGCACATGGTGGAGCAGCACATCTTCGTCGACGGCGAGCCCATGTCCGGCTCCATCTTCGACTTCGGTCTCTACTTCTTCCACAACGCGAAGGAACTGGTCGCGCGCGGCAGCGGTCCCTACTTCTACCTGCCCAAGATGGAGTCGCATCTTGAAGCCCGGCTGTGGAATGAGATCTTTGTGAAGGCGCAGGGCCTGCTCGGCGTGCCGCAGGGCACCATCCGCGCCACGGTGCTGATTGAGACCATCCTCGCCAGTTTTGAGATGGACGAGATTCTTTACGAACTCCGCGATCACTCCGCCGGCCTGAACTGCGGCCGCTGGGATTACATCTTCAGCTTCATCAAGAAGCTGGCCGCCGACGAGTCCATCGTCCTGCCTGACCGTGGGCAGGTCACCATGACCACGCACTTCATGCGCAGCTACTCGAAGCTCTGCATCAAGACCTGCCATCGCCGCCAGATTCACGCCATGGGCGGCATGTCGGCCTTCATCCCGATCAAGAGCGATCCCGTCGCCAATGAGAAAGCGCTGACGCAGGTGCGCGCCGACAAGGAGCGCGAAGCCACCGACGGACACGATGGCACCTGGGTCGCGCACCCGGGGCTCGTGCCGGTCGCGCTTGAGGTCTTCAACCGCGTGATGCCGCAGCCTAACCAGATCGACAAGCAGCTGCCCGACTACACCGCCACCGCCGCCGACCTGCTGCAGGTGCCCACGGGCGAGATCACCGAAGCCGGTCTCCGCCAGAACGTCGCCGTCGGCCTTGGTTACGTGGAAGCCTGGCTGCGCGGCATCGGCTGCGTCCCGCTCTTCAACCTGATGGAAGATGCGGCGACGGCAGAGATCTCCCGCGCGCAGCTCTGGCAGTGGGTGCACCACCACGCGAAGCTGAACGACGGCCGCGCCGTCACGGTGGAGCTGATCGACCAGACCATTGACCAGGTGCTGGCAGAACTCGCACCGACGCTCGACGAAGTCCGCAAAGAAAGCTACGACAAGGCCGCCGTCCTGATGCGCGACCTGATCCGCGCCGAGAAGTTCCCGGACTTCCTCACCCTGCCCGCCTACACGCAGGTGCTGGCCGAAGAAACCTTCGCATAGTCACCCCTCCGGGAGCAGGGGCCGTCAGGCCCCTGAAAAATGCTTAAGCAAAAAGGACGCCGGCCTCGATGGCTGGCGTCCCCTCACACCACAACTCTCACTTCGTCACAGAATCCACATACGTCTCGCCACCATAAGATGTCGTGTGTAACACCGCATCGCCCACACGCACCTCGCCCTTCACCGGCCTGGCAGGAACCTTCGCACCCTTCATGCCGTCCTTCAACACCCGCCCCTGCGCCTGCGGGAAGGAAAGTCCCACCACATACGCAATCGTCGCCGGAAGATCGATATTCGCCGATGGCAGATCCAGCTCCTTGCCCGTCACAAAGTCCGGCCCGCGCAGCATCATGGGGATATGGATCGTCCACTCCGCGAATCCGCCATGGCCCGCGCCGTTGCCCTTCTGCTCCATCGCATTCATGCCAAAGAAGGCATTCTTCCCGGGCTCGCCAAACGGATTCTTCCCATCGTTCCAGACCGAGGTCACCACCAGGTCCGCGGCCTTCTCACTGCACAGATGCGCCGTCTCCAGCGCCATCGTTCCCGGTACAAATCCCTTCGTCGTTCCAGCCTTGCAGCTTGCCCCGCCGCCGCGCGTAAACACCGCCGCCACCTGCGTATCTTCGTGCAACGCCGCGGCCAGCTTCGCAATCAGTTCCTTCTTCTTCGCATCATCCTTCTCGCGCAGGAAGAACGAAACCGTCTGCCCATCATTCAAAATTCCAACCGACTCCGCCGTAAGCCCCGCCTTCTCCAGTGCCGGCTTCAGCCCAATCAGCGTGCCGGTATTACCTGCAAAGCCATGGTCGGCGGTCACAATCACATCCGTCGTCTCCAGCTCTCCCAAAGCCTTCAGCACCTTCAACGACTCACCAAAGTTCTCATCCACCATCTTCAGCGCATGCAGAGCCTCCGGCGAACCGACACCATAGCGGTGCTGCGAGGTATCCGGCTCCGTCATCCAGTCAAACAGCACATCCGGCTTCAGCTCCGGCAGCACATACTCATGCAGCACCTTTTCGGCCCATACCAGCGAGTCCACCCCGTGGTCCGAACCCACCTGGCCGAACTTCGCCTTTACCGCTGCATCCACCGCCTGCGGATACGCCACCAGCTTGCCGTCGCCCAGGCTGCCGTTGATCACCGTGGCCACGCCATGACGAGCCTCCGGAGCCAGCAGCGTTGCGCCGCCGGTTGAGCCCGAGCTGATGACCACAAACTTCCTGCCCTGCTTCGTCAGCAGCTCGCTCAGCGAATCCTTCAGCAGAATACGATCGCCCTGCAACGATGCCATCTTCACCAGGTCCGCCTCTGACCCCGTGTTCAGCGGCTTGGCCGAAAGCGTCGGTGCATCGATCGAGTTCGACACAATGCCATGCGTCTCCGGATACACGCCCGTCGACAGCGTCGATGCATTCACGCGCGTCACCGTCGGCAGCGTGGAGTGCGCCTGCAGATACACGGCGCTCTCCTTCTGGAAGCGGTACAGGTTCGGCATCTTCTCTTGGGTGATCTGGTCCGGTCGCAGACCGTCAATCACAAATACAAATACCCGCCTGGCCACGGGCTTCTGTGCCCAACCCTGTAACGCCGACGCCCCCAGAAGCGCGGCCACGCACCACGTCCCCAACTTACGCATGGATACTCCTTCAAACTGTTCTGTTGATCTCAGTATCCACGACCCGGAACACGGCAGCCGTACCCATTCACCGACTCTTAATCGAACTGAGAACGGAGAACTAAACGGCGACCGGCATGGCGCCGGCGACCGTAATGCGGTTCTTGCCGGACCGCTTGCTGACATACAACGCGCGATCCGCCTGCTGGATCAGCAACGCTGTATTCCGTCCGCGGGCATCGTCCCAGCTTGCAATGCCAATGCTCACACTCAGGCGGCCCATGGGGGATGCCTTGTGCTCCACGGCCAGTCCCCACACGGCGTTCAGCATTGCATCCGCCACGCGGCGAGCGCCCTCCAGATCGGCGCCCGGCAGCAGCACGCCAAACTCTTCTCCACCCAGGCGAGCCACAAGGTCATTGCCGCGCCCCACCTGGCCCTCCAGGGCACGCGCAATCTTGCGCAGGCATTCATCTCCGGCCTGGTGACCATAGCTGTCGTTGTAGGCCTTGAAGAAGTCCACGTCGATCATCATCACCGTCATGGCAACGGAGCGGTTCAGTTCCATATACAGGGCATCGTCAAACGCGCGGCGATTCGGCAGAACCGTCAGAGCGTCTGTATGCGCCAGCTTCGCCATGGCCTGTTTTTCCCGGGTCAGCGTCTCGCGCTCCTGCTCCCAGGTCTCTTCATACTGCTTCAGGGACGAGATATCGCGGATCGTTCCCACATAGCCGCGCACCTGCCCGGTTTTTTCGTCAAAGTAGGCGCGGGCTACAGCCTCTACCCAGCGGTAGCCTCCGCTTTTTTGCGCCATGCGATAGCGGAAGACATGTTCCTGTTTACCGCTTGCCATGCTCTCCATCACCAGGCCGGCCAGGTCGCGGTCATCCGGATGAAAGGTCTGCAGGCGGTCCAGCGCCATAAACTCTTCCGGAGTCCACCCGGTCAGGCTCTTCACCGCCGGCGAAATGTACCTCCGGTTTCCATCCATCGACGACAGAATGATCATGTCCTCGGCATTCTGCAGCAGCGTCTGGTAAATGGAGCGGGCCTCGTTGGTGGAGCGCTCCGCCCGTCGGCGTTCGTCCAGCAGCGCGCCGACGGGCAGCGCAGTCGCCGCACCAACCCACAGGAACGTCTGCATCATCACCATGCGGTGCTCGTTACTGGCCCCTACCGCAAGCCAGATAGGCCCATGGTGCAGGTGGGTTGCGGTGCAGCCAATCACGGTCAGCGCCACACCGGTAAAGGTTGCGCCCTCCAGCCCCATCGCCAGCACCATCATGACCATCGGCGGAAAGACCGCGTAGAGAATGGGGTTTCTGTTCTGCCAGAAGGCATAGCAGGCCATCGCAACAAAGACGACCCCGGCGATTGTGCCGCGCAGCAGGAAGGGGCGCAGCTTCCCTGGATCGCGATATTCACCACTGGTCAGAAAGAGAATGGCCGGCAGGACAATGGCAATCCCCAGCGAGTCTGCAAGCACGGTGGCGGTCACAATGCGGCCAAACGGCTCGTGCGTTACCGGGATTGTGGCCAGCGCCGCCGCTGTCCCCATGATCAGTGGAGCCACCAGGGAGGCGATGCCAAAGCGCAGGACCTTGCTGCGTTCTTTCAGGTCATCAAAACGAAGAATGCCGGGGCTCATGATCCAGGCCGCCAGGGTAACGTCGCACGCGCTGATCAACCCCACCATCACGGCCGCGCCGCCGGGCATGCCAGCCGCCGTTGCCCCCAGCATAATCCCGATTGCACCCGAAGCCAGCGGCGGCAAAAGCGCACTCCAGCCTGTCTGCCACATCGGCAGCAGCAGCCCTAACTGCAGTCCCGTCAACGGCCAAAGGTAAAGCAGCCCATTGGCGCGTTCCACCAGGCCGAGCGTGAGCCACGTCACGGCAAAGGTCGATACGAGCATGGTCAACGAAGGAAGAAGACTGCGGATGCGCGGCATTCCTGTCGATCGGCTCATGTAATGGCAGCGAAACTTACAGGGATTGTAGCCGACCCGGAGCCGGTTTACCGGGGCTCAGGCGCGGCGATGCAGCAATTCTTCCGCCGGTATATTCCGGATGCTCGCGTCCAGCAACTCCACCATGTGGAAGGTGGGAATCTCCGCATGGCCCCGCCGGCGCAGCCCCGCCTGCAACTGCAGCAGGCAGCCGGGATTCGCCGAAATGAGCGCCTCGGCCTCGGTCGACAGCAGGTTGTCCACCTTGCGGTCGCCCAGCACCTCCGCAGGCTCCGGTTGCACCAGGTTGTAGATGCCCGCCGACCCGCAGCACAGGTTCGCCTCCGGCACCTCCCGCAGGTCCAGCCCGGGAATGCCCCGCAGCAGCGTCCGCGGCTCCGCATGGATGCCCTGCGCATGCCTCAGATGGCACGCATCCTGGTACGCCACGCGCAGCGGCAACGGATGCCGCTCGCTCCGCAACGGAAGCATCGTCAGAATCTCCGAGATATCGCGGCACTTTGCGCTGAACACCGCCGCCCGTTCCGCCCATTGCGGATCATCGCGAAGGATGTAACCGTACTCCTTCATCGTCGACCCGCAGCCCGCCGCGTTGATGGCGATATAGTCCACCTTCGCCGCTTCAAACTGGGCAATCATCTGCCTGGCCATCCGCATGGCCTCTTCTTCGACGCCGGTGTGCACCATCAGCGCACCACAGCACTGCTGGCTCTCGGGGATCACCACCTCGCAACCTTCAGCCGCCAACACCCGCGCCGTCGCCTCATTCACATGCTGAAAGAAGACCTGCTGTACGCAGCCGGTAAGCATGCCCACGCGGGGTGGGTTGGAGGGTGGGCTAGATGGCTGGTTGGCCGGATGACTGGTAGCAGCAACACTTGTTGGCAGCGAATGAAACAACGAATCCGGAACCCGGGGCAACAACGCTTCCATTGCCTGCAACCGCTTCGGGAGCAGCTTCAGCAACCCCGTCGCCCGTACCAGTTTCTGCAATCCCAGCCTCTGATACGCCAGCATGGGATACGCCATCATCCGCAGCCGCGCCGGGTGCGGAAATGTAGCAAACAGCATCTTCCTGAAGAGGGAATCATCCGTCGAGCGCGGAATATGCCGCTCCACCTGCGCCCGCGTGTCCTCAATCAGCTTGTTGTACTGCACGCCTGAAGGACACGCCGTCATGCAGGCCATGCACCCCAGGCAGTTGTCCATATGCTGACGGAAGTTCTGGTCCAGCTCCGCCTCACCCTGCGCCGCCTTGGCCATCATGTAAATACGCCCACGCGGCGAATCCATCTCCTCGCCCCACAACACATACGTAGGACAGGCAGGCAGGCAGAAACCGCAGTGAACGCAGTCGGCCAGCAGATCCTTCTGCGGAGGATGATGCCCGTCAAAGGCGGAGGGCTTGGGAGCGGCTTCGATCTGGTGAAAATTGGACATAGCTGGCTAGATGGCTGGTTGGCTGGATGTCTGGTTCACCAGCGGGTTGAGAGTATTGTTCGCGTCGAACTGAACTTTGATCGCCTGCATCAACGGGCCGATATTGCTCATACCCACGACCGGATCCATCTCGGAATTTCCCTTCAGTACCGTACTCGTGCCGCCCTGCAGATCGAGATGATAGCGGAACTCTTCAGCCAGCCGGACAGTGGTCTCATCCCGGGCAAAGGCGGCATACACAATGCCGATTGACTGGGCCACAAAGCTTCCGTCTTTATCAACAATCTCCTGCGCGTAGCTGGCGAGATCATTCGGCCGAATTGTCGCCTTCAGAATCAGCCTTTCGTGTTCCCACAGCTTGTCACGTTCCGCGTAAAGCCAGAACCCCGGCTGTAACGAAAGGCCATTCTTCACTACAATTTCTGCCAGCATCGCATCCTGCCCTGCATCCGGATGCGCATTGATCTCCACATCCAGCGCAAACCCGCTCGCATCTCCACGCATCTGCAGCACCTGCACCGCCAGGTGACTATCGCGAATCGCCTGCATCAACGGAGCCAGCTTCGCGGCAGTATCTGCGGCAACCGTAAAGCTCCTGCTGTGCAACGGCAGCGAGTACAACCGGAAGGTCACCTCGGTGATCACGGCGAGCGTCCCCATCGACCCCACCATCAACTTCGGCAGGTCATACCCAGCCACATTCTTCACCACGCGCCCGCCGGTCTTTGCAATGGTGCCGTCTGCCAGCACAATCGTCATACCCAGCACCTGGTCGCGTAGCGATCCATACCGGTGCCGCAGCGCACCCGAATCATTCGTCGCGCATACGCCGCCCACGGTCGCTTTCTCCGGCCATAGCGCATCCAGCGCCACAAACTGCCCGTGCCGCGCCAGCGTATCCTCCAGCGCCTGCCACGTGCATCCTGCCTGTACCGTGCAGGTCAAATCCTGCCATGGATGATCCACCACCCGGTTCAGCCGCAGCAGGGATAGCTCGATCTGTGCCTCGCACGCTGCGCCCCAGCCCAGCTTCGTGCGTCCACCCACCGGGCGCACCTTCACCCCATGCCGGTCCGCAAAGCCAAGCACCGCGGCCACCTCGCTGGTGTTCTTCGGCGAGACCACCACCACGCCCTCGCGGACCGCAATATGCTCTTCGCCTACCAAAGGCTTCAGATGCTCCAGCAACTCCGCCACTAAAACACCTCCGCAATGCCCGATGCTTCCACCGGGTGCGGCACGTAGTGCCCGCGGCTCTGCTCGCCGCATAGTCTCGGAGTCGGGAACAGCTTTTCCGGGTTCGCCAGGTTTTCAGGATCAAACGCACGCCGTACCCGCTGCATCGTCTCCAGGTCCACCGGAGCGTACATGTAGCTCATGCTGCACTGCTTCTCGCGGCCAACACCGTGCTCACCCGTAATCGACCCGCCGGTCTCTACGCACAGGTCAAGAATGCGCATCGACAGATCAATCGCGCGATCTTCCTCGCCCGGATTCTCGCGGTTGTACAGCACAATTGGATGCAGGTTGCCGTCCCCGGCATGGAAGACATTGGTCACCCGCAGCTTCTCCGCCTTCGCCATCTGTCCAATCTTGTCCAGCACCACGGGCAGAGCCGTCCGCGGAATCACGCCGTCCTGCACAATGTAGTTCGGGCTCAGCCGCCCTGCTGCCGCAAACGCCGCCTTGCGCCCCTTCCAGATCAGCAGCCGGTCGGCCTCATCCACTGCGTGGCGGGTCTCGGTCGCACCGTTCTTGCGGCATAGCTCCAGTACCTGCGCCGCCTGCAGCTTCACCTCGGCCAGCGGTCCATCTACTTCCACGATCAGCAGCCCATCGCACATGGGGTAGTGCGGATGCACCGCAGCCTCCGCCGCCACAATCGACAGCCGGTCCATAATCTCCATCGCCGACGGCAACAGGCCCGCCGCAATAATGTCGCTCACCGTCTGCGCCGCCGCCTGGATCGAGTCAAACGCCGCCAGCAGCACCTGCACCGCCTCCGGCTTGCGGACAATGCGCAGCGTCATCTCCGTCGCAATGCCCAGCGTGCCCTCGCTACCGATGAAGACCCCCAGCAGGTCATAGCCGGGAGCGTCCGGGGTCTTCCCGCCCAGCGTCACCAGCTCACCGCTCGGCAGCACCACCTTGGCCTCCAGCACATGGGTCACTGTGAATCCGTACTTCAGGCAGTGCGCTCCACCGGCATTCTCCGCCACATTGCCGCCCAGCGTGCACACTGTCTGCGACGACGGATCGGGCGCATAAAAGAATCCCGCTCCTGCCACCGCCGCCGTCACGTTGGCGTTGATCACGCCCGGCTGCACCGTTACCTGGTGGTTGGCATAGTCAATGTTCAGAATCCTGGTCATGCGCGAGAAGGTAATCACCACCGACCCCGGCGTGGGCAGCGCTCCGCCCGAAAGGCCCGTGCCCGCGCCGCGCGCCACAAACGGCACCTTGTGCCGCGTGCACAGCCGCAGAATCGCCTGCACCTGCTCCGTCGTCTCCGGCAGCAGAACCGCCGCGGGAGCCTCGCGAAACGCCGTCAGGCCGTCGCACTCATAGGTCTGCAACTGGTTCTGGGCGGTAATCAGGCCGCGCGGCCCAACAATCTGGCGAAATTCGGAAAGAATCTGTGCGGAAAGCATGACAGAACCCATACAAGCATAATGGTCTGCGGGCGACTTTGGTGACATCCAATCCGTGTTCCTGCTGCCTGTAACAAAAAAGCTGTCCAGAGCGTCAGACAACCGAGTGAGGAAACATCATGCTGATCAAAACCACCACCGCGATCCCGTCCTCTGAGATTACTCCCCAGGACACGTTCCTCAACCGCCGCAGCTTCCTCACCGGGGCCGCCGCCGTCGCCGGAGCCGGGATCATCGCGCCGCAGGGCCTGTGGGCCGCGACCAAACTCAGCACCACGCCCGGCAAGTTCTCAGTCAGCGAGACACCGACTCCTCTCAAGAAGGCCACCAGCTACAACAACTTCTACGAGTTCGGCACTGACAAGGGCGACCCCGCCGCCAACGCCCACAAACTCAAGCCCCGCCCCTGGACCATCGCCGTCGAAGGCGCTATCCAGAAGCCGCTGACCTTCGATATCGACACCGTACAGAACTACCGCCCGCTGGAAGACCGCGTTTACCGCTTCCGTTGCGTCGAGGCGTGGAGCATGGTTATCCCCTGGGTTGGCTATTCCTTCTCGGAGTTCGTGAAGGCGTGCAGCCCGCTGCCCAGCGCCAAGTACATCCAGTTCCTCTCGCTGGCCGACCGCAAGCAGATGGACCTGCCGGACTCCTCCGGCATCAACTGGCCCTACTCCGAAGGCCTGCGCATGGACGAGGCCATGCACCCGCTCACCCTGCTCACCTTCGGCAGTTACGGCCAGACGCTCGAGCCACAGCAGGGTGCCCCTATCCGCATCATCGTGCCGTGGAAGTACGGCTTCAAGTCGGCCAAGTCCATTGTGAAGATCCGCTTCCTCGATAAGATGCCACGCACCTCGTGGAACGACCTCGCGCCGGAGGAGTACGGCTTCTACGCCAACGTCAATCCAAAGCACAGCCATCCGCGCTGGAGCCAGGCCAGCGAGCGCAAAATTGACGCTTCGCTCTTTCCCAAACAGGTGGCCACGCTGCCCTTCAACGGCTACGCCAACGATGTCGCCAGCCTGTACAACGGCATGAACCTCGACAAGTTCTACTAAAGCGAGAAGCGAAGAACTCGCTTCTCGCTTTAGTCTTTCCTGTCCTTGCCATCCTGCAAGGACCTGCTTCTAAAACCACTACAACTCCGGGTGCCCGCGTCACGCAAAGCGCGACCCCGGAGGGAGCAGCGACCTTCAGGCCGCTGCTCCCTCCGCCCATACACTCAACCAACGCCGGCCTCGATGGCCGGCGTCTCATCCCCCCGCAAAAACCGCCAGATCCCCCACCTGAGACCGCAACAGGGTGACGAGCATCCTTCCTTCAGGCGAGAATAGTTTCGCTCTAAAAATATCCCCCCGGAGACACTCCCGATGAAGCGCACCTCCTTGCTCGTATTGGCACTCTTCACTTCAGGCGCAATCGCGCAGCAGGTCCGCACCGGGCAGCAGGCCTGGGCTGGCTATGCCGATGAAAAACCCGGCCAGCGCTGGAAGGTCACCCTCGCCGACCTGCCCGAGCCCAACCCGGGTGAAGCTGTCGGCAACGGACCGCATCTGGTCGAACGCCCGCAGAACGCATGGCCCGTCGCTCCGGCCGGCTACAAGGTAGAGGTCTACGCGCAGGGCTTTGAGATTCCTCGCCTGATGCGCACCGCGCCCAACGGAGATGTCTTCCTGGCAGACACCGGCGCCGGTACCATCAAGGTGCTGCGCGGAGTCGGTGCGGATGGCAAAGCCAGCACGGTGGAGACCTTCGCCAGCCACCTGGACCAGCCCTTCGGCATAGCCTTCTATCCGCTGGGACCGAACCCGCAGTACGTCTACGTGGCCACCACCAAGTCGATGTACCGCTTCCCGTATAAAAACGGCGACCTGAAGGCCACGGCACAGGGCGAGCTGCTGATCGACAAGCTCTATCCCGTCGCCCCCGGAACCGGCCACTCCACCCGCGACGTTGTCTTCTCCAAGGATGGCAAGCGCATGTTCGTCTCCGTCGGCTCCGGCTCCAATGTGGACGACATGGACACGCATCCGCAGGAAGAGCACCGCGCCGATGTGCTGGAGTTCACCCCCGAGGGCAAGTTCGTCAAGGTCTATGCCGCCGGCATCCGCAACTGCGTGGGAGAGGCCATCAACCCCGTCACCGGAGCCCTGTGGTGCTCCACCAACGAGCGCGACAACCTTGGCAACAACCTCGTGCCCGACTACATCACCAGTGTGAAGGAAGACGGCTTCTACGGCTGGCCATGGTTCTACATGGGCGGCCACCAGGACCCGCGCCACGAAGGCAAGCACCCTGAGCTGAAGGCGAAGGTCCTCACGCCCGACGTACTGGTACAGCCCCACATGGGCTCGCTTGAAATGATGTTCTACGAAGGCAAGCAGTTCCCCGGCGCCACCGGAGACATCTTCGCCGCCGAGCATGGCAGCTGGAACCGCAAAGTCCGCGCCGGCTACGAGGTCATCCGCATTCCCATGAAGAACGGCAAGCCCACCACCGGCGAGTATGAAGACTTCCTCACCGGCTTCGTCACCGCCGAAGGCCAAGTCTGGGGCCGCCCCGTCGGCGTCACCACCGCAAAGGACGGCTCCTTATTGGTCGCAGACGACGGCTCCCGGACCATCTGGCGCGTCAGCTACACCGGCAAAAAGTAACACTCTGCCGGATGTCATTTTGAGCAAAATGGGGGACCCGCTTTTTTGCCCCATGCTTCGGCGAAACCGAAGGGTGGGGTACCCTCAACGCGAGTCCCCTTTCGTCAGGGCATGGCTTCAGCCGTGCCAAGAGAAGCCCTTTCGAAACCAAACAACGCCGGCCTCGATGGCCGGCGTCTCAGCTTTTTCAACTAGCAACGAACAACTGAGAACTGTTAACTTCGTCCCATGCACGCGTCGCAACTCGGCCTTTACATCGCCACGGTCTTCATCCTCGCCATCGCACCGGGACCGGATAACATCCAGGTTCTCGTTCGCGGTATCTCGCAGGGCCGCATGGCCGGTTTTGTCGCCGCGTGCGGATTCGCCTTCGGTGTCATCTTCCACACCACCATCGCGGCCATTGGACTGGCGGCTGTGCTGCGTGCCTCGCACCTCGCCTTCATGCTCATCAAGTACGCGGGCGCGGCGTATCTCATCTGGATCGGCATCAAGAGCATGCGCGGCGGCGCACTCTCCGTCGCCTCCGACGCACCGAAGAAATCGCTCTGGCTGGTCTTCCGGCAGTGCGTCATCGGCAACGTGCTCAACCCCAAGGTGACTCTCTTCTTCCTCGTCTTCCTGCCGCAGTTTGTTCAATCCAACGGACCTCGCCCAGCCGTGCAGATGATGATCCTTGGCGCCATCTTCATGCTGATGGCCTTCGTCGTCTTCAGCACCATCGGCATCTTCGCAGGGACTGTTGGAGCCTGGCTCAAGCGCAATCCGCGTGCAGGTGTATGGCTTGACCGCCTCGCCGGAACCACCTTCATCGGCCTCGGCCTGAAGGTCGCCTTCGGCGATTAAGCCACCACCGCGATACCGATCCCTCCGCTGCGCTGCGCTCTGGTCGGTATGACAGACAGTTAGGGGTATCCGGCTTCCTGGGGCTATTGGCCGATGGGTTTGGAGACGGCCTCTTCCGCGGCGGCGGGCAGAGGTTTGTCGGCTTTGGAGAGCAGCAGTGAGACCTGCCACATCTGGGTCTCGTTCAGGAGCTTTTGATACGACGGCATGCCGGTGAGACGGATGCCGTTCTTGACGCGCCAGTAGGTCATGCCGGCGGGGTCGTCGCTGACGCCGACCACCCCGTTGCGGTGCTTCTCCCACAGCTGTGGCGTGCTGGGATACATGGCCGCGCCGAAGCTGGATTTGCGTCCCTTCAAGCCGTGGCAGGAGGCGCACTGCTCGCGGTAGATTGACGCACCCGCGACAAGATTTTCATCCGTGGCCGGAATTGCGGGCTCTTTCGGCATCTCGGCTTCGATGCGGGCATGCAGCGGCACGCGGACGATCTGCTTCTCAAACGGAAACGCATCATCCGCGACAGCTACCGGAGGATTGCCCAGAGCGAAGTAGAGGTAGATGGCTGCCGGCACAACCAGAATGCCGAGTACGATTCCGAGACCGAGAGCAAGGGCGGGGCGCATAGACAGCTAGCTTGCGTAATAAAGCTTAACCCTTGCTGAATGCGTGAATTTCACGGAGGCCTCAGCGTCTGAGGAGGCAGGCGTGTTGCCCGTCCATGAGCCAGTGGTCACCCATTGCCCGGCGCGGAGGCCACCGGTACGGGCTGCGCCTTCATTCACGACATAGGAGAGCAGGCGGAAGAGATCCGTACCGCCGGGGTTGGAACCGGTGCGCTGTTCGCGCACGACGCCATCGACGACGAGCTCGACGGATTCGGTAGCCCAGTCAATGGTCTGCCAGTTTTCAAAGGCGGGCCCATGCACAAAGGCTCCGTGGTACTGCATGTCGGCGGAGACGGCGAGGCTCGGCGTGGTCTTCGGATCGGTGAAAGCCGACTCCAGAATTTCAATGACCGCGTTTGCGGAGGCGATCGCCGCCGCAATCTCGTCGTAGGTGTACGGTGTGCTGCGCGGCGGCAGGTCTTTGCCGAAGCGGAAGGCGACCTCGCCTTCGAGGATGCGCAGGCGGTGGCCTGGCCCCGTCAGCGTTACGCTGGACTCGGACATCCAGGCTGCCGGCATGGGTGCGAAGAAGGGCTCCGCGGTGGGCGAGGGAGCGCCGACCTTGTAGCCGCCAATCTCACCGTAGGCCTCGGCCATCTGGTCCTGCACGAAGTAAGCTTCCTGCTGCGAAGTGGGGACAAGATTCTCCGGCAGAGCGTCGATGGTCCTGCCGGTGCGGCGGGCATCCAGAAGCAGGTTGGCAAGCGAAAGCAGCTCAGACTCACGGGCGGCGGTAAGGACGTTCTGCGACATTGCGGCGTTCTCCAGGATTTACTGTTTGACGGGCGGCTTCAGGCCCAGTTCGCGCATGACCATCTGCAGGTCTTTCCATGCCTCGCCCTTCATGCGCGGCTCGCGCAGCAGAAAAGCGGGGTGATAGGTCACAGCCACCTTAGCACCACGCGCGGAGTGGAAGCTGCCGCGCAGCCCGGCCAGCGCCTGCTTGCGTCCCAGAAGGTAGGTTGCGGCGGTGGAGCCGAGAGCGACGATGACCTTTGGCTGCACCACGTCAATTTGTTTGATCAGGAACTGGGAGCAGGTGGAGGCTTCCACGTACTCCGGAGTGCGGTTGGCCGGGGGACGGCACTTCACGATATTCGCGATGTACACCTGCTCGCGCTTCAGGCCCATGGCGTTGATCATGTTGTTGAGCAACTGACCGGCCTTGCCGACGAAGGGCAAGCCCTGCGCATCTTCATCCGCTCCGGGACCTTCGCCGATAAACATCAACTCCGTGTTCGGGTCGCCGTCCGCGAAGACGATCTTACGGCGTCCACCGTAGGCCAGCGGGCAGCGTGTGCAGTCGCCAATCTCGTCCTGGATAACCTTCAGGGCAGCGGGGCGATCGGCCGCGGGAATGGTTGTGGCGGGCAGAGGAACCAGATCGTCAAAAGAACGCAGCGCAGGCGCAGGAGGCTCGCGCAGCGACGGTGGAAGCATGTGTGCCGGTTGCAGCTCGCGGTCGTCGATCTCCAGCGGGGGAGCAACAACAGGAGGCGTGGCAGGCGGGAGAACGCCGGTGGCAGCAGCGATGGAGGGCGCGGGCGCTTCAACGGCCGCAGCAGGTTCAAGCGCCTGTGCGGCGGGCTCGCTCCAGCGGTAGAACTCATGTACGCCGAGGTCGCGGAAGTAGGCAAGATAGGCTCGCAGCCGCGCAGCTGCCTCAGGCGTAACACTCATACAACGATCTTAAAGCACGGATTGGATGTCGGGCTTCAGCTCAGTCTTGGGAACGATGAACTTTACATGCCCGGCATTGATTTCATCCTGCGCGACGCGGCAGGCCTTCATCGACTTGGATGCGATCAGCGGCGTGGCGCCGGACTGCAGTTGACGCGCACGACGGGCCGCACCCTTGACCAGGCTGTACTTATTGACGAGCTTAGGATCCATTGCTGCCTCCGTATGCAAGCAATGTACCCGCTCCCATGGAAGTCGCCAAGATGGAATCTTGCAGGTTGGAAGGAATCTCGGGGTGTGGATAACCGGGGGCGAAATTTCGCTGGGAAGAAGCGGATCCCTGCAGGATGACAAAAGACACGAAAAGCAAACCCGGCATTAGTGGGTGAAGCTGACGAGGGAGCTCTTCAGGCGGTCAGACATGATGGAGGTGCGGCAGGACTGCGATAGGTCGCCGAGGAACCGGCCTTCTTCCCCGCGCTCGGTAACGACGATGGCGCGCAGCTCGGTGATGGCCTGATCGAGCACGTCATTGACGACGGCGTACTTGTACCGGGTGAGGTACTGCAGTTCGTTGCGGGCCTCGGTCAGGCGGCGCTGGATGACGGACTCGTCGCGCATGTTCTCTGCGGCGGAACGATTGCGCAGGCGCATCTCCAGCACCTGCGGGCTGGGCGGAAGGATGAAGATGGAGACGGCTTCAGGCATCTTCTCCATCACCTGCATGGCGCCCTGCACGTCGATGTCGAGCAGGAGGTCGTGATCGTTTTTGCGGGCCTGGTCCAGGGCGGAGCGGGCGGTGCCGTAGTAATTGCCGAAGACCTCGGCGTATTCCAGAAACTCGCCGCGGGCGATCATGGCTTCAAAGTTTTCGCGCGTGGTGAAGTGGTAGGCCTCCCCGTCGACCTCGGACCCGCGCGGGGAGCGCGTGGTGTAGGAGACGGAGAACTCGAGTCCGGCGACGATGGAACGCACACCGGAAACCAGCGTGGACTTACCAGAGCCCGAAGGCGCAGAGATGATGAAAAGAATGCCAGCCATGATGGTGAGGGTAGTGCCTTGGGAAAGTTTACTTGAGGTTGTGAGTTGTGAGTTGAGTGTTGTGCGCAGATACAGGGCACTCACAGCACACAACTCACACCACGCAACTACTCGAGGTTCTGTACCTGTTCTCTTGCCTTTTCGATGACGGTCTTCAGTTCCAGGCCGAGTTCGGTGATGCGCAGGCCATTGGCGGTGTTTGCTCCGCTGGTCTTGGAGAGCAGGGTGTTGGCCTCGCGGTTGAGTTCCTGCAGCAGAAAGTCGAGCTTTTTGCCGAGTTCGCCGCCGGCAGCCAGGAGTCCGCGGAAGTGGTCGACGTGGGTCTTCAGGCGGACGATCTCTTCTTCCACATCGCTGCGTTCGGCCAGCACGGCGGCTTCCGAAAGCAGGCGCTCCTCGCTGACGCCGGTGCCTTCTGTCAGCTCCGCGATGCGGGTGCGAATGCGCTCGTAGTAGCTGGCGCGGACATCGGTGCGCAGCGTGTTCACCTCATCGGCCACGGCGGCAATGCGCACCATGCAGGCGTCCAGATCGGCAACCAGGGCAGCGCCTTCCAGGGCCCGCATGTCTTTGAGCGAGGCGATCAGGGGAGCGACCTCGGCTACCACCGCGGCTTCAATCTGTTCGGGCTTCAGCTCATTATCTTCCGCTTCAGCCGAAAAGACGCCGGGCATGCGCAGGATGCTGGCAAGATCGGGATCGCCGGGGAGGTTGTTCTCTTCCGCGGCGCGACGATACGTCTCAACATAGGCGGCGACCACGGCGCGGTCATACTGCAGCGTGCGCTGGCGCTGCCGGTCGATCTGCAGGGTGATCTCCACGTGGCCGCGGCGAAGCTGCTCCTTCAGCAGCCTGCGGAGCTGCATCTCCAAAGCGTCGCAGCCGTTGGGAAGGCGCATGTGCAGGTCAAGGAAGCGGTGGTTGACGCTTTTGAGGGAGAGCGTGAAGCCGATGCCCTCCTGAATGCTGCCCTGAATGCGGGCAAAGCCGGTCATGGAATAAGCGGTGCTCATGCGATTCCTTCCGTTCCGGTCTCCGGAGCCGGGTCGTTGGCAAATTGCAGGTCGTAGAGCCGTTTGTAGGTGCCGTTGCTGCGCAGCAACTGATCATGCGAGCCGATCTCGGTAATCTGTCCGCGATCGATGACAGCAATGCGGTCAGCGCGGCGCACGGTGCTGAGCCGGTGGGCGATGACGAAGACAGTACGGCCCTGCATCAGGTTGGCCAGCGCGGCCTGCACCAGCGACTCGCTCTCGGTGTCCAGAGCGGAGGTCGCCTCGTCGAGGATGAGGATGGGAGCGTCCTTCAGGATGGCGCGCGCAATGGCAAGGCGCTGACGCTCTCCGCCGGAGAGGCGCGTTCCTTTTTCACCGATCATCGTGTCGTAACCGTGGGGCATGCGCTCAATAAAGTCATGCGCCAGGGCGGCCTTTGCCGCCTGCTGCACGCGCTCCAGAGGGACGTCCGGCTGGCCGTAGGCAATGTTGTTGCGAACCGTGTCGTTGAACAGAACGGTCTCCTGCGTCACCTTGCCGATCAGCGTACGCAGAGAGGCGATGGTGACGTCGCGCAGGTCGTGGCCGTCGACCGTGATGGCGCCCTCGGTCACGTCGAAGAAGCGCGGAATCAGGTTCACCAGCGTGGACTTGCCGGCTCCGCTGGGACCGACAAAAGCAATGACCTCGCCGCGTCTTACCTCAAGCTGAATGCCGCCAAGCACCTGCTTCTTGCCCTCATCCGCGTCGTAGGCAAAGCCCACGTTGTCGAAGCGGATCTCGTTCTCAAAGCCCGGCAGCGGAAGCGCTTTCTTCTTCTCGCGCACATCGTCCTGCGCGTCCATGAAGCGGAAGATCTCTTCGCTGGCTCCGAGCGCCTGTTGAAAGCTGTTGTAGAACATGGCGAACTTGCGCACCGGATCATACAGGGTGAAGGTAGCGACAAGGAACGAGATGAATGAGCCGGCGGTCATCTCATGGTGCAGGATGCGGCCGCGGCCAAGCAGCAGAAGCGAAGCGATGGCGACCGAGCCGATGGCGTCCATCAACGGCGAGCTGATGGCCTGCACGCTGACGCTCTTGAGGTTGGCGCGGAAGAGACGGCGCGCGGCGCGGCGGAAGCGGTTCATCTCCCACAGTTCCATGCCGAAGGCCTTGACGATGCGGTTGCCTGTGATGGTCTCGTGCAGGATGTTCTGGATTTCGGCCAGCTTGTCCTGGCCTTTGCGGGTGGTGGTGCGTACGCTGCGTCCGATACGGCGCGCGGAGCTGATGACAACCGGGACGAAGATCAACAGGATCCAGCTGAGCTTGCCGCCCATCAGGATGACAACGACGATGGTCCAAACCAGAGTAAAGAACTGCTGCAGCATTTCGCTGAGGACGGTGGACATGGCCATCTGCACGCGCTCGATGTCATTGATGAGCGTGGAGAGCAGGGTGCCGGTGGTGTGCTTCTGGAAGAAGGCGACGCTGCGGCGCAGGACGGCGTTGTAGAGGTCGTTGCGCAGATCCGTGATCATGCCGAAGCCGGCGTAGTTGACCAGGTAGGTGCCGATGTAATCGCAGACGCTTTTGAGCACCGCCGAGCAGACCAGCGCGTAAGCGACGACCGTCCATGCGTTATGGAAGTGGCTGGGAACAAGCCATTGGAGGTTGAGAGTCAGGTTCCAGTACGGAATATGAAAGAGCAGGACGTTGCCCGGAGGAGCATCGGGCGTCAGCACGCTGTCAAAGATGGGCTTGACCAGAAGGATGCGGAAGGCCGCCATGGCTCCGACGACCGCCATGAGCACGACCGAAGCGAGCGAGTACAGCAGATAAGGCCGCGCATAGAGCATCAGCCGCCAGATACGCTTCAAACGCGCACCGCCCTACCGGAGATCAGCTTGAGAAACATTGTTTTCTATTCTAACGAGGGGTGGAACGGTTGGATTTGAGAAAGCAGGGACGCCGGCCATCGAGGCCGGCGTTCTTCTTTGCTTAAACATTTTCAGAGGCCTGAAGGCCGCCCCTACTCCCTCCGGGTCGCGCTCTGCGCGAGGCCCACCATCCGACTATCCAACCACCAGCAACTAGCGGGGCATGTCGCGGTGGCCGCTTTTGACGCGGTAGCCTTCGGATTCCAGGCGCTTCTTCATCTCTTCGGCAATGGCAACGGAGCGATGCTGGCCTCCCGTGCAGCCGAAGGCGATGGTCAGGTAGCTTTTGCCTTCCTTCACATAGAAGGGCAGAAGAAACTTCAGCAGGTCCGAGGTCTTGTCCAGGAACTCTTTCGTCTGGGGGAAGCGCTTTACGTAGCGGGCGACCTTGGGGTTGAGGCCCGTCTCCTTGCGGAACTCCGGGATGAAGTGCGGATTGGGCAGGAAGCGGACGTCGAAGACCAGGTCGGCCTCCGGCGGGACGCCGTTCTTGAAGCCGAAGCTGATGGAGCTGATCAGCAGGCTCTGCCCGTGGGCGTCGCGGTCAAACTGCTGGTTGATATGTGCGCGCAGCTCATGGACATTGAACTTGCTGGTGTCCAGGATGATGTCGGCGACGTTACGCACAGGATCCAGCCGCTGACGCTCGCGCTGGATGGACTGCAGCACGGTATCGTTGCGGCCCAGAGGATGCGGACGGCGGGTCTCGCTGAAGCGGCGCAGAAGCACCTCGTCGGTGGCTTCCAGGAAGACGACCTTCGTCTCCAGCACTTTGCGGACGTCTTTCAGGATGGCGGGAAAGGCCTCGAGCTTCATGCCCTCGCGCACGTCCACGACCAGAGCGGCGCGGGTGATCTCATGCGACTGCCGGACAAGATCGGCAAATCGCGGCACCAGCTCCAGGGGGAGGTTGTCTACGGAGTAGAAGCCAAGGTCTTCAAAGGTCTTGAGTGCGCTGAGCTTGCCGGAACCGGACAAGCCCGTCAGGATGACGAGCTCGTCCTTTGTGTCCGGCTTTTTCTTCTTCGAGGAAACGCGAGCAGCCTTCTTCGGCATGGAGAGATGCTACTACGCCGGAGTCTCGATCAGCTCCATCTTGCCGTCGCGCATGCGGTGCAGGACGAGCAACTGTCCGCCGCGGTTGCGGAAGACAAAGACATCCTTATCGCGGTAGGCGGCTTCTTTCAGCGCCTCTTCCAGCGTCATGGGACGCATGGCCATGGAATCCAGGGAACGGATGACGTGGGGTTCCGGCAGGCTGGCGCCGGTCTGCGGAAAGCTATGGGTCACGACAGACAGCTTTCCGTTGGCGCTGCCGTTGGCTTTGGACTTCTTCGGCCCCGGCGCGGCCTTTACATTGTCGGTCGCGGCGCGGGCCTCGTCTCCGCTCAGGCGGATGGTGCCGGCGGTCGCCTTCTCCCCCTTGGGATGGCGCTTTTTAGTGACGATGGTCTTCTTCAGCTTGAGCACCTGCTTCTCGATCTTGTCGAGCGCATCGTGCAGAGCTGTTTCCGCCTCAGGAGAAACACACTGCGCTGCAATATCCTTCAGCTTGGTTTTCAGGGAGATTTCCACGCTGCAGCGGTATTTCTCGCAGTTGAAAAAGATGTGGATCTTAGCCGAGCCATCGACCAGTTTCTCAATACGCTTCAGCCCCTCTTCTGCCTGGGCCTTGAGTTTCTTGGTGACGACGATCTTTCGTGCGGTGTATTCCACTTGCATGTTTAGCACCTCTTTCTCAGGTGTTGTTAGACGCGGCTATCGTACTCTGCGTTTGTGCGTGCTGGGAATCTGCATTTCCTCCCGGTACTTTGCGACGGTGCGGCGTGTAATCTGGATGCCCTGGCGCTGCAATTCCGCGGCAAGATAATCGTCGGTGTACGGCTGACGCGGGTCTTCGTCGTCAATCAGCTTCTTCACCTTGCGCTTGAGCAGGACCAGCGGAAGGTCTCCGCCCTCGGGGCCGTTCACGCCTTCTGAGAAGAAAAAGCGCAGTTCATAGACGCCCTGCGGCGTGTGGACATACTTATTCGACACCGCGCGGCTGACGGTGGAGGGATGGACGCCGATCTCCTCGGCAACCTCCTTGATCATCATGGGCCGCAGGCCTTCCAGCCCCTTTTCGAGGAACTCCTGCTGGCGGCGCACGATAGCCTCGCAGGTGCGTACGATGGTGTTCTTGCGCTGCTCAATATTGCGGAGCAACTGAATGGCGGAGCGGTAGCGCTCCTTGACGTACTCCTTCAGGTCGCGGTCGGCGTCCTTCTGGTGCATCATGCGGCGGTAGCCGGCGTTCAGCCGCAGAGAAGGCATGTCCTCCTCGTTCATCGCGACCACATATTCATCGCCGCGCTTCACAAAGGCAACGTCGGGCTCAATCAGCCGCGTCTCTGCCTGGTTGTAGCGCTGGCCGGGACGTGGGTCCAGGGTGCGGATCAGGTCCACTGCCTCCTGCACAATCTCCTGCGGCTGCGCGCACTCCTTCACCAGCTCGCGCATGTCCTTTTTCTGCAGAAGGGCGAGGTGCTTGTCGACGATGAGGTCGGCGGTCTGCATGACCTGCGCGCGGTGCTGCGCTTCCTGAGCTTCTGCTTCTTCGGCGGCTATGGCTGCGTCGACCGCCGCTTCGTCATAGTGGCGCTTCTTCTGCGCCAGGTAGGCGGTGCGGCGTTCGGTGGCCACTTCGGCCTCACGCTGGCGGGCGCAGAGCTGCACGCGCAGGCATTCCTTCAGATCGCGCGAACCGACTCCGGCCGGATCAAGCTGGCCGATGACCTTGCGGGCGGCCGCAAGTAGGGTTTCGGGCTGATCATGGCCGTCCTGCCGCAGAGCGGCAAGAAGCTCTTCGTCGGTAGCGGAGAGGTAGCCGTTTTCGTCCAGGTTCCCGACAATCAGCTCCGTGGCCGCGCGCACATCCTCGGGCAGCGTCATGGCTCCAAGCTGCCAGTGCAGATGGTCAGTCAGCGTGCTGGGCTGCGAAAGAAAGTTTTCAAAGGAGGGCTTATCCAGCTCCTCGCTGGAGGAGCCGGTACGGAAGCCGGGGTCCAGGTACTCCTGGAAGTAGCTGCCGAAGTCGATCTCTTCGAAGGGGTCTTTTTCGTCCTTGTGCGTGGCCTCCTCGGCGCTGAGCTCGCGGTCGCCTTCGCGACCGGCCAGCTCTTCAAAGGTGGGATCGCTGATCTCGATCTCTTCCAACACCGGGTTCTCGATGATCTCGGTATTGATCATCTCCTTCAGCTCAAGTTTGTTCAGCGCAAGCACGCTGACCATCTGCATAAGACCGGGCGTCAGCACCTGGCGCTGCGAGATCTTGACGTTTAGCTTTGGCTGAAGAAGCACTCTTACTTCCGGATCCCTTCTCTGTAACTCGCGCCGGGGACTCTCCCCTGCCGTGTGCCGTAGTCTACACCGGCACAAACGCCCCGGATACGACCGCGATCACACCCTTCCCGAAGTGAAACTCGGCTTAGGAAAGCGAAAACCCCTCACCCAGGTAGATGCGCTTGACCTCAGGATCGCGGCCTAACTCGCCCGGAGTTCCTTCGCGGAAGATCTTGCCTTCGGCGATGATGTACGCGCGGTCGGTCACGCTCAAAGTTTCGCGCACATTGTGGTCGGTGATGAGCACGCCGATGCCGCTGGTCTTCAGGTCGAAGATGATCTCCTGCAGGTCCAGCACGGCGATGGGATCGATCCCGGAAAAAGGCTCGTCCAGAAGGATGAAGGCCGGCTGGATACACAGGCAGCGGGCGATCTCCACGCGGCGGCGCAGACCGCCGGAGAGGGCGTAGCCCTGCGTCTTGCGCACCGGACCAAGATTCAACTGCTCAATCAGTCTTTCCAGGCGGGTACGGCGGGTCTCCGGAGCGAGCTGCTGCGCCTCCAGCACCGCCATAATGTTTTCTTCCACACTTAGCTTGCGGAAGACAGAGGGTTCCTGCGGCAGGTAGCTGATGCCGAACTTGCGGGCACGCATGTACATGGGCACGCGGGTAATGTCTTCGCCATCGGACAGGACACGGCCCATGTCTGGCCTTACCAGGCCCACCATCATGTAGAAGCTTGTGGTCTTTCCGGCGCCATTGGGGCCGAGAAGACCGACCACCTCACCCTGGCTGACGTTCAGGCTTACACCCCGAACAACCGGCCGCCCGCTGTAACTCTTCCCAATTTCGTCTGTGGACAGCCTGCGCATTACTTCACCTGCGTTTCGGTGCGCACACGCCGGTCGGTTGCGCCCGTTACCACCACGCTACCATCGCCGGCGTGGAAGCTCAATTGTGCCCCGGTGATGGTGCCCTGCTCGGGGTCCACGACCTTCGGCGATCCTGTCAGAACGGCCAGACCATCCGCCGCGGTGTACACCAGTTGCCCGCCGGTTCCCCGGCGCTGGCCTTGCTCGATAACGACATCCTCGCGGGCGACTACACGCTCCACGCTGCCGCTGAAGTCAGAGTTTTTCGCTTTGGCGGCCGCAAGGTAAACGGTCGCCTGCCGCGCCGCGATGTGACCGTCCGCGCTGTCCATGCGAACAGGACCGGTAAACTCCACCTGGTGCTGGGTCTCGCTGAAGTCCATCTGCCGTGCCGTGATGCGGTAGACCGCCGAGGGATGCTTCGGGGTTGCCGCCGAAACCAGCACCGCATGCACCACTGCTCCGCTTCCAGCCGAAGCAATGGCCGCCTGCTTCGCGCGGTCCAGACGGATCTCCGGCGCCTCCACCTGAGACTGCGCCTGCCACATGCGAGCCGGGCGGGAGGTGCCGGTAAAGATTGCGGTGTCGTCCTGCGGACGCCACTCGGCGCGGTCGGCCACCAGGTGCATGGGGTCCGTGCCGCGGTTGTAGGTGGCCTTTACGGTGCCGATGGCCCAGGCCTGCTGCGTCTGCCGCTGCATCTGGATGCGGTCGGCGTCGACAGTGCCGTCGTTGTCGCGGATGCGCGGGTGCCCGGTCAGCTCTACCAGGCCATCTTTCTTCAGCTCAGCCCGTTCGCCGGTGGCCTGCGTCTCGTGCGGCTTCCCCCTGGTGATGCCGGACTGCGTGATGACGGCTGCGCCGGTCATGGTGCCGGTATCAATCTCGTTGGCGGCGTTCAGAGCTACGTCCATGCGGTCCGAGGACGCGCTCTGCCGCACGCCTTTGGCGGAGAGCGAATCCATGCGCGCGTGACCTTCACCGTGCATCTGCGAGGCGTGCAACTGCGTCGTCCCGGCAAACTGCGCGGTCAGCGTCTCCGCCCAGAACTGGCTGCGGGTTCCATTCGCTGTGCTGAGCACGGAGGCGTCTCCGTGCGCGACAGCCTGGCGCAGGACGGCTTTCTTCTCTACCAGCTCAAAGTTCAGGTCCAGCTTCGCGGCGCGCAGGTCGCGAGCGCCTTTTTTGCCTTCTTCGTCCGTCAGGTGGACGCCGCCCTCCAGGTGGGCAGTTTTTGCGTTGCCGGCGCCGTCGAACTCCACCAGGGCCTCGGCTGCGTCCCCGTGGGAGACGCGGCCGTCAGCGGCCTGCTCCATGTGGACTGCGCCAAGAAGATGCGCCCTCTGCGGCTGGCTGCGGGCGGTCAGCCAGGTCTGGCTGCGCTGCGCGGTCAGCAGGCGTCCGTCGGTGGAGGTAACTTTCAGACCTCCAGAGGTCTCAATCCGTTCTGCCGACCCATCGCGGCGCAGGTAGATGAGCGCCTCAGCCACCTGAGCGACGGAATCCTGCTGGACGACACGCGCCTGCTTGAGTTGCGCGACCTGCCCCTTGCGGTCAAGCTGTGCCCATCCGGCAAACATCTTCACCTGCCGCCCCTCTGCCTCCATCGTCGCGTCCACGGCGGAGTGCAGAATCAGGACGCCGGTATCGGTGGAGTAATCCGCACCAGTGGCATGGCCGGTCACTCCTTTGGCCGAAAACTCGATCGGATTCTCGGTCGCCGCCACACCCAGCTTCTGGGCGAAGACCAGGCCGCTGGTCTTGATATGCACCCCCGACTGGTCCTTCTGGCCGCCGGGAGATTGCAGGTCAAGCAGCACCTCGCCGTCGGCACGGATGATGCCGTTGCTCTGGTCGTAGAGGAATTCGTTGCTGGTAATGCGGTCGGTGCGGTCGCCGTCATGCACCGTGATGCTGACATCGTTCAGGGTGACCTTGCCGTCCTTGTGCTGGATGGCCCTGGCGGCATGCACGGTGAACAGGGTGCGGCCCTTGACGCTCTGGGAGTAGGTAAACCCGTTGGTGGATTGCGAGATATCCACACCGAGCTGCTGGGGCAGCTTCTGCAGGAAGCGGCCTACGCGGTATCGCGCATAGCCGATGTAGCCGGCCACCAGCAGGAGTAATGCTCCAGCGCCGACCAGCAGCCACATCCGCAAACGCTCGACCGTGATCCGCATCCCCTGTCTTTCACTTCTCATTGTCTCATCTGTGCACTTCGGCTTCGGCTTTATCCAGACTGCGGAATTAACGAAGAAAAGACAGGTCGCGCATCGCTGCGCGATGAATGTGGCACCCGGCATGGGAGCAGCTCGAGAGCAAATCTGCGGATACGTCATTAGAATGAGCAGGAATCGCCGTGATGTCGCCGGCCATCCAATGGATCGTATATGTCTGACCAACTTTACCTCTCCCTCTGGTTTCCGAACTTCCGCCTGGAAGCCCTGCCGGCTGCCCTGATTGGTGTGCTGCAGCAGTTTGCCCGTATTTCCGGCGACGACCGCGTCTCGGTCGCCTCCACGATCCCGATTGACTGGTCGGAAGCCCCGATCTACCAGCGGATCTTCGTCAATGACGAGCGTTCGGAGCCGAGCGACGACTCCAAGATTGAAAATGCTGTGCGCGAAGCCACTGAGCAGCTGCACGACGACACCGCCTACGAGTTCGAGATGAAATGGCAGCTCTGGCTGCCGGAGACCGGCGCCGGCCTGGACACGGCATGGCGCCTGCAGCCCTATACCGTGAAGGTGACGGGGTTCGGCCCGGAGTTCGATGCCGGAGCGTATGACCAGAACGGCCACATCCGCGTGGACTTCGGCCTGGACACGCCCTGGGTTCTGGAAGACGAGGAGAGCCTGGATCAGTCGGCCCAGCAGAAGATTCAGCAGAATGTGGAGAAGCTGCTGGCCTTCACCCTGTCGGTGGAGAAGCATTGCGGGATCTCCAGCAGGCTGTTGTGGACCGAGTCCGGAGAGCCGCTGGCGGAGAAGCTGATTGCCAGCCTGCAGCGGTTGAACTAGGGATTTCCGCAGGGGACGCCGGCCATCGCGGCCGGCATCCTTGTTTCCTGGGCGGGTTTTTCAGGGGCCTGAAGGCCCCTGTTCCCTCCGGGCCTTCGCGCTTTGCGGGACGTGGGGCACCTGATTCGTGTGGCGGAGATAAGAAGCAGATCCTTGCAGAAGGCCAAAAGACAAGAAAGCAAAATTCAAGTCTCTCCGCGTCACTATGCTCCGGTCGAGATGACAGGCAAGAGGTTCGGTGAGGCCCGCTCGCCGTAAAATTGAGCTATGGCCGCACTGATCGACGCAATCAACATTAAGCGCAAATCTGTCTTCGAGTTTGAAGGCGCACCGTACTACTGCATGGACGCGGAGGTGAGCACGCCGACCGCGCGCGGCGGGCAGACCCTTGTCCGCCTGAAGATGCGTAACCTGCTGACCCGCGCGGTCTTCGACAAGACCTTCAAGGCCGGCGACAAGTTCCCGGAGCCCGACCTGGAGTATGTGGACGCCACCTACCTGTACAAGGACGGATCGGGCGCGTACTTCATGGATGAGTCCACCTACGAGACCGTCTCGCTGACGGCGGACCAGTATGGCGAGGCCCTGGATTACCTGATCGACAACACGGCTCTGCAACTGCACAAGTACAACGGCAACCCGATCGGCGTGGTTCTGCCGGTATTTGTCGAACTGGACGTGGTGTACACCGAACCTGCCGTAAAAGGCGACACCTCCTCCGGCGCCGTGAAGGACGCGAAGCTGGAGACCGGCCTGATCATCAAGGTGCCGCTCTTCATCAAAGAAGGCGACAAGGTGAAGGTTTCGACGGAAAGCGGCGAGTTCGCCGGGCGGATTCTGTAAAAGACACCGGAGCCCCATCCACCCAGGCAGGCGTGGATGGGGCTCCCTGAAATACGTTGGCCCAATTTGGTTTTGGCTGGATGAAACACCTCCGGCGGAAGCGTATGGGATGCGCTAGGCTACAGGGGAAACCATCTCCCCCTTTTCGTGCCGGGCACCCAACCTTCCGAGGAGCAGCATTGGTCCAGCAGCCAGCCGTATCGACCAGTACGCCCATCTCTCAACGCACCACGGCAATCTACGTCACAGCCCTGCTGGTGATTGCGAGTCTTTCGATCGCATCGCACCTGCTGACCAATGCCATCATCCAGCGCCAGGCAGCCACGGCGGGGACGGTGAATATGGCGGGACGCCAGCGCATGCTGTCGCAGCGCGTCTTCCGGATTGCCCTGCAGATGGCCGACGGCTCAGCCGACTTTGTGCAGGCAAGAATCGAGTTGATTGACGCCGCCGCGCAGATGGAGCGTGAGCGTGAGCAACTGCTGCACGGTTCAGTCTCTCCCCGCATCCTGGCTCCGGCTTCGCCGCGGTTGAAAACCATCTACTTTGATGGGCCCGAATCGCTTGAGAAAATGGGGACCCAGTTCCTGAACCATGCCAAGCACCTTGCCGCCACTCCGCGTAAGGATGTGACCCTGCAGAATGCGGAGATCGCTGAGATCGGCGTTCTGCAGCGCCAGAAACTACTGCCAGGGCTGGAAGCTGCCGTAGCCGCGTACCAGAAAGACAGTGAAGAGGCCATTGAGCACTTGCGCAACACCATGCTGGTCATGCTGCTGCTGATGCTTCTGCTGTTATTGTCCGAGGCGCTGTTCCTTTACCGTCCCCTGTTCCAGAAACTCAAGCTTTCCTATTCCGGACTGATTACCGCAGCCCGAACGGATCCCCTGACCGGTTCGCTGAACCGGCGCGCTTTCCTGGAAGACTGCTCCAACCTCTTCCTTCGTTCCAAACGCAGCGGCGCAAGTACGTGCATGCTGGCTCTGGACCTGGACCATTTCAAGTCCATCAACGATACCTGGGGCCATGCCACGGGAGACCGCGTCATCCTGGAGTTTGTCGCCGCGGTGCTGGGATGCCTTCGGTCATATGACCGCATGGGACGGCTGGGTGGCGAAGAGTTCTCCATCCTGCTGCCCAACACGGTTCCGGAAACCGCCCTCTCGATCGCCGAAGCCATTCGCTCGGCCGCCGCCCAGACGCCTGTAACCACCGAGACGGGGGAGCAGATCTACTTCTCCGTTTCCATCGGCGTTGCGGTCGCCATGCCGGGCGACGGAGACATCTTTGCGGTGCTGGCGCGCGCCGACCGCAACCTGTATGCCGCCAAGGAGAGGGGACGGAACCGGGTGGCTTCGATTTAGAGGCCGGCATTGTCGTTTTCCTGGGGAAGTTCTGCGGTACGGCTGAAGCCGTGTCCCGACGAGGCGGATCGCGTTTGGCTCGAAGCCCACATCTGGCTTTGCCAGAGAGGGGACACACGGAAGGTGGCTGTTCGGGCCGCAGCATCAGCAACTTACGGCCAGGGGGTTGGGTGGGGTCATGTCCAAATGACGCAAGTGCGGTAAGCTATCAGGAACCTTTTCGTCGTACCCCCTCAACCCGGCCGCAACAGCGCCCAGAGGAACCGCAAAAATCTTATGATCGTCTCACCCGTACCCGAGGCACTTACTTTCGACGACGTCCTGCTTGTTCCTGCGTACTCTGACGTCGTTCCTACGCAGGTTTCCACGCAGACCCGTCTTTCCAAGAAGATCACGCTGAATATTCCCCTGATGTCGGCGGCCATGGACACCGTGACCGAGTCGCGCCTGGCCATTGCCATGGCGCAGCAGGGCGGACTTGGCGTGGTTCACCGCAACCTTTCCATTGAGCAGCAGGCCGGCGAGATCGACAAGGTCAAGCGTTCGGAGTCCGGCATGATCGTTGACCCGGTTACTATTGGCCCCGACCAGCCGATCGCCGCCGCGCTCGAAGTGATGCGCCGCTACAAGATCTCCGGCGTTCCTGTCACGCAGAACAAGAAGCTGGTCGGTATTCTGACCAACCGCGATCTTCGCTTTGTCTCGCGCACTGACCTGCGCATTGACGAGGTGATGACCAAGAACAACCTGATCACCGTCCCGGTGGGCACCACGCTGGAGCAGGCCGAAGAGATCCTGCACCAGCACCGCGTGGAAAAACTGCTGGTCGTCAATGACGCCTACGAGCTGAAGGGCCTGATCACGGTCAAGGACATCCAGAAGAAGCTGAAGTACCCCAACGCCTGCAAGGATGACCAGGGCCGTTTGCGCGTGGCCGGAGCCATTGGCGCGACGGGCGACTTTCTGGAGCGCGCGGCCGAGCTGATCAAGGCCCGCGTCGACGCCCTCGCCATTGACTCTGCCCATGGCCACTCCAGCCGCGTGCTGGAGGCTGTGGCCGAGTGCAAGAAGCGCTTCCCGGATGTAGCCCTGCTGGCCGGAAACATTGCCACCTACGATGGCTGCATGGCACTGATTGATGCCGGTGCGGATGCCGTGAAGGTGGGCATTGGGCCGGGCTCGATCTGCACCACGCGCATGGTGACCGGTGCAGGTATGCCGCAGATCACAGCGATCTCCGAGGCGTACCGCGCGGCCAACGAGCGCGGCGTTGCGGTCATCGCCGACGGCGGTATCAAGTACTCGGGCGACATTACCAAGGCGATCGCCGCCGGTGCTTCCGTCGTGATGATGGGATCGCTGTTCGCCGGTGTGGACGAGTCGCCGGGCGAAACGATTCTGTACCAGGGCCGCAGCTTCAAGAGCTACCGCGGCATGGGATCGCTTTCCGCCATGGCACAGGGCTCGGGCGAGCGCTACTTCCAGGGCAAGGACGATCTGCCCGGCCCAGGTTCGGACCGCCAGTCGATCACGGCTCCTGAAACCTCCAACAACAACCGCCTGGCCAAGTTTGTGCCGGAAGGCATTGAGGGCCGGGTGCCGCATCGTGGACCGCTGGAGAACATGGTGTACCAGCTGGTAGGCGGTTTGCGCTCCGGCATGGGCTACCTGGGCTGCGGCACCATTCCTGAGCTTCAGCAGAATGGCCGGTTCATCCGCATCTCCGGCGCGGGCCTGCGCGAATCGCACGTGCATGACGTCATCATCACGCGCGAAGCGCCCAACTACCACGTCGAGTAGATGGGCGTCTTTCTCGCTAGGCCTACCAATCTGGAATCCCGCAAGGGTGTGCGCTGGCTTTTTTACGCATGGTTTCCGGCCCTCATCATGGTCGTCGCCATCGCGATTGAGTCCACGCACACCTTTTCAGCGGCGCATACCACCAGCTGGCTGCGCACGCTCTGGCAGGCCATCTTTGGCGTGGAGGGCGATGCCCGCTGGGACGAGATTCACCATCACATCCGCAAAACCGGCCACTTCACCGGCTACGGGCTGCTCTGTATTACCAGCCTTCGCGGCTGGATGCTGACCTTTGCCCGCCGGCTGCGCTCTCTTCCCATCGGCGCATGGCGCGCACGCTCCGCGCTGATGGCCATCTGCACCACGGTCTTCGTCGCCAGTTGCGATGAGCTTCACCAGAGCTTTATGCCGGACCGCACCGGCACCA
This sequence comes from Terriglobus tenax, assembly GCF_025685395.1. Classification (NCBI taxonomy): domain Bacteria; kingdom Pseudomonadati; phylum Acidobacteriota; class Terriglobia; order Terriglobales; family Acidobacteriaceae; genus Terriglobus; species Terriglobus tenax. Next base: position 69,996 of record NZ_JAGSYA010000003.1, on the reverse strand, counting down.
TCGTGGACGTCGGTATCGACACCTTCGGCGGGCTTTGCTTCCTGGCCGTCATTGCCCTGCTGTTCTGGCGAAAGCGGCCGCAGCCGACCTCATGGCTGGCATAGCGGCTGCGCGGCCATGGCCTTCAGCAGGGGCTGCGTGGGAAAGCTCCAGCTGGTGTCGCGGTCTTTGAAGACGGTCGCTGTCGTTGTCGAGCCCATGAACTTCACGTAGAAAGCCACCGGCTCCGTGTTGCTGGAATGTAGTCCGGGACGCGCATACAGGAACTGGTTATCGCGCACCTCGATCCACTCGCGGCGCAGCGGCTTGTAGGCATCAAAGGTCAGCGATAAGCGGACGGAGTGGAGCGGTGGCTCTGTCGCCGCACGGTCATGCGGCATCCAGAAGGCAGGAGACGCGGCGGTCTCAAAGAAGAGGTCGGCCTGCTTTGCGCCCTCCGCCGTCTTAAGGCACTGCAGCGTGAGCCAGGCGTTCTGCGGTTCGCCGCGAACGCTGATGCGGGTCCACTCCGCACCCATGGACGAAGCCACGCCACTGGTCACAGAGAGGTTCGGCGTCTGCGCCATGGCAGCACAAGCGAGCAGCATCCAGAAGAAACGGCGCATACGGCAACTTTACCGCGAAGGCTCACCTACGTAGTAGCCGTCGCGCGTCTGCACGTACAACTTGTTGTCCTTCGTCTCCAGGACAATCTGGTGGTAGCCGTCACTGGCGCTTGACTCGTCCGGTGTGAACTCAATGCGATACTGGCTGCGGAGCTCGCGGGCGATCTCTTTGTAAATCTCATCCACCGGATGTTTCTTGCTGACCTCGAAGACCTGGCCGCCGGTCTCCTGCGTCATGCGTTCCAACACCTTCTTGCCGTCTTCACGGTTGCTGCTGCTACCGCTGGGACCGCCGCCGCTAGGGCCGGGCCATGCGCCGCGGGGCCCGCCAAAGCCGCGCTGGCCGCCGTGCTCTTCGCCTTTGTAGTAGATAGCGTAAAGGATGGTGTCCGTTCGCTGTGCCGCCTCAAGTGCACGGGCCAGCGTTACCTTGCTGCCGCGATCTTCCCCGTCCGTCAGCAGGATGACGGCCTTGCGACCGGCCTGCTTCTTCATCAGCTCGTCGCTGCCCAGGAAGACGGCGTCGTAGAGCACCGTTCCGCCACCGCCGCCGCCCGCTCCGCGCCCGCCACGCTGGCCGCCGTTGCCCTGTCCTCCGCCGCGGCGTCCACCACCGGGATAGCCTCCGCCGGGCCACTGGAAGAAGTTCTGCTGACGGTTATCGTCGGGAGGAGGTCCGTTGCGGTCGTCCGGTCCACCACCGCCGCCCATGCGGTCGCCATCCAGCTGCTTCAACCCTTCCTGCAGCTTGCCGCGCTCATGCGTCAGGTCGGCCAGAAGGTCGGCCTTGCGACCGAACTGAATGATGAAGGCGCGGTCGTCGTCGGAGGTGAGCATGTCGTCCAGGAAGGCAGAACTTGCCTTGCGTTCCTCGTCCAGCCGGCTGGAGACGCTGCCGCTGACATCGACCAGCAACCCCAGCGTCAGGGGCAGGTTGGCATCGTTGGTGAAGTAGCGGATCTGCTGCGGCTTGCCGTCGACCTTCAGCGTAAAATCTTCTTTTTTTAGCGTAAGGACGAGCGCGCCCTTCTTGTCATGCACTACAGCGGGCACATGCACCAGCCTGGCGCCTACGCCCTGGATGGGCTTTGGCGTCTCCTGCGCGGGGATGAAGCACGTTGAACCGAGAATGACGAGTGCGACGAGAGATTTCCGGATCATGGCAACACATTAGACGAGACTGTGGGACTGCGGAGTACGGAGAGGACGCCGGCCATCGAGGCCGGCGTTGGTTTTTCACAGGGAAATTTTTTGCGGTACAGCTGAAGCCGTGCCCTGACGGGATTGTTAAGAAGCAGGTCCCCTGCAGAATGACAAAAGACAAGAAAAGCAAAGACAGATCACGCGTTGCGGGAAGCAGTTCTAGATGCGGGTAAAGCGCACGGCCATGTAGGGTTTGCCTGTCAGCTTGACGCGGCTCTTTCCACTGAACTCTCCGGTGACAGGCGTCACGGTCATCGCCCACGGATCGATCAGGTCCGCCTTGTATTTGCCCTTCTCCGGCAGAAGGAAGTCGTAGTAGAGCGCCTGGTGGAAGTCGAGGTAGAAGAGGAAGGCCTCGTCCTGGCTGCGCTTCGCGCTGGGATAGTAGGGCGGCTCAATCTGCGTGAAGCCGATCTGTCCGCCGCCTGCCGCTGCCGTATCCTCAACGAGCTTGCGCAGGAAGCCGATGCGCCCGGGGCTGGTGCCCTTCAGCGAGCCACCGTGCGACCACCAGAGAATGGCCTTGTCATTCTCGATGTCGTTTTCGGTGACGTAGGTCTCACCATGGCCTGCGTAGACGCCCGCAACCACGCAGAGCCAGAAGCGGCGCGTCATCTCTTCGCCGGACAGATTGCCCCAGCGCGAGTTGATGTTGCCCTCGTACATGCACTCATCAAAAATGACGGGCTTGCGCCAGGCGGCGCGCCAGCTTGCGGCCTTGTCGAAGGCGTAGTCCTGCACGCAGGCGTGGGTGCACCACACACGTGCATAGTCATACGGAGCCTTGCTGTAGTGAATGGAGCGCAGGTGGCCATAGGGATCGTTCTCTGTAACGATCTCCGCATAACGGTCCCAGTCGCCGGAGTTCTTCTTCTTCATCAGGTCAAATTCGTTGGCCAGCGACCACCAGACGTTGCGGTAGGCTCCGAAGCGCGCGATCACATACTTCAGATAACGGTCGTCGACCTCGGCAGGCATCTCCTGAAAACCCCAGTGGTCATAGGGGTGAAAGAGGATCAGGTCAGCTTCAATGTTCAGGGCGCGGAGGTCGAGGATGCGCTTCTCAATGTGCTGGAAGAACTCCGGATTGAAGCGGGAGTAGTCGTTGGTCTCTCCCGTGCGCGGGAACGGAAAACGCGGAGGAACACCGTGGTTGTACTGGTACCACTTGGGGAAGATGCACATGCGCATCTTGTTGAAGGGTCCGGTCTTCAGCGCGGCCAACGTCTCCTGCTCAAGCTGTTCCGTCTGGTGCACCCACGCGTAGCAGGTGGTGCCGAAGGGGTAGTAGGGAGTGCCGTCCGCGTAGCCGAAGTGGAAGGTGTCGCGTACGCCGACCGGACCGTGGTTGCCGGCCGTTGCGGGCGTCACCTCGAAGCTGCCGGTCCTGCCCTTGAGCGCGGTGCTGTTGCTGTCAGTGGTGTAGCTCCAGGCACCGGTTGAGTCCGGCATGAAGCGCACCTTGTAGACGCCGTCACCGTCGTAGAAGCCGTCGATGAGCATCTCGCGGCCGCCCTTGCGGAAGCTGGCCCTGACCCAGACATCGAGGAAGGGATTGCCTTCCTTCGGGCCGTTCAACGTGATCTCAAAGACGTCCCAGCGCTCAACCTTTGCACTGTTTTTTGCAGCGGGGGCAGCCGCCTGCATACTGTTTGTCGACACACCGGCCACCAAAAGCGCGCCGCCGGACTTCAGCATCTCTCTGCGGTTCATGGGGAAAAGTGTATCGGTTAAGTGGAAAGAAAATCATAGGTTGGGAAGAGAAGCGGATCCTTGCAGGATGACAATGACAAAGGACAAGAAAAGCCGGTTGCGTGCGCAAGCCCAACTCACAACTAAGAACTGCTTTTACAGCCAGCCCTTGGAGCGTGCCAGGCGTGCGGCTTCGATGCGGTTGGAGACGCCGAGTTTCGCGATGGATTCGGACAGGTAGTTGCGCACGGTGCCTTCGCTGAGGCCAAGCTCGCGCGCAACCTCGGCTGTGGACATGCCATCGCCGGCGCGCTGCAGGATCTGGCGTTCGCGATCGGTCAACGGGTCCGGGTCCGCGGTCCATGCTTCGGCGGCGAGATCGGGGTCTACAACGCGCAGCCCGCGATGGACGCGGCGAATGGCCTCGGCCAGTTCCGATGCGGGACGATCTTTCAGCAGGTATCCCTGCGCCCCTGCATCGAGAGCGCGGCGCAGGTAGCCGGGGCGCGCGAAGGTGGTCAGGATGACGATGCGTGTCTTCGGGAAGCGTTCCTTCACGGCGGCGGCCAGTTCCAGGCCGGTCATCTGCGGCATCTCGATGTCGGTGACCAGCACCTGCGGCGGCTTCTTCGCAATTGCCTCCAGGGCGAGGCTGCCATTGCTTGCCGTGCCCACCACGGTGATGTCCGGCTCTGTATTCAGTAGTGCGGCCAGAGCGCCCAGCACCATGCCCTGGTCTTCGGCCAGGAGTACTTCAATCTTCGTCATGCGGTTGCGGCACCCTTCGGCAGGTCAATGGTCAGCCGCGTTCCTGCTTCCGACTGGATGGAGAGCCGCCCGCCCAGCGCTTCAATGCGTTCACGCATGCCGCGCAGACCGAAGCCCTCTTCCTTAACGCCGCCCTTGCCATTGTCTTCCACGGTCATGTTCAGGCGACCATCGTGAAAGCGGAAACGCATCCAGACCTCGGTGGCGCCGGAGTGACGCATGATGTTGGTCATGCTTTCGCGTATGGCAAGGCAGAGAACCGTCTCCTCCGCGATAGGAAGCTCGTTGGGCAGGCCGTCACACACCAGCTTGATGCTGGCCGTCGCCAGCGTCTTGCGAGCACGATCTACCTCGGCGTTCAGCCCCTGGGAGCGGTAGCCCAGCACGGCTTCCCTCACCTCGGCCAGCGCGTGACGCGAGGTCTGCTGGATCTCCGCAATCTCCGCCGCAGCAGCGTCGGGGTTCTGCGCAATCAACTTGCCCGCGAGCTCACTTTTCAACGCAATGACGGTGAGCGTGTGGCCCAGAAGGTCATGCAGGTCGCGTGCAATGCGTTCGCGTTCGGCCACCGTGGCCAGGTGTTCAATCTCCTCATGCGCCATCCGCAGCTTGGCATCGCTCTTCTGCTGCGCCGCATAGTACAGGTTGCTGAGGCAAACGACGACGGTGAGGAAGAGTCCCAGGCCAACCGACCAGGGCTGCGCGCCAAGAAGCTTCATGCTAACGACGATGGCTGCACAATGCGCACACAGCGCATAGATGACATGCCGAGGCGACCGGACCGTAAACGGCAGGATCGCCGTTGGATAAACGTACAGGCCAGAGGCGCTGTTATTGAATGGCACATACACATAGCCGATTGCAAAGAGCACCACGAAGCTGAGCGCGCGGAGCTTCCCGGGACGCAGTTCCGTGGCAGCGATGTACGACGCCAGAAAGATGCTGTATGCAATCGCGAGCAAGATCCACTCGCGGCGCGTGTTGTCGAGAATCGGCTGAATCAGGCAGAAGGCGGTGTAGAGCAGCGACATGTAGCGGAGCATCCGCCGCGGCTTCTGCGGCGGGGCAGCTTCCGTGATCGTGTCACACGTCTCCATCAACCTCTCCTGCCCGCGAGTGTAATTCATGCGCGGCTCGCATTACGGCGGAAGAGCAGGATTGCGAGCGTGAGCATCAGCACGGTGAACCCTGCCAGAGCCAGAATGTGTCCGGCGACGGTGCCCCGCATGGGGAAACCGATGCCGTGAATGGCAAGCTGCGCAAGGTGATACGTGGGCCACAGCGGAGCGATGGTCTGCAGCCAATGGGGCAGCATAGTCATGGGCATCCACAGGCCGGAGCAGAAGCTCATGGGCAGGTAGATCAGGTTGATGATGCCGGGAGCAGCCTGCGGCGGCACCACCATGGCCAGCATCAGCCCCATGGAGGCAAAGGGCAGCACGCCTCCGAAGATGGTCAGCGCAAGGTTGCGGATCTCAAGGACGCTGATGGTTACATGTCCCATTGTCAGGCCGATGGTCAGCAGAAGGCCAAAGATGATCATGGCGAAGGCAAAGGCGGTCAGCAGCTTGGCCACCAGGTAGGCGGAGGCGGGCATCGGGCTGGCCTGCTTCAGCTCCAGCCAGCCCAGCGTGCGCTCGCTGGCCAACGTAATGCTGATACCGAACAGCGACGAGCCCACCAGCCCGAAGATAGCGTAGGTAGCCATCAGATACTTGCTGGCGGAAAGATTCTCCTGCCCGGCGCGGCTGTTCACCACACCGAAGAGCAGGTAGAACATCAGCGGAAAGCCGATGGTTGCCAGGGTAAAGGTACGGGCGCGCAGCAGGCGAAGAAACTCATACTTTGCCTCTTTGCGGAACAGCGGGAGGCGGGGAGCTACGGTCATGGTTGCCATTACTCTTCTCCTTTGGTCAGCGCAAGGAAGGCATCCTCAAGCGCGGGGCTTGTGATTTCGAGGCTGTGCAGTGATTCATCCATCCGCAGCATCTGGCGTATTACGGCTTCAGCCTGCGCCGTGCGAACGATGGTGACACCGAGCTTTACTTCCACGGAAGTGACCTCCGGCAGGGTCCACAGCACGCTCTCCTCCAGATCGGTGACGCACTTGATGGTGCGGCCGGTGACCTTCGCCTTGATCTGCGAAGGCGTACCCTCGGCGATCACCTTCCCCTTGTTGATGACCACGATGCGGCTGGCCAGGCCGTCGGCCTCTTCCAGGTAGTGCGTAGTCAGCAGAACAGTCTTTCCCTGTGCGGCAAGGTCGCGTACCTGTTGCCACAGAGCGTGCCGCGTTTCGATGTCCATGCCCAGCGTCGGTTCATCCAGGAAGATCAGGTCCGGGTTGCCGCAGATGGCCAGGGCAAAAAGAAGACGCTGCTTCTGGCCTCCGCTGAGCTGGCTGAACATGCGGTTCTCAATGCCTGCCAGGCCTGCGACGCGCACGATGTGCTGCACGCTGAGCGGTGCGGGATAGTAGCTGCGGAACAGGTCAACGTACTCCTTGACCTTCAAGGTCTCCGGCACGCGCGCCACCTGCAGCATGGCTCCGATGCGGGTGCGGGTTGCGGTCTCGCGCGGGTTGCCGCCGAAGATGCGCACCTCGCCGGCATCCGGACCGAGCAAACCGAGCAGCAGCTTGATTGCCGTTGTTTTCCCGGCGCCGTTGGGGCCAAGCAGCGCAACCACCTCACCCGCGCGCAGCGTGAGCGAGACATCGTCCACCGCCGTATGTGCGCCATACCGCCGGGTGACACCGCACAGATGGGCCACCTCTGCCATCGCCGGTGTTGTTACCGGTTCCATTTCGTCCACCGCCACCATCGCCACACCTCCTTTGCATCCTCAGCATCGCCCCGGGGCTGCCTGCGAAACAGTGCCGGATGTCATCTTCAACAGGTGACATTTGTCACACTGACAAATGTCATGCCCAAAAGCTGACATCTCACACTGTTTTGCAGGCGCGGCTTCCCTGAGTCTTGAACTCGTCAAGGAGAAACCAGCGATGCACCTGAAGACACTCGTACTCACCACACTCTTCGCCGGAACGCTCGCAGCCCAGCAGTGCACGCCCGTTACGGGCATGGTGCATGATGCGACGGGCGCGGTGATCGCGGATGCCACCGTAACGGTGGACACCCGGCCAGCCATCGTCACCGATAAGCAGGGCCGCTTCTCGCTGGGCTGCCTTAGCGGCAGACATACGCTACTGGTCGAGGCCATTAGTTTTGCGCCAGAGACGCTGCCACTGAATGGCGCCACTACGTTCAACATCACGCTGAAGCCGGAGACGGTGACCACAGCGGTCGACGCCGTGCTGGACGGTAGTGGGCTCGACACCAGCGCGGGCGAGGCGGCGGGATCGCGCACACTCAATCGCCAGGACCTGGCCCAGATGGCTGACGATCCTGACGATCTGCAGCGACAGTTGCAGGCCATGGCGGCGGTCTCCGGAGGGGCGCCGGGTGCGGCCACTATCACGGTCGACGGATTTCAAAACGGCAGCCGCATGCCGCCGAAGTCATCCATTGCGTTTGTGCGGGTGAATCCCGACCTGTTCTCTGCCGAGTACGAACGCCCTCCGTATGAAGGTGGACGCATCGAGATCATCACGCGGCCGGGGCAGGACAAGTTTCATGGCTCACTGTTCCTGACCGACTCCGACACGCTGTTCAATGCGCGCGATCCCTTTGCAACCAGCCGTGCCGCGATCGGAAAGCGTCGCTATGGGTTTGATCTGTCAGGACCGTTCTTTTCGAAGAAGCGCGACTTTACCCTGTCGCTGGAGAAGCGCGACATCGATGACTTCGCCGTGGTGAACGCTGTGACGCTGGACAGCAACGGCAACCAGCAGGTAACCAACCAGAATGTGCCTACTCCGCAGCGGTTGTGGATGGCCAACGCGCGGCTGGGCATGATGCTCAACCCGAAGAACAACTTCACTGTCAGCTATACGGCGAACGTGAACTCGCTGGCGAACCTTGCCGTGGGGGGCACGTCGTTGCCGGAAGCCGGCTATGACAGCCAGCAGGCCGAGCACATCATTCGCGCGACGAATGTTACGACGGTCTCGCCACGCATTGTGCATGAAACACGCACCAGCTTTATGTGGCGCAACCGCGATGATGCTCCTCACTCCACGGCGGCTGCGCTGCAGGTTGCAGGCGCGTTTACCGCGGGCGGCTACACCGGCGGGTTGTTTCAAAGCCACGAGAAGGTGACTGAAGTAGATGACGACATCCTTCTCAGCACGAAGAAGCACGCCATCAAGCTGGGTCTGCAGATGATCAACAACCTGGAGCATCTGAACCAGCCGGACACCTTCAACGGCAGCTATGTCTTCAGCGGAGCAACGGTCAACGGGCTGAACATCAGCGGCGTGGAGCAGTATCGCCGCGCGCTGCTTGGGCTGCCCGGCGGCACCGCAACGACGTACACCGTCAACCAGGGCTCGCCCACCGTCGACTTCAACCAGCTTCGCCTTGTGCTCTTCGCACAGGACCAGTGGAAGCTGACGCCGCATGTGCAGGTTGCCCTGGGCCTGCGCTATGCCCTGCAGACATCGCCTTCGACCTTTACCAACTTTGGGCCACGCGCCGGAATCTCCTGGTCGCCAGACAAGAAACAGCGGCTGGTGCTGCGCGCACGTGCGGGGTTGTTCTTCTCGCCGATTGACACCAGTAACACAGCAGCAACGCTGCGCCTGAACGGCATCACGCAGCAACAGAACCTGATCTACAACGCGAACTACGGGTCGCCGTTCGCCGGTGCGACTCCGGTCCACGCCTTGCGCACCTATGCGGGCAACATGATGCAGGTTCCGTCACTGCAGACGCACCTTGGCGCGGAGTATGAGATGCCCGGTCACTGGCACGTGCAAAGTAATCTCTACGTCGTGCGTGCGTGGGACACCATGCGTTCGCGCAATGTGAATGCGCCGCTGAACAACCAGCCCACGGGTCCACGCCCCTCGCTGGCCAATACCAATATTTTTCAGTACCAGCAGACCGGGCACATCCACGGCAACGTCCTGTTTGTCGGTGTGGACCAGCACAGCCTGCGCCGCTTCCAGATCTTTCTCGGCTATGTGCGCATGGACCTGCGTTCGGACAGCGATGGCGCGGGTACCTTCCCGCAGTCGAACCTGACGAAGGCGGGTGAGGAGTCGCGGCCATCGTGGGTGAATACGCATCGTGTCATCAGCATTGGGCAGGTCAGCCTTCCGCAGAAGTTCACGCTCAGCCAGGTGTTCAACGCAACCTCAGGCTCGCCGGTCAACCTGACCACTGGGCTTGATACCAACGGCGATGGCATCTTCAACGAACGGCCGCAGTATGCAACGTCCGCGGCCAATGCGTACCAGACACCCTTTGGCCTGCTGACCGCAACCGGCGGCACGGGAGCCTTTCCACGCAATGCAGCGACGCTTCCCTGGACCGTTCAGCTTGATACCAACCTGAGCCGCAGTTTTGCACTCTCGAAGAAGGACACTGCACGCACCATCACCTTCAACGCACGCGCAGCCAATCTGCTGAACCACACCAACGTAACGGCGATGGGCAGCGTGCTTGGCTCGCCGCTGTTCCTCAAGCCCTACGCCTCGGACGCCGGCCGCCGCATCGAGTTCGGCGCGCGCTTCAACTTCTAACCCATCTTCCCAAGGAGACCCCTCATGAACCGCATCGCATCGTTGCTCCTCGCATCCACCATGATTCCCGCGGCACACGCACAGCAGAAGGCCATTGCACCGCCGGTCTCCGGCCTGATGGTCAGCTACCGGTTCTGGCCGGAGCAGTTTGTACAGTGGACCGGACCGGAGGTTCCTTACTCGATGGTGGAACTGGATTATGACGAGAACAACGGCAAGCCGTTGTATGACTTCATCGTCACCAGCCGCGAGACCGGCAAGCGCATTCACTATGCCAACCAGCCTCAACTGGTGGCGATTGCCAAGGCTCAGGATGGCGAAGCGTATGCCGCGCAGATAGAGTTCACGCGGCCCGACAGCGAGGTTAACGGGGCAACCTTCGATCTTCGCCTGCGGCTGCAGGATGGAACACCGGTGGAGTGGAGGTTCATCCAGGGTTCGGACATTCTGCAGCAGGGCGGTGGCTTGAACGCCATGCCCGAGTTGAAGATTCCGGTCTTTGCGTATCGTGAGGAGTCGGCGGTTGCCGGTGAAGGATCGGCGATTGTGGTGGGCGATAAAACATCGATGGCCGAGATGTGGAAGGAGATTTCGAAGCCGCCGTATTTTGTTGCATGGCATGGCGCGCTGACGCATGCCGCGACGACCGCGGTGCTGGCTGCCGGCAGTGAGAGCTTCAGGGTGGCCGAAGCGCCGAGCGAACTGAAGCCTGGTGCAGCCTGGAAGCTGACGCAGGAGAGCGGGCGCACGCTGGTGCTGAAGATTGAGAAAGCCGCCGCGCCGCACTACACCATTGGCGTGGAAAGCAACCCGCTGGTGAAGCAGACGATTGAGGCTGCTTACGACGGAACGAACTGGGCCATTGAGAAGATTCGCTATGCGCCGGTGCATGCCGAAGACCATGGCATGACGCTGCAGTTCTCCCCTGCGTTTGGACAGACGGAGACCTCAACCATGGACATTGTCATCGGAAAGAAGACAAAGATCGCCTCGGCCACGCTGACCGGAACGCCGGTGAAGTACCAGCTCTCGATGAAGGCGCCGGACTGGACGAAAGGGAAGGTGCTGACGGGGTCGAACACGATCAGCGCGGAGGGCGTGACCCTGGTGGTGCACCCGTAGGTCTTGATCTCAGAATGACCAGGAAAGGGACGCCGGCCATCGAGGACGGCGTCGGTTTTTCTAATCCAAACTTTGCGGCACGGCTGGAGCCGTGCCCTGGCGAAGATTGTTGAGAAGCTGATCTTTGCAGGATGACAAACAGGAAAGAAGTTACTGTTTGTCGGACATGGAAGGCGGCGGGTCACCGGTGTCCCAGTGTGTTGGCTTATCGGTCATGACCAGCTTCAGATCGCCTCCGCTGGCGAGCTGTTCGTGGGTGAACCAGGAGCGATGATAGGGTTTGCCGTTCCACGTCGCGCTTTGGATGTAGAAATTGGCGGGTGATAAATTTTCCGCGATCACCGAAAACTGTTTGCCGTTACCGAGCGTGATGGTCGAACGCGGAAACGATGGCGATCCGATCAGGTAGACATCCTGCGCCGCCACCGGGAAGAAGCCCATGCGATTGAAGACATAGAAGGAGCCCATGGCGCCGGAGTCATCATTGCCCGGCAGACCGCCGGTGCCGGAGTGATAGTTTGCGTCCAGCACCTTGTGAATCAGGCTGGCCGTGCTGCTCTGCTCGCCGATCCAGTTATAGAGGTAGGGCGTGAGGAAGCCGGGTTCGTTGCCCACGTCAAAGCGGTAGCGGCTACGCTTGCTGAGGTCGTTGGCAAAGAACAGGTCAAGCCGTTTTTTGAAAGCGACGTCACCGCCCATGGTGCGGATGAGTTCGCGCATGTCCTGCGGCACGTAGAACGAGTAGGTCCAGGTGCTGGCCTCGTAAAAGTTATCGGTGTACCAGGTGCCCACCAGACGCGGGTTGAAGTTCTCTTTCCAACGTCCGTCGGCGTGCTTCATCCAGATAAAGCCTTTTATGTCGCCACCTTCGGTATGGTCCACGGCCTCCGGGTACCAGAGCCGCTTCCAGTTCGCGGCGCGCTCCTGAAAGAGCGTTGCATCGGCATCGTGATGCAGACCCTTGGCCATCAGCGCGACGGCGTAATCATTCGCGGCATACTCCATGGAGCGGTTGCCGGGACGGTCCGGACCACCGTTTGGGCCACCGGTGGGGTCAGAGTGTTCGATGGAGAGATAGCCGAGACGCTTCCACTCCTCCATATCGCCGCGGCCAAAGCGTGTGTACTCCGGCGAGTCAACATCCGCATCATGACGCATGGCCTTGTAGACACGCTCCCAATCGAGCCCCGATAGATGTTTTACGTAGGCATCGGTGAACATCATCTCCGCGTCGGATCCACCCTGCGTACGGCCTGCGAAGTTGCCGGCGCGGCCATCGAGGAAGAAGCCGTCGTGGTCCTGGATCTCCAACAGCGATTGCAGGATCGCGGTGACGCGCTGTGGCGCAAGCAGGGTAAGCAGCGGCGTGGATGAGCGGAAGGTATCCCAGATGCAATAGAAGTCGTCATAGTAGGGCGTGCTGCTTTGCCACAGCGGATTCTCACCCGTGCGGTCGACCGGCATCAGCATGGAGTGATAGAGCCCGGTGGCGAGCTGCTGCCGTTCGTCGGCGGTGCCGCCTTCGACCTTGAGAGTAGAAAGAGCCTTGTCCCATGCAGCGACCACGGCTTTGCGCGTACCGTCGAAGTCAAAGCCTGGGACCTCCGTCATCGCGTTTTGCTTTGCCTGTTCGATCGAGACGAAGGAGACACCCACCTTCACCATGACCGGCTTTGCGCCGGGAGCGAAGGTGAGGTATGCGCCGGTGCTGACGATGGGCGCAGGTGGATCGGGCAGCGTCTTCATGGTGAAGGGCATGGCGTAGGTGGCGGACTTCGCGCCCGCGACGGGAGCCTTACCGTCCTGCCATGTGCCGCTGGCGACGGCGGACGTGTCCGTCTTCAGGTAGAAGTAGACCTTCATCGGTGTGGTCTGGATGTTCCATCCGATGACGGAGGCCTGCATGCCCGCGATCTCGGTTGGAGAGAGCACCTCGACCTGGGTGGAGTGGACGATCTGCCCTTCGTGATAACGATGCGGTGAATCGTGCAACTGCATCAGCAGGTGGCCGACATCGACAAGCAGCGTGCGGTCTTTGCCCGCAGGATAGGTGAAGCGATAGACGGGAGTGCGGCGCGCGGTGGTGATCTCCGCATGGATGCCGGTATCGCCCAGAACGACGGAGTAGTAACCGACTTCAGCGTGCTCGTCCTTACGCGGTACAGCACTATGCGCGGGGTCGGCCTTGCCCAGCATGGCCTGCACCTGGATGTTGCCGTACTTCGGGCCGCCGCCCGTACCGGAGACATGGAGTTGCGAAAAGCCGCTGAGATTCCCCGTTGGCTTCCATCCGGAGTTGCCGCCGCTCACACCATAGTCTGGCCCGGGCTTCGCCATGCCAAAAGGCAACGTTGGGCCGACGAAAACATTGCCCCCTTTATCGGCGCCAAGCATGGGGTCAATCTCCCCGGCCTTCTGCGCGTACAGCGCGATGGAAGCAGAAAAGCAGAGAAGAACAAGAGCGGGGATCAGGGGGCGCAGTCGCATGGCAGCGCCTTTATACCGCACCAGGATTAACGCTGTCTCGCAGGCAATGAATGTAGACGGCGGTAAAAAATGCCCTGCGTCCGGTTGTGCTGACGCAGGGCCCAATATGGCATCCAGGGGAGGAACTTAGATCATGGCCAGTTCTTCGGCCACGTTTGAATTCACCAGCAGACCTTCCACCGCACGCAGCGAGTTGCGGAGCGCGTCGCAGCCTTCAAAGGCGCAGGCGAGAGTTTGTGCCTTTGCGCGGTAGCCGGGGTTGGAAAGGATGGTCCGTACGGCATCCCGCACCTGGGTGGCAGTGGGGGTTCCGGTCTTCAGGTCGAGACCGCAACCGCTCCACTCCACGCGGGCGGAGACGAAGGGCTTGTCTTCCGAAGCGCCTGCGCTGACGATGGGAATGCCCGCACGCAGCGCCATCTGTACACCGTTGTATCCACCGTTGGTCACGAAGACCGCTGTGCGCGGCAGAATGGCCGCGTAGGAGAGATAGCTTTCGACGCGGGCGTTGGGTGGAACGCGCAGGCGACCGGGATCGACACCGCCGGCGGTAGCCACTACCTGCACGGGTTCGTCCGCAAGGCCATCGAGCGCGGGCTGCAGCAACTGCGTCAGGTCGTAGTTCGCCACGGTTCCCTGCGTGATGAAGACGACCGGCTTTTCCGGATCGAGATCGTCGATCCAGACGGGCGTTTCGGTGTCCTCGTGCTTCGGCACAATGGGACCGACGAAGACGAGGTTCCGCGGAAGATCGACCATGGGGTACTCGAAAGCCTGCGTGGTGAACTGCAGGAAAAGATCGGGCCGCAGGTAGAGTTCATCGAAGAGGAAGGTATCCAGCCGTTTACCGCAGCAGGCTTCAATGCAGTCGCTGACGTAGTCAGTGGCGGGCTGCAGGGCGCCGGCAAGCTGCGCGTTGTGCTCGGCGTTGCGCAGCAGGCCTTCCGGCGAGGCGGACGGCCCAGCGAAGGGCGAAACGGCCGCGTTGCGACACATGATGGGCACAATGCCGCAGGAAACGATGGGCGGACGGCTTTCGCGCGGCAGCCCCATCAGCAGCGGGAAGGTGCCGAGGAAGAGCAGGTCGGCGAGGATCATGTCAACGCCGCCGGCCAGCAGAGCCTTCAGAGCAGCGTACTGGTCGGCGATGGCGTCACCGAAGACGTGCTGCATGTCATAGGTGATCTGCGCGAGCCCCGGTTCGACGCTGCTGCGCTCCGGGAAGTAGACATCCTGCCGGCAGAGGTCGAAGTCGGCCTTGCCCGGCAGAAGGACGAAGTGAAAACCGGCGGCCTGGACACGTTCGCGATAGATGGATCCGGTAAGGACGGTGATGCGGTAGCCGTTGGCGGCAAGGTGTTCAGCAATGGCCATCATCGGGTTGAAGTGGCCGGCAGCGGGCGTGGCTGCAATAACAATGTGCTTCATGACAAACGATTTCCTTATAACGAAAGATTTGGCGGCGCAGACGTACGACCGCGGGTGCGCGGCAAACGCGCACGTTCGCGCCGGGGGTAGCCCGGAGGCTGCAAAAAAATTAACTAAGCCAGAGGGGGACGTAAGATCTTTCGGCGGGGGCCCTGCCGCGGTGCGTTTGACACACTCTTGCGGCCAGAAAGTACCTTCGTTGGCAGAATACGTACATTCGCGATGATTGGTTCCGTAAAAATCGATCAAAAAATGCAGGAGCCTGATGCATCAGGCTCCTGCATTTTGCACTCAGTGCCGGCTCATGGGTTGGGCATAGCCAGTGAGGCCGCGAGCGGCAGGGCACGGCACTCCATCTCCTTCTTCGATGGCTCTTTGCTTAAGCAGCACGCCGACCGCCGATGCGGTCGTTGGATTCCAGCACCAGCACGCTGCGCTTCAGGTGCTGCAGCTCACGCGCGGCGGACGGCTCGCATCGCCGCACTCCGCATGATTGAGAGAGACCGGCGTAGGCAGGCTGCTTTGCGCCTGCAGCGAACCGAAAGACAGAGGATAGAGCAAGGCAAGGCAGACCAAGCGTGCACGTACAGACACGCACGAAGGCATGAATGCAATCTTCGATACAGAACGCTCCTCAACAAGTGGCAGATAAAGGTTATGTAGATTTAGTGGCGCAATTCTACCGCAGTTCTGTTGCGGCATTCACGCTGTGTGCAGCCTCCGGTCGCGTACCATGGTCAGCAGAGCATGTCGTCTACCAGCCATCCAGCGCCGCGGCTTTACCAACGCGTGGCGGAACAGATTTCGGCCTACGCGCGCCAGCACCGGATTGAGCCGGGCCAGCGTCTGCCGTCGGAAAAAGACCTGGCGAAGCAGCTCAACGTCTCCCGGCCAACGATTCGCGAGGCGATGATTGCGCTGGAGATTGCCGGGCAGCTTGAGATTCGCCTTGGCTCCGGCGCCTACATCCGCCAAGCTCCCAACCATGTTCCGCTGCTGCTGGACGCCGGCCCCGGTCCATTCGAGTTGCTGCGCGCACGCCTGCTGATTGAAGGCGAAAGCGCCGCCGATGCCGCGCTGCACGCCTCTGCCGAGCAACTGAAGCAGATTGAAGCCACCATCCGCGAGATGAAGGCGCTGCTGGCTGCCGGGCAGAACGCCCAGATCACCGACCGGCGTTTCCATGTCGCAATCGCCGAGGCCGCCGGCAACAATGTCGTCGCCAATATTGTGGATAGCCTGTGGGGCGGCATCTTTTCCCCTATTTTCCACTCCCTGTCGCACCTGGCCGGACTGCAGCACCACCAGAAGATGACGCTGCGGGACCACCAGGCGATCTTTGCCGCCATCAAGGCACGTGATCCGCACGCCGCGCGCGCCGCCATGCGCGCCCATCTGCGTCACGTGGAGGACATTCTTGCCGGAAAACCGGAAAAGGCCATCCCAGCACAGAAAAAAGCGGCGAAGAAATCCGCACGATCAAAACCTGCCTGACCAATTCTTGAAATTGGTCAGACAAGTATGAAATCCTCTTACAGCCGGGGCTGCTGATGGCCCCGCAGGAGACGAAAAAAACCATGTCGTGGTTTTCCATTGAGGGCGACGCCCTTTCCGAAGCGCAGATTCAGTCCGCCGTTGACCGCCTGCTCACAGAGGCCCGCACCCGCATCAACAAGGACCTGAAGCGCGTCCTTCTGCTGCCGCCCGACCTCACGCGCGCCCACTCCGGCGCCGGCAAAATCACTGAGCTGCTCTACAAGGCCCTGCCCGATGCCGAAATCCTCGTCATCCCCACGCTCGGCCAGCACGTGCCGCACACCGAAGCCGAGAACAAGTGGATGTTCGGCGACATCCCCAACGAAAAGATTCTTCCGCACGACTGGCGCAACGGCGTCACCCACATCGGCACCATTCCCGCCGAGCTTGTAAAGGAGACCACGCAGGGCGCGGCCGATTGGGAGATTCCCGTCGACCTCAACAACGTCCTCATCGACCAGCAGTGGGACCTGATCATCAACATCGGCCACGTCGTTCCGCACGAAGTGCTGGGCTTCGCCAACCACAACAAGAACTACTTCATCGGCCTTGGCGGTAAAGAGACCATCTGCGCCTCGCACATCGCCGCCGCCGTGTATGGCATTGAGAACAACCTCGGCTGCCTGATCACCCCGCTGCGCGCCGCCTATAACTGGGCCGAAGAGAACCTGCTGCAGCGCCTGCCCGATGTCTACCTGCAGATCGTGATGCAGCGCGACCCTAACAACAAGCTGGTGACCAGCGGCATCTTCGTCGGCGATGATCTGGACACCTATCTGCAGGCCGCCCGCAAGAGCCGCCAGCAGAACATCACCGTCTTCGACAAGCCCATCAAAAAGGTAGTTGCCGTGATGCAGGCCGATGAGTTCCGCGCGACCTGGGTGGCCAACAAGGCCGTCTACCGCACGCGCATGGCCATCGCCGACGGCGGTGAGCTGCTGATCATTGCCCCCGGCGTGGAGCGTTTCGGCGAACAGCCCGAGGTCGACGCCCTGATCCGCAAGTACGGCTACAAGGGAACGCCGCGCACGCTGGCTCTCTACAAGACCGAAGCCGACATGCAGGAGATTCCGCATGGCGTGGCTCACCTGATCCACGGCTCCAGCGAAGACCGCTTCACCATCACCTATGCGCCGGGCCACCTGACCAGGGAAGAGATTGAGCAGGTTGGCTACAACTACGCCGACTGCGCCGAGATGCAGAAGCGCTACGACCCCGCCGTGATGAAGGAAGGCTGGAACACCATGCCTGACGGCGAGGAAGTCTTCTACATCAGCACGCCTTCGGCTGGCCTGTGGGCCACCGCGGAGAAGCTGGACAACCCGCACCGCCTGGACTACGGCAAGAACCTGTAATGAGCACTCTCGAAACCAAACGCGAAACACTCCGCGCGGAACTGGCCACCAGCGATCGTCTGCTGGTGGCTTACTCCGGCGGTGTCGACTCGGCTTACCTTGCATGGGAGGCCTACCAGGTTCTGGGCGACAGGATGCTGGCCGTCATCGCGGATTCGCCCAGCCTGCCGCGAAAGCATCTCTCAGCCGCCATCGACTTTGCGCAGCAGAACCACATTCCGCTGCGCGTGATCAACACGCGCGAGATGGAGAAGCCGGACTACACCCGCAACGACTCGCAGCGCTGCTTCCACTGCAAGGACGAGTTGTTCCTAGCCATGGAAACGCTGAGCGAGGAGCTGGGCGTGAGCACCATTGCCTACGGCCGCAACCTGGATGACAACGGCGATTTCCGCCCCGGGCAAAAAGCAGCGGCGCAGCACAACGCCATCGCTCCGCTGGCCACCGCGCAACTGGGCAAGCAGGAGATTCGCACGCTCGCGAAGAATGCAAACCTTACCGTCTGGGACAAGCCTGCATCGGCGTGCCTCTCGTCGCGCCTGGAGTATGGCCGCGAGGTCACACCGGAAGCCCTTGCCCAGGTGGAAGCCGCGGAGGACGCACTGAACGCGCTCGGCTTTCTGCAGGTACGCGTGCGCCATCACGGAACACTGGCACGCATTGAGATTGCACGCGAGGAGTTGCACCGCGCGCTCTCGATGGATGCCCTCGACAAGATCACCGCCGCCGTCCGTGCCGCTGGCTTCCAGTACGTCACGCTGGACACGCAGGGCTATCGCAGTGGCAGTATGAATGCGATTCTGCCGGTCTCGATTCTGACGGCATCGTAGTTTGTTTCGCCCGTACGCTGCCATACCGCGCAGCGGGATGGGTGGGACGAGAAAGTATCAACGACATCATGCATCGCGAATCTCTTCTCAATCTCCTCGAACAGCTCCGCACCGGCGATGTCTCTATTGAGCAGGCTGCGGACTCGCTTACGCATCTTCCCTTCGAAGACACGGGCTTTGCGAAGATTGACCATCATCGAGCGCTGCGCACCGGGCTTCCTGAGGTGATCTACGCGCAGGGCAAGACGCCTGCGCAGACCGGCGCCATCTTCGAGCGGCTGGCACACTCCGGCGTAAACGTACTGGCCACCAAGGCCGACGGAACCCACTTTGAAGCCGTGCAGACCCTTGTGCCTGCGGCGGAGTATCACGCGCTCGCACGCTGCATTACGCTGCGGCAAACCGAACAGAAACCGCATGGTGGAACCATCGCCGTGGTCTGTGCCGGCACCAGCGATCTGCCGATTGCGGAAGAAGCCGCCATTACAGCCGAGCTCTTCGGAGCCACCGTGCTGCGCATTACCGACGTCGGGGTGGCCGGCATTCATCGCCTGCTGGCTCAGCGGCCGTTGCTGAACACGGCAGACGTTGTCATTGCCTGCGCCGGCATGGAGGGCGCTTTGCCTTCGGTGCTAGGTGGCATGGTAGGGGTACCTGTGATCGCTGTGCCTACCAGCGTTGGCTATGGGGTCTCCTTCAACGGCATTACCGCGCTGCTCAGCATGTTGAACTCCTGCTCGCCCAACACGACGGTCGTGAACATCGACAACGGCTTTGGCGCCGCTTACACGGCAACGCTGGTTTGCAAGGGACAGCAAAAAAAAGGGGGCTGAGCTCGCGCCCAACCCCGCCAGGAAAAAATTGTTTGATCTCTATTCCGGCATAGCCTCGACGTGTGACCGTCTGCGCGCCATCAGCGGCATGAGGAAGAGGATGGACGCCAGCGTCGTCACCATGCCACCCACCACCACACGCGCCAGCGGCTGCTGTGCCTGGGCTCCAATAGCGTTCATCACCGCGGCGGGAAGCAGGCCAAGACCGGCAGACATGCAGGCCATCACGACCGGCCGCAGTTCGTCCAGGCTTCCATGCTTCAAGCCGTGTTCCGGATCCTTCTCCTGGGCGCGGCGCAGGCCTGCCAGAAAGACCACCGCGCCCAGGGTCGTTACACCCGTCAGCGAGGTAAAGCCCACCGCTGCCGAGATACTGAAGGCTGTATGCGTCAGCATCAGCGCCAGAATGCCGCCGATATAGCTGAACGGCAGCACCGCCAGCACAATCAGCGCATCCAGCCACTCCTGGAACTGCAGGTAGAGCAACACCAGCACCACCAGAAGGCTGACAGGAACAATCAGCACAAGACGCTTCTGTTCCTTCTTCAGCGAATCGAACTCGCCGGCCCATGTGTACTCGTAGCCTGGGGGCAGCGTGATCTTCGCCGTCAACTGGTGCTGCAGATCCTCAATAGTGGATGCCAGATCGCGCTCACGCACGCTGAACTTGATCGGGATATACCGCCGTCCACCTTCCCGATAGATGGTGAAGCTGCCCTGCTTGATGCCGATATTGGCCACCTGCGACAGCGGCACATGGCTTCCATCCGGAGCCGACAACATGATGTTCTGCACGGCATCCGGCGTGGAACGATACGCCGCCGGATAGCGCACGGTGATGTCGAAGCGGCGATCGCCCTGAATCATCGTCGAGATGGGAGCGCCACCCACAGCTGCCTGCACGGCCGCGTTCACATCGCCCGCAGCCAGTCCATAGCGCGCGGCCTTGGCACGGTCCACTTCCACAACCAGGCTCGGAGCACCGTTGACCTTGAAGATGCCAACGTCCTGCACGCCGCGCACGCTGGACATGACGCCCTGCACCTTCTCCGCGACGTCGGTCAGCGTCGTCAGGTCATCGCCGAAGATCTTCAGCGAGTTCTCGCCCTTTACGCCGCTCATCGCCTCTTCCACGTTGTCCTGAATGGCCTGTGAGAAGCCGAACACGACACCGGGATACTTGCTGAGTTCATGCTGCATCTGGTCGATGAGCTTGTCCTTCTCCCCGTGCACGTCCTTTGGCCATTCGCTTGATGGCTTCAGGTTGACGCCAAACTCCATGTTGTTGAAGGTTGTCACGTCGGTGCCGTCATCCGGACGGCCGATCTGCGAGACCACCTGCGTAACCTCAGGGAACTTGCGAAGATCCGCACGTACCTCGTCCGACAGCTTTGCTGCCTGCTCAAAGCTGATGTCCTGCGGCAGCGTTCCACGAATCCAGAGATTGCCCTCTTCCAGTGGCGGCATAAATTCGCCACCGACAAACAGCAGGAAGCAGGCCACGGCACCGATCAGCGCGAGTGCGGCGATTCCCCATACCAGCTTGCTGTGTTCCAGCACCCAGTCAAGGCAACGGCTATAGTGCTTCTCCAGGAAGCGGTTAAGCCATGTGCCCTGGTGGACCAGGTCTTCTTCGTCGTGCTCTTCAACAGAGTCTTTCACCGGAGCCGTCACAAAGCTCAGCACCGGAGCGAAGACAAGCGCGAACAGCAGAGCGCCGGTCAGAGCGAAACCATAGGTCACGCTCATGGGCGCGAAGATCTTGCCCGGAACGCCCTGCATGGTGAACAGAGGAATGAATGCAACAAGGATGATCAGTGTGGAGAAGAGCACGGGACGCGCAGCATCCTGCACGCCAAGAATGATCATCTCCGCACGGCCATGTCCCGGCTGCCTGCGTGAGAAGCGGCGGTAGATGCTCTCCAGCACCACGATCGACGCATCCACGAGAATGCCGAAGTCGATGGCGCCGATCGAGATCAGGTTCGCCGCACGCCCGGTCAGCGTCATCAGCGAGAACGCGAAGAGCACGGCAAACGGAATCGTCGCCGCGGCAATCAGCGTGATGCGGAAGTCACCCAGCATGAGCAGCAGCACCAGCGTGACCAGGATCAGGCCGGTGATGATGACGTGCTTTACCGTCTCGGTCGTCAGTCCGATCAGCTTGGTGCGGTCATAGATGGTCTTGATCTGCATTCCGGGCGGCAACAGGCCCCCGGTGTTCAGATCGCTCATCTTCTGCTTCAGGCCTTCCAGAGCCGGCAGGCTCTGCCCTTCCTTCTGCAGCAGCACAATGCCTTCGACGATATCGTTGTCGCCATTGCGGCCAATCTTTCCAAGCCGTGGCTGGTAGCCTTCCTTTACGTTGGCTACATCCCGCACCAGAACCGGCGTTCCGTTCTTCTGCGCAACGACGACGTTGCCAATGTCTTCCGTGCCCTTCAGCAGGCCCACGGAACGCACGTTTACGTTCTGATCGCCCAGCGAAAGGTAGTTAC
The DNA here is from genome assembly GCF_025685395.1 of Terriglobus tenax. Taxonomy (NCBI): domain Bacteria; kingdom Pseudomonadati; phylum Acidobacteriota; class Terriglobia; order Terriglobales; family Acidobacteriaceae; genus Terriglobus; species Terriglobus tenax. The sequence goes on along the minus strand of NZ_JAGSYA010000003.1, from coordinate 47,992 downwards.
CGCCGACATTCGCATTGCTATTCTGCACCGCCGTGATGAGCTGATTCAACGTGATGCCATAGCTCAACAGCTTGTTGGGATCCGGCTCTACCTGGTATTGCCGCGTGGTTCCGCCGAAGGTGGTGATGTCGATGATGCCCGGCACCTTCTTCAGCTCACGCTTGACCAGCCAGTCCTGCGTCGCCTTCAACTCGTTCAGGTCATAGCCCGGCCCGGTCAGCTCATAGCGATAGATTTCGCCAATGGGCGACCACGGCGACAACTGCGGCTGCAGCCCATTCGGCAGCTGGATGGTCTGCAGGCGATTGAGAATCTCCTGCTTGTCGCGGAAGTAATCCGAGTCGAAGCTGAAGTACAGCTTCACATCGCTCAGGCCAAAGATGCTGATCGACCGGATCTGCTCCAGGTGGGGTGTGCCGTTCAGCGCGGTTTCAATCGGAGAGGTGACCTGCTGCTCAATCTCTTCCGCGCTCCATGACGGGTTCTGCGTAATCACCTCCACCAGCGGCGGAGAAGGGTCAGGGTACGCTTCAATGTCCAGCTTCAGGAACCCGAAGGTTCCCGCAACCAGCCCGGCCGCCAGCAGAATCAGCACCACCGCGCGATAACGCAGCAATGTTTTCAGAAAGGCTTCCATGGTTAGTCTCCCACCGGCGTCCGCAGGAACGCCGCCCCTTGTGTCACCACGACATCGCCGTCGCTCAGGCCACCGGTTACCTCAACCTTGTCGCCATGCGCGGCGCCAAGCTTCACAACGCGCGCGTCAAACTTATCGCCGTTCTTCACATACACGCTTGCAATGGAGCCATCGTGAATCACAGAAGCCAGCGGCACCAGGATCATGGGCCGCTGCCCGGTGCCAATGCGAATGGAGCCATACATCTGCGGCTTCAAACGATGGCCCGGATTCTTCAGCACCACGCGCACCTTCAGCGCATGCGTCTGCGGGTCAAAAACATCGCCAACATTCGCAACCGTTCCATGAAAGGTCTCGCCGGGATACGCCTGCAGCGTCACATCCGCTGTTGAGCGTGACTTCACCGCCGCCAGGTCGCGTTCGAAGACATCACCCACAACCCAGACCTCATCCAGATTTGCCACAGTGGCAATACCATTCGATGTCTCAAGCGAACGCTGCATCTCGCCGGCTGCGGTGCCAATATCAAGCACCGAACCCGTAATGGGCGAGGTCACCGCGGTTGTGTCCGAGGTGCCGTTTTCGCTGAATCCAAGTTCGTGCACACGCTGCCGCGCACGCTCCTGCTCACTGTGCGCAGCATCATCGGCGGCCTTCAGCTCGTCGAACTCCGCCTGGCTCATTACCTCGTGCGCCAGCAGCAGCTTGCCGCGTTCCAGAACGCGATCGGCGCGCAGCGCCTCAATCTTCGCTTTCTCAAAGTCGCTGCGGGCCCCGGCCACATCGCCGCTCTGCAGCATCGCCACGGTCTGCCCCTTGCGAACCTCCTGGCCAGGCTGCACCGCGAGGTTCAAAAGACGCCCGCTCAACGGAGCGTAGACATGCACCATCTTGCTTGGGTCCACATCCACATGCGCGGGAATCTCAAGACCATCATTGACCGTCTGCTGATGCACCACTTCGGTCTTGATATTGATCTTGGCCTTCGCTTCCGGAAGCTCCTTCTCGTCGCTCTTGCATCCGCTGAGCATGCCAAGCGCAGCGCCCGTCATCACCAGCGTCATCACGCTTTTCTTCATGGCAGAATCTCCGTATAGGTCACAAAACTAAGTTGGTGGATCGCAAGCTGCAGTTGCGCATTCGCCGTCAGGCTCTGCAGGTTCACCGAGCGATAGTCCTGCAGCGCGCTCAGGTAGTCCAGCAGCGTGCCCTGTCCATTGCGGTAGCTGAACTCCAGGTTGTCGCGCACACGCTTCGCCTCATCCAGGTACTTGGTGCGATAGCGGGCGGCCTGCGCCTGTGCCGTCTGGTACGCCTGGAAGGCCTGGTCCACATCGGCCACGGCCTGGTTGCGCGTCGCCGTCAGCGCCAGGCGGCTTGACTCCAGCTCATACTTGGCGCGTTCCTTCTCGCCCTGGTTGCGGTCAAACACGCGGATAGGAATCTGCAGGTTGAAGCCGGCGGTGTTCGCGTGGCCGCTGTGTTCGTACTCGCCTTCCACCGTCGGGTCCGAGGTTCCGTTAGCATAAGCCAGACGTACGCCAGCCTGGTTTACAGCCACCTGTTGCGCCGCCGCCTTGACGTCGGGCCGCGTATCCAGCGCCTTCTGCTTCAGGTCTTCCAGCGTGATGGCAGGAACTGCCGTATCCAGTGCTCCCACCACGTCAAAGCCCGCCGCGGGCCGCTCAATGCCCATCAGGCTTTGCAGCTGGGTAGATGCCTGCGTCAGCGCCAGCCGTGCATTGTCGGTATCGTTTTCAAAGCCGGCAAGCTGCAGCTCCACGCGGGAGAAATCATTACGGCTCATATCGCCAGCATCCAGACGCACCTGCATCAGGGCCACGGTCTTCCGGTAGCCTTCCAGGTTGTCCTGGCTGACGCGCAAAGCGTCCTTGGCAAACAGCATGCGGGTAAACGCCTGCTTGATGGCAAAATCCGTCTGACGCTGCAGATCAACACGCTGCTGATCGGTCAGCGCCGTCGTGGCGCGCGCCGCATCCAGCCGGATAGCCCGCTTGTTTCCGCGCTCAAACAGCCGCTGGACGCCGACGGTGTAAAAGTCCGGGCCGTTCGGATCATCCGGGCCCAGCGTCACCATCTGCCCGCTGCTGGTCAGCACCGGATTCTGGCGCAGACCGGCGGTCGTCTCCCCGGCTTTCACAGCCTCAACATGCTGCATCGCCGACAACAGCGACGGATTCTGCTTATGCGCAAAATCCAACGCCTGCTGCAAGGTCAACGGCGGTGAGGTGCTCTGTTGCGCCCCGGCCCAGGCTACGGACAACAGCGGTAGCACGAGGCAAAATGCCCAGCGCATCTTCATGGATGCACTCCTTCTTCTTCTATTTCGTTTGCTTGAGGTAAATCTTGAAAGAACCGAAGATACGGTCTCTCGACTGCGCAGCTAGAGTGCCACGGCAGGAGGCGGTCGAACACCCACTAATGGGGAAAATTCTTCTTCCAGGAACCGGCGCTTGTCCGGCCATGCCAACACCTGCAGACGGCGCAGCACAAGCAACAGGGTCAGAGCGACGCCAAGCATCTCCAGGCAGAACAGCACAAACGCAAACTCGGTTATGTCGCTGTGCCGGCGCACCGTCATGTCCTCCGGCTCCGTCAGCTTACGCAAGACCTGCATATCATCGGAGATGGAGATCACTGGAAGCAGCAGAAACGCCACCATCACCGCGGCCGTAAGAGCACGGCCCATGGAAGCGGTGATTTTCCCGGTGTACACACCGAGCCACACGCCGCCGATCATCGCAATCGCGATGACGATCCATGCAAGGTTGAGGAAAGATTCCACTGCTGGCATTGTAGAGCACTTCCAGAGCGCGAATCCTTAACAATTGCGGCGCACTCTCCAGTAAGACGTACTCAATCCAGTTTCAGCAGCGGCAATTTTTCCAGCACATTCATCTTCACCGGCGGAGAGAACAGATATCCCTGCGCCTCAGAACATCCGTGCAGTTCCAGGAAGCGCCGCTGTTCCTCGCGCTCTACTCCCTCGGCCACCACCGGAATCCCCAGATGCTCGCTCATGGCCAGCACCGCCCTGGTTAGAGCGCAGTCCTTCTGGCTTTCGGGAATGTTCATCACAAAGCTGCGGTCAATCTTCAACCGGTCTACCGGGAACCGCCGCAGGTAACCGATGCTCGAATATCCGGTCCCGAAGTCGTCCACAACGATCTTGATGCCCATCTCGCGCAGGGCATACATCTGCTGGATCGAGCGCGGGTCTTCCCGCAACAGCGTGTTTTCGGTGATCTCAAACTCCACCTCATCCAGGTTGACGGCGGTCTCGGCCACCCCGGCCTCCACCACATCCAGAAGCTGCGGATCGGCCAGTTGCGATGCCGTCACATTCACCGCCAGCCTCAGCTGGGAGTGCCCTTTCAGGGTGGTCCACTGCCGGAAGGCTTCTCGGATCACCCATCCCCCAATGGCCACCATCATCCCGGCATGCTCGGCCAGAGGGACAAAGAGTCCCGGCATAATCAGGCCGCCACTTTCGGTCCGCCAACGTAATAATGTCTCCGCGCCGGTCATCGTGCCGGTGGCCAGGTGCACGATCGGCTGGAACTCCAGGAACAGGCCACCTGTCACCAGCACCTGCCGCAGTTCCCGCTCCAACTCCACCTGACGTTGCTCAGCCTCTTCCGCCGCGGAGTCATAGAGAAAGAGCCGCTCGCCGGTGGACCGCCGCGCCATGCTCAGCGCCGCATCGGCGCGCCGCATCAGATGTGTGACCGTGGGGTTGCTGGACGGAAGAAGACTGACTCCGATACTCGCCGTCAGACGGATCTCTCCGCTGAGCCCGACCGGTACCGGCACGCTGAAGGCCCGCAGCAGCGCCTCGCCCACACGGTTTACCTCTTCCCGGCTGGTCCGGCGCAGCAGCACCACCATCTCATCCAGACGAATCCGGCCTGTCACCTGGTCCGGCGGACATGCCTGACACACGCGACGGGCCAGTTCCTGCAGAAAATTCTCCGCTTCCCGCTCAGGGAGGGAGGAACAAATCTCGTAGAGACGATGAATATCAATCAGAAAAACGGCCACTTGCGTCCCGCCGGAGCGGCTTGCATCGATCGCTTCCTGCACGTGCGCACGGAATACCTCACGGTCGCTCAACAGCGACTGCGAAGGAATGTCACAGATTCCCATAATGATGGCCCTGAAGAGATTGCCACTTTATAGCACATGACAAATCGGTCAAGTAATACCAAAATAAAGCCTAAGGTAAGCTTCACCTATACCACTTTTGGTTACTTTAGTTGCTGTCATGCTGCGTGTAGGCTAGGCACGTTCCTTTAGATGCTCCCATCCGCCACGGCGCAGGAGCTTCTGCCGTCCATCGCGGACCAGGCGAACCGCCTTATCTTCCGTTATTCTTCCGATCTCTGTAACCGGTACTCCTGCAAGGCTACGCGGAACTCTGCGGCTGGTGGTGAATAGCAGTTCATAGTCTTCGCCGCCATGCAGCGCCTGTTCCAGGGTGGCGCCGGCGGCGAGGGGAAGCCGTTCAGCGTCGAGACTTGCCCCCACACCTGACGCCTTGCAGAGATGGCGCAGGTCCGTGGAAATACCGTCGCTGATGTCCATGCAGCTGGACGCTATTCCGACCAGCCGGCGCCCCACCGCCACCCTTGGCTGGGGAAACAGATGGGGATGCGTGCCATTGGGCTTCGCTTTGCGGAAGCTCTCTGGAGCGGAGCGCAATGCCTCCAGCTCGGCGGCGGCGCCTCCCAGGGTTCCGGTGACATAAATACGGTCTCCCGGGCGTGCTCCGCTGCGCAGGAGGGCCTTTCCCCGCGGGACGGCTCCGATGACGATGACGTCGGCCACGGTGTGCGGGCCGGGAGCGCCGGCAGTGTCGCCACCGGCGAGAACAACGTCAAATTGCGCTGCCAATGCGTGCAATCCGCGCAGAAAATCGCGCATATAAGCGCTGTTTTGCGCCCATTTGGGCGACAAAGCGATGCTCAAGAACGCTGCCAAAGGACGCCCACCCATGGCGGCGACATCGCTGATGCCCCGCGCCAGGCAGCGGTATCCCACCGAAAACGACGGATGAAACTCCGCGAAGTGGACGCTTTCGAGGGAAAAGTCTGTCGTAACGACCAATTCTTCCCCCCGCCGGGGTCGCAGCACAGCAGCATCATCACCAATGCCCATCCGGACAAAGCTGTTGCTGTGCAAAGACTTACGCCGGATTTCCTCGATCATGGCAAGCTCGCCGCGCATAGTAGAAACATACCCTGAATGGTTGCCTTCCGCTGGTCAGGCCACTAGAATGGAACAATCGCCCTGGAGACATCGGCAGACACAAATGCGGATTGGCAATTTCGATTCGTGGGTGTGGAAACGCCGGGCCTCTGTGCCGCAGACACGTATTCGCGGCCGAAGACCGGGCTTAAAGGCTGCGGCAGTCTATTGAAGAAGCGCTTTTACATTGTCTTCGTCTCGCGTGATGAGCAGGGAAATCTGAACAAGGTTCCTGTTCCTCTGCATTACGCCTATATCTTTGTCGCCGCGGCGGTGGTGGGTCTGTTTACCATCGTCGGCCTGGCCGGCTCCTATTCGCGGATGCTGATCAAGACGGCGCGCTTCAACCAGCTTCGCCAGGACCGTGAATCGCTGCGCCAGGATTACGCCCGCCTGCAGAAGGCGAACCACGAAAAGGATGTACAGGTGGCCTCCCTCGGCGCGTTGGCGAACGAGGTCTCTGCCCTGTACGGATTGACAACGAGCAAGCTTGCCGGATCCTCGACGGCCAAGCTCCTGGAGCCCAAGGATCCCGCCTCAGCTCCGCTGGTCGACAACAGCTACTTCAAATCGCTGGACACCTTCTATACGCTGCGCAACTCCGCCAGTTCCGGCCTGACGGCCCGCGTGCTTGCGCCGTCGTTCCAGACCAACCGCCTGGGCGGCATGAGCAGTATTTCGGACTGGGAGACGATTGCGGACGCTCCTTCCCTATGGCCGGTCATGGGACCGATTACCTCCAGCTTCGGCCAGCGTGAAGACCCAATCCTGGGGAATGGCGAAGGCGAGTTCCACAAGGGCGTAGACATCTCTGCCGTACTGGGAACCCCGGTACGCGCCACCGCGGACGGCATGGTGGAAATGGCCGCCTTCGGTAATGGCTATGGCCTTGAAGTGGTAATCGATCACGGCCACAACCTGAAGACGGTCTATGGCCATCTTTCCGGCTTCAATGTAACGACCGGGCAGCAGGTGACGCGCGGGCAGATTATCGGCTTTGCCGGTCACTCGGGCCGCTCGACCGGATCGCACGTTCATTACGAGGTCCGCATCCGCAATACACCGGTGAACCCGCACAAGTATCTGCGTGAGAGCTATGCCAGCACGATGACGGTCGCCGGCAACCACTAGAACTTTTTCTGTTCCGGCAAAAGGCCCACGCGATGCGTGGGCCTTTTGCGTTGCGGAGAAACAGATGCTTCCCAGCAAGAACGGCGGTCTGATTTCTTATAAGAGAGCCTTGGCGGCACGGCTGAAGCCGTGCCCTTAGCAAAACTGCGCGCGCACGATTTCCCACCATCGCGGTGCGATGGATGGGGTCCCAGGCGGCTAGAGAAACAGATCCTTGCAGGATAAGAAAAGACAAGAAAGGCGAAGATGCAGCCTCCCTCCGCTACCTTGCGTTTCGGTTGGGATGGCAGGCCGAAGGAAAGTCGCCGTGGGATTTCTCCGATCCATCTTCTGAATCAACCGCAGTACACTTGTTGGCACAGCAACAAAAATCTGTTCAGCAAGGGAATGCTTCCGTGAAGACGCTCCGTCTGTTTGTGCCTGTTGTTCTCGCTGCATCCGCCGTCGCCCAGAGTGGGCCGATTGCGGATAAATACAAGGCTGACGCCGACAAGATCATCGCTGCGGCGATGAAGGACACCGAGGGCTACGACACTCTCGCCTACCTGACCGACCATGTGGGCAAGCGCCTGTCGGGTTCCGATGCTCTGCTGAAGGCGCTGGACTGGGGCGCGGAGACGATGAAGAAGGCCGGCTTCCAGAATGTGCATATTGAAGAAGCCATGGTGCCGCACTGGGTGCGCGGCCAGGAAGAGGCGTCGATCACGGCTCCATTCAACAAGCCGCTGCACATGCTGGGCCTGGGCATGAGCGTGGGCACCCCCGCGGAAGGCATTACCGCGCCGATCCTGTTCGTACCGGATCTGGCTGCGCTGGAGACGATTCCGGCAGAGCAGGTGAAGGGCAAGATTGTGGTCTTCAACCCCGGCTGGAAGGGTTATGGCGTAGGCTCGATGCACCGCACCACCGGCGCCTCTCGCGCCGCAGCCAAGGGCGCCGTGGCGGTGCTGGTACGCTCGGCCACGGGGCTAGCGCTGCAGACGCCGCATACCGGCACGCTGCGCTATGACGAGAGCCAGCCGAAGATTCCCGCCGCCGCCATCTCCGTGGAAGACGCTCTTCTGCTGGAGCGGTTGGCCAAGGAAGGCGAGGTCAAGGTCCACCTGAAGATGGAAGCTCACCAGGAGGCCGATCAGAAGGCCGGCAACGTGATCGGCGAGATTCCCGGCACCGAGCATCCGGAGCAGGTAGTGGTTCTGGGCGGCCACATTGATAGCTGGGATGTAGGCCAGGGAGCCCAGGACGATGGTGGCGGCATCATCAGCTGCTTTGAGGCCGTGAACCTGATCCACAAGCTTGGTCTGAAGCCCAAGCGCACGCTACGTGTTGTCTTCTGGGTGAACGAGGAGAACGGCGGATCCGGCGGACGCGCCTACCTGAAAGGCCTGGGAGACAGCGTGAAGAACCATGTGGCCGCAATTGAGTCCGACGGTGGCGTGGAGCGTCCGCTGGGCATTGGCTATACCGTTGCCGGCGGCGGAGCACCGTCCGCCTCCGTGGCTCGCCGCCAGGCAGGCGCCAACCCCAGCGCGGCCGCCGGCATGGCAGCCATGATGGGCGGTCCGCGTGAACCGGATGAGTCCAAGCTGACGCCGGAAGAGAAGAAGTCGTGGGAGACGATGAAGCAGATTGCTTCCCTGCTGAAGCCGATCGGCGCGGACTCGCTGACGCCGAATGGCGGCGGATCAGACATCGGTCCGATTGTTGCCGCCGGTGTTCCTTCGCTGTCGCCGCGCACGGTGGGCGAGCACTACTTCGACTGGCACCACACGGAAGCCGACACGCTGGACAAGGTGGACAAGGAAGACTTCCGCAAGAACATTGCCCTGCTGGCCGTGCTGAGCTATGTACTGGCAGACATGGACGGGCAGCTTGTTGGACACCACTCCGCCGCACCGCGCGAGTAGCTACAACAGGTAATTGTTGCAAAAAAGGCGCTCCCCTGGAGGAGCGCCTTTTTTTGCGTCTCAGAGCAAATTAAAGCTGTATTTCGAGCACACGGTTTGTAAAACCTTTTCTATCAATCGACTAAATATTCTTGACAAGCCGCCGGGGGGCTCTCAAGCTGAATTACGGAATTTCCCGGTACATCCTAAGTTGCGACTTACGAAGCTACGTCTACTCCTGTCGGTCGTGATGGGTTATTGGGGTCTTCCGCATAAAACAACGTAAACCGCGGCAATTGTCTTACGTCCCAGAGTCTGCGACAAAGCAGCGAGTTCACTACATAAACGAAGAGGCATGGATCCAAAAGAGGTCCGGCCCAATTCATTGTTTCGAGAGGTCCGTCTGATGCGAAATCTAACCTATGCCCTCCGCCAACTGGCGGTGGGGTTGAGTCTCTTTGTATTCGCGATACTGGCCGTGCCTGCAAGCTTTGCGCAGGAAACGACCGCCGCGATTCAAGGCGTCATCACCGATCCAACAGGAGCAGTTGTTGCGGGAGCGACGGTAGAGGCTACCAGCGAAAAGCTGCTTCAAGCACGCAGGGTAACAACCGATAATCGCGGCTACTATCGCCTGAGCGCTCTTCCCCCTGGCGTGTACACGCTTACGGTATCCGGCCAGGGAATGACAGCCAAAGCCACCAATCTTCAACTGAATGCAGGTGACCTTCCAAGTTTGAACCTGAAGATGGCCGTGGGTGCGGAAACGATTATTGACGTCACGGATACGCTTGCCATCGTCGATGTTACGCAATCGAAAGTAGAGACCACAGTTTCCAACGAAATTCTGCAGGAGATTCCCAAGGGCAGGTCGTTTGCGTCGGTCATTCCGTTTGCTCCGGGTTCCCGCCAGGAGCCGCTGCAGAGCACCAGTTCAAACCGTAACGGCGGATTCCAGATTGACGGTGCATCCGACTCGGAGAATGTTTACTCCTCGGACGGCGTCAACATCAGCTCTGTAAAGAGTGGTGGTGTCGGTGTCAGTATCCCGATGGAGTTTGTTCAGGATGTGCAGGTGAAAAGCTCGAGCTTTGAAGCCGAATACGGAGGCGCGCTGGGTGGCGTCATTAACATCATTCAACCACGCGGGACCAATAATTGGCATGGCTCACTCTTTGGCTACTACCGGTCAAGTGCGTTGAACGCAAACGACCAGTGCGGTTTCCAGGGGCCGAACTACTACACGCTTTACAATACGTCCTGCGGCCTGCGCTCGGTTCCAGGACAGGGTGCCGTAGGCCGTATTGATGCTCCCTACGAGTACTACATCGCCAGACAGGACCACTATCGTATTGTTGATCCTGGCTTCACGATTGGCGGGCCACTGCTGAAGGACCGGCTCAGCCTTTTCGCAAGCTATGTTCCCGACTTTATCCGCATTCGCCGCGATGCGAATTTTACGGCGACTAATCCTGGTCCGCGCACCTTCTACCAGAACACGGACACGCACTTTGCCTTTGCCCGTGTGGATTATTCCGCGACTAGCAAGCTTCATCTTTTTGCCAACTGGACGAATGCAATTACACGTTCCGTAGGCCAGTTGCCTAATCCGGAAAGCAAGATCGGTCAGACCAACTCCAGCGCGACCACGGACCCAACGACCTTCCGTGCCGATGGCGGTTGGGTGGCTCCGAGCGCTGTCTACAGCTTTGGTGCCGATTACACCATCAACTCCACTACGCTTGCCACCGTCCGTTATGGATATTCGTTCCAGAACAATGGCTCACGCGGCACAGCGCAGGGACTTCGCTATCTTTACAGCGGCACGGCCGGCGCAAGCTCCACGGTGCAGACCTCGACCGGTGAAACAATTCCGACCGCATACCGCAATACCAGCGGCTTCAATAACATTGGCCCTAACCAACCGACCGTGTATGACGCATACAAGCGCAAGCAGCTGACCGCCGACATTCAACATATCCAGACAGGATGGGCAGGTACCCATACCTTCAAGGTGGGCTATGCGTGGATGCGCCAGGGAACGGACACACAACAGAAATTTGATTATGCCTACGTGCAGGTCTTCTATGGACAAAACTACTCAGTAGGTACGGGCGCGAATGTATGCGACCCGATCATCAGCGCCAACCAGACTGCGTATCCCGCTGGTGTTGGCACCACCCCCACAGGCACGGCCTATACCTCGACCTACGGCACATGCCGCGGCAAGTATGGCTACTTTACGGTTGTGGACGGCAACAACGTCCTAGGCAAGGCTTCCGGTGACAGCCAGGCGCTGTACATACAGGACGGATGGCAGGTGGGTCATAGCGGCCTGACCATCAATGCAGGTGTTCGCTTCGACAAAGAATACCTGCCGCCGTACATCCCATCGGCGCCAAGCATCAGCTTTAACTTTTCACAGAAGGTGGCTCCACGCATCGGCGTGGCGTATGACGTGCTGCATAACGGCAAGCTGAAGGTCTATGGAAGCTATGGCAAGTTCTTTGACCTGATGAAGTTTGGCCTGCCGCAGGGATCATTCGGCGGTAACTACTGGCATAACTGCGTCTACACGTTGGATAACCCGAATTACACGGCTATTGTGCCGACGGCGCCGGCAGGTTCTGATGGTGTGCGCCATGGCTGCGGCGCCTCCGGAGCCGCGGCGGGAGTAACATCCAATGCTGTAACTGACGTCAACGCAACCGGCGGCGGACCAGGCCGCTTTATCGAGAACCTGGATAACCGCGCCTTCAACAACTCGCCGGCTGACCCTGGCGTTGACCCGAACATCAAGCCGATGCAGCAGCACGAGTGGGTGGTGGGATCAGAGTTTGCGATGACGCCGACGCTGACCATCTCCGCACGGTATGCCCGCAAGCGCCTGGACTGGACGATTGAAGACATGGGCCTGAACGACAACTTTGGCTTCTATATCGGCAATCCAGGAACTCCGTATACGGACTTTGTCCATCGCGCGCTTCCGAATATCTATGACAAAGCCGTGAGCAACAACACGGCCAATGCCGCGGCCTTCCTGAATGCCACCGGCATCTGCCCAACCTGCCCCGCCCAGCCGAAGGCTGTGCGTAACTACGACGGCTTTGAGGTCAGCGTCCAGAAGACGATGGGAAGTAAGTGGTTCGTCAAAGGCTTCTACACATACAGCCGCCTTTACGGAAACTACCCGGGTGAAACCAGCACCTTTGTCACGGATAGCTCGGGTGGACGCCACGCCCCCAGCAACAACCGCTCCTTCGATGTCCCGACCATGCAGTTCACTTCCCATGGAGACCCGCTGAGCGGCCCGCTCCCCACGGACCGTCCGAATACCTTCCAGGCCTTCGGTTCGTTCCGGCAGAAGTGGATCCTGGGCGAGTCGCAACTTGGACTTTCGCAGGCGATCTTCCAGGGAACACCAGTGTCGACAGCGGTAGGTACCGTTGGTTCCACCTCTGCGGTGCAGTTCGTGGAGAACCAGGGGAACTTCGTCAAAGTTCATCTGGACAGCAGCGGCAATCTGGTCAGCGACGGCATCATTCACGGGTACAGAACGCCGGCCTATACCCAGACGGATGCCAGCCTCTCGCACTACGTGCATGTAAGCAAAGAACACGAGAACCGCAAGTTCGGCGTGGAAATGAACTTCCAGAACCTGCTGAACCAGCATGCTGTCATGGCCTATGTGGAAGGTCTGACTACGGCTGCGGTGAACCTGACCGTACCCAACAGCACCAACCCAACCGGCTATAACTATCAACTGTACGAAACCAACTGGGACTACATCGGTTACGCAAACTCGCTTGCGCGTAACTTCTCCAACCAGTACGGCAAGCCGAGCATCTTCCAGCTTGCACGTCAGATCCGCATCAAGGTGGCCTACACCTTCTAACCCCTGGCCTGAGGTTCAGGCTGAAGAACGGGGAGCGCTTCGGCGCTCCCCGTTCTTGTTGTTACTCCGGGACGACGCGGCCTCGTTCGTCCTGCTTCAAGTAGGTCATCGGCAGTTCGTGGTCGTGCGGAAAGATGGTGAGCCAGTGGTTGGGCAGAGCCTGCGCGAAGTAGCGTTTGCGCTCGTCGATGGTACGAATGGGGTCGAGATCGAAACCCATGGCCCAGGTGACGTCCAGGTGGTGACGCGTGGGGATCAGGTCGCTGATAAAGACGGCGTGCTCGCCCTTGCTTTCGATGTGGATGGCCATGGTCTGCGCGGTGTGGCCGGGGTAGAGTTCCACCCAGATACCGCCGCATATCTCCGGCACCGCCATGCGTTCCTTATCGATCAGCGTCATCTGCCCGGCCTTGATGAGTGGGTCGTAGTTGTCGGACACATAGCTGACGGCATCGCGCAGGTGCTGCTGATGGCCGTGCAGCACCTCTCCGCGATGGGCGAAGTAGCGTGCGTTGGGAAAGGTGGGGGTCACACTGCCGTCGGGGTGCCCGGTCATGTTCCAGCCGCAGTGGTCCCAGTGCAGGTGGCTGTTGATGACAATGTCAATCTCTTCCGGAGAGATTCCGGCGGCGGCCAATGACTTCGGCAGCAATTGCTGCGCGCCGTAGATTTCGCGCTGTTTGGATGTGAGCTTGTTGCCGAAGCCGGTTTCAATCAGCACGTTGTGGCGGCCGGTGCGCACCAGCAGGCAGTTCAAGCCGATGGCGATGCGGTTCTGCTCATCGGCCTGCACCTTCCTGGACCACAGAGTTTTGGGCACCACGCCGAACATGGCTCCGCCATCGAACAAGGCTGTGCCGTCGGTACAGACGGTCAGGCGAAAGTCTCCGAGGGTGCGCTCGGCGCGAATCAGGTCACTCATGCTTGCAACTATCCTTCCCGTTACTTCGACGTCTGCGGGCTGCCGTCGATCTCCATCTCCACCACTTTGTGGTCGGCATTTACGGTAACCATGCCGCGCAGCGGGGTCTTCATGCGGCCGCCAAGAAACTCGGGGCTGTACTTGAAACGCAGGTCATCAAAGATCACCTGCGTTTCGTCGTCACCGGGGGCGGCCGCGGCGGCATCGCGCGACTGTTCCGTCACCACCGGCCAGCGTGACCAGTCCAGATAGACCTCACCCAGCCAGGAGCGTTTGGCCGCGAGCGTGGCCAGCGTTGTAGGTGGCTTGTGGATGACGTCGTTGCTGGGGTCGCTGACCATCTCTTCGCGCAGGTTGTCGACCACGCCCAGCCGGAAGTACTTCGGCGTCTCGACAATGACCTGCCATTTGAAGGGGTTGATGGGGTAGGGGTCGGCGGCAACGCGAAGGACGGGTTCGCCGGAGATCTCATTAGCCTCGGCCAGGCGCATGGCCTTGCCGTGCTCGAAGCCGCGCACCAGCCACAACAGCACGATCAGCACGAGCGCGGTAATGGCCAGACCGCGTCCACGGAACTTTGTGCGGTGCGCACCGACCTCACTGGCCACCAGGCCAAAGATGAAGGGCAGTGCCAGGGCTCCGGCGAGGAGAAGCCACAGCAGCGGCTCGGCGATGAAGACGATGGAAGCGTCATACCAGCGCGGGTTCCATGGGGCGAAGGGGCGGATGCCGTAGTTGTTGGTGTAGTCGAGCAGCAGGTGGGAGAGCAGAGCGATCCAGGAGAGCGCGAAGAGCCATCCCCAGCGTACCGGCGCAACCGTTGTCTTGCCGCGTGAAACGCGCCAGCGATGCAGCAGGCTGATCAACCCTACAAGCACAGCCGCCTGCAGCGGAAGCGACCAGAAGCTGTGCGTCCAGCCGCGATGGTACTGGAACCAGGACAATGGTCCGCCAAGGCGGTAGATGTAATCGATGTCCGGCATCTCGGCGGCCAGCGCCATGGCCAGCGTGGAGTATGCGGCTTTGCGGTTGAACCCCGCGCGGCTAAGCACCGCGCCCGTCATGAAGTGTGTGACTGGTTCCATTGCAACCAGAGTACAGGGTGAGGCGGGCGGTACGGGGCGTGACTTCCTACCCAGGGTGGTGGTTGTTTTAGAAGGAGATGCTGCAGGATGACGAGAGACAAGAAAGGCAAGCGCGAGAAATGCAGCTCTTTCCACTCCGCTTGGCTGCGGTCGGAATGACACGACGAAAAGAAGGGGTGTGCGGGCGTGGCACGCTTGCGGCAGTGAGAGGATAAAGCCATGCACACACTGCCATCCACGCACGAGGAGATGGAAGCTTTTATTGCCGCCTTCGAGGCCGGAACCCTGCCTAAGGAGCGGTGGACACACGGCGCGCATATCCTTGGCGGCGCGTGGTACGTTCACGCGCTGGGCGCCGATGAGGCACTTACGCAGATGCGGCAGCGCATCCGCGCGTACAACGAAGCGGTGGGAGGAAAGAATACCGAGACCAGCGGATACCACGAGACCATCACCGTCTTCTGGATTCTGCTGCTGGCCGCGGAGCTGAAGAGACATCCGCACCCGGAACGTGCGCAGTTTGCCAACCATGCCGTGTCGCAGTACGCGCCGCAACGCGAGATTCTGACACGGTATTACAGCTTCGATGTGGTGAAGTCAGTCGAGGCGCGGCGGGCGTGGGTGGCGCCGGATCTGCAGGAGATTGGGTAGCGTTGCGGTTGTGAAACAGAACCCACTCTCGCAACCCGGGTTGGTCGGGATGACAAAGCGGGAATAAAAGCCGGGTTAGCTGGCTTGCCTCTTACGGAACCGCGGTTGCGAGCGCCTTGGGGACGCGGGACTTCGGCTTTGCCTTGGTCTTCGGTTCCGGCATGTAGTTTTTGTAGATGCTGATGTGGAAGCAGGCCTGCTGGAACTCTTCTTCCACGTCGATCTTGCCCTCCTGCACCAGCGGCAGCAGATAGGCGCGCAGCCATGCAATCTCCGTCATGGAGAGGCCATGCTTGGCGATGTCAACGGCCTGACCGGTCAGGTGCGGCGAGGCGGTGTCGCCTTCCGCCGGTGCAGCATTGCCGTTGGTGCGGATCAGGCGGTGCTGAAACTCGACGGTACGTACGGCGGAGTTGACCTGAAGAGCGCCGTGGAAGTGGTCATAGTGCGCACGGCCCAGGTCATTGAGGAACTTGACGGCCCATGGGCGGGCATAGCGGCGATTCACGGCCAGGCGGTCGTCGACCTGCATCATCTTCGTGTCCGGCAACGCGATCAGGTCTTTGGATTTGCGCATGCGCTCCAGGTCGTTATCGTCCTGCACACGCTCCAGACCATAGCGGTCGGCTACGACGTTCTGCCGGACGAGGATGGCGTGGGAGCCAAGCAGCGGAGCGGGCACAACCAGGCGTCCGCGGCGGAAGGTGAGCCTGGGCTGGGGCAGCTTGCCGCTGCCAATCGTCTCGTCTTCTTCCACCAGCTCAGTGCGCTTGACGGCAAGCACCGGGGGCGCGGGCAGCTCCGAGGCAGCCTTCTCTTCAATCGCGGGTTTGGCGGTGGGAGCAGCCGTTGGGGGTGCCGCGGCGGTAACAATTTTTGCGGGCTCTGTCCTCTGGGTAGAAGGCTTGGGCGGTTCAGGCCGGGCGAGGTTCAGCTTCGACTTTGCCGGAGCGGCCGGCTGCGGTGCCGGCTTGTCTTCTGCTACGACAGCCTTGCCTGGTGCAGGCTGTGGAGGTGCGGCTTCGGACTTTGGCGACGGCCTGACATCGTCAGCCGGAGCGGGCGTGTCCCCGGTCTCCTGCGGCTGCTTCTCTTCCAGGGACCTGCGCTGTTCGGCGGCCTTCAGGAAGTCCTCGGTGGTCGCCTTCTGGGCGTCATCTTTTGTGGAGGATGCCTTGGCGGCTGTCGACGTTCCGGTAGCCGCCGCGGGCTTGCGAACAGGCTTTGCGACCGGCGCGTCGTCGGCGATGACCTCGTGGTGGTCGCGCATCCAGGCATGGACACGCTCGGACGCGGCTGATTCAGCCGCGCGGTTGCCTGCGTCGTCCACAGCGGAACGGCCGCTCCGCTTCGCGGTTGCCGCGAGAGCTGGAGCCGGTTTCCTGCTGGTGGATGCAGGCGGACGGGTGGCCTTGCGTACCGCAGGCTGTCCGGCGGCGGATTTTTTCACAGGCTTCTTCGCTTGCATGGCCTGGGTTGGGCCGGTGGCAAGAGCGACGAGCAGAAGCGTGAATCCAAGGCGACGCATAAGTAAAACCAGGAGGCCGCGTCAAAGGCCAGAGCAATTCCAAGGCTACGCCGGTAGGCTTTGTCGCAAAAGTAACCAACGGGATTCTGTGTAGGGATGAGTAAACATTGAGTAAAGCGCACCGCGCGCCATGGTTGCACTGTTCCTGGTGCATGGATGGAGGGTGACGGCCATCCGCTACCATGAAGAGGACCATGCGACCTGCACTGCTTTGGGGCGGAGCCCTGCTGTCCTTTGCCGCACTTCTGGCCGGCTGCGAGAAGCCGATGACTCCCGAGGATGTGACCTACAGGTCCACCGGCAACCTGTATGTGGATCGCGTCCAGCCGATTCTGCAGGCCCGCTGCTACCGCTGCCATGCCGGACTTAACCGCGAGAGCGGCCTGCGCGTGGACAGCCGCGCCTACATGCTGAAGGGCGGAAAACACGGTACGGCGCTGGTTCCGGGCGACCCGGAAAAGAGCCTGCTGATCCAGCTGGTGCGCCATGAAGGGCCGAAGGACGACCCAATGCCCATGCCCAACCGCCGCGGCAAGCTGCCGGAACAGGAGATTCGCGACCTGGAGCGGTGGGTGAAGGAAGGCGCCAACGAATAAGGGCTCCGCGAGGGAGCCCTTATGACAAACGTTGGAACAGGATTATGCCTGCGGCACCGGGGTTGGCTCGGCGGCCGGGACGTCCGGCTTGGGAGCTGCCGGCTTCTTTGGCTCAGCCTTCTTGCTGGGGGCCAGGATGGCGTGCAGCGTGGTGCCTTCCATGCGCGGCATGAACTCAACCGTGCCGTTGTCTCCCATGTCCTGGATCAGGCGGTTGATGATCTTGTAGCCGAGGTCGCGGTGGGCCATCTGGCGGCCCTTAAAGCGGAGCGATGCCTTGACCTTGTCGCCTTCCTGCAGGAAGCGGACAGCCTGGTTCTTCTTTGTCTGGTAGTCGTGCTCGTCTACCGTGACGGAGAACTTGACTTCCTTGATGGTGATGACCTTCTGCTTCTTTTTCGCAGCGCGATCGCTCTTGTCCTTTTCGTACAGGAACTTTCCATAGTCCTGGATACGGCAGACGGGAGGAACGGCGTTGGGAGAGATCTCCACCAGGTCGAGTCCGCGCTCGCGTGCGATCTTCAGCGCATCAAACGGCGCCATGACGCCAATCTGTTCGCCATGCTCATCAATGACGCGCACTTCCCGCGCGCGAATACGTTCGTTGGTACGGATGAAACTCTTTTGCGATCGCTTGTCGTTGAACGGTGGTGGAATAAGAAGCCTCCGGGAAAATTATGGTTCTAGAAATTTGACGCGCTTCCCCTGTCGAAAGGCGCGGGATGCAGACGAAAGTATAGCAATTTCGTGGAATCGTTGGCTGGTTTCGTGGGGGAGACAGTGGAATCGGTCTTCCGGATCGGAACCGCGGCCCGGAGCGCGGCTCCGGATCAACCCTGTCTCTATTATCCAACCATCCGGGCATCGGTGCGCATCCATCTCCCAACGGAACAATGTTTTATGTTGCAATGATGTCTGCCCCCACCGTGTGCTGGGAACTGCAAGGAGTTCTGCCTGAATGAAACGCCGTATTCTGCTTGTTGACGACGAAATTGCTGTCCTTCTGACCCTGAAGGCCGTTCTGGAGATCTCCGGCTTCGACGTTGATACCGCCACCTCCGGCCTGGACGGCCGCCAGAAGCTTCGCTCCAAGGTGTATGACATGGTCATTACCGATATGCGCATGGAGCACGAAGAGGCCGGTCGCGATGTTGTCGGCTTTGCCCGGTCCCTGCCGAATGCTCCCGCCATTGCCCTTCTCACCGCCTTTCCCGTTGCCGACGATGACTGGCAGGAGATGGGCGCCGACCAGATGCTGGTGAAGCCGATGCACACCCGTATTCTGCTGGAGCAGATTGAAACACTTTTCCAGAAGCACCAGTCCCGTACTGGCGCAACTGAATCTACCCAAAAGAAAGAAGCGAAGAACGTAGTGAAGAAAGCTGCTGTTACCAAGTCCGTAAAGAAGGCCGTCAAGGCCGTGAAGTCTGTTGCTGCCAAGCCTGTGGTTGCCAAGGTTGAGAAGAAGGCTGCAAAGCCCGCCGCAAAGACCGTGAGCAAGACTGTAAAGCCTGCCGCAAAGCCGGTTGCCAAGAAGGCCGTAGCGAAGAAGGCTGCCGTGAAGCCGGTGAAGGCAGTGAAGGCGGTCAAGGCCACGAAGCCTGCCAAGGCCGCAAAGGCTGCAAAGCCCGCGGTGAAGGCCGTGAAGAAGACCGCTCCGAAAAAAGCCGCGACCAAGATCGTCAAAAAGGCTGCCAAGAAGTAAGGCAGCACGCGAGGCAATGCAGAAGGGGCGTCCTGCGGGATGCCCCTTCTGCATTGCTGTGGCGGTTTTCCGGTCGCCACATGGGGTTACACTCGCACCATGAAGACCATTCTCTCTACGGCGCTGTTGATCCTGCTGATTCCGTGCGTGTTGCTGGCCGGACTGTGGGTGTGGGCGTACTATTCCACCCCGGCCGTGGTGACGGAAGCCTACAACCGCGAGCTGTCGCGCAGTGCACCAAAGATGCGCCTGCTGCAGTTGCCCGAGGCGGAGCTGGCCCAGATCCGCAATGCCAGGCCGCTGCCGGAGGCTGTCGCGGAGGCACTGTTCTTCTATCCCGGCCCCTACAAACCGAATGCCTTTCGCGACCTGCAGCGCAGGGTCTTTGCCTCCGCCCTGGACCACCGGCTGAGCAGCGACGAACAGTTGCAGATCTACCTGAACCACGCCGATTTTGGCCCGCTGCACACCGGCCCCACTCCGGACAAGGACATCATCGGTTTTGCCGCCGCGTCGGAAGCGTACTTCGACAAGCCGCTGCCTAACCTGGCTCCGGAACAGTTGCAGGCGCTCCTCGATTCCCTGCAGCACAAATCCATACAATCAGTTCCATGAGCCTTGAGTTCACATCGTTTGATATTGCCGCGATGACGCCGGGAAATGCCTACAAGCTGCTGTCGTCCGTGGTGGTGCCTCGCCCTATTGCGTGGATCGTTTCGCAGTCGGCCGCCGGGCATCTAAATGCCGCTCCGTTCTCGTTCTTCAACCTGCTGTCGTCAGACCCGCCGGTGGTAGGCGTCGGCTTCAGCACGCACTCGACGGGCGCGGACAAGGATACCTACACCAACATCCTCGAAACCGAAGAGTTCACCGTCCACATCGTGACGGAGGAGACAGCCGAGGCGATGAACATTACGGCGGTGGAAGCTCCGCACCACGTGAATGAGATTGAGCTGGCCGGGCTGACGCTGGCCGCGGGAACGGCAGTGAAGACGCCGCGCATTGTGGAGTCGCCCGCAGCGCTGGAGTGCCGCCTTCTGCAGACGATTCAACCGGGCGCCTCAAGCAAGATTGTGCTGGGGCAGGTGGTGCATGCGCATGTGCTCACACAGGCGTTTTACGACCTGGACCGGCTGCACCTGGACGCGGACGCGATCCACCAGATCGGCCGCATGCAGGGCGGACTTGGCGGCGGATATACGCGCACACGGGACAAGTTCGATATCAAGCGACCGGTGTGGAAAGAAGAGGCCAAGGGGTAAGGATTGTGACTCACGAACCCACCCTGACGTTGCGAGGGTGGGGCTGGCTAAGAACCAGATCCTTGCGGAATGACAAACAAGAAAAGCAGCGTGCCTTGCACACTGCCTCTTACAGCTTGTACCTGTGTGTTCCTAATCCACCTCGGCGGTCAGGTCCAGGCCGATGATGGCGCTGTTGGCGTCGATGGTGATTTCAAGCGTGGTGCCGTCCTTCCACTCCCAGTGCAGCAGCGTGGTCTGCGGCTTTTTGCCGGGGGTAATGGTGACGCGTGAGCCGTAGGCTGCAATGGCCTTTGCGGCGGGATCGCCCATACCGACGCCTTTGGCCGTGGCGCAGCTTCCCTGCTCCGGCTGGCTGACGGCGGGCTGATCTTCCGGCCGGGTAATGGTGGTGGAGTAGGTGGTGCGCGGAGCGGAGGGGTCGGCATACTTCGACAGCACGCGGACGTGGCAGGTGGGCGTATCCCACTCGACGGACTCGTCGCCGCCGCCGGAGCCATTGGCGTCGTTCTCCATCATGACGGCGTTTTTGTGCAGCTCCACCGGCTGCTTGTAGTGGCCAGCCTTGATGTCGACACCGGCGAGGCGGCGCTCCGCCAGCCCTGGCGTCACCGTATCGACAGGTCCCTTCTGCGCCGGCAGAGCGGCTGACAGCGCCATCAGGATGGCGCCAGAGGCTTGTAAACCCACGGACTTCGTACTCCTTCGTTTGAGAACACTACTGTAATTCCTAAGATGCGGAATGCAGAGAGATACACTACAGACGGGATACTTTCAGTTATGGTCTTCGTTCTGGACAACTACGACTCGTTCACCTACAACCTGGTGCAGTACATGGGCGAGCTGGGCGCGGAGCTGGTCATCCGCCGCAACGACGAGCTGTCGCCAGAGGAGATTGAGGCGCTGAAGCCGTCGCATATCGTCATCTCGCCAGGCCCCTGCACGCCGTTTGAAGCCGGAGTCTCGATTGACCTGATCCGCCACTTTGCCGGACCGGCGAAGAATGCAGGCGTGCCGATCCTGGGCGTTTGCCTTGGCCACCAGTCGATTGGAGCCGCCTTTGGCGCGACCGTGACCCGCGCGGCCAAGCTGATGCATGGCAAGACCAGCGAGGTGGAACACGACGGCAAGACGGTCTTCAAAGGCATTGCCACACCGATGACCTGCACACGCTACCACTCGCTGATTGTGACCGAAGAGTCTCTGCCGCCGGAGCTGGAAGTGACCGCCCGCACGCAGGACCCGGCAGGAAGCACCGTGATGGGCCTGCGGCACACGTCGCTGCCCATTGAGGGCGTACAGTTCCACCCGGAGTCTGTTCTGACAGCCGACGGCAAGATGCTGATTGCGAACTTCCTGAAGATGTAATGACATATTCTTTCCAGCCCGGGTGCCCCATCCTCGTAACGCTAGGGTGGGTTCTGCTGACCGCAGCTTTGCCCGCGTTGGCACAGCAGCCGATCGGCACCGTGATCACCGAGAATGCCTCAGTCTCCGGCCTGGTGACGGTTTCCAACCAGAAGGCCACCATTGCCAACCAGGGTTCGATTACCGCGGCGACCAACCGCACGGCGGAGCTGACGCTGACGCGCGGCGGGTCGGTGAAGGTCTGCTCGACCTCGTCCGTTCACGTTTCGCAGGCCAGCGCGGCGAATCCGCCGTTGCTGCTCGCCCTGGATCGTGGCGCACTGGAGGCCAGCTTTCCGGCAACCGCAGCCGACACGCTGATGACCCCGGACCTGCGCTTCCAGGTCACCGGAACCGGTCTGCTCGACCTGCGGCTGCGTGTGACGCCGAATGGCGATACCTGCGTGGACAATCGCAGCCGGCCAGAGACTCCACCGCTGCATGTGACGAATCCCTTCGGACCCGAGGGCTATTTCATCAAGCCGGGCCAGCATCTGCTATTTGTCGGCGGATCGATGACCAAGGTGATCGACACGGAGACGACCAACTGCGGGTGTCCTGCACCACAGCCCGCGCCGGTGGCCGTGCAGGTGGCTGACGGCAAGCCGCTGACACCTTCGCAGGCCGCCGCGGAGCACCCTTTCCCGGAGGCGCAGGCCGCCGGACTGGCTCCCGGCCCCGAGGTTCCTCAGGCTCCTCCCGGAGAGGTGCATACGCAGGTGACGACTGCCTTCACGGTGGATGGCAATGCACCCAAGCCCGCGCCGAAGCCTGAACCCGCAGCCGCGCAGCCCGCCTCGGCCCCGCCGTCTGCAAAGCCCGAGGCGGAGCCGAAGCGCAATGCCTTCCAGTCCATTGGCCACTTCTTCAGGCGCATCTTCGGCGGCAAGTAAATCGTTTTTCATCGCGTCGCAGCTGCAGAAGCGGGTTACCCTTGTGGCGCGAGGTGCACGATGGACTCCCCCGTTCCCATAGAAAACATCAAGCAGTCAATGAAAACCACCTGGATGGCCGGAGACTTCGGCGTGGTAGCGAAGACGATTTCCGGCGGCGCCGAGAGCTTTGTCGCGGGCCTGGGCATTACGCCCGGCATGCGCGTGCTGGACGTTGCCTGCGGCACCGGCAACACCGCGCTGCCGGAAGCGAGGCGGGGCGCCGTGGTCACCGGAGTCGACATCGCCACCAACCTGCTGGCACAGGCACGGGAGCGCGCGGCAACCGAGGGACTGGAAATCCAGTTCGACGAGGGAGATGCCGAGGCGCTTGCTTACGCGGACGCGAGCTTTGACATGGTCGTCACCATGTTCGGGGCCATGTTCGCTCCGCGGCCGGCCCTGGTGGCCAGCGAAGCGGCGCGTGTGCTGAAACCAGGAGGCCTGCTGGCGATGGCCAACTGGAACCCGGCAAGCTTTTCCGGACTCATGTTCCGCACCGGCAGCAAGCATGCTCCGCCTCCGCCTGGCCTGGCGCCGCCGGTGCTTTGGGGTGATGAGGCCACCGTGCGCGAACGGCTGTCGCCGTACTTCGATGCGATTGCGACGGAGATTGTTCCGATCGACTTCGACCTTCCGCTTCCGCCGGCAGAGGTCGTCGAGTTCTTCCGGCGCTACTTCGGCCCGACGCAGATGGCCTTCAACCGTCTGGACGAAGCCGGGCAGGCTGCCCTGCGCGCCGACCTGGTCGAACTGTGGAGCTCGCACAACGTGTCGGAGTCGCCTGCAATCTCCACGCTGGTGAAGAACGAATTCCTGAAGGTGACAGCTCGCAAGCGATAACGCCTTTGCGCGATTGCCGCGGAAATTGTGAGCTTTCTGGAGTAACGCTAGCGGTGCGCTTCCAGCAGCCAATGAAACAGCCAGCCCAGGGGCGAGTAGGGCGTGTGTTCGCCGAAGTGAAACTCTCCCTGGGTCCGGCCGGGGTTGCCGGGATGGAGCGGGAGTTCAAACAAGAGGAAGTGCGCGGAGTCTGCCCCGGTAAGCCAGTGTCCGCGCGTTCGGAACTCGCGTTGACCGGCGTGAGCGCCACGGCGGCGGCGGAAGCCTGCGGTGAGCAGGGCTTGCTCGGCCTCGTCGACCGGGCCATCGTAGGTGAAGGTACCAGCCGCAGTCTGCGAGGCTTCAAGCCTGGAATGGGTGATGCAGAAGCGGAACCTTGCGAAGGCATCCTGCCCATGGTGCAGCAGGGCGGCGTGGCCGTTGGTGACCGTGACCGGGTGCAGCTTGCTTTCAAGCAGCGCGAAGAGCCCTGACGGCAGCATGCGCAGGCATGCTGAGAGGTCATGGCCCGCGTCGAGAAGATGCCGGGTGGTGCGATGTGAGGAGCGGTGCGGCATTTACCTGAGGATTACACGCCTGCTCTAGGATCGGCAGCATGAGAATGCTGCTTCCTTTGGCCCTGATGGTCTGCGTACTACCTGCCCTTGCACAGAACGATCTGCGTCTTAACCAGATTCAGGTGGTAGGCACGCACAATAGCTACCAGATGCCCGCCGATCCGCGCGTGATGCAGGTGATGGGTCCACGGCTTAAGCCGATGATTGAGGGCATGATGCAGCACATGCCGGCTGAGCAGGCTGCGGCGATGAAGGAAGAACATCCGAATCCGCTGGCGGATGCCTTTGCCGATGGGCTGGATTACATCCAGGCTCCGCTGGAGATGCAACTGCGGGCCGGCGTGCGCAGCCTGGAGCTGGACCTGCAGGCCGATCCGAAGGGCGGCCTGTATGCCGATCCGCTGCCTTACCGGGAACTACGCGCCAAGGGGGAAACCGACCTTGCGCCCATCTACGAGGAACAGTTGGAACAGCCGGGCATGAAGGTCTTCCACATGGCCGATATCGACTTCCGCAGCCAGTGCCCGCGCTTTCAGCAGTGCCTGAAGCTGTTGCGCCAGTGGTCGGATGCGAACCCCGGCCACAGCCCGGTCTTCATTCTGCTGGAGCCGAAGCTGTCCGGGTTGGAGAAGGTGGTCCCAGGGGCGGTTACGGTGGGTGCCTTCGACAAGGCAGCGTTTGACGAGGTGGACACGGAGATTGTGCGCGTGATGGGACGCGAGCGGCTGTTTACGCCGGATGATCTGCGCGGGACACACGCCACCGTGGAAGAGGCGGCACTGGCCAAGGCATGGCCAAAAGTATCCGAGACACGCGGCAAGTTCCTCTTCCTGTTCCTGGTGCCGGGGCTGAACTTCAAGGCGTTTGCGCCGTATCTGGAAGGTCATGAGAACCTGGAAGGCCGAGCGGCGTTTGTGCAGGGCCTGCCGGGCATGAAGCATACCGCCTTTGTGATGGTGGACAACGCGACCATCAAGCCGGGCCGCGTGGAAGAGCTGGTCCGCAAGGGATACTTCGTTCGCTCGCGCGCGGACATTGACACCTACGAAGCGCGCAAGAACGACACCACGCGTCGCGAAGGAACACTGCGGAGCGGAGCGCAAATCATCTCCACCGATTACCCGCTGGAGCCGAACATCTACGGCAATACCTACCAGGTAAAACCGTTTACGGACGGGTTCCGGTGCAACCCGGTGACGGCGAGCT
Organism: Terriglobus tenax; assembly: GCF_025685395.1. NCBI lineage: Bacteria > Pseudomonadati > Acidobacteriota > Terriglobia > Terriglobales > Acidobacteriaceae > Terriglobus > Terriglobus tenax. Next base: position 22,481 of record NZ_JAGSYA010000003.1, on the reverse strand, counting down.
GTAAGTAGCGGATTCAGGGACCTGCTCTCCCCGGTCGAGTCTGGCTGGGTGGAAGAAAGCAGGTCCTTCGCTGCGCTCAGGAAGACAAAAGAACAAGAACGGCAAAGGCTGAAGCAGATTCCTTTGCTGCACTGCGGAATGACGGACAAGAAAAAGCAAATGCAGGTCCCTGCGGCATGTTGCGCCTCGGGTCGGGGTGACAGGCACGAACCCTAACTGTCTTCCCGCACCACCGCCTGGAAGCCATACGTCTGGTACTGCGTCAATACCTTGCCGTTCTCCACTGACACCACCGTGTACCCCTCCGGAGCGCCCATGTGTGTGCCCTTCCACCAGTTGCCGCTCACCGCTCCGCCGGTAATGTACTTCACGCCGCGATACTCCACCACCTCGTTCACATGGGTGTGGCCCTGCAGCACCGCCAGCACGTTGTACTGCTGGAACAGCGTCACCATCTCGTAAGAGTTGATCACCGTCAGGCCATGGTGCGCCGCCGGCTTCGGCGAAGGCTTCAGGTACTGGTCATAGGCCGAGATGATCGGGATATGGCTGGTCACAATCACCGGCGTTCCCTTCGGTAGCTTCTTCAAGTCATCGGCCAGCCATGCCACCTGCGCCGCGTCGATGCGGCCCTCGTAAGCGCGGTCGTCCGTGATGCCAATCGAATCCAGTATCACGAAGTGAACACCCTTGTGGTCGAACGAGCGATAGCGCGCGCCCATGCGGTCCTCAAAGGTCTTCTTGCCATAGAGCGGATCGGTCGGCGAAACACCGCTCTTCGGGTAGATGCCCAGGACATCATGGTTGCCGATGGTGTGGTGCACCTTCAGGCTCAGGTCCTGCGCCGTCTTGTCGTACAGGTCAAACAGGCTCAGAGCGCGCGAGGTCGGCACCTCCAGCGAGTCGAAGACATGGTCGCCACCCTGGATGGCAAAGTCCACCTTCTCCGTACGCATCTTCTTGAACGCCATCTCGCAGCCCTTGGCCGCGTTCAACTCCGGCTGAATATGCGTGTCCGTCAGAAAAATAAAGCGGAAGCCCGGCTGCTGAGCCTGTGCGGAGGGCGTGGCGGCTCCCAGGGCAACGGCTGCCCCGGCGGTTCCTGCAAACGAAAGAAAGTCGCGGCGATTCATGGCCAACACGGTAGTGCACCTGTGTAAAGACGCGATGAATCTTAATTCCGCCGCTTCAACCGGCCATCCGGCGTCAGCTCATACAGCCCGCCGTGGTAATACATCTCACCCGGCAGATAGCTGCACAGCCACAGGATGCCGCCCATCAGATCGCGCAGCGGATACAGCAGCGTATAGCGCGTGCGGTTCGGATCGTCCAATACTGACAGCATGGTGAAGGCCTTCACCATGCGATTGATGCAGGCAATGGCCAGGAACCCAAGCCCCAGCAGCGGACGTCCCGCCGCCAGCCCCCAGATCAGTCCCAGCACGCCAAAGGGCAGGGCAAAGGTCAGCCCGGTACCAAGATGTCCCGCCGGACGCGAGCGGCGCGTGCTCTGCATCCAGCGCAGCTGGTTGCGGAAGCTCAGGTTCAGCGTCGTCTTCGGCACAATCAGGTTGATCACATGCGGCGACATGATGACCTTCTTCCCCTGCTCGGCCAACCGGTTGCCCAGGATGAAGTCCTCCGCATGGTACTGGCCCAGATCTTCGTAGCCACCGGCATCATAAAAGGCCTGGCGGTGCAGGATCATCGTTACGCCGAGCGAAAACTTCGTTCCACCTTCCACCATCGTCGCCACCAGAACGCCGGCGCACATCTCCACCGTCTTGCCCATAGCGTCCAGTTCGGTGGCCAGGTTCGGCTCGTCCACGGTGCCGCGGTACAGGCACGACGAAAGCACCGTGCCGTCCTTCAGGTCCTGCACGCAGCGCAGCAGGTAATCCTGGGCCACGCGTGCATCAGCATCGCTGCTCACCAGGACTTCATGCTCCGCAGCCTCAGCCAGCACACCGAGCGAAAACATCTTGGCATTGGGATACTGCGGCTCGCCACAGGTCAGGTAACGCGCCTTCACCTGCGGATAGCGCTCGCCCACCTTCTGCGCCAGCTGCAGACCCGCATCGCTCGCGTGACGGGCGACAAAGATCAGCTCCCACGCACCGGGATACTGCTGCTCAAAGAAGCTGGCGAGATTTTTCTCAAGCCCAGGCTCCTCGCCATGCAGCGGCTTGCAGGCACTTACAGCAGGAATAAAGTCAGCGGGCAGCCGCTCGGCGCGGCGCTTGCGAGTGTTGTACTTCAACGCGGCCACCACCACCATGCCGGTGTAAATGGCCGAGGTCACCGTACCCAAGCACACGAGATAAAACAGGACGCGTAACAACCAGAAGATCATCGTGGATTATTTTTTCGGATTCACCGGCCGCTTGAAGGGCACAAGTCCCGGCCCCTGCGGCTGCTGTGCCTGCTGCATGCGGGTCAGCATCTCCGTGCGGACGTATTCCACAAAGTTCTGCATCTGGCGGTTCATCTCTTCCATGCGCTCCCTCATCTGCAGAACAATGGCGATGCCGGCGATGTTTACTCCCAGGTCGCGCGCCAGGTTCAGGATGAACTCCAGCCGCTCCAGGTCTTCATCGGTGTACAGCCGCGTGTTTCCGTCCGACCGCGACGGACGCAGCAGACCTTCGCGCTCATACAGGCGCAGCGTCTGCGGATGTATGTCATACATCTCGGCCACAGCCGAGATCATGTAAGCACCCTTCGATTTACGCTTCGTCGCCATAATGGTTCTTCTGTCACTATATTGGACGGTTTGGCACTCCGGAAGCACCGTCTAGCAACTGGGTGCATCAAATTGCCGTCTGAAAGAAAAGACATGGGCATCCTCTTCAAAATCGGCAAGAAACTCGCGCTGCGCAAGCTTTACCGCTCCGCCACGGCCACCAATCCCACAGCGCAGGTGCTTCTGGGCGCCGCCGGCATGGCCATTACCGCCGGGGCGGTCTACGTCGCACAGAAGCGCAAGAAGGCCATCCGCAACAAGGTGGTCGTCATCACCGGAGGATCGCGCGGCCTCGGTCTGGCTCTCGCCCAGCGCTTTGCCCGTGGCGGAGCCTCGCTGGTGCTCGCCGCCCGCGATGCGGATGAGCTTCTCCGAGCCCGCCAGATGCTGCTGGACCGTGCCGCCGTGAAATACGCCGAGGACGTACTTCTGGTGCCCTGCGACCTCACCGACGAGAAGGCGGCCGCAGACCTGATCCAGCGCGCCACCACCCACTTTGGCCGCGTTGACGTTCTGATCAACAACGCCGGCATCATCCAGGTCGGGCCCATCGAAGATCAGCCCATCTCCGCCTTTGACGAGGCCATGCGCGTGAACTTCTTCTCCGCGCTCAACACCATTCACGCCGTCCTGCCGCAGATGCTGGTGCGTGGCTCCGGCTCTATCGTCAACATCGCGTCCATCGGCGGCAAGCTGGCCATGCCGCACATGCTGCCCTACACCGCGTCGAAATTTGCCCTAACCGGCTTCTCCGAAGGTCTCCGTTCCGAGCTGAAATCGAAAAAGATCTTCGTCACCACCGTCTGCCCGGGGCTGTTGCGCACCGGCTCGCACGTTCAGGCGCAGTTCCGGGGCGATGCCGCGAAGGAGTACCAGTGGTTTGCCGCCGCGGCCACCACACCGGGACTTTCCGCCAGCACCAAGCGCGCCGCCAACCGCATCTTCCATGCCGTCGCCGCCCGGAAAGCGGAGCTGACCATTACTCCGCAGGCGTGGCTCGCTGCCCGCATCCACGGCATGGCGCCGGAAACGACGCAGGCCGTTGCCGGAATCCTGAACGACTGGTTCCTGCCCCGTGCCCCTCAGGCGGAGTCCACGGCCGCTTCGGTTAAGGGAAGGGAGCTTCCCCAGCCGGAAATCAAGCCTCTGGCCGCCTGGAACGAGCGCCTGCAGCGGGAAAACAATCAGCAGACGGGCTGATCCGGAACTTTCCTGAAGGAAAATCTCTGCGGGGTGCCTGCGAAGGTTCCCATCTGTATGACTTTCCTGTAAACTGAAACTTCGACTCTTCGAAGGAAAAGTGTGTCATGTCAATCAACCCCATCATGCAGAGACTTGCCGCGAAACTCCAGCGGACCGATCTTCCCGAATTCGGCCCCGGAGACACCGTCCGCGTGCAGGTAAAGATCAAGGAAGGCGACAAAGAGCGCCTGCAGGCCTTTGAGGGTCTGGTTATCGCCACGAAGAAGGGCCCCCAGGGCAGCTTCACGGTTCGCAAGATGAGCTTCGGCCAGGGCGTCGAGCGCATCTTCCCGTACAACTCCAAGGTTGTCGACAAGGTCGAGAAGGTTCGCTCCTACCAGGTGCGTCGCGCCAAGCTGTTCTACATCCGCGCTCTGCGTGGCAAGGCTGCCCGCCTGAAGGAAGTCGAGCGCGTAAAGTAACGCCTCGGCGTCATTTTTTGACGCGAAAAGCCGGCCCAAAGGCCGGCTTTTTCGTGTTTAAGTTGCACCCCTCTACGGCTGTTTTCCCGGTGTCTCCGCTGGCCTGGCAAGCACCGGCATAACTTCCTTCGGCAGTGCGGGAGCTCTTGTTTCCACGGCTTTGGCTGCCGGCCAGGCATACGGCGCGCGGCGCAGGGGGCCGTACCCCATCACGGGAAAGCGCGACTCCCGGCTGTACTCCCTGTCCACCAGCACGTAGGCCGGCACAGGATGCTTCTGGTGAAGCAGCGGCTTTTCCCCGGCAATCTGTAACTGGTGCTCGCCCACGCTGATCGTCAGTGTTTTGCCGTCGAAGGCATTCTTCTGCGCGGTAGCTCCCGGAAACGGCAGCGTGGAAACCACTGTGTTCCCAATGCCTGGAGCGTAGATGTACAGGTACTTCAGATCGTCGATCTCATAGTTCAGCCGCGCCTTGCCTGTCCATCCGTCCACGGTCAGCGTGCCCTGTTCAATCGTGACCGGAACCTTCTTCGGGATCTTCTCCTTTTCCGCTTTCAGCTTCTTGCCGTGGGCGTCATAGCCCAGGTGGTCCTTCGTCTGCAGCAGCAGTTTTCCATCCTCGTCCAGGACGGGTTGACCATGCTTGTCCAGCAACGGCCGGGGAGCAGGCTGAAACATCGGCCTGGCATCGGGGTCCAGAATCTGTTTTCCGCTCTCATCCAGAATCGGCGCTCCCTGCCGCGGCAGGACATCGATCTGCCGCTGGATCTCTGCTTTTTGGCGAGCCTCTTCCTCGGGGCTCAGGACGACCTTCGGCTTCCTGCTGAACAGGCCGCCATGCTTTGCCGGGCCTGTCGGTTGGGCCGGTCCTTCCGGCTGTGAAGCATCCTGCGCTGCCACCAGGGCCGCAGCGCAAACCACCAGAGAACACATCCATTTCCACTGCATAAAAACGTGTTTCTCCACGCCCGGTTGTTGCCGGATCGCGGGGTTTCCTCTTTCCTGGGGAGAATCTTGCTGGCAAGCATATGCCGAACTGCGGAGGATTACAAAAAGTGAGGCGATACACTGGAAATCAGACGATGCCGCTGCCCCGTTCCAAAGCCGTCTCCCCCCGCACCGGGAAGCCGCTCGCTGCCTCCACCGCCAAGCAGAGGATGCTGCGGCAGCTGGTCTGCTCCGACGAGTGTGAGCAGGCGTTGCGGCTCAAGGGATACCGCCTGATCGCGGGCGTCGACGAGGTTGGCCGTGGCGCCCTGTATGGTCCGGTCGTCGCAGCAGCCGTCATTCTGCCCGAGCAGTGCGCCGAACTTGCCGCCGCCGGTCTGACCGATTCAAAACAACTGGCTCGCGAAGACCGCGAACGGCTCGATCTTCAGGTGCGAGCCATGGCCCTGGCCGTCTGCGTGGCCGAGGTCGCGGCAGAGACCATCGACCGCATCAACATCTACCAGGCATCGCGTCTGGCCATGCTCAACGCCGTCGCCGGGCTGGGCATCGCGCCTGACCACCTGCTGATCGACGCCATGCGCATCGACCATCCCTGCGCGCAGACCAGGCTGGTCTACGGCGACTCGCTCTCACTGTCCATCGCGGCGGCTTCCGTCGTGGCCAAGGTGCACCGCGATGCCCTGATGTGTGCCGCGGACGAGGTACACCCCGGCTACGGTCTGTCCTCACACAAAGGCTATGCGACCCCGGCGCACAAACGCGCCCTCAAAGAACTGGGACCCACACCGCTGCACCGCCGCAGCTTTGCTCCGGTAGCCGGCGCCGGTCCTGACACCGTAGTAGAAACGGGCAGCCTGCCCTTTGACGAAGAAGCGCTCAACGAAAGCGCCAGTGGAGAGAACACAGCATGGGCTTGAGGATGATGGTCATCGTCGCACACCCCGACGACGAGTGCTTTGCCTTTGGAGGCGCGATTGCCCTGGCAACCCGCAGCGGCGTGGAGGTCAGCTGCATCTGCCTGACCGACGGGCAGGCGGCCACCAACCGCGGCAGCTCCGCAGATAGCAAGGAGCTGGGCCGCATCCGCCGCGAAGAGTTCGCCGCAAGCTGCCAGGTACTCGGCATCAAGCACCATGAGTTGCTGGATTATCACGACGCCCAGCTCGTCCACGCCGATGTCGAAGAAGCGGGAAAGAAGCTGGTCGAGCGCATGCGGACTTTCAAGCCGCATGTTGTCGTCACCTTCGGCCTCGACGGCGGTCTGAACACGCATCCCGACCACACCATGGTCTCCGCCATCACAACGGCCGCTTATCACTGGGCCGGCCGGCCCAAGCGCTACCCGGAGCTTGATCTGGAGCCGCACCTGGCGCAGCGGCTGTACCACATCACCACCAACTTCACGATTCCCGACCGCCAGCCGCTGATGCCTGCCCCGTGGACCTGCGTACTGAACACGGAAGCGGTGTTGCCGGTGCGTATCCTGGCCTTCGAGATGCACGCCTCGCAGTTGCCGGTGCTGGAAAGCGTCAGGCCGTACCTGGACAAGTTCGGCAAGCAGGAGTTCTACCTGTTGATGTCGGCCTCCACGCCACAGCCAGCGGCGATGACCACGGACATGTTCGACGGCGTCGTGGAATAACAACATCCCACCATGCCTGACTTTCTTGAGCGCCGTATCGTTCTTCCCCTCCGCAACCTGCTGCTGGACGGTATCACGCCGCACCGACTTGCGTTGAGCATGGCGGCTGGAGCGGTGATCGGCGTATTCCCTGTGCTTGGGACTACAACGGCGATCTGCCTTCTGGCGGTATTCGTACTGCGGCTCAACCTGCCGGCTGCTCAGCTGACCAACTACCTTGTCTATCCGCTGCAGCTTGCGCTTCTATTGCCGTTCATCCGCATGGGGCAATGGCTGCTGCGTTCCGAACGCACCACCATGACGCTGCAACAGATCACGGCCGCCGTGAAAACTAATCCCGGCGTCGCGTTTCACCAGCTATGGCGCATGTTGGTAGCCGGTGTGGCCGCATGGGTGCTGTTTGCGGCCATCGTGGCTCCCTTGCTGTACTGGATCTTTCTGCGTCTCGCCACCGGTATCGACCGCAGTATGCGAGCCCGCAGGGCCGCCGCCGTACCGCCTGTTGCAATCTGACGGAACCCTTGCGGAGCCCAGAGGCATCCAACATGCATGGAAAAGGTCAAACTCGGTTCTCAGGGTGCCGTCGTCTCTCGTCTCGGCCTTGGCTGCATGGGCATGAGCGAGTTCTACGGCGATCGCAATGACACGGAATCCGCCGCCACGCTGCTGCGAGCGCTCGATCTCGGCATCACCTTCCTCGACACCGCCGATGTCTACGGCATGGGCGACAACGAAGAACTGGTTGGAAGGACCATCAAACCGCGCCGCGACGAGGTCTTCCTCGCCACCAAGTTTGGTAATCTTCGCAAGCCCGAAGACCCCGCCTTCTGGGAGGTCTCCGGCCGTCCCGAATATGTGAAGCGGGCCTTCGATGCCTCGCTGCAGCGCCTCGGGCTCGACTATGTCGACCTCTACTACCAGCACCGCGTCGACCCCAACGTTCCCATTGAGGAGACCGTCGGTGCCATGGCCGAGCTGGTGCAGGCCGGCAAGGTGAAGTACCTTGGCCTGTCCGAGGCCAACCCCGAAACCATTCGCCGCGCGCACAAGGTGCATCCCATCACCGCGCTGCAGACCGAGTACTCTCTGTGGGAGCGTGACGTGGAAGAACAGATTCTTCCCACCGTACGCGAACTCGGCATCGGCTTTGTCGCCTACTCGCCGCTGGGCCGCGGCTTCCTGACCGGAGCCATCAAGGACACCTCCAGGCTCGACGCCTCCGACGCCCGCGTCTCCCGTTACCCGCGCTTCTCCGGCGAGAACCTGGACAAGAACCTGCTATTGGTCCAGAAGCTGGAAGATCTGGCCGCGAAGAAAGGTGTCAAAGCCAGCCAGCTTGCCATCGCCTGGGTACTGGCACAGGGCAACGACATTGTCCCCATCCCGGGCACCAAGCGCCGCAAATACCTGGACGAGAACGCGGCGTCGGCGCAGATCGAGTTCACCGCAACAGAGCTTGCGGAGATCGAAGCCGCAGTGCCCAAGGGCGCCGTCGCAGGCGACCGCTACAACGCCACCGGCATGAAGACGATCAACAGGTAAAGCGCAAGCTCTTGCCCATCCTTCGCAGCCACATCACGAAGGGTGGGTTTCGTTTTTTGGGTCATCCTGAGCACTCGGTTAGTTTCTGCCCTCTCGACCGGAGCGCGTTGCGCGGAGTGGAGAGACCGGCATTTGTGCACTGCTAGTCCTCAATGCGTCATCCCATACAGCACATAGTTCACACCCAGTTTGATCCCCATCTCCGAATACTTCAGCGGATACCAAGGCGAGTCGTAGAACTCCCACGAATCGCCAATGTCAGAGTTCAAACTCAGCGCCACCATCAGCCGCCCCTTGTCGTCGTAGATTCCCTTCCAGTGCGGCACGCGTCCGTCCTTCTTGTAGCCGTTGTTCAGGTGCTCCGCGCCTGGAACCTGGATGCGCTCGGTCAGATCGAAGACCGTATGAAAGGCCGGGTCATTATCCGGAATCTCCACTAGGTCGCGCTCCGGAAAGACCATCTTCATCGTCTTGGTGAAGTACGCCTCTTCTTCTGAACCATGGCAGTCGTCAGCCATAAAGAATCCGCCACGCAGCAGGTAGTCGCGCAGCTTCGCGCCCTGTGTCCCGGTCAGTCCCCATTCGCCTACCTGCACGGCATAGATCCACGGATAGTCATAGACCTCGTCACCGTTTTCAAGGTTCACCGGCTGTTCCACGCTGCGCGCATCAATGCGTGTCAGGCGGCGGACACTCGCAGCAAAATCGCGGTCGGCCTTGGGGTAGTCCTGCGTCCAAAGCGATAGTCCTTCCTGCCATGGGCCGTCAAAACGCCCACGATAGCCATCCAGCGGCCCGCCGGGAAACATCAGACGCGCAAAGGTCCATTCGCCCGGCTTCTGCCAGTCATCGGGAAGCGGCGAGCGCCGGCCATACTCCACCGACGGATACTCCCGGAAGCCGCGCTGCGCATATCCCACGCCCAGCAGCACCAGCGCCATGCCAACCGCCCGGGTTGTGCGCCGCAACCGCATCGCAACACTCCAAGAGAAAGCCGCGCTCCCATACTACGCAGGAGTGGGTTGCTCTCTTGGACGCGGACGGCACGCTAGGGGCAGCCACTCCCCCATCTGTATCCCGGCCGAAGGCGCGATACGCCTTCGGCCGGGATGACAAGCTTTTATTGTTGGATTCAGCTACTTCTTTTTCCGCATCCATTTCGCAAGCCGTTTGCGCATGATGGCGACGGCTTCGCGGCTTGAGTCCATCAGCAGGAAGTCGCGGCCGTTTTGCGCAGCGGCTACGCCGGTGGTGCCGGAGCCGGCGAAGAAGTCCAGCACCAGGTCCCCGGGGTTAGAGTGCACCTTGATGATGCGTTCCATCACGCCGAGCGGCTTTTGCGTGGGGTACCCGGTCTTCTCCTTGCCGGTGGGCGAGACGATGGTGTGCCACCAGACGTCCGTAGGCGTTTTGCCTTTAGCGGCCTTGGCGGCACCGACCAGCTTGGGCGCCATGTACTCAATGCGGTCGCACTCGGCTAAGTTGAAGGTGAATTCGGACGGGTCCTTCGTGTACCAGAGGATGTTGTCGTGCTTGGCCGGCCAGCGGGACTTCGACCGTGCGCCGTAGTCGTAGGCCCAGATGATTTCGTTCTGAAAGCTCTCGCGGCCGAAGATGCCGTCCATCATCACCTTGGCGTAGTGCACCTCGCGGGGGTCCAGGTGCAGGAAGATGGAGCCGTTGGGCGTGAGGATGCGGTGGGCTTCTTCAAGGCGCGGGCGAAGGAAGCCGAGAAAGTCATCGAAGACGTCCAGGTATCCGGAAGGGCCGTCAAGCTTCTCCGTGCGGTAGCGTTTGCCTGCGAATCCGCTGCGGTCGCCGTTGGCTTCATCACGCACGATGCGGATGCGCTGCCGCTTCTGCACGCGCCCGGTGTTGAAGGGCGGGTCGATATAGATCAGCGGGACTGAGCCTGCAGCCAGCTTCTTGAGCTTGGGTAGATTGTCGCCAAACAGGATTTGTCCCACAGAGTTAGAGGCTAACCGATGCCGTGAAAAATGCAATCGTCCTCTGGCTGCAGAAGCGTGTATCGTCGGTGATGGGATGGGACCCCGTACAGAACTGAAGCTCGAGCACGCGATGCTGTCGGATGTGGGCCGTGTCCGCAAAGGCAATGAAGACGCCTGCGGCGCGGATGCAAAGGCGGGGCTGTTTGTGGTCTGCGACGGCATGGGCGGAGCCGCAGCGGGCGAAGTGGCCAGCCACCTGGCGGTCGAAACTTTTCTGAAAGAGTTCATCGCTCGCAAGGCGTCCAAGCGCCGCGCCTCGCCTGCGCAACTGCTGGACGAGGCGGTTGCCTCCGCGAACAAGGCCATTCTTGCCAAGGCACGCAGCTCCCGCGAGTTGCGTGGTATGGGCACCACGCTGGTCTCCATACTGCTGCAGCCGGGTGAAGAGGGCCACGAGACTCCCTTTGAGGCATGGATCGCGCATGCGGGCGACTCACGCTGTTATCGTCTGCGCGACGGCAAGCTGCAACGCATGACCGAAGACCACTCTCTGGTGGAAGAGCAGGTGCGTGCGGGCCTGATGACGGCCGAAGAGGCTGAGTTCTCGCCGGTACGCAACGTGATTACGCGCGCGGTGGGGTCGCATCCGGAGCTGGAGACGGAGATTCGCTGCGAGGATGCCCTTCCGGGTGACCTGTACCTGCTGTGCTCGGACGGCCTGATCCGCGATCTTTCCGACAACGACCTAGCGCGCCATCTGCGCGCCGCAGGGAGCGATCTGGAGTTGGTATGCCGGTCGATGATCGGCGAGGCCAACGTCATGGGCGGCGGAGACAACATCACCTGCCTGCTGGTCCGCATCGCGCTTTGATAGACTTCGCTCAACAGAGGAGCGTATGGCCAACGAGCTTTACTTTGAAGATTTCCACCTTGGACAGAAGTTTCAATCGCACGGCAGCGTGAAGATTACCGCCACCGACATCAAGGAATTCGGCGAGAAGTATGACCCTCAGCCCTTTCACCTGGATGAAACGGCCGGCGAGAACTCCTTCTTCGGCGGCCTGGCGGCTTCCGGCTGGCTGACGGCGGCTATCGTGATGCGCATGCGCGTGGAGACCATCAAGGTAGCCGGCGGTATGATCGGCGCGGGCGTGGAAGAGATCCGCTGGACCATGCCGGTGCGCCCGAATGACTCCCTTCATACGGACACCGAGGTGGTGGGTGTGCGGCAGTCGCACAAGCGGCCGAACTACGGTGTAATCACCATCTCCACCATCACGCTGAACCAGCGCGACGAGGTTGTGATGCGCAGCCGGGTGAACTTCCTGGCTCCGCTGAAGCCGAAAAAGTAAGCGTCCGGTATTCCGGGCAGGAAAACCGGCCCGGAACCACGAAAAATACCCCCTCCGTTTGCACAGCGGAGGGGCGTATCGTTTAAGTCATGCGGATGACGGTGCTGGCTTCGGGTTCCAAGGGAAACAGCACCATGGTCTCCTCCTGTTCCACGCGCCTTCTGGTGGATGCCGGGCTGAGCTGCCGCGAGCTGATGAAGCGCATGCGCGCCGCGGGCGAAGAGCCGGAGGCGCTGGACGCTATCCTGATTACCCATGAACATCTGGACCATGTGAACGGTCTGCCGGTGCTGGCCCGCAAGCTGGGCATCCCGGTGTACTTCACCGAGCAGACCCACCGCGCCTGGGTGCGGCAGGTAACGCCGCAGAAGCGCATGACCTATGCCCAGTGGCTGGCCGGCCGCGAGCAGGAGATGGAAGCCCGCTACGGCCAGGGGCCGGATGGCGAGGTTGCCACGATGACTGCGGCCGCCGCCGAAGGCATTGCCGACGAGGCTGAGACCGAAACCGAGGCTCCCAAGGCTGATCCTGCCCGCCTGCCTACGGTGGAGTACTTTGCCGCAGGACGCGGATTCACCGTCGGCGACATCTCGGTGAACCCCTTTACGATTCCGCACGATGCAGCCGACCCCTGTGGGTTTGTGTTTGAGGCGGAGGGCTGCCGGGTGGCGGTGGCGACGGATCTTGGCTATATGCCACCCAACGTCAAGCTGGCGGTCAAGCGGTGCGACGTGCTGATGCTGGAGTCAAACCACGATCCGGAGATGCTGCGGGACGGACCGTACCCGTGGAGCGTCAAACAGAGAGTGATGTCGCGAGTAGGCCACCTGTCCAACCACGCCGCGGCGGAATTTCTGAGCAAAGACTATGACGGCGGAGCGCAGTTCGTGATCCTGGCGCATCTGTCTGAAAGCAATAACCTTCCCGAGCTGGCACGGATGGCGGCGGAAGAGGCTTTGAACGGAAAAATGGGTCTTCTGGGCAACAAGGTGCTGCTCGCAAGGCAGGATGCTCCGATGGAGCCGCTGTGCCTTTAACCGCCGATACGTGAATCTTTTTGTAACGGCAGAAAGTCAAATTTTTGTAAAATGGTATTCACATTCCGCATGAAAACTAAGGCTTTGGGCCAGGAAGGAGTTGCATGCGCACATCAGAATGCACGGACCAGGTAGTAGGCGACATTCTTTCCGGATGGCGATATGACATCTCTGGCCTTACACCGGAGATGCGCGTGGACTATGAGCGCCATCTGGCCTCATGCGAGCACTGCCGGAGCCGTCAGCAGCTGCACCGGACCATTGATGTCTCCCTGATTGTTGTCAGCACGCTTTCGGTGCTGGCGTTTGTCGTCGCGGTGGGAATTCTGCACCGTTATGCCGGCCTGTCGCAGGTTGCGCTGGCGCATCTGCACCTGCGCCGCGTGGAATGGGCGCTGACAATGAAGGATGCCGCCGTTGCCGGTCTGCTGTTCTCGACCATTGCGTGGGTCCTGGTCGCCATTGCGACCCCTGCCCCCAAGGTACTGAACGGCATGCTGCAGGATCGCATGTCGGAAGAAGCCCGCGAGCGCTTCAAGCGCGCCTGATCCAGCTTCAGCTTTCCTCAAAGCCCCGGTTTTCCGGGGCTTTGTCGTTTTTTGCGGCACCTGTTTCCGGTCGGCAGCATCCAAGCTGGAAAGTGCTACCCTGAGAGAGCAAGACCCCCACTGATGGACCCCGCTGGCCAATCTTCTTATTCCGCTCCTGAAGCCGAGGTGCTGCCGCCCGAGACGCAGCCGCAGAACCGACGCTCCTCAGGCTGGAATTTCCTTGCCGCTCCCGCAACGTACACCCTTGTTGGCGTGAACTGCGCCGTCTTTGCGTGGATGGTGCTGCATGGAGTTTCTCCGACGCTGCCCAGTTCGCGCGACCTGCAGCACTATGGCGCGAATATCTCTGTGCTGGTGCTGGAGGGGCAGTGGTGGCGTCTGCTGACGGCCATGTTCGTCCACGTGGGCATGCTGCATCTGGCCACCAACATGTGGTGCCTGTGGAACCTGGGTCTGCTGGGAGAGCCGCTGCTGGGCCGCCGTGGCATGATCTTTGTCTACATTCTGACCGGAGCCGCCGGAAACCTGCTGAGCATGGCCTTCAACGTGATGGCCTGCATCTGGGACCGGGACTGGTGCCCCCTGATGGGCTCGGCCGGAGCGGGAGCCTCGGGAGCGGTCTTCGGCCTGGCCGGCATCCTGATCGTGCTGCTGTCGAACCGGAACCTGCCGATTCCCTGGCCGGAGCTGAAGAAGCTGCGCGGATCGGTAATCCAGTTCGCCATCCTGAACCTGGCGATTGGCCTGGCGACGATGGTCTTCGACACCGGCATCCACATCGACAACATGGCGCACGTGGGCGGCTTTGTCTGCGGGTTGGCCATGGGATTTCCCCTGCTGCCACGCATGACCTCCGGACGTGAGAAGTACCTGACGCGCCAGACGGTTACCTTCCTGGGAGCCGGGCTGGTGCTGGCGTTGTTTGGCTACTGGCTGGCGCACCTGCGGTAGCACTGCAAACGCGAAAAGCAGATTTCTCCGCTTTCTCTGCGGAATGACCAAGCAGACGACTTTCCCACATCTCAGAATCGAGATGTGGGGCACCCGGAATCGTGACCGGGATGCGTTATTTACAGCGGGGCGACCGCGGGGCTGCAGATGCCAGCCCTGGTGCACGCGCGTACGCCGAAGAGGGTGTTGTCCTTTGAGACGGGCAGAGTGACGGTGTGGGTCGCTCCGTCGGCCTTCTCCGCATAGGCTGCGGCTTTGCCCGCGAACTGCCAGTCGGAGGCGTTAGTCTCGCGCCAGACGAGCTGGTACCAGGTGCCCTCGGGAGCGCCTTCGGGCGCGTCAAACTTCAGGATGGAGTCGTTGTCCAGGTTGCTGGTAACCATGCGCACCTTTGCAGGCATGCCGGGAGCGGTGGCCATGGTCGCCAGAGTGGCCAGGTTCAGACGGGCGACGCGGGCGATGTAGCCGAAGTCGTCAAATTTGAGCAGGTCACCGTACTCGATGCCGTTCTCGGTGCGTACCTGCTGGTGCTGGTGGTGGAAGTCCTCGCGCCACTCGGAGAAGCGGACAGCGGCGAAGCCTTCCCGGTTGAAGCTGGAGTGGTCGCCGCCACGCAGGTAGCGGTCCAGCCTGAGCACCATGACCGGTTTGACCGAGGTGGGCACGGGGAAATACGTGCGGGCGACGCTGAGCACCTCGCGGGCGACCTGCCGCGAAGGCGAGTCGCTTTCCTCGCCCAGCGAGAGCATGCGGCGCATTTCAGCCTCGGTGGCGTTGAGCGGAACATTCTCAGAGAAGACGCGCACCAGCGACTTGCTTTGCAGCTTCTCTCCGGGCGTGGTGTTGCCGCCGACGATGTCGTTATTCAGCACGGCCTCAAGCTGCCATCCCTCGCTTTTGGCAAGCTGGGCGAGATGACGGCTGCCGTTGAGCCCCTGCTCTTCTCCGGCGACAGCAACGAAGATCACGGTGGCGGGCAGCTTTGCCTTGCTGAGGACGCGGGCACACTCCAGGCTGACGGCGGTTCCGCTGGAGTCGTCATTGGCTCCGGGGGCGAAGGCGTGCGTGTCCATCACGTCGCCCACGCGGGTGTCATAGTGGCCGGTGACCAGCACCCTGCGGGCGGACTGTGTGGGGTCGGTTCCCTTCATCACGGCGTAGACGTTGGTGAGTTTTGTGGGGCGATTAATGCGCGGCGGAGCGCCGTTCGCGGAGGGCTTGCCGGCGGGCTCGATAAAGGTGTCTTCCTTCACCTCGAGGCAACCGCCGCAGTCTTTTGAGTACTGCTCGAACTGGGACTTGATCCATGCCGCGGCGGCGGTGATACCGGTGCCTTCGGGAAGGCCCGTCTCCATGCTGGAGAGCGTGGAGCGATTGTGGAAGCTGACCAGCTTCTCAATGTTCTTCTGGATCTGCGTCGCCGAAACCTGCCTGAGCAGGGGCGCGATGGCAGGGTCGACGGAGTCCGCGCGTAAGGGCGCTCCGGTTACCCTGAAGTCCAACTGCTGTGCCGATGCCGCGGAGAGTGCGAGGCCAAAGACCGCTGCCGCCAGAAACTGTTTGGTCATGCTGCCAGTATCGGGGCGGAACCATGATTTGCAAAGGGTCTATGCTCACGCCGTGAATGCAGATCTCTCCGCTTCGCTCCGGTCGAGATGACAGGCGTTCTTGTGTGCCGATAGAACCTAGCGCATCTGGAACTCCGGTGAGCCGAGGACCAGCGCCGTGAGCATGTTGAGCGTGTCCGGTGGGCTGAGGGGCTGCTGTGGTTGCGGTGTCTGCGTGGCCGTCATCGGCTGGCTGTCAGGCTGGGATGGCGTGATGACCTGCGGTGCGGGCTGAGCGACCTGCTGGTGAATCAGCGCATTGGTCTTGTCGGAGACCGGGCCGCCAACCAGCGTCTTTTCGAGCACATCCAAAGCAACGTCCATGCCGGTAAGGCCAGCGGGGCCGCGGCCGCGCGTGGTCGTGATGTCGGCCACCTTCAGGGCGCGCGGGCCCGGGCCGGCGGCAGGCATGTTCACGGATTTCACACCACCAACGCTGGGCTGCGACATCAGGCCGACGGCCAGCAGGCGCGAGGAATCAAACTTCTGGCCGCCGTACTTGCCCTGCGTCAGTTGTACGGCGAAGTTCAGCCGGTCGATCAGGGCGGTGGTATTCATCCAGTGGTCGGCGGTGAGGTAGTAGCCGGTCGGCTCCAGCTTCCCGTAGAGCGGCATGCCCATCTGGCGCAGCGATTGGACCATCTGGCCGGGGTTGGTGGGATCCGTGGCCGTGGCGCGGAAGGCGGAGGCAAGGAACTCCTCTGGGGTCTTGACCTTGTTGCGGAAGTATTTGCGCGAGTTGAACTCGGGCGAATGGATGAGCGTGAGCAGCACCTTCTTGATGTCGCCGTCGGACTTCAGGTACGTATCGGCCATGCGGTCGACGAGTGCGGGTGGAGGATCGTCCGCGACGAAGCGCTGCGCCAGCTTCCAACTGAGGAAGTGCGCGGTCTGCGGCATAGCCGCCAATTTTGTCAGCGCGATGATGCCCTGCTGCTGGCCGTTGTTGGGGTCGTCGGGAATGGTCTGTCCGAACCACTGCTTCTCGCCGGGCTCGTGCTTTTTAGGGTCGAAGACGAATTTGCTACCCAGGTTTGGATTGTCGACGCTCCACCCGGTCAGAATGGCTGCCAGATGGGTCACATCCTCCTGGGAATAGCCGCCGTTGACGCCGACGGTGTGCAACTCCATCACTTCGCGGGCATAGTTCTCGTTCAGGCCGCGGCCGTTGCGCTTGCCGTCTTTCCGCTTGCCGCCGTTGGCCTCGCTGTTGGGGCCGATGGAGGTGTAGTTGTCCAGATACACCATCATGGCCGGGGATTTGGCCGTGGCCAGCAGAAGGTCACGGAACTTGCCCAGGGCGAAGGGGCGGATGGCATCGCGCTCGTAGGCGGCGGTGTACCACTGGTCAGAGTCCTTGGGGCCGAAGACGTTGAAGTGATTGAACCAGAAGTCGGTCATCACCTCCTGCAGCTGGCGCTCGCTCAGCACCATGCGAAGCATCTTCGCCTCGCTGATCTCCTGCAGAGCGCGATAACTGGAGCCACCGGTAGCTCCCATGGCGTAGAAGAACTCGCGCTCGCGAGGTGTGAACTCGCCGAGGAGAAGGTTCTTCTGCTCACCGGCAACGTACTGGCAGAAGGCGGCGCGGTCGGGCACGGGGCGGGAGAGAAGATCAGCCATGCGCTGCTTGCGATCGATGGCGAAGAGTTCTCCTGCGATGCGCGCGGCGGTGGCCTGGTCCGCCTTCTTCTGGGCCTCCTGCTGCTCGGGAGTGGGCATGTGGGTAGTGCCATCGGCGTCGACTTTTTTGTCGTCGAGCGACTTCTGCCACCGCCAGAGCGCGACCTCGTAAACAGAAGCAAGCTGCGGGTCCGTTTGCGGGCCTCCGGGCTTGGGGATCTTGCCTTCGGCGATCTGTTGCACCACAAATTGTGCAGGGAAGGTCTGTACGACCTGGTCAGGTGACATGCGCAGAACCGGGTAGTCGCCCATGCGGCGGGAGGCGACATCGTCCTTGAGGCCGGAGGGGCTGAGCTGCTGGTTCAGCCAGTTATCGCTTCCCTGGGCAAGCACCTGCTCTACCTCGCCGGGGCGCGCACCGAAGGTGAAGCGATTGAGCAACTGCTGGGCTCGCTCACGGTCGGTGAGGGGCAAGAGAGCCTCGGGCTTTGCAGATTTCGACGGCTTCACCTTCGGCATTTGCGCCGGGAGAGCCAGGGCAGGGACAAGGACAACAACAGCGGCAAGGACAAACGCTCGGCGCATGGGGACGTACCTCCGCGTGTCTGTTAGAACCTGTCCGCGAAGGGAAAGTTGCGTATCCCTGATTCATCCCCGTTTCGCGGAGGAATGGGGCGTCGCCGGGTTGTGAGTCAGGAAAAGCAGATCCTTGCAGGGGAATAGAGACAAAAAAAGCAAAAAGCCGGGATATTAAGCGACCGGAGCTGCCGCCTGCGCCGGGACTTTGCGTTTCTTCCACAACGTCCAGCCGACGCGGGCCAGTAGAAGGATGGCCAGGACGGCGGTGTCCTTCCAGGGCGTAAGGACGCCCTTCTTCACCAGCCACCAGTAGTGGATGATGGCCAGAATGCCTGCGGCGTAGACCCAGCGATGCAGGCGCTGCCAGGGCTTGCCTCCCATTTTGCGCAGCACCCATTGCGGGCTGGTGAGTGTGAGCAGCAGCAGGATGAACCAGCTCAGAAGGCCAACCTGTACGAACCTCCGCTTCAGGGCATCATCCCAGATGGTGGGCCAGACGGCGGCAAAGTTGGCGAACAAAATGCCGATGTGGCCGGACTTGATTCCCTCCCAGGCGCCGTTGATGTCATAGCCGGAGAAGAGGAAGAGGTAGGTTCCAAGATGGAGCGTGGCGTAGAAGAAGGCGAACAGACCGATCATCCGGCGGAAGCGGATGAGCCAGGCGAGCTTTGGCGTGAGCCGACGCAGAGGCGTGATGGCAAGCGAGGCCAGCAGCATCCACAGAGCCCAGTCGCCGGTCCAGTGCGTCAACGTGTTGACCGGGTCAGCCCCGAGAGCGTCTGGCTGCGCGCCGGTCGAGGCCTGCCAGAAGGCCCAGCTTATGCCGAAGAACGGTACCAGGCAGAGAGGAAAGACAATTCCCTTCATCAGCACAATCGTACGGTTGTTCAAAACTCAGTCCGCCTTTCCTTCTCTTTCGTCCTGAGGATTGGACGCCCGGCGGAGCGCTTCGAGCGATACGGTGGAGTTGAGAAGAATGCGATCGTCCTTTTGCTCCACCTTGGCGTTGGCCAGGGTTTCCAGCATGACCGAGTCCTCGACCGAGCGGGACTGGTTGAGCTCGAATCCGCGGAAGAGCGTGAGCAACACATTCATGTTGGCGGCGTCGCGGGCAGCATCCTGCTTGTTGGCGGCAATCTCTTCCACCCGCAAACGCAGAGAGCCGACAAAGCGCGCCGAGGCAATGAAGGTGGCGTCCTGTGGAAGGGGGAGTTGCACACCGCCGGCGCTCATGTTGCCGTTCTCCGTAAAGGGGAGACCGATCTGCCCGATGCCCCAGGCAAAGGACAGCAGCGGGATAGAGCTGTAGTGCTGGCTGAGCAGAGAGTTTCCGGAGAAGGGCGAAGCCGAGGCGCGGTAACGGTCGAGAATGGAATGGATCTGCTCGGCCGTGGGCATGTTGGAGGCGGCCACCATGTCATAGCCCAGCGTGGTGACGCGCAGGGTGCGGCCTTCCACCGGCACGGTAAAGATCTCATGCCCGGCGTAGTTTTCGGTGGCGCTGGAGATGGACCGCAGATAGTCGGTCAGACGCTTGCTGTCAAAGCGGCCTTCGAAGACCTCAGAGTAGGCCACCGGACCATTGGGCCCGTTGGGGTCCTGCATCCGGTGCAGCGAGAAAGCCACGGTGTCCAGGTCGCGCTCAAAGATGAAGCCGGTCGCGTCGGTGAACCTCTGGTAGTCCGGTGTCCGGTGAATCGTCTTCTTTTCCAGCTTTGTGACGGCACGGATGGGTTTGAGGTTCAGGTAGAGAATGCCATCCGACTCCGGCAGAAGGCGCGCCACTTCGGGCGGTGCGTTCTTGCGCAGAAGGATAGAGACCACCAGCGCAGCCAGCAGCGCGAGGGCGATGAGCAGCGAGTACCGCGTGCGTTTTCGCATGCGTTATTGATTGTGCGGGATTGCGGGCGGAGAGGCAAACGGAATCGCCGGAGGGTGGGGCGCAAGCGAACTTTGCAGAGAAGCAGATTCCTTCGCTTCGCTACGAAATGACAACACAGAAAAACAAAAGCGATGCCGTTCTCTACTTCCCAATCGCAAAGGTATAAATCTTGCCGGCATTGGCCATGCCGCGGGCGTTGACATTGCCGGGAGGGAGGATGCCGTACTCACCCGGCCCGATATTTTCTTCCAGCTCAAAGCTGTACATGTTCTTGCCGATCTTTTCCGGATGGAAGGGCACAGCGTCGCGGTCGGCTCCCGTTTGGGTGTGGAAGACGTTGCCGGTCTCGGTGCGGAACTCGCGGTTGTCGGAGTGCTGACGGAAGCGGACGAAGATGTACTCCTCGGGAGAGGTGCCGCTGGGAACATAGAGCAATACCTTGTCTCCTGCGCGCAGATTCAGCCTGGAGCTTGTGCCCTTCACGTGGCCGTTCATGTCTTTCTTGATGATGCCGTTGGTGAGCGTGGACTTGAGAGCTCCTCCCTGGCGGAAGTTGACCAGTTCAATGGGCATGGGTTCCCAGTCACGGGTCTCGCGCATCTTGTAGTAGATGCCGATGTCATCCACCTGCGAGGAGAGCGGGGCTGTCTCCACAGGCGGCTTTTCTACGTGCGTGAAGATACCGGAGCTCTTCGCCATCATGGCGGAGATAACCTGCTGCGAGACGCCGGCTTCTTTGAGGGCGATAAGGTCGTCGGGGCCGGTGGTATAGATGCCTGGCTGAGTGCGCACGGTCTGCGCGATGATGTCGGCATCAAGGCCGGCTTTGGTCATGCGGATGACGGCGTCGTTTGAAAGAGTCTTCGGTTCCCTGGGAGCGGCAACATTGGGCGAGGCCGGGCCGCTGTCCTGTGCGCCGGTGACATCCTGCGCCAGACAGGGCGAAAGTGCGAAGGCGAGCAATGAGCCAAAAGCAAGCAGGCGAACCATGGAGACACCTCAGAAGAGAGCAGAAAACTATAGTGTGGGACGCGACGCCAGGTAAAAAGATAACGCTGCGTGCCAGGGTGAGTTTACCCACAGCCGCCCCTGTGCTAGATTTGGAATTGCGCTGCTCCTACGCGGGCAGCGCAGATTGCTGTTTGGGCTGGCGTAGCTCAGCTGGTAGAGCATCTGATTTGTAATCAGACGGTCGGGGGTTCAAATCCCTTCGCCAGCTCCAAAGCTCCCTTAGCAGCGAAGGTTTTGGTAGTAACGCCCTTCCGGCTGCACTTCCTGCCATTTCAACGGTTGTCCTGAGTTGTGATGCGGAATTGCGTGCAGAGGGGTGGCAACGTGCACAGGTGGCCGAGTGGTTAATGGCAGCAGACTGTAAATCTGCCCGTCAATGACGTACGGAGGTTCGAATCCTCCCCTGTGCACCATTGAGTTTGAAGAGGGCGGAGCCGATGGATTTAAGCGCGGGCGGTTCCGGTCGAATGACCATCGCGTTTATAGTGCTTCTTGGGCTGGCAGCAGCAGCCTGGGAAACGATGGAGCCGGGCAAGTACCGCTCCCTCACACTGATTCTGCTAGGATTTTTTGCTGTACGTATCCTGCTGGGCCGCATGAAGTACCGGCAGGATGAAAAGAAGCTGATGTAGCTCAGTGGTAGAGCACTCCCTTGGTAAGGGAGAGGTCATGGGTTCAAGCCCCATCATCAGCTCCAGAATTTCAGCCGTTTCGCTGTCAGGCCTCTGGCCTTTCGCAAAACGGCGAAGCAGCTAAGAGCCAAAGGCGATTAGCTGTTGTAAGGCGGGCGGGAGTAACTCAGTGGTAGAGTCACAGCCTTCCAAGCTGTTGGTCGCGGGTTCGATTCCCGTCTCCCGCTCCAGATGCTTCGGTGCTGTCGAGGAGATTGGATGTACGAACAGGCAGTAATTCCTGTGCAAGACCAGCAGACATTTAACGCGGTCAAGAGCGCCGTTGAGAGCTCTTTTTCTTCCGCAAAAGTGCAGGACTTCCTGAAGTCGCTCGATCGCGCCAAGCTCCGTATTCGCGAGTTTGAGCAGATTCTCTCGTCTGGCAAGCTGGGCAGCGCTGCTGCTGCGGGCTATGCCAAGCTGGGCGATGGCGACAAGGGAATGATCCGCGAGTTGTACCTCTCCTCCCTGGAGAAGGTCGCTCTCGAACTGCGGTCAAAGTATCTGAAGGTGTACGCCTACTACTGAGGCGCTGCGCAAACCCCACAACAAGTTTGAAACAAGCCCGGCCGTAGACGACCGGGTGTGCAAATCTGACAGGAGAACAAGATGGCGAAGGAAAAATTTGACCGGTCTAAGCCTCACGTAAACGTGGGAACGATTGGTCACATCGATCACGGCAAGACGACGTTGACGGCGGCGATCACGAAGGTTCTGTCGAAGCAC